>JAUZNZ010000017.1 GCA_030706735.1 Bacteroidota bacterium | reverse complement strand
TGCCCGCAAGGGCCGCGATGGTCCGATAACCGCTTCGCCGGGTTCGGTAAAGACGGATGCATTCTCCTGGATAACGTCCAGCCGCGGGGAATCATCCGTCCATACCTCCTGACCGGACGTTCTGGCATGGACAAAAACCCGTTTAAATGGGAGCATCGAGGCGAAAGCCTTACAAGTTTCCGGGGCGCTGTCGGCATAAAACAGAAATCGTATCGGGGCCTGGTTATCGGCTCTAATGGTAAACCCATTCATAACGCTGAATTTATGGAAAAAGGGACTCCCTTTTTGCGTGAATTTAAAGGTAGGAACGAGTGATGACAATTGTGGAACTTTTTCCACAATTCAGCTCCCCTTCCGACGCAAAATTAGCGAAGCGAGAGCCAGGTCCGCAAACCCGCGGTCCGCTGGACATCCATGCTGAAATACCAGACTGACAAGGGTTTTAAAGCTATGCAGGTTTCTTGGGGCTGTAACTGTAAATGATGGAGACGATCTGATCGAGTTGCTGCGAATCCGTGGGTTTTAATAAATATTTATCGGCTCCATTCTTGTAAGCGTATTCCATGTCTTCCTTAGCGGAAGAGGTGGTCAAAATGATGAGCGGAACATGTTGGAAAAGGGGAGAGGCTTTGATTTCCAGGATGACGTCCCTCCCATGGATCTTGGGCAGGTTCAGATCGAGCACGATCAGGTCAGGACGACTCTTGCTGGCTTTGATATATTCCACCGCCAGACCTCCGTCATTGGCGACATCCATTTCATAGGGGAAATCGCCAAGGCCTTCTTGGAGCAGCTCTATATCATCCAGATCATCTTCGATTAATAATATTTTCATTGCAACAAGGCCCGTTAGTGCAAAAATAGCGTGAAATACGGGCAAATATAAAAGATAAATTGGTTTTGCATGAAGAATGTGACCGAAAAAATTCAGCTACGAAACTCATTACCAAACAGCTATGTGGTAGGTATCGGGGCTTCTGCGGGTGGCCTGGAGGCCATTAACGAGCTGTTCGACAATATGCCCGCTACCACGGGATTCTCTTTCATCATTATCCAACACCTCTCTCCGGATTATAAAAGCCTGATGGCTGACCTTCTTTCCAAACACACCGAAATGCAGGTACTCGAGGCGGCGGATGGAATGACCCTGTTGCCGGATAGTATCTATTTGATCCCTCCCCGAAAGATCCTCACCCTGCAGGAGGGCCGATTGAAGGTCGTGGAAAAAATAAGGGATCATCAGCCCAACACCGCCATCGATACTTTTTTCGAATCCCTGGCCAGGGACAAGGCGGAAAGGTCGGTAGGGATCATCTTATCGGGCACGGGGACCGATGGCACTAAAGGGATTCAGGCGATCAAGGACAATGGAGGAACGATCGTCGTGCAGGATCCGGCAACGGCACAATTTGACGGCATGCCCAACAGCGCGGTCTCTTCCGGGTACGTGGATCTGATCCTTTCGCCGGATATGATCGCTGAGGAATTGCTGGAATTTATCAAGGAGGCGCCCCTGCTTCGTTCATTTAAGGTGCTTAGCATCCAGGAAGAAGCCTTCGTCCAGGAGATACTCGCCCTGGTTTTCCGGATAACCAGCCATGATTTTTCAAATTATAAACGGCCAACCATCTACCGGAGGATCGCCAAACGGATGGCCGAGATGAACATCAAGTCGATCGGGGAGTACTATGAATGCCTGACCAGGCATCCCGAAGAAGTGCAAAGGCTCTGTAAGGAATTCCTGCTTCACGTCACGCGTTTTTTCCGGGATGAGCAGGCCTTCGACACGCTGAAGACCGCCGTGATCCCCGACATTTTTGCCAGAAAGGATAGCAGGGATATAGTTAAGGTCTGGGTAGCGGGCTGCAGTACTGGCGAAGAGGCCTATTCGCTAGCCATCTTGTTCGATGAATATCTCGGACGACAATATGCTCACGATCGGGACGTCAAGATATTCGCTTCCGACATTAGCCAGGACGTGATCGACTATGCTTCCAAAGGGGTATACACCGCCGATCAGGTAAAGAACGTCGGTCCCGAACGGCTCAAACGCTATTTTGTCAGGGATGGCGGGGGATACCGGGTCGTCCCGGCCATTCGCAAGATGATCGTTTTCGCAAAACACGATATGCTCAAGGATCCTCCGTTCAGCAAGATCGACCTCCTTACCTGCCGGAACGCCCTGATCTATATGAACCCGGCATTGCAAAAGAGCATCCTGCAGAAGTTCCATTTTTCGATCATCGACGATGGCTATCTTTTCCTCGGGCCAAGTGAGAATATCAGCATTCTTAAGGAAGTCATGACGGAGGTCGATAAAAAATGGAAGATCTATCGATGCATTAGCAAGACACGCGTGGCTGACCTCGAATCCTTCTCGAATCCCGCCGATGGAGCGATAAGTGTGGCGACCAGTTTTGTCAAAGCGAAGAATGCCCTGAATCATCTGTCGGATATATTCAGGGACACCTTAATGGAGGAATATGGGTTCGCAGGGATATTCATCGACAAGAATTTTGAGGTCAAGCAGGCCATGGGACATTTTAAGAAGTTCATGGACTTTCCGGAGAACAATTTCAACTTCAACTTGCTGAAGCTGGTCCCGACCGACCTGTCCATTGCCCTGAGCACAGGCATCCGCAAGGCGATGAAGGACAACGAACGCGTGGTCCTCCGTAACATCAAATATGTTCATGACAAGGTGGAGAAGGTGGTCACCGTGATCATCAAGCCTTACGTCGTTCAAAAATCCTACATGCAACCCTTCCTGTTCATTGTACTTAAGGAAGAGGAAGCGATAGCAAAAAAGATCAGCGCCGTCACCACGATCACTCCGGGGACCTATTCCAACGAGCGCATCCGGCAGCTGGAACAGGAGCTGATCGATACAAAAGAGAACCTGCAGGCCCTGCTGGAGGAGGTTGAATCCTCCAATGAGGAGCTGCAATCCAGCAATGAGGAGATCATCTCCTCCAATGAGGAGCTGCAAAGTACGAACGAAGAACTTCAGTCCCTCAATGAAGAACTGCATACCGTCAATGCCGAACATCAATTGAAGATCAGGGAACTCATTGAACTGAATGATGATCTGAACAACTATTTCCGGAATTCCGATATCGGTCAGATCCTGATCGACCGAAGGCTGGTTATCAGAAAATTCACGCCGATGGCGACCAGGCAGGTGAACCTTATTGCCGGCGACATCGGACGATCGATCGTGGATATATCCACGAACATGCGCGATCTGAACTTTGTTAACGATATCAAATCGGTCATGCAGTCCGGACAGGTACTGCAAAAAGAGGTCCCCATGGAGGATAAGACCTACCTGATGCGGATCGCGCCCTACCTGCGGCAGAATAACCAGAACGACGGAGTGGTTGTCAGCTTTATAGATGTTTCCGAGATCAAGCGGCTCAATAACACCCTCGAGGCGGTATACAACAGCTCGACCAGCGGTATCCTGGGGCTGACGGCCATCCGGGATGAACGGAATGCCGTGGTGGATTTCGAAATTGTTTCCGCGAACAAAGCCAGCCTCTCTCTGCTAGGACTCCCGGATGGCGTCATACACCGGCGTTTTCGGCAGCTATTTGGCCATGTGGAGTCGAAGATATTCGATGCGTACAGGGAAGTCGTTGAATCCGGCGAGACCAGGGCCTTTGAATTTTATAATCAGGAATGGCAGCGCTGGTTCGAGATCATCGCGGTGAAGATGATGGATGGGCTGGTGGTCACGTTCACCGATATCACCGACCGGAAAAGTAGTTCCGAAAAGATCGAGCGCGGATATGAAGAGCTCAAGATCACTTCACAGCAGCTTGAAAATACCAATTATGAGTTGCAGAAATCCAATATGGATCTGATGCAATTCGCCTCTGTCGCATCGCATGACCTGAAAGAGCCATTGCGGAAGATACAGGTATTTGGCAATATGCTTAGGGAGAAGATCGATAGCAAATTGGAACGACAGGAGGCCGATTACCTCGGGAAAATGATCAACTCCTCCAACAGGATGCAAAGTCTCATCGACAATATCCTGACATTGGCGCGCTTATCCCGGGTCGATACGCCTTATACCAAAGTGGACCTCAATGACGTGATAAACCAGATCATTGATGACCTGGAGATAAGCATACGGGACAAGGTCGTGAAGTTCAATGTGCAAAAATTGCCGGTGATCAGGGGTATCGAAGGCCAGTTGCATCAGCTTTTTCAGAACCTGATCAGCAATGCGATCAAGTTTAATAATGGCCGCCCGGTGATAGACATCCGGGAGGAACCCGTATCATCCGCGCTGGGAGAAGAATTCCGTATCATCGCGGCAGACTACGTCTCCATCGTGGTTGCCGATAATGGCATCGGTTTCGACGAACGCTTCAGCCACAAGATCTTTGGCATTTTCCAGCGGCTCGATCCCACCAACTACCAGGGCACCGGCATCGGCCTGGCCATCGGTAAGAAGATCGTCGACAATCACAAGGGATATATCAGGGCGCGTAGCCAGCCTGGAAAGGGTTCCCAGTTCACCATCCTCTTGCCCAAATGATGTATATTGAGCCAAATTATTGAATGTGACCAGGAGGCTTGTCTGTGTTTCCCTTGTTGGATGGCTGTGTATCATTTCTTCCTGTGCCAGGGAATATAGTTTGGAGCAGGGACTGATCTCTTCAGGGGCCCTGGAAAAGGAGATCAACGGCGACTGCTCGCCGATAGTAGTTTCCGGGACCTATTTCTCCGGCCAATCACTCGGTGATACAAATTCCGTCGTCGTCACAATCAGCGTATCCGCGAAGGGAAGGTATTTTATTAACAGCGATACGGTAAACGGCTATTCGTTCAATGGATCCGGCAATTTCCCCGACACGGGTTCCTTCAAGGTCAGATTGATGGCCGCCGGTACGCCCATGCAGGCCGGCATTGACAATTTCACCGTCACCTATGATGCCGGAAGCTGCCAGTTCTCTCTGAACGTCCTGACCAATCCGTCATCTCCCGGTCCGGCCTCATATGTCCTGCCCGGCTCTCCCAATAGTTGCATGAGTGACAGTCTTTGGGGCGGCTATGTGAAAGCCTTCCCGCTGGATACGTCCAATCATATCGATATCAGGGTGAATGTGACTACGCCGGGTACCTATCGGATACTTACCGATACGGTCAATGGATATTCCTTTAGCGGCTCCGGGACCTTCACGGCCGCGGGCGTACAGACGGTGAGATTGGCCGGCTCGGGCACGCCGCAGAACCAGGGCGTGGATCTTTTTGCCGTGCACGCCGGCTTATCCGCCTGTTCTTTTTCCGTCAGGGTGAAACAAGTTATATCGGTCTCCAATCCCGACCACTTCCCCCTGACCCCGGCCAGTTATTGGAATTATGACAACCTCTTCCCCCAGGGCGACACCCTCGGCAGGCAGCTGGTCGATACGGTGACCATGAACGGAAATGTCTATTTCATCGTGCAGCAACGCGAAGGGAACCTCGCTCCCCGGCAATATTTTTTCCGGAAGGCGGGTGCCGATTATTACGAATATGGGCCCGTGGACAAATACACGAATTCGCTTGCCTACACGCCGCAGGTATTGGGCGACATTCATTTTCTGAAGGAGAACCTCACTACCGGTGATTCCTGGATATCCGGTGAATACTCGGGCGCCATTCAGGGCGGCCAAACGATCCTCCTGCAATACCGGTTCTCCTGCATCGACGCGAATGCAACGGTGGTCATCAATGGAACGGCCTTTTCAAACGTTTATAAAATATCGGTGTTGCCGGAATTAAAGTCCGTCGGAGGATCCTACAACGGCACCGGCGAGCGCTATGAGATTTATTACGCAAAGGGCGTTGGACTCATCTATGACCGGAAAAGTCTGCAAAGCTATTCCCAGGACGTGATCCAGATCAGGGACTGGCTGGTTAATTAACGTTCCTGGTTGCCATCACTTTCCAAAGATCAGCTTGTCCAGGTAATCATTCCTGAATTTTCCCCTGGGATCATAGTGCAGGAGGAGCTCCCGAAATTCGGGAAGTTTGGGATATAATTCGCGCAGCCGGGCATGCGGCAGGTCGAAAAGCTTGCCCCAGTGCGGTCGGGCCTGAAACGGGGCCAATTGCGCTTCGATCAAAGGCAGCAACCCCCGCACTGTGGCCCAATCGGGTTTCCAGGTGAAGTGGATGGCCGTGCTGGCCTGCCTGTAGCAGGGGCTCATCCATAGTTCATCTTCGGCGATGGAACGGATCTCGGAGATGAGCAGGGCGGGCGATATCTCCTCGCTGAGGCGCGCAATGGCCAGGATGGCATCAAAGGAATGCTCCCGCGGTACGAAATATTCAGATTGCAGTTCCTCTCCGCTGCTGGGCGTGAATCCCATCCGGAAATGAGGTAGCCGTTCGTGCCAGGGACCAGCCACACCCCTTTGCTCCGTACAGTGTTCCGGCCCGATATCCTTGATAGGATGCAAATTACGGTCGGCTGCCCGCGCCCCGAAAAGTTCGGCCGTCGGCGCCTGGCCGGCCCGGCCCTTTACCCAAATCGAATCGATCTGGCCCTGACGCCAGTCCGTAAAGAGGCTGACGCTGTAACCTGCCGACATGATCTCCCCGAAGTGATCGCCCAACTCCTCCAGGGGAAGATTTTCATAAACCGTCTGGTGCACGGAATAAGCGGGTTCGACCGCCAACGTCGTTCGCAGGATCACGCCCAACCCGCCGAGATTCACTACGCCCCCGAAAAACCGATCCGGTTCGCGGTCAGACGACAACGTGACTATTTCTCCATCGGCGGTCATAAACTCGATCGCAAGCACGGCCGTGGCCAGGTTGCCATTGCCTACGCCGGACCCATGTGTGGCCGTGATACACCCCCCCACAACGGAGATATGGGGTAGCGAAGCAAGGTTGTGTAAGGCATGCCCCCGCTCGTGCAGCCAGGTGGCGAGATCGCCATACCGTACGCCCGCCTCTGCGGTAACGGTTTGCCTGGCAATATCCAGGCCGGTGATCCTGTTCATTTGCGCGAGCGACAAAAAACGATTCATTGAATCCGCAATGCCGTTAAAACAATGGCGTGTGCCCAGGACCTTCAGCCGGTCATGCTTTTGCACCAGTTCCCGGACCTCTTCGACCGAAGTGGCCTCATGCACCGTCGACGTGCTGTACGTATAATTGCCCGCCCAATTTTTCATGATCCGAAAATAGGGTTTTTTCCCGCGTGGCATGATTTTTTGGCTATTGTCCAAATAACAACAATGTATAAAACCACCGGTATGTCAAATCTTCAATTGAAAGGGAAATGGAACGAAATGAAGGGCAAAGTCAAGCAGGCATATGCCCACCTCACCGATGACGATCTCAAATATGAGGAAGGCAAGGACGACGAACTGCTGGGCAGGCTTCAACAAAAGACGGGGAAAGGCCGCGACGAGCTGGTCAGATGGCTCAAGGAGCTTTAAGGTCAGCTCAGCAAGTTATTGATCTTCTTATATAAGTCAGCAAATTCAAAGGGCTTCGTCATATATTCGTTCATGCCCGATTCGATGCATTGCAACTGCTCCCCCTTCATCGCAGTGGCTGTCATGGCGATGATCGGCGTCTGCATATGAAGGTCGTTGCGGATATAACGGGTGGTCATATAGCCATCCATTTCCGGCATTTGCAGGTCCATGATGATCAGATCGACCAGTTTTCCGTCCTGGAGTACCCGTATGGCCTCGGCTCCATTGTTGACGAGTTCGACATCACCGCCTGCTTTTCGCAAGACATAGTCGATCAGTTTCTGATTGATCTCATTGTCCTCTGCCACGAGAAAGGATTTTCCGGTGAGGAGGTTACTGTAATCGGTATTAGCTTCGGTCGTAACGCCTGACACCCCTTTAATGTTCCCGATTTCGTACGGCAGGTGGAACCGGAATGTAGATCCTTTGCCAACGGTGCTGCTGACGCTGATATCTCCGCCCTGCAATTGCAATAATTGCTTGCTGATGGTAAGGCCCAGGCCGGTTCCTCCATAACGGCGGGATATATCCTGCCCTGCTTGCGAGAAACTGTCGAATATGATGGGCAGGCTCTCCGGCGCGATGCCAATGCCGGAGTCGCTGATCGTAAAAGCCAGAACGACCTGGTCTTCCTGGCGTTCCATCAGGGACACGCCGATCCGGATCTCACCCTGGTCCGTGAATTTGATGGCATTTCCCACCAGGTTGATCAATACCTGGCTGAGACGGTGCGGGTCGCCGCTAAGCAGGTCCGGGATGGCGGGATCGATCTCCACAGACAGGGTCAGGCCCTTCTTCTTCAACCGGTGTTCGAATAAGGCCCTGGCATTTTTCAATGCTTCCTTAAGGCTGAAGTCGATCTTTTCGATCGTCAGTTTGCCTGCCTTGATCTTGGAAAAATCCAGGATATCATTGATCACAACGAGCAAATTATTGACCGAGCTCTTGATAATGCCCGTGAGCTCCTGCTGCTTTTCGGTCAGGTCTGTACCCATCAGCAGGTCAGTCATACCCTTGATGCCATTCATCGGCGTCCTGATCTCATGGCTCATGTTGGCCAGGAACTGCTCCTGCATTTGTTTGGCCGATTCGGCTTCCGCAACGGCCCTGGCCAACTGCTCCTGCGTTTTCTTCCTTCGCGTGATGTCGCTGTTAACCTGTATAAGAACGATGACTACAAATAGGAAGCTTGCCGCCCTCCCGATCACCAATCCGAGGGCTGTCTTCCGGATCGCTGCCTTATTCTGGCTTTTGCGGCTGGCGAGAAGACCGTTTTCTTCCCGGACCATCAGATAGAGGAGTTCCCTGATACCGGCCTGGCCGTCCGCAGGCATTCTGTCTATGAGGTTCTGCAGGCGGAAGATATGCTGTTGCTGGTCATTGTTCTCGCGGCTCAGCACGCGCAGGCTGTCCAGATACTGTTCCAATACTCTCTGAACAGCGGTGCCTCCGGCTTGCTGCCCTTTGCCGGTCACCCCCCCGCCCGTATCCCCCGAGACGGCAATGATCATGTTTTGACAGGTGGCGACGATCTCATACGTCTGGCCGATCCTCAGGTTCGTACGCTCGATATTCCGTTCACTCGTAAAGATGATCCAACCGACGCCGGCAAGCGTAACAGCCGAAAATAACAACAGCCAGGCTATTTTCTGGTGTACGACAATGCCGGGCTTGACGATCCATTTCATAAAAGGGGGTGCATTCGTTGAAAGATGCAAGGTATGCGCTTTATAAACGCAAAAACTGGCATTTGATTATACAGCCCTTGCCCACCAGCCTTATATAATGGATTTTTAATATGGTAAAATACGACGCACAGGTTTTTTTGCTGCCTCCCCCGGTCATATTACCTAAAAAACCGATACTTTTGCCGACGATTGACTAAACAATAAATCTATAACAATGAACAAAGCTGAACTGATCGAAAAGATCGCCGGAGATGCAGACATCTCCAAGAAGCAGGCGAATGCCGCCCTTGACTCATTTATTGACGCGGTGGCCAAGACCCTCAAAAAAGGCAGCAAGGTCACTCTCGTTGGTTTTGGAACCTTCTCCGTCTCCAAGCGCGCAGCCCGGAACGGCCGTAACCCGCAAACCGGGGCGACGATCAAGATCAAGGCTAAAAAAGTGGCCAAATTCAAGGCCGGCGCCGAACTGGCTGCCAAAGTGTAGGATGGCGACTTCTTCGATCGACTGGACAATGTATAATACCCGGCTCCCAGGAGCCGGGTTTTTATTAAGACCTACGGCGTCGGATCATTTCTTCTTTGGAACCCTGGCCCCTTCCTTTCTCGCTTCGGACAGGCCGATCGCAATGGCCTGTTTTCGGCTTGTCACTTTCTTTCCGCTCCGCCCGCTCTTCAATGTCCCCTCATTCTTTTCATGCATGGCCTTCTCGACCTTATTGGCTGCGCCTTTTGAATACTTAGCCATAATCAATGGGTTTATTCGGTTCATGGAATATTCCATATAAAGCGCTTTACAAAAAAAGCATGCCACTACCGGTTGACCGTGAACGTCCGGACGACGCTCCCGGGTAAGCCGTCCTCAGTGAGCCCCTGTAATACGACAAGGTAGGTTCCTGGCAGATCGGAAGTGGTTAACGAAAGTCGCTTTTTTCCCTGCTCGTCCGTCCGCACGGCCGGATCCCAAATAAGGAGGTTCCTCAGATCAGGTATTGGACTACGCACCTCCTCCGCGTGGTCATAGGATGGCATGTAGAATTCGCGCCGCTGCTGTAACCCGCTGTATTGGACCGCGACGGCATTCGGATCCAGCGGATAGCCCGCCAGGTCGCCGTCATAGGTCTTGTAGCTCAATATGCCATCCGCTACGGTGGAGTTCGTATAGAACCGGTGAGTCACGACCTCGAGGGAGCGGATCCTCAGCGGATCCATATTCACGACCTTGCCGGCATCGAATACGGGAATGCCGTCCAGCAACACGAGCGGCGCCTCTTCGAAGAAAGTATTGAACAGGCTATTTCGTACCCGGAAATCGTATTTGCCGGACTGTTCCTTGAGATGGACGTCCAAAACATATTCCCTGATCACCTCCTCCAGGGTAACAAAGCGGGTGTAATCGTCCAGGTTGTAATGCAGGTCGGGCTGGCCGTAAAATGCCGTCGTGTCTTCCGCTTCCGCAACGGCAAGCCGGTGTTTCAGGGCGATCCGGTACGTATTTTCCACCTGCGCGTTGATGCTTCGGGTAAGCAACGCGCTCTTTAGCCGATCGGGGAACTGAAGGTCGGGGATGGCCATCGGCGAAGGCTCTTCGGAGAATGGATTGGTAATATCTATGCGGTAGTTGCTGTCCGTTTGGCTATTGGTTTGGACAACAATTTCGCTGTTGCCGAAGAACTTCCGCACATGGAACCGGATATCCCCGTTCGGCTTGCTTACCGAAGCACTGAATTCGAAATGCTTTCCGGGAACCGACAGGTACCCGGTCACGTGAGAAGCCCCCAGTCCCGTCCGTTTGTCGATAACTTTTCCTGTGATGATATGGCCATCCGGTTCGGGTAGCCAGGTGAACGCAGGTATTTTGTTTTGTAGCACGTCCTCCCACCTGAACCTCGTCCAGCCCTGCGTGAGCATGAGGTTGTCTACGGCCGCCGCAATGTCGGGGCCGCTATTTTCGAAGTAATAGGATGCGGAGTCGATCCTCCCCCGCAGATCACCCGTCAGCAGAAGGTAGCTGAGTATATTTTCCTGCGGCAAGGTCTGTAATGAGTCAAGGTGGAATACGGCCAGAGAAAGGTCGGCTTTTACCGGTCGGCCACTCAGATCGGTGGTCGCCAGGTCCAGGTCGATCCTTTTCCTTGTTCCAAAGACGGTTTGGGCCATGCCTGCCTCAATGCGTAATTGCCCTGCGGGCGCCTTGAAATACAGTCTTTCGCACAGGGGAACACGGTCCGCATTGAAGAGGGTGAATTGCGTGATACCGTCGCCCAGACTGCTCTTCTCGATCATAAAGTCCGCAACCCCATTCGATATCGAACCCTCAAGAACTCCCTTTACGGTATGACGTGTCTGCACAAACAGGTAAACCGTCGGATTGACGAACGCCAGGTTGCTGTGTACGATGATCCTTAACTTGTCTCCTCCCGGATCGGTCAAAGACATGACATATCCCTGTTCGAAGATCGAAGGCAGTTTTTGCACGGTGGTCGTATCGCCCATCTCTGCCAGAGCTTCATAACGGTCTCCCTTGACGGGAGTAAACTGGAAATTTCCCATCCCGAACCGAAAGGAATGGAACCTGGCTACCGTATCCCTTTTCTGATTCACGACAATCCCCTGGCAGGATACACCGACGCCCCGACTGTTCACGGCCTTGAAGGCCACCTTCGATTCCAGACCCGCGACCAGGTTCCCGCCTTCGGGGAAGAATTGGATTTCTCCCTTATCCTTTGCGGTGGGCAGCGTCGGTTCAAGGTGAGCAAAGGGTATTGGCTGCGTAAGCGTATTGATGACCGTAATTTGCTGACTGAAATACAGGCTTGGGGAAAAATTCTTCATCCAGCTGGTATAAGCGCGCAACAGATAATTGCCTGAAGGGAAGGACGCCGGCAACTGGAAAGATCCGCTGCCCCTTCCATCCTGCATCTCGATCCTGGCCTGCAGCCAGGGCTTTTCGTCCCTGCCGGTCACCTCTACATACGATACCGCCGAGAGAGTAGCCGGCCGGTTGGAATATTCGTCGACATCATAAACTTTGAACCAGATGGTTTCCCCGACCAGATAAAAGGTACGGTCGACATGCACGAATAGCTTTTCCTGGTAGGTCTGCGAATGATATTGCCGGAAGGACCCGGTGAGCAGGTCCCTGTTGGTCGTTTGCGCCGTGGAAGACAGGCCGGCATGCATCGTCAGGATAGAAAGAAGGGAAGTATATGCGTACCGGGTCATATTCATGGTTTTAAGCTTTGTTATGGCCAGTTGGGCGGTCTCGTGGTAGTACCTCCAAGTTCCAGGCAATCCAGACATATTTTGGAGGCCAGGATCAGGGTAGTGGGTCCGTCAAAATAATAAGGCGCCCAATTGGTATCTGCGTAAGTATAATTGCTGAAGTCATTGGGATCTGCCGGTATGCCGAGCGTGTCGCAGCCGAAACCGGGCGAGTTGTGCGTCCAGTAATGAAGGTTGGTATTGTAGAGGAACAATGAATCCTCCTGCAAAGTACTGGCGCTGACATAGCCGATGACCGGCTCCGCCGGATTGGTAAGGCAGTGTACGTTTCCGATCAGTTGCGCCGGCTGCAGGTCGAATAGCGTTCCCAGGCCTTGCGAGGTTTTTTGGATCTGGAGCCAATAGGAATAAGCGTCGGACGTCAGCGCATATTGCCTGACGTGTATGCGGTATTTGATATCCAGCCTGGAATCCCCGAACGGAATGGTATAGATCGGGAATTTGTCGACCAGGTCCTGGCTGAGCGCGCTCGTATTGTCGAGCATCACCTGGGTCGAATGCAAGACGGTCCAGCAGTGGGAGCGTTGGGTCGTGGAGTCCGTGGCATAGATATGCCCGTTGTTCACTCCCCATGGCGTTTGGAGCGCCGCATCATGCTGCCAGGTTTCGATATAGTCCCACCGGTAATAGTGCGTCTTCGCCGCGACGTCATGGGTGCTGATGGAAAAAGTAAGGTCATTGGGCTGGCTCCAGGTAATGCTGTCGATCGGAGGCGTCGGTTTGCACGGGACGGGATCGGACAGATATTTTCGCCCATCGGCTGTTGTTACCGAGAGCCGGTAGGTCTGCGAAATATCCAGGGTCAGGGGCTGGCTGACATAATAGCCGTTATGCCCCGCATCCTGTAAAGGCCAGCTGCTTCCCCCCTTGCTTTGGATGGCCACCTGGGCATTAAGTTCCGGGATCCCCACGGCTGTGCTGTCCGATAACCTCCTGGCCCTGTTCAGATCGATCGTCGTCACGGAGCCGGGAGCCACGTTGATGAAGCCGTCAACGACCAGGTAGTCATTTCCTCCCCTGATGGCCGGCGGTTCATAAGCCTGCTTGCAATCCCCCAGGTATAGTACCAGGAAACCTGCTAAGAGGATCCTGGACATATTCCGCATATCGTTGATCATCTGCATAATGGTTGATCGCATAGTTTAGGGCCAATAGGGCGGCCTCACATTGTTCCCCCCGAATAGCGTGCAATCCAGGCAGACCCGCGATGCAAGGACAAGCGGACCGTTGCTGATAAAATAATAAGGTGCATAGAATGTATCCGCGAAATTATAGATCCGGAAATCGACGGGGTTCTGCGGGATTTCCGTGGTATCACACCCGAACCCCGGCGAATTGTGCGGCCAATTCGACAGGTTGGTATTATAAAGAAAAAGCCGCTCCTGTTGAACCGATGTGGCGCTCATGAAACCGATCACCGGCTCGGACGGATTACTGATGCAGTGAATATTCCCGTGGAGCTGTGTGGGCTGCAGGTCGAATAAGGTTCCCAGACCCTGGGAGGTCTTTTCGATGAGTACCCAGTAATTGTAGGCATCCTCGGTCAGCGCAAATTGCCGCACCAGCACGCTGTATTTGACATCCAGCCTGGAGTCCCCATAGGGAATGGTATAAAGTGGAAATTTTTCGACGAGGTCCTGGCTAAGCGCCGTTGAATTGTCGACCATGACGGAAGTGGATTGGACCGTCGTCCAGCACTGCGCTTTCTGCGTTGTGGAATCCACGGCGAAGATCATCCCATCCTTAACGCCCCAGGGCGTCTGCAGCGGCGCGTCATGCTCCCAGGTCTCGATATAATCCCATCGATAAAAGCGGGTCTTTGCATCGACGTCATGCGTGCTGACAAAAAACGTCAGGTTAAAAGGCTGCTCCCACGTAATGCTGTCGATAGACGGGGACGGTTTGCAGCTCACCAGGTCCGATTGATACTTTCGCCCATCGGACGTGGTTACGGCAATACGATACTGCCGGCTGATATCCAGCGCCAGTGGCTGGCTTACATAGATGCCCTTGTGGGCCGTATCCTGTAAAGCAAAGGCAGCGCCCGTATTGCTCAGGATGCTTACCTGCGCGCCCAGTTCGGGAATGCCTGTGGCGGTCGTATCCGTCAATCTTCGCGTGCGGTTCAGATTGATCGAAGTAACCGCTCCCGGCCCGATATTGATAAAGCCATCGACCACCAGGTAGTCATTGTTGGCTTTTATCGCAGGCGGTTCATAGATTTGTTTGCAACCGGTCTGGCAGAGGACCATGCACAGAACGAACCAGGCTATCCGGGAAGGCTTGTGCATCGTCTAGAATTTGATATTATACGTGATGAACGGGATGGGCGCCCCGAAGATCGATAGCTTATATCCCTTAACCTGCCCGTTCTCCTGGGTGAAGTACACGGAATAAGGGTTTTGCCTGCCGGTTAGGTTGTAGACGCCGGCGGACCAGAAATTATGGGTAAGCTTCTTTATACGGTGATTCCCGTCAATATTGACGGACAGATCGGTCCGGAAATAGTCCGGGATCCGGTACTGGTTCCGCTCCGAATAGAAAAGGCCCGTCGTCCCGCCGAGCTGGAAGACGGACAGGGGTAAGGTGATGGGCCGGCCCGTGCTGTAGACGATGTTCAGCGAAACGCTGTACCGATGGGAGAACCGGTAGTTTCCGATGAAGTTCACATTGTGCGGCTTATCGAAACTGGCGGGGTAGTATTTCCCATTATTGATCGATTCACCCGCCAGCGGATCGTCCTGTTTGAGAAAGGTTCTCGAAAAGGCATAGCTGAACCAGCCATTAAGCCTTCCTGAGGCCTTCTTGACAAGCAGCTCGACGCCATAGGCCTTACCCTTCGTGGTCAGGACGTCCGTCTCGATATGGTGATTTAAGACCAGGCTGGCTCCGCTCTTATAGTCCAGGTAATCGCCGATCTGTTTATAATAAACTTCGACCGACGTCTCGATCGTATTTGCCGAAAAGTTCCGGTAGTAACCCAGGGAGTACTGAAGACCCTGCTGGGGCTTGATATGGGGATCGCTCAATTTCCAGATGTCGGTAGGGGAAACGGCCACGGTATTGGACAACATATGGATGTATTGGCGGGTCGTGTTAAAGCTGGCCTTGACGGACGCATCCTTACCCAACTGGTATCGGGCAGATATTCTGATTTCGGGCGCCGCATAGGTCTTGATGACCTTTCCTGATCCGTAGAAGATGGAGTCGGTGATCGTCGTAGTTTGCTTTGGGAACCCCGGCGCATATTCATATTCCTGGTGCGTTCCCAGGTAATTGAAAACAGACCAGCGCACGCCGGCATTAATAGCTAGTTTCTGGGACACCGAATACTGGTCTCCCGCATAAATGGCGCTCTCGAGGGCTTGTTCGGCGGCCACGGTATTGGGGACAACCAGGGACTTCGCTCCCACGGGTTCATAAGATCCCGGATGCAGTTTGTAATAAATGCTGTTCACCCCATAGTTGAAAATATGCTTGTTGCCGGGTAAATAATTAAAATCCGCCCGGAGATAGGTCTGGTTGATATCGAAGCCCAGTTTGTATGCGCTTGTACCGCTCCGGGGATCGGACACGCTGTATTGGTAGCGATCCATTCCGGCCGTGATCAGCGCATTCGATTTATTGGAAAAGATATGCTTCCACTTTATATTGCCATTTTGGTTGCTATAATGATAGACGGAATCGGTATTCAGATTGAAGTGGTCCGTACTGAAATACCCCATCACATAGATCGAGTTCTTCTGGTCGATCATGTGCGTGATCCGCAGGTTGGCATCCGAAAAACCCGTCGTGCTGTTGCTGTATGCATTGTTCGGAATGGTCCGGAGCACCCAGTCCGAATAGGTCGTCCTTACCGAAGCGACCATCGAGGTCTTATCTTTTACCAGCGGGCCTTCGATGAAGAACCGGCTGGTGAGCGGGCCGATCCCTCCCGATCCCGTCCATTTTTTGCTGTTCCCGTCCAGCATCGATACGTCCAGCACCGACGAAAGGCGTCCGCCGTATTTCTCCGGGATCGCACTCTTATATAGTTCAATGCCTTTTACAACGTCGGCGTTGAAAGCCGAGAAAAAACCGAATAAATGACTTGGATTGTAAATCGTCGCCTCATCGAAGAGGATCAGGTTCTGATCGGTGGACCCTCCCCGGACATTGAACCCGTTGCTGGCCTCTCCGACCGAAGTCACGCCGGGAAGCGTCAGGACGACCTTCAGGATGTCCGTTTCCCCGAAGACGACCGGTACCTGTTTGATGGTCTTGATGTTCAACCGGTTCACTCCCATTTGGGTGCTTCGCGTATTGGAGGTTTTTTCCGCCGACACGATAACGGTCTTCAGGCTGGCTATGAATTCCTGCATATCGACGCTCAGCTTTCCGTCGCCATAAACAAGGACTTGTCTCCGGGTATCCTTCATACCCTGGCTGCTGATACGGATCACATGACGCCCCCTCGGCAAGGTGAGGGAATAATATCCGAACTGATCGGTGATGACGACACGTGTGGAGCTATCGGCATAAACCGAAGCCCCGACGATGGCCTCGCCGGTCTTGGCATCCCTGATGTAACCGGCCAGGGTGGCCTTGCCTTGTAACGCCTTGCCGTCTTTCCTTCCGATCTCGATCAGCTTATTCTCCTCTATGGCCTTCAGGATATGTTTGGAGGATGGATCCTCTTCCTGCTTTTGGGTTGGATCGCCTGGGATGGAGATGGGAGGTCCGTCCTGCCTGGTCGCCTCGGCCGGCAATTGGGTTTGTATGACGAACAGTTTGCTTATAAATACGCGGCCCGCCGGATCGATGGCATAATGAAGATCGGTGCCGCGAAATACCAGGTCTAGCAGTTCGGGCAGGGTCGCGTGTTCTACGGTAACATGAATGACGAGGCTGTCCGTTTCCGCAGGATCGTAATAGAAAGTGTATCCCGAAGCCGCTGCCATCTTGCTCACCAACTGACTGAAAGGTATTCCCTGAAAATCGCCGCTGATCCGCTTATCCTGGCCATGGGCGCTTGTAATAAGGGTTAAGGAAAGGACGAAGAGGGATGCGTGCAGGCCGGAATGTCGCATATCATTTTTTTAGTTCATCGTAATATGCCGTGGTTTTGACCAATGCCGCTTCCCAATCCCGGCTGAAATTTATTCGGTTCCCCCGGATGTATTTTTTTAGTTCTTCTTTTTTGTCCCTGAACAGATCGAGCAATGCGCCTTTCGAGCCTACTTCATAGTATGCGCCGCCCATTTCCACATAGTAATAATGATAATCGTCATACCTGGGCTGATCCTCCAGGTTCGAGGGAAATACGAGCTTCTTTTCGTACCGGGCAAAGGCCGATACGCCCCCCTTGTACAATTGGTCATAATAGCCTGCTTTGATGGCAGACTTTGACGGGCACAAATAGACGAAATGATGTCCCCCCATAGTGAAATTCAGGAGCTTATCCCTGACCAATTCGATCCGTCCGTCGCCGCTGAAATTGCTGATGACCACCCCGTCAAGCACGAGGTCATACTGGATATCCACCTTGTTATAGTGTGCGTCATTGTAGTAAAGTGAACCGGGCAGGGGCTCGTTAGACTGGAAAAAAGGAAAGCCCTTGGTCCTACGCCCGTTGGGTATGTATTCCTGGCCAATATACAAAGGGAGATCGGGCCCGGACGACCGAATATAGCCCCTTCTTACGCTGTCGTCCGATGGGGCGAAACTTCCCGTACCTGCATTTTGCTGAGCGCATGCGGAAAAGGGGAGCGCCCAAAGGGTCTGAATCAGGCAGAGTACGCAAAGCTTCCTAAAAGCAATCATGTTATGGCTGACTTGAATAATAGGTTTTGAATGGTCTTTAAATTTATTGAAATAGAAAGGATTAAACAAATATTTCTCACGGCGGCCTGCTGTAGAAAATATTCCGCAATGAGACTTCCATACCTCAGGAACAGGCGTTTCGGGGCCCTTCCCGGTTCTGGACCGGTGGCAAGTGAATTGCATTCATAAGACGGTCATCAGTTAAACAGTTATAAAAATTCTCGTTATGAAAACAGTTGCACGCTGCCTTTTTACCACCTTGATCTTCCTGGCTGCCCTTCCAGGCATTCGGGCCCTTGCCAATAGTCCCTATGGCAATGATCCTCATCATCACGGTCCAACCTGGGCTGAAGAGAATAGTAGCCGCGTCATGCGCATGCATGAATACGAGTCGAGAACGGATTTTGGCAGGAGGCGCGGACCTCATAGCGCCGATCCCGCATCAGGACCGAATGTTCCCCTCAATGGCGGAATGGCCATATTGCTGGTTGCCGGGATCGGTTTTGGCATTTGGAAGGTGGCGGCGGGCAAGTCCGCACCCGCACTTTAGCATTTGCATATGTTGATCCTTGATAAGTGGAAGGCGATACCGCGCCCGGTGCGAGTGTTCCTGCTGAAGGCATTGGTCTTGTTCATCGTTTGGAAATCGGTCTATCTGCTCTTCCTGTTGCCAGGCAGGGTATTGGATGGTCCATTGACTTTCGCGGTTGGCAAGGGCGCCGCGGCCACGCTGGATTTCGTGACACGCTCGCAGAGCTTTACTGCCAAGGATGCGATTCGATTCGAACCGGAAGGGAGGGCCCATTATTACCACGTCATGGAAATAGACGCCGGCCGCCAACCGGCGCTATCTATTGCCGATGTATGCAACGGCTTGGAACTGATTGTTCTGTATATAGGGTTTATTCTGTGTTTTCCGGCAAAGGCCTGGCGGCGCCTGGTCTTTATTTTCACGGGAGCCTCCCTGATCTATCTGGTCAATGTCGCGCGTTGCGCCGGATTGACCCTGATCTATCTCCATTCCCCGGCGCTGCTGGATTTTTCGCATCATTATTTGTTCACCTTTTTAGTATACGGCTTTGTTTTCTTTTTGTGGTACATATTCACACATAAACCGGTGCTGACCCATGTTCAGGCTCAGTCATAGGCAATTGTTCTTTTGGGGAGGTTTGCTGCTGATCCTGGCCCTGTATTCCCTGTATAATATCTTCCTGGTCGATACCAGCTACTATTTCTTCATTCCCCGGATCCTCCGGCATTTCAGCGGTTTGGGCTGCGTGGCGCTGGTATATGCTATCGGCGTGTATGCGCTCGGGAAATATACGGTTCCCTGGATGATGCAGGTCTGGCACGCCTTGCATATTTTCCTCCTGTTCGTTCTGTTCCTCTTTGGCATTCTCGCCTGGCAATGGGGTTCACTGCCCCTTCCGCTGCATAATTTGGTCGGTTCCCTGCTCGAAGTGCTGATCTCACCGGTTCTTTACGTAGCCATGGGCATTTTGAACACCCGGCTGCTGGTCGAGTAGGTCGCCCGGGTACAATTTTTGAATTTCCCAACCGAGACGAATCACTCAAATTCCAGTTATGACACCCGCAGGCCACACCACCGCAGTACGAATCATCCATGACCTGATCCAGGTACATTTCGACCGGTCGGAGAATTACCGGAAAGCGCTTTTCCATTTTGGGCGTTCCGCGCCGGATCTGAAGGTCATTTTTGGCGAGGCCATCCGGCAAAGCATTCAATATCAACAGGAATTGCTCAATAGCATATCCGCTTTCGATGGTGCCCCACAACATCATAAGAGGAGAGGGAACGTCTATAATACCTGGGCCCGGGGAAAAACGGAGATCGCCGGGGAAGATCATAAGATCATCCTGGAATCCTGCAAGGTGGAAATGGTCGCTGTCCGACTGGCCTATCAGGCCGCGTTGGCTATCGCCGGGCTGGTGGAACCGACGCTCCGTCGGCTGCTGGAATCGCAATTGTATGGAATTCGCAGTATGCTGGACAGCCTGGAACAATACGAAAATGCGCTCTGAGATCTTAACTAAAATATTATCTTATCTAAAATATCATTTATGCCTTGGACAAAGAAAGATTACCCGGTTTCAATGAAGAATCTCCCCGAAGACGTACGAAATAAGGCGATTGAGATCGCCAACGCCTTACTGGAAGAGAAGCATATGGACGAGGGGATCGCCATCGCCACGGCAATCAGCCGGGCGAAAGATTGGGCTGTGGATCATGGCAAACCATCGAAAGCCGCCACGGGCAGCTCGAGAACCACCGATGTCAAACAGCACGGAGAAGATCGATACGTCGTGCCCCATGGAGAGGAGTGGGCAGTAAAAAAGGAAAAGGACAAAAAAGAAGAGGTCTTCGATAGCAGGGAAAAGGCGGTCCGCACCGCCCGAAAGGAGGCGAAAAAGGCCAATGCCTCCGTCACCATACAGGGCCGGCATGGAAAACTGGAAAGTCGTGAGTCCTTCAACCCCAATCGAAGGGCCCCAAAACAATCCTGATAGCATCCGGATACGCGATCATGTCGTATATTAGCGCCAGTTCACGGTTTCCAATATGCGACTGATCCTCAATTTTTTTTCGGCTTGGATGATCCTTTGTTTCATCATGTCCCTGCCTGCGTCCGCCCAGGAGAATTACGAAATTCAGGTCTACGGATCCCAAACCGTCCTGAAGAATAATACCATGGTGGAGTTGCACAGCAACTTCACTTTCGATGGCCAGAAAACGGTCGAGGGCGGGGTGCTGCCTACAAATCATGTTTTTCATGAGACGATCGAGATCACGCACGGCTGGAACTCCTGGTTTGAGACCGGATTCTATTTTTTCAATACACTGGGGGATGATCGCCGAACGAACTATGTCGGTAGCCATATCAGGCCGCGCGTGCGGGTCCCGGATTCCTGGAAATGGCCGGTAGGAGTAAGTTTGTCGATGGAGGCGGGCTATCAGAAAAGGGAGTACAGTGAGGACGACTGGACACTGGAGATCCGCCCCATTATTGACAAACAATGGGGAAACCTGTATGCTTCTTTTAACCCCACGTTCGACAAATCTTTTCACGGCGGCACAAAGACATTGGGATATGTCTTTTCCCCCAACCTGAAAGCATCTTATAATATCACGAAAGTGATCGCGGGCGGATTCGAATACTATGGTTCCCTGGGTCCGCTGAATGATTTTCAACCCTACCAGAGTCAGCAGCACCAATTATTTGCCGCCGTCGACCTCGATTGGTCGCCCGACTGGGAACTGAACTTCGGTTACGGCTGGGGCCTGACCCAAAGCACCGACAACGACATCTTCAAAGTGATCCTGGGTTATCGCTTCCATTGACGCCCACGCCCGCGGCAAGTATTTCCTCAACATGGTGTCGCCGGTCCCCATCCCGGTAATGGTTCAGCGAAGCTGCCCTGGCATAGGATTTCCTTTGCCACGGTAGAAGAAGATTCTTTACGGACAACCGGCCCTCAACCAAATTCATTTATGGGAGTTTTCGAGATTGTATTCATTTTTGAGGGTCGTCGCTGTCTGGCAACCGTTTCCACGATCAATAAGCGAGACCATCTTCAGTACACGATCATCCCGCAGGATGACGATATTCAGGAGCTGTATCCCGCGCAGGTCATCAGGGAGGCGCCAGGGAAGGGCCTGGAGCCGGCCTTTGCGCCAAAGACGGATGAGGCGAGAGAATACGCAGATGCTATTTTAGCTGGTCTTTCCAAATTCCTGGATCGCCCCAAATAACTATCCCGGGACCGATCACCTGATCTTTACCCAATCTTGTTTCTGTCCCTTTTCCTGGAGATACGCATAAAGCTCCTCTCCTGCCGCTCCACCGACCTTGGCATGATGTAACATGGTAAATCCATGCGGACCATGGGCAAAGATCAATTTTGGATAGGCTTCAAGGATTGGCTTTACCAGTTCGGTCCTCCCCAACATGGTCAGGACAAATAAGGTCACCCTTGACCCGGTATCGATAAGGAATTCGGCGACCTCTCTGTTGCCGACATGGCCGGCGCCTTCTATCGCGGCCTCGAAATCTCCATTTCCCCAGTCGTATTTGGCAAAGACAAGGTTTGGATTTTCCTTTACCATGGCCTGGGTTTTTGCTAAATTTCCATGGCCGGCGACGACGAATTCTTTTACCTGGTCCAGGGACAAAGGGGGAGACCCTTGTTGGACCGGGATCGGTTGCGTGGTATCGCCCACAAGACGACCCGCAGCTGTAGTACCGGCTTGCCCGCTATGAGGAGACAGGGCGCCATGGGCCGACACCAGTTGCTTGAGAAAAAATAGGCCGGAAAAGGTACCGGCAGTGCCTCTGATAAATTTTTTTCTGTCCATAGATCTTGGTTTTTTGTAAAACTACCCGGCAGAACATGGGTAGGAAAAGAATTTCAGTGACCGGCTTGATTTACTGGGCATCCGGCCGTCTTTGCCATTCACCCCGCGAAAATGGCTTTTCGCATAAGGAGGTGGGGATTCTGAAACGTTGGGCGTATTTTTAGTGTATGCGGATAAGGAGCCGACGTGCATATTATTTGGTTTTTGGCTTGCTCTTCTTCCTTTTTTGGTTGCTCTTCAAAATGGGAGGGATGCCGGTCATACCAAGGGCCTTGTTGTCCACGCTGGTGGATGTGACGGTTTCGATGTCGGCACTGGTCGTGACCGTAGAGGTCTTGCTGCCCCGCATGGTTTACCGGAAGAGGATCGCCCTGTTCTTCGCCTGCTTTGCAGCGCTCGTCCTCCTGGGCGGGACCCTCATTATTTTGACCCAGTTGAAGCTGTTGGACCATTCGCTGTCCGATTACCACCGTGATGTCGCCCGTTCCCAGGGACATTATTTTTACTGGTTCTGGGCTGATCTGGTCTTCGGTTCGTATTTCATGGTATTTTTCATTTCCTCTGTTGGCGCCGCAGTCCAACTTGCCGTTGGACGTTTGCAGGCAGAGCATCAATTGGAAAAGATCCAGAAGGAGAAAGCAATGTCCGAGCTGGAATTGCTTAAACAACAGATCAATCCGCATTTCCTTTTCAATGCGCTGAATACGATCTATTATAAGATTGATCGTTCCAATGTGCCGGCGAGGGAAACGCTGCAGCGATTCTCAAATATGCTGAGGTACCAATTGTATGAGTGCAACCACCCCTTCGTGGAGGTCGAAAAAGAGCTGTCCTTCATTCGATCTTATATCGACTTGCAAAGGGAACGGCTGAATGACAACTACCGGATCACTTGTGAAGGGATCGACGAAGTGAAGGGTTTTTCTATTTCTCCTTTTTTATTGATGCCGATCATTGAAAATTGCTTCAAGCATGTCGCGGGTCATCCTGACAAGCTGAATGCGATTGACATATCTTGCTGCGTCGAAGGCAATACCTTCCGTCTTCAAACCCGCAATTCGGTGTCCGGGGAACAGGACCCGGCGCCGGGTACCGAAGGCATCGGACTGGAAAATGTGAGGCGTCGGCTGGGACACCTCTACGCCGGAAGGCATGAACTGACCAGCCGCCGCAATGAGGAACGCTATGAGGCGACGCTTGTCCTACGCATAGCATGAATGGCATTATTTAACAAGACTGGTTGATGAAACTGCGATGTATCATAGTGGATGATGAGCCGGTCGCCCGCAAGGGGATGGCGGAGGAATTAAAAGAGATCGCTTTCCTGGAACTTGTCGGTATTGGCGAAAATGCCTATCAGGCGATGGACCTCGTGGCGACGCTTCACCCCGACCTTATCTTCCTGGATATCGAGATGCCGGGCCTGAATGGGCTGGATCTGATAAGAACCCTGCGTCAACCGCCCATGATCATTGTGACGACGGCCTATCCCGAATATGCGTTGAAAGGGTATGAATTGGATGTGATGGACTATTTGATCAAGCCGGTTGATTTTAACCGCCTGCTTAAGGCATGCTGCAAGGCGCAGGAATTTCATGCCTTACGCCAACGGGCAACCGGCTCCGCCGGGCCGGTGCGCGTCCCGGCCGACGCCATCCCGGCCGGCCCCATCCAGACCATCCTCACCCCGACGGTACCCGCCCTTCAGGCGGAGGAGGGCTACTTCTTCGTCAAGGCGAATGGCAAATATGAAAAGCTGCTTTTTAAAGAATTGCTGTACGTGGAGGCGGCGGATAACTACGTGCTCATTTACACGGGCACAAAAAAACTCATGGTCTATGATACGTTGAAGAACATGGAGTCCCTGCTGCCACCCGATCGTTTCATGAAAGTCCACAAATCATACCTCGTTGCCCTGGACAAGGTTTCCGTCGTGGAAGGAGGCATGCTCCGGATCGCCAATGCCATGATCCCGGTGAGCAGAAATCTTAAGGAGGCGGTGCTGGGAAGAATATTAAAGTCTTAGAGCTATCACCGGACCAGGCCGAAGTACTCGTCGATCTCTCCAAGGTAATTCCCGCTATGCACGGAATTGTATTCGGTCGCGATCTTTTTTCCTTTTCCCGAGAGGATATAGCCATAACTGACCGTATCCCGGTCGATGACGAGGGGGCCGCCATAGCAATCCGCAATAACGATATACCTGCTTGGCGTGGCGGCAAACCGTATGTTCCTGTACTTGTCTATGGTCCGAAGACTATCTTTCGTGCCTACGATCCCTGAGGCGAAGTCCGCATCGCTCTCATTCACCTCGTCATCGGGGTCGCTGCTCAGTTCCGCATACCGGGCTTGATCCGGTAGAAGAAAAAGAATAAAAGAGCCGGACAAGCGGGAAGTATCCTTCAGATGCGTCTTTAGAATGACAGGTTTTTCCTTTTCCACTCTTGCTCCGGCGATGGAATTCGTCGGGGTGTCGCGGGCGACCAGGCTGTCTCTCCCGGTTGACAAAGTGTCCGGAGCAATCTGCCCGGCTGATCCCGCATGTTGACCGGCATGATGGCACGCAGCCCATCCTGCGGCGACGATAAGGGCCAGGTAGAGATAACTATTTTTCTTCATGGATGATCAGGGTTTAAAAGCGAATCGGTGTAAATTTAATCCATGAGATCAATATTTGAAAGCCAGACCCGGAATGACATCGTCGGCCGGATCAATAGCCTCAGCGCCGAAAGCAAGGCCCGTTGGGGGAAAATGTCGGTGGGACAAATGCTTCGGCACTGCGCTGCCTGCGAGGAATATTACTTCGGGCGGGTCCCGATCAAAAGGTCCTTCCTGGGAAGGCTGATCGGCCCAATGGTCATAAAAGGCATTTTAAAGGACGAGACCAAACAGCTCGGGAAGAACGCACCCACGTCGGCAACCCTCAAAGTCACGGAGCCCGTCCGGGATATCGAAGAGGAAAAGAAGAAATGGATCGCCTTGATCAATGACTATGGCGCCTACGACAAAGATCATCTTGTCCACTGGTTCTTTGGCAAAATGACAAAAGACCAGCTGGGATGCTTCGTCTACAAACACTGCGACCACCACCTTCGGCAATTTGGGGCATAAACCATGCGCACCGGGGTTTGTTGGCGTGCAAGCGGAAGATTCAGGGACCCTCTGATGAAAATCATACAACAGTTTGAGTCAGGTCAATTTAGTAGAAATTCCTGTGCCCTAATTTTTAGTAAAATTTAAGAAATGAAAGGATTTAAAACGAATATCGATAAAGCAGCGGTAGGCAACATAAATTTCCGGAAAGTATTATACACGTCCAAACATAGCCAACTGGTGCTTATGAGTCTCAAACCAAAAGAAGACATCGGTGAAGAAATCCATGCAGACAACGATCAGTTTTTCCGGATTGAATCAGGGCACGGAAAATGTGTCATAGATGGCAATGAATACGAAATAAAGGATGGGGATGCGATCGTAGTCCCTGCTGGAGCAAAACACAATATCATTAATTTGGATGGCACTGCAGATCTAAAAATGTACACCATTTATTCCCCTGCTCACCACAAAGACGGATTGGTACGTTCTACCAAAAAGGAAGCGGAAGCCAAGGGGGCAGCATTTGATGGCGTAACAACCGAATAGCTTACCATGCTCGCCCCGCTGCGCAACAAAAAAGCCCTTCCAACTTCGCTGGAAAGGCTGTGTGCCCCAGACGGGAATCGAACCCGTACTTGCATTACTGCAAACAGGATTTTAAGTCCTGCGCGTCTACCAGTTCCGCCACCAGGGCCCGGACGGCCTTACAGCCGGGCCTAAACAAAAAATTCCATCCTGGTAAGCCCGGGATGGAATGAAGAGCGGAAGACGAGGCTCGAACCCGCGACCTCAACCTTGGCAAGGTTGCGCTCTACCAACTGAGCTACTTCCGCATGTTGCACGCACTATAAGAACTTATTGGGGAGTGCAAAAATAAGCATTACACCCCTCACGGAGAAATTTTGTTGCCTCTACTTGTATTGGGGCGTGTACAGCGTATTGCCGGGAACCTCGACTTCTGGCTTGCCTTTATACCGGTGTGTATATAAGCCATAGGAGGCCCCTACCAGAAAGGCGACTATACAGAACACCTCCAGGTAGAAGAGGAATACGGAAGAATCCACCCAACTGTACGCAATGTCCTTCAATTTGGGGTCTTTATTCTCCAGATGTTGATCCATAATGAGTTAATTACCGTGCAAAAATAAAGGTTTGAACCAAAAAATCAGCGTTTACCATTCATAATTTCCCTAAAAGTTTTCTTTCCCAGGACGAAATACTGCCAGGCAATGCTTCGCCGGTACCATCCCTGTAGGCGCAAATCCTTTCGTTCCGGAAAAACACTCTCTTTTTGCCTGAACAGCAACCAATTAATAAAGCCGAAATGGGCCTTCAGGACGGAAAAAAAATAGGATACTTCACCGGAGAAGAGCGATTTCCAGGCCGAGACGTGGTCCAGGGAAAAGCGCAGCGGGATCTTCCAGAAGGATTGCCTGACCGGCAGGTTCTTCGCCAGCATGATCAGGTTGTTGCGGAAATTGAGGAAGACCTTTCTCGCATTGCCTTTAGGCAGGGTTCCTCCGCCGACATGATAGACTCGCGAAGAGGGACAACAATAGACCTGGTATCCGGATAATTGCAGTCGCCAGCACAGATCGATCTCTTCCTGGTGCGCGAAAAAATAGCTATCCAACCCACCCGCCCGGTGATATAATACCGACCGTATGAATAAGGCAGCCCCGCTGGCCCAGAAAACAGGTTCGGCTAGGTCATACTGACCCTGGTCCTTTTCGCAGACGTCGAAGATCCGCCCTTTCGCAAAGGGATATCCCAGGTGATCCATCCATCCGCCCGCGGCGCCCGCATACTCGAACTCGTCCCGATGAGCCCAGGACAATATTTTCGGCTGGCAGGCGGCAATGGTCTTGTCCCCTTCCATCAGGTCCAGGATGGGTTCGATCCACCCGGTTTCGACCTCCACGTCCGAATTCAGTAGCACATAATAGTCGGCATCCACTTCTTTCAAGGCCCGGTTATAGCCACCCGCAAACCCATAGTTCCTGTCCAGGGAGATCACGCGTATTTCCGGGTGTCGCTCCCGGAGGTAGGCAACCGAATCATCGGTGGATGCATTGTCGGCCACGATGACCTCCTTGCCGCCATAGGAGCTGGCCAGCACCGAAGGCAGAAAAAGTTCGAGATACTTGCGACCGTTAAAATTCAGGATGACTATAGCGACAACAGGCCTCACTGGGAATGGTTAATGTAGGTCAAAAATACGGGAAAGCCTTAAATTCGGTCCATGATACGATCCATGTTGAACTGGAGGTCGCTCTTTGCGCTGCTGGCCATCATCATCGTGAGCGGAACGGTGTTTTATTCACAATACCTCGCGAAGAAGATCGCCGCGGAAGAGCGGCAGAAGGTGGAAGAATGGGTCGCCGCCAGCAAGGCCATTGTGAACGGCATGGACCTGACCTTGCCCAACCTTATCCGGAATGGCCAGCAGTCCATTCCCATCATCGAGACCAATGAGAGGGACAGCATCACGGGATTCATCAACCTGGATTCCGCAAAGGTCGCCGCAGACAAGGATTATCCCCAACATGAACTGAAGAGGTTCAGATCGGAGAACCAACCGCTCGAGATCAGGTTGAGCGACAAACCCTATACGGCGAACCGGTATTATTATGGCCATACGACCTTGCTGGATGAGGTTCGCTATTATCCGCTGGTGCAGCTGTTCATCGTCGCCAGCTTTATTTTCTTTACGCTCTATTCCATCACCATCCGGAACAAGGCTACGCAAAACCAGCTCTGGGCGGGCATGGCCAAAGAGACGGCTCATCAGTTGGGTACCCCTGTCTCCTCGCTGGAGGGCTGGGTCGAGATGTTGAAGGAGATCGACACCGAACCGAAGATCGTCCAGGAGATCCAAAAGGATGTCGATCGCCTCAAGCTGATCTCGGACCGATTCGGCAAGATCGGCAGCAAACCCCAGCTCGAAGAACGTGACCTCATCCGTCAGGTCCGGAACATGGTGGACTATATGAGAAAACGGGCGACAGGGAAGGTGCAGATGAGCTTGCAGGTACAAACCGAGGAACGGATCCCCGTGCTCATCTCGGGTCCATTATTCGATTGGGTGATCGAAAATTTGCTCAAAAATGCGCTCGACGCCATGGAAGGCAAGGGCAGCATTGTCGTCTCCATCAGGGAGGTCGATAAGGAGGTGATTGTGGACATCACTGACACGGGCAAGGGAATTGCCAAAAAGAACCTGGAAAAGGTGTTCAAGCCGGGTTTTACAACCAAAAAAAGGGGTTGGGGACTGGGCCTCAGCCTCTCCAAGCGTATCATCGAGCAATACCATAAAGGCGAATTGTTTGTCAAACAGTCCGAGATCGGCAAAGGCACGACCTTCCGGATCGTCCTGAATAAATAGAGGCGGAAAATCAGTCGAAAATCTTATTTTTGCAGCCGTTCATGCGTGGGTGGCGAAATTGGTAGACGCACTACTTTGAGGTGGTAGCGCCCGAAAGGGTGTGAGAGTTCGAATCTCTTCCCGCGCACCTAAAAACCTTGTAAGTCATTGATTTGCAAGGTTTTTTGTTTTTCATGTGTCGTTTTTTTGACACAAATTCACGCTTTTCCCCGCTTTTTTTGACACATAATTGACACATGAAACCCCTACATTTGACACACGGAAATGGGGCGGACTTTGTGAGTGGCGACCGTGAGATTGATCCTCCGCAACTCAAGTAATTCGTCCTGTTTCCTGTCAATCTTAAACCTTCAAATTTTATCCCATGAATATTAATATTGTCGCGCGTCCTGCTAAGGACGCAAAAAAGAGTTTTTATACCCTCGAATGGGGCCGCGGAAGGGGTCAGCGAATGGCCACCGGAATTTTCACCTTCGCCAAACCGGCCAATAAGGTTGAGAAGACTCACAACAAGGAGGCGATGACCATCCTGGAGGCGAAAAAGTCGCAACTCATCATTGAAGGCGGCTAAAAAGAAATAATGGCATCCAAGAAACAAAGAGAGCAGGAAGAAATCGAGCGACTAATTGGCGCTTTCAGAAAGCTGCCTGATGAAAAATTGAGATGGCTTATTAATCAGAGGGTTTATTCTAACTCGGATTCACCGAACAAAAAGGCATTTAAGGCAATACTGAAAGAGAGGAAAATTGATAGAGACGCCTTTTAGACGCCTGTCCTAACACGTAAATAGATGCCAAACAAAATTGCGAGAGCTCGATATCATATATAATTTCCCCAGAAAATAGATTTCGGAAAATCAATCCATAAGATTCTGCCATTCAGGTTCGCTAATTTGCTTAAAGGAAGCGAACTTGGAGAATTTCAGAAAAAATGGGAGATAAACTCAGCAAGGCGGAAATTGCTCCTTATGCTACAGGGCATTCAGCCCTTATTTGCACAGATACTTTGGTTGCTCAGCCGACTAATTCTAGTTATCTTTACAGTGCGCGAGATTAAAATATTACCATGGTCCGTAATAGTGTCATATTGAAACGAATCAAGTCCTCTGTATCATCTACAGAACCAAGAGCAACCCTGGTGCTTTATGGGTCGCACGCTCGCGGGACAAATATCCGGAATTCCGACATTGATCTGTTAATCCTTGTTGACAGGGACAAGGTCTCTCCATCCGAAGAAAAAAGGATTAGCGATCCCTTATATGATATTGAATTCGAGACTGGAACCATTATCAGTCCATTGATCTTATCCAGGAAGGATTGGGAATCCCGCCATCGCATTACTCCATTTTACAAAAATGTTACCAAAGACGGAATCATATTATGAGCCAAGGCGATAAGGATGATCTCGTAAAATACAGGATTGCTAAAGCCAGGGAGACTTATAACGAGATTTCTGTATTGGTCAAAAACCAGCTTGGAATACAGCGGTAAATCGCCTTTATTACGCCTGCTTTTATGCCGTTTCCGCCCTTCTGGCGGACAAAGATTTTGAAGCTCACTCTCATGCTGGAATCAGGCAGCTTTTCGGATTACATTTCATAAAGACAGGAATTATCGATTCCGAGTCAGGGAGGTTTTATACCCGTTTGTTCGACCTTCGACAAACAGGGGACTATGACGACTTTATCGATTTTGACGAGCAAAGGGTAAAAGAGCTCTTGGAGCCGGCGGGGAAATTGATTGAGGAGATTGAGGCAATTTTGAAGCAATAGTGGGTCTGATTGAAAATTGATTGCCTGCCTAGATCCAATTTTGACTGCCAAGGTAGATATCCAATGTAATGCAAGTGGCGAAACTCAGAACGATATACAAAAATACGATTGAACCATTACGGATCCTCAAATTCGGATCTTCCTTCTCCCATCGTTCATTTAATACTTGAAAGGGATGCTTTATATAACGTATCGTATTCAACACCAAAAGCAATGCTGAAAATGCTAATGCTGGAAATTTGCTGATGTCATATTTCTTCTGCTCAAGCAATTCAAAGACACAATAAATAGAGAAACAATTAAGAAACTGTATTAAAGATAAAAATACAACACCATCCAGTGTCATTCCTTTTGGCTCCTTTTTCGCATAGATCTTGCAAGCTCTATAATAGGTATAGTCAAAAAGCCAAGACATTGAAGTGATTTAGCAAAGAGAATCTTGAATCAAAACTATAAGTAAGATAAGGAAAATATCGATGGGCAGTTGGAGATTAGGCGAGAGATGATATTCCAGGCGAACGGCGTGCTATCCAAATCGATGATTTCGACAATCAATCAAATTTCCCGGCACGAAATAGAGAATGGCTATTTTTGATTTCAAATAGGAATTATGTCGGTGCACAATAAAAGCTGGGTAAGGCTCAAAGGTATAAGCCTTTGCTTAATGGTCTTCCTCATTTTGTTTTACCTTTTCTTGGTTCCTAAGTGTGGTATCAACCCCAGAATCCTTCAGTCAACTCTGGTTGATAGTATCAATGTCATTCCCTATGGAAGAGGTTCACAAATGGTTCGATGCACGCGAATGGAAATAAACGAAATTGTGCGACTGTTAAACAAGTCGACCCCGACCACGCGAAATTACTTAAGGAGATACTCTCCAAAATATAGTCTTATATTCTTTTCGGGAAATACATCCTATGAAGTTCAATTGCTAACGGACAACCTGGAAAAGATAGTGGGAAGCAATCAATCGGATTATAGAAGTGATTCGTTGTGGAGGTTTATTGATTCGAGAACAATGGACAAATAGCACAAAGCGTGAACATGGGATTGGACGCATGAAGATTCCAGAGAGATTCATTTACGAATGCTACCCCGACCAGGTCGACAACTTTTGTTAACTAAAATATCTGTGCGTACAAGAAATTCAAATTGCAGAAAAACATCTTTTCTCGACACATTATCGAATACAATCTTGGAGCGTTACGTATTTAATCACTTCTTTGTCCCTTCCGTAAATAACACATTCAATTTCATTGTTGCTTAATACCATTTTTATCGCAAAATGAAGCGCAGAATCAACGTCGTCAAAAACAGTATAAGCCAACTGGTCGTCGCTTATTGCCAATCGAAAATTTTCGTCAATTACGTGACCAGTCCTTAACCGACACCTCAGTAAAGCAACTTGATTTTCTTTCAATTCAGGAAACTGCTGCATATTTAGTAAATTTACTTATGATTATTCTATTTGTGAACCAAAAAAGAATTCTTCTTTTAGCCTATTCTTAGATTCATTTACAATAATTCAATTTTGCACCATACTAGACCATACCGTTACATTTATAATTAAACCTCCCTCTTATGAAAAATATGCTAAGTATTTGAATGATTCCTCTTTGGTCGCTAAGCGCATTTGCCCAAACTCCGACCCATGCAAAGTCTATTGTAATGCCATATGATTCAACATCAACAATTGTCGGTTCATCAGGAAGAGTTGTTCCATACAGCGAATGGGGGCCATTCACAGAAACTGATCGTTATTTTATACGACAGACAAGAAATAATTCGGGCAGGGATGAATTCATGCTAATACATTTAAGTAGAGAAAAACAACAGGAGATAGCAATAAAAAGTCCGCCTGGCCCAAGTCCTAACTTTCATATAGGTGATACGTTGATTCTCAATGGAAAAAATCTCGGCGGACGGATTTACTCCAAAGCAACCTTAAAGAATAAGATCATTGTAATACACATCTGGCTTTCTCTCGACTTTCATCCTATTCAGCTCTCTTGTTATAATGAATTAGTGGATAGTTTTGGAAATAATAAACGGATCATTTTTTTATCACTTCTTGAAGACAATGAAGCGACTGCCCGGGAACTTTTTAAAGACTATCCCTTCAAATATTCAATTGTGCCAGGACAGCAAAAGCTACTCAAAAAATGGAGCGTTCGCAGCTATCCGAAAGACGTAATTCTTAATGATGAAGGGATAGTCATATATAGTTCGATTGGCTTTGGGGTTTCGACTATTTATTGGTTGAGGAAGAAAATTAACGAGTCAATTAAGCAACTAGGTGTCAGTTAATTTACTTAAGGGCGACATGGTTCTTCAATTCGGCCAAAACGTCTTCAAAGTCATCAAAAAAACCTTCAATTAAAAAGTACTCTTCGTTTTGATGCTTAAGTAAGTATACTGCACCTAAATTCTTAGCTTTTATTGGATTATCAGGCTTTGCAATGCTTAGTGTAACTGACCTAGCTTCATATTCGGCATCAATTGTACTCTTTCGGACAAGACCCCAAAAAGCAGCAAAATCGACTGTTTGGATCTTAATTAAATCATCAGTCCATTTAATATAGGAGATTGCACGATTTATCGACCTACTTTGAAAGCGGATTGATCTTATTTCAAACCACCAAAACAGGTAGAGCCAACCAACTAACATAAAGATAATCCCACCGACATCCTTCTTCACAATAAACTCAGCGGTCATCAGAAAAAATAGAATGCAAATAAATACTATGAATGCATATTGACTTTTTTGCCAATTAGATACAAAAATGTTAAATTTTTGAGGATTAAACTCATATTCCATAAGGCAAAAATATTATAAACTTTTGGAGTCTTTAACTTGTATTATTTTTTCTGAATTTCATTGAGATGGTTATGAATATCTCTCAAGTCTGAAAAAGCACTGGTATATTTGTCAGCCTTCTCCAGGGGACCTGTCGTGCTGTTTATTTCACTCAATTCTCCGAGTAGACCACCGGTGAAAAACATCATGGCAACGTCATTAGTGGCTTCTAAAGGTTTTTGCGTGTTACCGCCAAATTGGCCATCAATAGTGGCACCTACGATACCTCCGAAATTGGACGGCAGAATTTTCCCTGCTAGTTTCCCTTCTTTGAGGGACTTTTTTTCTTATCATCAAATAGTTGTTCAGCGACCCGACAGAATTCAAAATTGTCTTGCAGCATGTTAAATATCAATTACCTTCATAAATTGTGCACTCCGCTACTTTTCATCCTTTTCGGCTCGGGGTTCGTCAGCGATCGCCTAAAACTTTGGTGCGGTGGCGGATGAAATATAAAAGTAACAAAATTAAATGAAAGCTTCCCTTAGCTTGTAGCGGTTAAGAACATAGTTTCCCATTTGTTTTCTTCGTCCTGTTGGAATGTGGGAAATGCGAGGGCGGGGTCTTGTGCGTTAGGGCATTTACCATATTTCAACAGGAACCCCCGTGGGGTCATATATCCCAAAGAGCTGTGAGGTCTCTCGTTGTTATAGACCCAAATCCAGGCCTGCGTCATCATTCTGGCCTGAGCCAGGCTTTCAAAGGCATAGTTGTCTAGGATCTCTTCCCGGTAGGTTCGATTGAATCGTTCGATATAGCCATTCTGGTGAGGTTTTCCCTTTTGGATAAACTTCAGTTGGATTTGATTTTCTTCTGCCCATTGCTTCATTGCCGCAGACACAAACTCAGGACCGTTGTCTACCCTTAGCTTCGCCGGTTTTCCTCTCCACTCGATCAATTTGTTCAGTTCGCGGATAATGCGCTGGCTGGTAAGACTGGTATCGAGGGTAATAACCAGAGATTCCCGGTTAAAGTCATCGATGATATTGAACGACCGGAATGGCTTACCGCCAATCAGACCATCATGCATGAAGTCCATCGACCACGTCAGATTGGGGGCAATGGGTTGGGCCAAAGGCTCCAGAATCCTTGCCGGAAGCCGCTTTTTATGCTTACGTCTCAGGTTTAGCTTCATCGCTGTGTAAATCCGGTACATGCGCTTGTGATTGTCGGTATAATTAAGATTTCTAAGTCGTCGAAACATCATCCAGAAGCCCCAGCGATTGTGCCGGACGGCCAATTGGGAAAAAGCCTCCCGGATGGGTTCGTCATCCCTCGGGTTCGCCTTGTAATAGTACATCGAACAATGGGTGGCAAAGAGCTTGCAGGCCTGCCGAATACTGATCTTATGCTCCTGGTTTGCATAAGCGATCAGCTCTCGCTTTTCAGCAGGCCCTATAGCTTTTTTTCAATTACGTCTTTTAGTATCGTGATATGAAGGGTCTGTTCGGCCACGATCTTCTTGTACTGGCTTAGCTCTGACTCCAACTCCTTCATTCGCTTAACCTGGTTGACCTCCAGGCCCGAATATTTACTCTTCCATCCGTAAAATGTCGGCTGGCTGATCCCATGAGTCCGGCAGATCTCGGCGACCTTCTTGCCGGCTTCCTGTTCCTTTAAAATGCCAATAATTTGGCTCTCGGTGAATTTTGTCTTTTTCATTGCATCCCAATTTTAGCGTTTTTTTTAATTTAGATCGCTACAAATTATAGGGAAGCTTTCACCCTGAAGGTGGTTTCTCCTCAAAAACAAGCACTCAATAAGGGCCTGATAGTTGGCATAAACTAAAGACCTAGATTGCCTTTGTTATTTTCTTGAAGATTAATTAGGGTGACAATATCTGAAGGTTGAATATTATCGATTTTTGAGAGGTAAGAGATTATGCCTTTTTGCGTAGAGATCTCTTTTAGCATAAGGGGATCATTATCTATCTTTTGGTGAAAATTTGTGTCCGTATTATAGTCAAGGTTATCCCTGTCATGAATATACATCGAAACTGTGTCGGTTGCTATGACGGAAATATTGTCAAGTTGTGGAGGTTGATCGTTAACTAATGAATTTAGTGACTCAATGATAGCGGTACACGCATCCAAGGCAGAAGAGGCTAGTATTGAATCGAAGTCGCCCGGCTCAGGCGTATTTTCTTCTACTTCCTTGATAAGGAGAATAAGCTTTTCCTTATCAATTTCTTTATAAAGCAGGTATCTATAAATACGGTCTAATGCATCTTTGAGTATTTCTGGATCACCAAAATTGTATTGTCTTGAGAAATTGACGTAATTGGGGTAAAGCCGTTCGCAAGTAAGATATGCGAAGGTCATCTGTTTAGTAGAATCTAAATCTTTAAGCTGATTTATTTCCTGGATAGCCATCTTTTATACTATACTGGTTTAAATAAATGTCGACAAGATGTTGCGTAGTATGCCAAATGTATAATATGTATTATAACGGCCGCTTATCTCTTCCCCCTGATCCTACTCAACATCGTCTCATTGATCCCCAGATGAGCTGCCATATACCTTGATGGGATCCTAAGGAGGATTTCAGGTTTCTTTTCAAGCATCCAGGCATATTTCTCTTCCGGTGTCAGGCCACGTAATCCCTTTGCCTTTTCCTCGAAGAACTTTAAATATTTGACTGTTAACACCCGGCCATTGTAATTGAACCAGGCAAATGTGTGATAGACCTCCTCAAGTTCCTCATAAGTAATATAATATAGTTCGCAATCCTCGATGGCCTGAATATAGTCCACACTCTTCTGCTGGTCGTAAAAACTGGAGACTGATGCAATCATGTCGCCTTCTTTCATAAACCAGCTGACAAAATCTTTGTCCTCCTTCTTATAGTAGCACCATAACAAGCCTTTGTGAATAAAATGAATTTCCTTGTTGATCTGTCCGGCTTTCAACAGGAATTCCCGCTTGCGCAGTACCTTATGTTTAGTGATAGAAAACAAGTGCTGCTTCAACTCCGGCGACAGCGGATAGATCGAGTCCAGTTGATCCAGTAATTCTTGCATAACTCAATTTAATGAATAGCCGCTGCCAACAGTAGACCTCTGCGAAAAATAATGGAATACTCTTAGCAGTAGCCATATTATACAAAAAATATTTTGTATAAAAAACCGCCATTTGGCAAAAAATATTTCCACAAACCTTCTTTTCTTTGAGTCGTCCTTTTTTGAACCGACCATTAAACTTTAACCGATCATGAACCGCCTTTTCCTTTCAGCCATGCTGCTTGCGGCCGCGTTACTCATTTTCCCTGCCTGTAGAAAGGCATTTTCTCCAACCCCCGTTACCAAGGAACTCACCATCGCCCGAGCACAAAGCTGGTTCCAGCAAAATATTGCAATTCGGCCAAATTCCCCAGCCAGTTCGAGCCCCAGATTTCGCATCTCTCGGCAGGTCCGATGGGACGAGGCGACCCAGGTGCTGCTCTCCGGACATACCGCCATCATTGCACCTATACACTATCTGACCCCGACTTACTTGCGAGATGCTAAATGCATTTAAACACACTCGTATGAAACGGCTAGTCAAATTCTTCATGGACGGGCTCACCATCCTGTATTTTGGATCCTCCATCCATGCCCAGACCCCAACAGATCCCGGTCTTGTCCCATTGAAGACAATCCTGGTCCCGGTCACCATCAATAAAATGACCAGCTTGATCTTTCCTGCCGCCATTCGCTCCGGCATCCGGGTAAGCAGGGGCATCCTCGTCCAGCGGGTCAGGGGGATGGACAATGCCCTGGAACTAAAAGCGCTCAAACGCCATTTTCCGGCGACTAATCTGGCTGTCTACGCCCTCGACGGCCATCTTTATTCCTTCGACCTCCAATATGCCGATGATCCGCCGCAATTAAGCTTCCTGGTCGGCAATCCTTCGGCCTTCCGCGAACCCGCTGCCCTCCGACCTTCCGGCCTGCCGGTTAATATGGACGAATTGGCGTCCGATGCCAGATTCCTCGAACAGCAGAAGCCTTCTATTAACCGTTCTGCTAGGGATCAGTGTATGTCGATCACTCTTCGAGGTATTTATCTCGCCGACGGCTTACTTTGGATGACCTTCACTTTGCACAATACCTCCTTAATTCCTTGCCACCTCGACCATTTCCGGATCTATACCGAGGATCGCAAGGCGCTCAAACGCCATGCATTCCAAGAGATACCCCTGAAGCCAATATTTCAAGATATTCCGGCCTTTGTCCGACCCGGCCCACCTCAAGCCACTGCTATGGCATTGCCGTTGTTTACAGTGGGAAATAGTAAGAGAGTAATGGTTGAAATGCAGGAGAAGAATGGAGCTAGATTGGTACGACTGCGGCTAAGAAGATCAATATTACTAACTGCCAAACGGATCTGTAGGTGACTGCCGATCGCAAAAGAGACGATTTTTCGGAGTTTTTTGAGGCCATTGTAGATGACCCGAGAATAGGGCCCGTCCATATATCACTTTATATGTCACTACTATATTATGCGATCAAAGCGGGGGAAAGAATGGTTTATATATCGAGCACTGAGATTATGCCGACTGCAAAAATGAAGAGTTCGGCGACTTACCATCGGACTATGCATCAGCTGCATGAATACGGGTATATACAATACGAGCCCTCTCACGATAAATATAATGGCAGTCTGATTAAATTATGAAGGTGAGCCTACAGTCCCACCTGTTCCAAGCAAAAAACCCGCAGCATACGCTGCGGGTGCGACGATAAGACTTGCGGAGAGAGGATTACCTCCGCTCCACTTCGTTCCGCTGCGGTGATCCAGGTAGGGGAGGCTTCAGCCCGGGGAGCAACACTGCCGCACCATGTGCGGTTTTTTTGCGCACGTTCGCTTCCGCGAGCAAGCTCGCTCCGCTCCTTGCCGCAAAAAAATTACCCTCGCCTATTGGCGAGGGTAGTGTTGCTCCCGGGCTGGCGGAGAGAGAGGGATTCGAACCCCCGGAGGCTTTCACCTCAACGGTTTTCAAGACCGCCGCATTCGACCGCTCTGCCATCTCTCCGGACGCAAAATAGCCCCGCCCCGGTAAAGTGCCAAAACTTTTTAGGTCGGCGTTCCGTAACTTTGCCGAAAGCCCTTTTTTTGAATCATTTAAAGGCCGTAAACAAATATTTCTGGCGCTACAGATGGCGATTCCTGCTCGGCATCCTCTTCGTCATCCTCTCCAATTATTTCCGCATCCTCTCCCCCCAGGTGACCGGCTACGTCGTCAATTCCGTGGAACGCGAACTCCGCGATAGCATCATCCATAAGACGACCCCGGCCAACGCAACAGCTGCACACCCCGCCGCCACCGCCCCCGTCCCACAGACCGCCGCAGAGGCCCGCACCGCGGCAACCCAACTGCAGGACGATAAAAAGGATACCGCCAACTACGACATCCTGGTCAAAAAGTTCATCCGCACCCTCAATACCGGCCGGGCCTCCTTCGGCAAAAAGATCGCCATCTGCGGCATTACCCTGCTGCTCCTCGCTCTCATCGGCGGCTTCTTCATGTTCCTCATGCGCCAGACGATCATCGTCATGAGCAGACACATCGAATTCGACCAGAAGAATGAGATCTACGCACACTACCAGCAGCTCGATACCAACTTTTACAAAACGCATAGCACGGGCGACCTCATGAACCGCATGTCCGAAGACGTCTCCCGCGTCCGCATGTACACCGGCCCCGCCATCATGTACCTCGCCAACCTCCTCGTGACCATCGGCTTCAGCCTCTTCTTCATGCTCCGCAAGGACGCCCTGCTTACCTTATATGTCCTCACCCCCTTGCCCCTGCTCGCCCTCACCATCTACTACGTCAATACCATCATCCACCGCCGTAGCGAACGCATCCAGGCCCTCCTCAGCAATCTCACCACCAACGCCCAGGAGTCCTATAGCGGCATTCGCGTCATCAAGTCCTTCGTCCAGGAACGCGCCATGCTCCGCTACTTCAGCCGCAACAGCGAAGAGTACCGCAAGAATGCCGTCAACCTCGCCAAGGTCGAATCCATCTACTTTCCCTCCATGGGCCTCATGATCGGCCTCAGCACCCTGCTCACCATCATGATCGGCGGCATCTATACGATCTACGGACGGCATAACACCGATATCGGCACCATCACCGAGTTCGTCATCTATATCACCATGCTCACCTTCCCCGTCTCCGCCATCGGTTGGGTCGCCAGCATGGTCCAACGCGCGTCGGCTTCCCAAAAAAGGCTTAACGAGTTCCTCGACACCCCCTCCCAGATCCAGGATCCGCCCAACCCGATCAAAAAGACCTACGAAGGCAATATCAGCTTCCAGGGCGTCGATTTCACCTACCCAAATACCGGGATCCATGCCCTGAAGGACTTCACGCTCGACATCAAAAAAGGGGAGAAGGTCGTCATCATCGGCCGCACCGGCAGCGGCAAGACCACCATCGCCCAACTCCTCCTCCGCATGTACGACCCCAACCACGGCCGCATCCTCATCGACGGAACGGATATCAGGCAGCTCGACCTCCGCGACCTCCGCCGGCAGATCAGCTACACCCCCCAGGACGTCTTCCTCTTCAGCGATACCATCTCCGGCAATATCCAGTTCGGCCTCGACCAACCCGACAAGGAACGCGTGCAGCGCGCGGCCCGCTACGCCAGCGTCGACAAGGAAATAGAAGGGTTTACCGAACGCTACGATACCGTCATCGGCGAACGCGGCGTCACCCTCAGCGGCGGTCAGAAGCAGCGCATCTCCATCGCCCGGGGGCTCATCAAAGACCCGGAAATAGTGGTTTTTGACGACTGCCTCAGCGCCGTGGACGCTAAGACTGAGAAGGAAATACTTGCTAATTTATATCAATATCTGGAGCACAAAACGGCCCTCATCATCACCCACCGCATCTTCTCCCTCCTGGATTTCGACCGGATCGTCGTCCTCGAAGAAGGTCGCATCGTCGAAACAGGGACACACGCCGAGCTCCTCGCCCTCAACGGGTATTATACCTACCTCTACGAACAGCAACAACAGGAAAAGGAGAACGGCCAGAGCTGGCAGAAATGAGGCGTGACAAAAGATCGCGCAAATTTTGCCATGTCGAAAACAATACTATATTTGTAACTAAAACTAACATTGTGGGGTACGACAATAATGACAAAAGGATGGAAAGCGTGTACAGCAAGCGCATCCGGGCTGGTAAACGCAGGACCTACTTCTTCGACGTAAGAGCGACACGCAGCAACGACTACTATCTTACGATCACCGAAAGCCGGAAGAAATTCAACGAGGACGGCTACGACAGACACAAAATATTCCTCTACAAAGAAGACTTCAACAAGTTCCTCAAAGCCCTGACAGAAGCCGTCGATTACGTAAAGACCGATCTGATGCCTGATTTCGACTTCGACGCCTTTAACCACGACCAGGTACAGGAGGGCGACGGCGCCATGAGCGGAAGCGGCAACAACCACAATAACCACAGCATCAACCTCGATAACGTGGAAAATGAAAGCGCATCGATCGCCTCCGAAGAGGCCGAAGCCGATGACACCGACCACCGCCCAACACCCGTCTCCAACCCGACCAGCACGCCATCGGCTGCTGCCGGCGAAGAGGTCGACAAATGGTAATTCCCCCTAAACACTCATATTGATTGAGACTAGCCCCCGAACCGGGGGCTTTTTCATGCCCGCCCTCATCGCTCCGCCCTAATCGCCCAGCCCTCGCTGCTCATCCCTCATCGCCCTTCCTCACCCCGGCCCTGCCCCTCGATGAATGCCGCGGCCCGCCGCGTCGTAACGCCCCAATAGAAGTGATCGAACCATCCGGCCGGCACATCCCCCCGCACCGCGATCGCCTGTTCGATCAGATCCACGAAGCCCTCCCAGTCCCCGTCTTCCCCGATCAGCAGCTTCCCCCCACACCAGGCCGGATCGACGCCCAACGCGCCATTCCGCACCGAGACCGACGTCAGGTTATTGCCCAGCGCCTCCACCAGCTTGGTCTTGATGCCGCCCCCCTCCGTGACCGGGTTGATAAAGACATCCGCCCCCCGGAAGTACGCCGAGATGTCTGGCACAAAGCCTCCCCAAATGACGTTCCGATGCCCCCCCTCCATCATCGACTCCGGGATCCCCCGCCCGCAGATCAGGATCTTATACGCAAACGACGCCCGCCGCAGCAGGATCGGGTTGATCTTATCCAAAATGCTTTCCAGCGCCAGCAGGTTGGGCCGATGGTCGAAGGCGCCATTAAAGAACAAGACCACCTCATGCTCCGCAATGCCCTGCTCCCGCCGCAGCAGCTCGCGGCTCCGGCGCACTTCCTCCGGCCCGGGCGCCCGGTCCCATTCGATCCCATAGGTCATCACGATGCACCGCTCCGGCCGCAGCCCGAAATGCCCCAAAGCATATTGCATGTCCTCGGCATGAATGAAGAAGTTATAGTCCGCCCGCCGGTGTACCCATTTCTCATAGTGCCAGAGGATATTCCACCACCACTTCCCCAGGCTCTTCCACCGCAGTCCCTCCATATTATGCGAATGCACGACCAGCCGCAGCCCGCAGGCCCGCGCCACCCAAACGCCCAGCCAGCCAAAATAGGGATGTTCCAGGATCAGATGGGTCGCCCCCTGCTCCCGGGCGATCTTCCGCAACGTAAAAAAATAGAAAGGATTGATGTAGCGCAGCCGCGAATTGGACAGCACATTCAACACGGTATAGCCTTCCGCCGCCGCCGGATCATTCTTCTCCGTGGTCACGCAGACCACCCGCTGAAAGCGCGAAAACCATTTGTAGAAGAGCGCCACCCCCTTTTGCCCGCCCACACGCGCGGGGAGAAAAGGATAGCTGACTATGCTTAGGACCGTGGCCATGCGGCTTTTCTTTTCCTCCAGACGATGTCGCCCGCCGCCGCCAGCAACAGCAGCCAGCCCAGGATCGCTGCAATGGTCGATATGTTGCTGCCCGTATTGTAGCTCTCGGGCTCGAAACGGAATTCGATCTGATGGTCTCCCGCCGGAACGGACAATCCCCGCAGGATATAATCGACGCGGCAATAGTCCGCCGCCTTCCCATCGATGAAGGCCTTCCATCCATGCGGATAATAGATCTCGCTCAGCACGGCAAACTGGTTCGTCTTCGCGGAGAATTGATAGTCGACGGTATCGTTATGATTGGCAAGGAGCCGGATCGACGCCGAACTGTCAGGCACCGGAGGGAACTTGACCGTTCCGCGGAATGCCTCCTGGATGATCGCCGTATCCCGCGTATTGACGCTGTCCAGCGCCTTCATCTCCTCGATGCCGTCCTTCACATAGTGGATTCCCTTCACCAGCCAGCACGGTCCATAGGCGCCCGGGTTGACTTTCGCGACCGGCTGCCGCGTGGCGGGGTCTTCCTCGATGAAGTATTTCGTGTTGAGCATATTATAGACCCGCACGTTCATTTTCAATAGCTGGCTGTCGATCAGATCCTGGTAAAGACCCAGTTTGGCCGGATGATAGCCGCCCACGGAGTTGTGGAAGTAGGAGGTCCTCGCCGACTCCTGCGATTGCTGGAACGGCGATCCCGTCTCGTCGAACACCCGGAATCCCTTCTCCGGGTCGCGGTTGATCTGCAGGTCGGCAGGCGTCGCGGTAAAGCTTCCTTCGATCTCGGACGGATCCACAAAATGGTCTTCATTCAGGTACCGACGTCCGACAGCCATCACATCGAAGGTGGACAGGACCAGCAGCCCGCCCAGCAGGATCAGCTTATTGACCTTATTCCGGATATACAACCAGATCAACCCGAATGCGATCGCGATCAGCAAGATGCTTCGCAACAGATCGGAGCCGAACAGCGATTGCCGGTCCTGTTGCAATGCCTTGATCACCGCATTGCCCGTGACCATGGCTTGCTGCTGCATTTCGGCCGTCGGCTGCTTGCCCTGCGCCAGTTGCTGCATCTTTCCGTTGACCAGGTTATCCTTCAAACGTTCGTCGATGCTGCCCTTATAATCTGCCATCAGATAGTACACCGCCAGCAAGGCCAGGATGGCGCCCATGACAAGACCGGCCGTCTTGAGCTTTTTCCATTTCTCCTCCGGCGTCGCCTGGCCATAGATCAATTGCTGCAAACCCAACGCCCCCAGCAAGGGGAACGCGAATTGAGGCATGATCAGCGCAATGGTCGGCGCACGGAATTTATTGTAGTAGGGAAGATGGTCGAAAAGGAAGTAGTTAAAAGCCGAGAAATGTTTCCCCCAGGCCAGCACGATCCCCAACGCCGCCACGCTAACCAGCCACCATTTCTGCCAGCCCCGCACATACACGGCCCCGAACAGGAACAGCAGGCAGATCACCGCGCCCAGGTACACCGTCCCCGACGTGCCCATTTCCTGCCCGCCCCAATAGGTGATGCCATTCTCCGACTGCAACGCCGCGTCTTCAGGCTGCCCGAATTCCTCCGACATCTTTTGGGCGAACGCCGATTCATTCCCGACCTGCTGGCCGTCGGACCCGCCGCCATAGATATTCGGCACGAGCAGGGTAAAGGTCTCTCCGATGCCATAGCTCCATTGGAAGGCATAGTCCTTGCTCAATCCGGTCCTCGACGCTTCCTTACCGCCCGCGGCAGTCAGCTCGGTTCGCCCGCCGCGCATGGTCTCCTTCGCATATTCCTGCAAGGGCAATAGGATCAGCGCATAAGTGCACAGGCCGATGCCGCCCGCGACGATCGCGATAGCGACGGACTGGAAGGCATGACGCAATTGTTTTTTATAGTAGCTGTGTACCAAAAAGGCCAGGGTCAGCAGGCCCAACCCCAAAAAAGTATAGTAGAGCACCTGCAAATGCTGCGTACCGACGACCATCGCAATAAAGAACAGGAACAGCGCCGCCCCGCCCAGGTATTTTCGCTGGAAGATCAGCAGCAGGCCGGCAAATACGCCCGGCATATACCCGAGCGCCAGCATCTTGGTCTCATGGCCGACGATGATGATGACCGGGTCATAGCTCGCCCAGGCATAACCGATGGCCGCCAACACCCCGATCCAGGGGTCGATGCGCAAGACCAGGGTCAGTATGTAAAAGCTGATGCAGGCAAGGAAGAAAAAGCAAATGGGCTTCGGCAGTCCCAGCGTCAGCGCCGTGCCCAGATAGTTCAGGGTGATGGCATTCTTGGGGCTGATGTCGATATTATAGGTCGGCATGCCGCTGAACGTGCTTTGCGTCCACAGCGGGAAATGTCCGTTCTTTTCCTTGTATTCTACCGACTGCTGGGCCATGCCCTTATAACCCATCACATCCGCCTGTCGGACCACCTTGCCTTCGAGAACCGGCTTGCAATATAGAACGGAAGTGACGAGGAATACGGCGACCGCGACGAGATGCGGCAGCGCTGCTCTCAGAAAGGGTGACTTCATATTGACTTACTGGATTATTCCCGGCAAAATAATGGTATTTTGCCCAGAAATACAGATTTTTGGCCAAATATGAGATTATTGCGATCGCTGTCCCGCGTGGCGTTTATTTGTAATATCTGCTTCCTGATCACGGTGCTCCAAAGGTATCTCCCGCATCCCCTGGAAGGAGAGGTCATACAGACCATTTTGGTGATGGGCTTTTTTCTCGGCGCGATCGTGAACATTCTCCTGCACGTTCCGCTGATCATCATGTTCCTCATCGGCCGGATCCGGCGAACCGGTGTCCCGGTATGGCTGCTGATCGTTAATTTCCTGTTCTTTATCGCCCAGATTTACATCATGTCAATATCTTACCGTCTATGATCCACCAGATCCTGAAGGACCGCCCCACCAAACTCTTCCTCGGCTTCACCGCCTTCTTCTGCTGCAACGCGCTGATCGCGGAAGCCATCGGTACCAAGCTCTTTTCGCTGGAGAAGCTCTTCGGCATGCATCCGGTAAATTTCTCGCTCTTCGGTCAGAGTGGCCTCTCCTTCGTGCTGACCTGCGGCGTCCTGCTCTGGCCCCTGGAGTTCGTGATCACCGATATCGTCAATGAGTTCTTCGGCCCTAAGGCCGTCCGGCGCATTTCGATCACCGCGGTCGTCCTGATCTCCTACGCCTTCCTCATGTATTATCTCGCCATCGGCATTCCTCCGGCGGACGTCTGGCTGGCCAGCAGCCAGAAACAGGGCGTCCCCAATATCCAGGATTCCTTCAATGCGATCTTCGGACAGAATATGCGCATCATCATTGGCTCCCTGGTCGCCTTCCTGGTCAGCCAGGTCGTCGACGTGACCGTATTTCATCAGATAAAAAAACGAACCGGCAATAAATGGCTCTGGCTGCGTGCTACGGGCTCCACGTTGGTGTCGCAATTGGTGGACAGTTATATCGTGCTCTTCATCGCCTTCAGCGGCACCTTCACCTGGCAGGTGATCCTCGCGATCGGCATGATGAACTATATCTACAAATTTGTCGTGGCCATCATCCTCACGCCGCTGATCTATGTGATCGAAGGCCGCATCGAACGGTACGTCGGCCATGACGTCGCCCATCAGATGAAGCATGCCGCGATGGGCCTTCCTCCAACCGAACTCATCGAACATCCCTGAGCAATCACCGCACCCCGAGCTTCATCTCCATCACATAGTCGTTCATCCAGTAGTTCTGCCCGATGTCCACATCCTCCTCGCGGATCACGGCGAATCCCATCTTCTCATAGAATTGCTTCGCCTTATTGTGCCGGTTCACATTGAGCTGCAGTGCCCTCGCGCCCTGCGGGACGATATCCTCGACGATGAACCCCAGGATGGCCTTGCCCAGTCCCTTTCCCTGCCTCCCGGGCAGCACATAGAGCTTATGCAGTTTGTACACTCCTGCCTCCACGCGCGCCCCGCGCGCGGCACCGTCCGCGCGACCACCCCCAACCTTTGACCAGGACGCGAAGCCAATGGGCTCATCCTCTTCCTCCGCGACCAGAAAGCTATGTTTCTCCGCCACGATCTGCTGTCTTAGCGAGGCGGGGCTGTAGAACAGGTTCAGCATATACGCCAGCTGCGCGGGCGCAAGAATATCCTTATAGGCCTTCGGCCAAACCTGCTGCGCGAGATAACCGATCGTATTGATGTCTTCCAGATCCGCGAACCGGATCGATAAAGTGGGGTCGTCCATGCTCATGTGGCGTTCATTTCTCCTCGTCAAAATTACGTTTTCTGTGCATACGGATCGCATTCATCGCCATCCGCACGGCAATGTAAAAGGTGGCAAAGGCGCCGAACGACAGCAGCCCGTCCGATACATATCCCTTCGCCACATGCCCCTGCTGGAGAAAGATAAAAAAGTCGAAACTGCCATGGAACAGCACCGCGATCCCCAAACCCCTGATCATGTAAAAGACCGATCGCTCCGGCACCGCCTTCGCCCATCCTACATTGTATCCCATCAACACCGCAAAAGCGCCATGCGCAGGAACCGACAGAAAGGCGCGGCTCCAGCCGACCCCCGATCCCAGCTGGTAAACGTATTCGATATTCTCCACCGTCGCAAAGCCCATCCCGATCAGGACGGCAAACAGGATCCCGTCGAACGGCTGACGGAAGGCGGCCTGTCGGAACGCATACAGGCGCAACACCAGGAATTTAACGCCTTCCTCGCTCAACCCGACCACGATAAAGGCATACCAGGCATAGGCAAGCAGCGAATGGCGCGTGGGATCGTCCCGCACGTCGCCGGCCAGCAGCTGCAACGCCAGGGCAGGGAGGGTCGCCGCCATCCCCAGCACAAAAGAAAGGATCAGGTATAGCAACGCCCCGCGATAGGCACGCTGCGAATAAATGAACAGGGAAATGGCGATGCCGGGCGCAATGGCCAGGGCGATTAATAACATGCCCTAAAAATAATGGATTGTTGCCTTACCGGCTCGTGAAATAGTAGACCGCCCCGTCCGCGAACGGCTTCGTCCAAACCATCCGCTTCGTCTGCGCGATCTTATCGATATTGAGCAGGTCGGAATTATACCCGTCATTGAACCAAACCACATAAAACCGATCCAGACCCATCAGGCTGCCCCGCTCACCCACAGACTCCTTATGCGGCAGCGTATGCGCACGCAGTCCCGTCAAAAACCAGATCGCGTCATCGGCATTACTGTAAACCGGCACGCTGTCCTTCGCAAATTGCTGCCGCACATAGTCCATGGTCTGCGAATGCGTCCAGTCATTCTCGGTATATCCCGGTATCCCCGCATCGCGGATGCCCTCCCAGTTTTCAGCGTATGAGGTCAATTGCGCGGTCTGAATAAAAATAACGCCGCTGAACACCGCGAACAACGCAATGGGTTTTCCCATGCCCCGGTACAGATTGGACATCCATCCGGGTATCCAGAACGTACAACCCCAGATCAGGGGAATGAACAGGGGCGACACAAGCCGGCTATCCAGTTGTTGGAATCGTGATATCGAAGCGACCCCCAGGATAAAGGCGGCATAGACGACAAAAAAAACGTGGACGATATGCTCGGTGCTCCGGGATCGGCGCCTTCTGATAGTGAGGAGGGCAAAAACAACGATTAGCACAGCCGCCAATACCGCGGCCCAAAGGCCATAATCCTCCCCGGCGCCCAACCAGCCCAGAATGACATTCCCAAGATCGCGCAGCACATGACCGAACGACTCGATCCCCCGTTCCCGAAGGCCCGCCGCCGTTCCCGTGACCACCCGGTTCCGCAGGAGATTGAGACAGGGTAGGAGGAGTGCAGCCGCCCCGAAGTAGAGCAGTCGTCCCATCTTGCCCCTTATCCGCAGATCGCCCTGAAAACACAGCAGCAACCCTCCCGTCGCAATCAACGTTATACCTGCATAGCGGGTGACGCAGGCCAGGCCGGCGATCAGCGCCGGCGCCCAAAGGCGCCGCAGCCCCGAAGCCGCATCCGGGGCAGCCAGGTATCGCCGCAGAAAGAGAATGAATAACAGCAGCAGCACAAGGAATAAGGTCTCCGACCATAGCATGGAATAAACTTCCAAAAGACAGGGGCTGAGCACGATGATGGTCAGGATCGCCCATTTGTAGAGCTTGGAACGAATCGCGAACCCTTCCATCAGCACCCCGCACAGCAGGATCAGGATCGCAAACAGCGCCTCATTCAGCACCGGCCCGAAGGACATCGCATCCTGCCCCGTGATCCACATGATCCCGCTTAACAGCAGGGGATAGCCGATGGGAAAGTTGACCAGCGGATGGCCGGAATAATTCGTGGCGGTTCCATGATAGCGGATATTCGAGGCCGTGCTGATATAATCGACCGAGTCAGGTGATACCCCGATCCCGCTATGGCGGCAGAAGCTATGGATGATCAGGATGCCCGCAATGGCGGCGAGGAGGGAATCCCAGTTCTTGCGGGGCCAAAAAGATCGGAAGTGGATGGGCATGCTCGCTGCAAAAATAATCAGTAATTTCAACAATCATAATCGACTTCACATGACCGCAACGCGCCGACCAGTATGGATACTCTGCCTCATGATGACCAGCAGCCTTGCGGCCCAGCAATTCGGCGGCAATCCGCCCTCCCTGAAATGGAAGCAGATCGATATCCCCACGGCCCGGGTCATCTTCCCGGTTGGATTGGACAGCCAGGCCCAACAGGTGGCGGCCATCGTCCGGCAACTGGGCAGCAGCACCGTATCCACCATCGGCGGCCGTACCCGCAAGATCAATATCGTCCTCCAGAATCAAACCATCATACCCAATGGCTACGTGGCGCTCGCGCCCTTCCGTAGCGAATTCCTGCTGACACCGGAACAGAACAGCTTCGACCTGGGCAGCCTTCCCTGGCAGAAGACACTCGCGATCCACGAATACCGCCACGTCGAGCAGTATAATAACTTCCGGGTGGGTCTGTCGGGGGCCTTCTATTATTTGTTTGGCGAGAGCGGACAGGCGCTCGCCAATAGCCTCGCCATGCCGAACTGGTTCTGGGAAGGGGACGCCGTTTTTCAGGAAACCCTCGTCAGCTCGCAGGGTAGGGGCCGCCTCCCGTTCTTCTTCGACGGCTATCGCTCGCTCTGGGCCGGTAATAAGAACTATTCATGGATGCAGCTTCGCAATGGCAGTCTTCGCGACTACGTGCCCGACCACTACCCGCTCGGGTACATGATGGTCGCCTACGGCCGCGAAAAATACGGCCGCGATTTCTGGGAGCGCGTAAGCCACGACGCCGCGGCCTTTCGCGGCTTGTTCTATCCCTTTCAGCAGGCCATCGAACGCTACGCCGGCGTTTCCTTCCGCCAGTTCCGCCAGGATGCCCTGGCCTGGTTCAAGGCAAGGTCGGACGCCGCGCCCGATCCCTTCGCCCAACAGCACAGGCATTTCGTAGCCGACGAGGAGTTCCCCCAGTTCATCGGCCGGGACAGCCTGATCTACGTGCGCAGCAGCTACAAGCAGATTCCTGCCTTCGTCGTCCGCGACCTCCGCACCGGCGCCGATACCGTCATTCGCAACCGCTCCATTTCGCTGGATCATTATTTCTCCTATCGCGACCATACAGTAGTCTACGCCGCCTATGAGAGTGATCCACGCTGGGGCTGGCGGGACTTCAGCGTGATCCGCGTGCTCGACCCGTCAAGCGGCGTCGACGTCAAGCTAACAAACCGTACGCGCTATTTTTCACCGGATATTTCAGCGGACGGCCGGCACATCGTCGCCGTGCAGGAGGCCGCCGACGGCAGCTGCGCGCTGCACCTCCTGGACAGCCGCACCGGCAAACTGGAACGCGCCATACCCAATCCCGACGCCCTCTTCTACACCTATCCCAAGTTCGACGGGGCCGGCAGGATCGTCTCCGCCGTTCGCAATGAGCGCGGACAAATGGCGCTGGCCTCGGTGAACACGCAGGACGGCTCGACGAACCTGCTCACGCCCTTCACCTGGCAGACCATCGGCTATCCATCCGTGACCCTCTCGGCCGCGCACGACACGATCTGGTTTACGGCCTCCCATGAGGGAAGGGACAAGATATTCGCCGTGACCGGCGGCCAACTGTACCAGGTCATGCTGCCGCAAAAGGGCAACCCCATTGGTCAATACGCCTTCCACGGCGACGGCGGCCAATACGCCTGGTCCGAATTTACCGCGGTCGGAATGACGATGCGCACGGTTTCGGCGGCGCAATGGGCCTTGCAGCCTTTGTCTGCCGCCGACTGGGATCGCCCCCTGTCCACACAAGGCATCGATTCCCTCGACGCCGGCCCGGCACACCTGCTCGACGGGATTCCGGCGGGCCACTATCCGGTGAAGGATTACCCCGCATCGGTTCACCTGCTCAATATCCATAGCTGGCGGCCCTATATCAGCGATCCCAATTACCAGTACTCGCTGGTCAGCGAGAATATCCTCAATACCCTGCAGGGCGAAGTCTATGTCAACTACAACCGCAACGAACAATTTACCCAGGTCGGCGCCGACGCCACCTACGGAGCGCTCTTTCCATGGCTCGACATAGGCTATGATTATATTTTTAACCGCAACACCCAGGTCCGCTCGGGGACCCTGTATTGGAACGAAATGAACTCCTATGTCGGCTACAGCGTGCCGCTGACCTTCACGCGGGGCAGGACCAATACCTCCCTGCAATTCGGCACCGACTACGTCTATGAACGGCAGTATTTCACGGGCAAGTACAAGGATTCGCTGGCGGATCGCAGTTTCAGCTACCTGCGCTCCTTTGTCAGCCTCTCAAACCAGGTCCAGCAAGCCCAGCAGCAGATCTATCCGCGATTCGCACAAACCCTGTTGCTCACCTACGATCGTGCGCTGGACATGGCGCCCGCCGGCCAGCAGTTGCTCGCCTCCGCCTACCTGTACCTGCCCGGCGCCGCGCCGACGCACAGCATCGTGCTGGGCGGCGCCGCACAAGGGAGGGATAAGTTCAATAACGGGGGCTTTGCGAACGGCTTCCCTTTTTCCAGGGGATATACGGTCTATAATCTGTATCGCATGTACCGGCTCGCCGCCAATTACCATTTTCCGCTCGCCTATCCCGACTGGGGCTTCGGGAATCTCGTGTACTTCCTTCGCATACGCGCCAACCTGTTCTATGACTATAGCCATGTCCGGGACTTCTACACCGATAATAGCATCTTCGCCGCCGATTTCCGGTCCTGCGGCACCGAGATCTTTTTCGATACGAAGTGGTGGAATGAGCTGCCGATCAGCTTCGGCATCCGGTACAGCCGTCTCCTCGATCCCGACCTGGGAGGCCGCGATCCGAACCAATGGGAGCTGATCCTTCCGCTCAACCTGCTATCGCAGGGCTACAGCGCCCGGCCGCCCGTAGCCAGATAGGGTCCCTGAGGAAAATTATACTCAACATGGCGGGGAAATCACGCGGATCGACGGAATGGGCGCTCAAAATGGCCCTAACTTCAATCAATTAGGCCCCTGTCGGCGACAGGATCAAACCGGCTTACGTTTTGCTAAATCCTATGCAACAAAGGTTACACTCCTGACGACCGTCTAAAACCCGAAGCATGAAACAACGATCGATTTTTTTTGGGTTGCTGCTCTTGCTGGCGCCTGCCTTGATCATGGCGCAAAAAACGGACAGCCTGACCAAGAAGCTGGACAGCCTGGGTAAGAAGGCGGACTCGCTCGGCGGCAACCAAAAGAATGTGGTGGCGCCCTCAGCCTATAATGAGACGACGAAGATAACGCCAAAAGTATACGCCATCCTGGTCTACGATGACATCAAGCAACAGATAACGGTGCCCTTCAGGCTCTCCGGGAGCGATTGGCTGAAAGTAGGCGCCTTTGGCGCCGGCCTCGCCGGAGTGATGCTCTTCGCCGACCATCCGATCAACAAGGCCGCGGTCAATATCCGCAACAATAATCCGACCGTGGTAAACATCAGTTCCTACGTCACCCAATTTGGCGGGTCCTACGAAGGATATACCCTGGCCGCACTGGGCGCCTACGGGCTGATCTTCAAAAGAGAAAAAGAAAAGACGACCACCCTGCTCGCTACACAGGCCTATATTACCGCCGCATCCATCGAGACCGTCGTTAAATACCTGACTTCCCGGCAGCGACCCTCCTTTTATGACCCTACGTCGAAGTTGAATGCAAATAGCTTTCACGGGCCTTTTTACAGTCTGCAGCATCACACGGCCTCCTTCGTCTCCTTCCCCTCCGGACATACCACGGTCATCTTTGCCGCGGCAACGGTATTCGCCATGGAATATCGCAGCCAGCGTATCGTCCCGATCATTGCCTATTCCGCCGCCACCCTCGTTGGCCTGAGTCGCATCACGGAGAATCAGCACTGGGCCTCCGACGTGATCGCCGGCGCCGCCCTCGGCTTCTTATGCGGCAGACAGGTCGTGAATAATTATCATCGGTATGCGAAGATCCAGAACGAGAAGGCGAAAAAGAAAGCGACGCTCAGCCTCAACCTGAATTATGAGAACCATGTCCTGATGCCGGGACTGATCTACACCTTCCACCGCTGAAGCCCATTATAAATTGTAATGCTGCCGGCGCTGGGGATCGTCCCAATAGAGCATAAGGAAGATGCGCTGCTCGGTTTGCGTAAAGTGCAGGTTCTGCACGCCATTGTCGACATGATCGTTTAGGTAGACCGTTTGCTCGGCGCCGATGCTCAGGTTCTTATAGAGGTGAACCGTCACCCTGGGCTTGAGAATGCTGATATAGTTATTGCCTAGTGTGCCCACCTTGGATTCGTCCTTCCCGGTATTGTCGAAGGCATGGATCATGTAATAGTAATAGAGTAGGGTCAACGTGCCGATCTTTCCGAAATTGATCATGCTTTCGATCTTTCCCTGCCAGCCAAAGGCGAAGCGGTAATCCCGGTAGAGCGTGGTATCGGTGACCGGTCCCACACTGCTTCCGGCAAACGGCGCAAAGGCGAGGTGGAAATTGGTATAGAGGCTCCAGGTCTTGCCCAGGGGTACCTTCGTGATCAGACCCGGTCCGAAGGCCGTGGTCGATAACTCGAACGCCTTCGTATCGTAGTAATCGTAGTATTGGAAGCCGCCAAGCAGCGCCGCCACCTTACCCCACTGATAGTTCTTGGCCAGCAACACGCCGTAACCGGTAATATTGTCGACTACCTTACGGCCCACGCCGAAATTCAGTTCCGCACGGAACCGGAAGAAGTCGAAGGGTTTTCTGGAACGCACCTCGAACGGGTTGCCGTAATTGAGCTGTATGTTCAGCATCTCGTCGTTATGGCCGGAAAGAAGATGATTGGTCTGGTTGTTTATGGCATGAACGCCGGCATAAAAAGTAATGTTGACAGGCTCCTTTTGGTAGACCTCCTTATTGGTACGACGCGTGCACTTCCCCTGGAACAGCCGGTTGAAGCCCCTGATCGGGTCCACCAGGCCTGCGGCGATCTCCCGGAACACCCGCTCCGCGCCGGTCGTCCGGTCGTCGAGGATATTGGAACTTAGCCGGTACGTAGTCTCTCCAAGCAGGATCCCATCGACGGTCGTATTGATCAGGTCTTCCCGCTCCGGGGTCCCGTTCTCTCCAAAGATCTTCCACATGTAACTGCCGGCGAAAACGATCGGCGCCGATTGCCAGAAATTAAAGCCGTTCGCACGCGCCGCATTGAAATAGAAACTACCCGTCATGGGATGGGATAGGAAGTTGTTGCCGAACCGGTCCTGGTCCCATTCCCAGCCATTCGTCCATGGAAAGCCCGCCTTCAGCGTTCTGCTCCAGGTATGGGGATCCACATTGGCGAATTCCAGGTGCATCACCGTCCGATCGACCACGTTCAATACCACGCTCATGCCGACCACTTCGAGGGCGGGCGTCAGCACGCTCGTTTTTTTCGTGAACTCCGGATCGTCGTTCAGCAGATCGCCGTACTTGTTCAGCTTCGTGGTGTCGATAAAACGGGATTTTGCCGGTTGGTTCCCGTTCCCGGCGCTATCCGAGGCGATTTTGACCTTTTCCTTCTTGATCGAGTCCAATTGCTCCTTAATATGGCCCTTGGACGGAACGATCGTGTCTTTGAGCGGATTTTGCGCGGAGAGCACCCCGCAGGTCAGTAGCGGGAAGAAGAGGAGGTAGATACTTTTCATATTGCCGGGTGTCGATTCCCCTTGTCTCACTCAAATGGCGAGCCACACCTAAACGAGGCAATAAGAGTTACTACCTAATTATACGCTGGGCAATTAGTTCTACACTATGTGCCGGATGCATTCAATACCTCGCCGGATCGATCACCAAAAAATATCTCGAATCTCGTCCGACCATATACAACAAACCGTCTTTGGCCGTCATCCCATACACTTTTTTCAGCTTCCAGGATGGCACGACCCAGTCAATGGCCGGTTTGGCAGGAGAGGAAAGATCCAGCTCGACAAGACAATCGTTGATGGAATTGATCATATACGCCTTCTTTCCGATCAACGCCAGACGGTTGGGTCCATATAGTTGATCCGATTGGATAAATCCTTCTTCCCGCGGTCTCGAAGGGTCCGAAATATCATAAACGGTGAGTGAATTGGAAGAATAGGCAATGGCTATAAGCCGGTTACCCTCGGATTGGAAGCTGCACGTGCACCCATAACGTGCCGAGTCGGCCAGTGTAGATACCACCCTCGGATTTTTTTTGTCCGACACGTCGATCACCTTTAACGAACTGCCCGGGAAACACCCGCCCACATAGGCATATTTTCCCCTCACAAAAACAGCGAAAGCCCCATCACCCGTTTTGACGTCGCTGATGAGCGTTGGGCGGGCCGGGTCATGCGCATCGGCGATATATAGTTTTCCTTCGCTGCTATGGGTAAAGTAGAGATACCCGTCCTGGTAAACAACCTTCCTCAAGCGGTCCGGGGTGGGGCCTTCGGTGCCGACGGTAAAGGCAAACAGTTTTTTAAGCCTCCCCGGATCCTTCGCGTCGAGCACAAGACACTTGTGGTTGGAGAATGATACCAGGTAAAGATAATTTCCATGTTTGGCGACGCCCATGGCGTCGATCAATTCCGGATCGCGGAAGCTCGAGGCCAGCAAAGGGTTTGCCGGGTCGGAAATATCGATCACGGCCAGGTTATTGCTCCCCCTGCACGGGACATAGGCATACTTTCCATCGATCAGGACATCTTCTCCCTCATCCAGTTCTTTTGGATCGAAAAGACTGCCGACGAGCCCCTTCCCAAGATCCTGCCTGAAGGTCTCATTATAGGCATACTTCTTACTGTCGAATGTTTTGGCATATAAGCTGGAACGCGCAAACGCCGCGCGTACGATAAAACCCTTGTTCGTTCCGCCGATGGCGATCACGGAATCCCCTAGTTCCATCGGGATCACATGGTCCAGCCAGTCCCCGGCAACGCCCGTCGGGACCGGTCCCTCATCGACCCAGGACTTTCCCCTGTCATAGGAGATAAAAACGCTCTTCGATCCGGTATAGGTCGAATAGATCAGCGTATTATATCCGATATACGCAAAATCATCCGCTGCTCCGCCCGGCTGCTGCAGGGTCGTAAATTTTTCCTTCTTATCCTGGTCGGCCGTGAAGATATACCCGGACTCGCTGGCCTGGACGATCGTCTCCGGCCGCATGAATTCCGTGGCATAGAGGGCCGTGGTATCCATTTGACTCCATAGCTCCCAGCTCAGGCCATCGTCCACGCTCTTGTAGAGGCCGCCCGCCCATCCATTGACCATGACCCCATCGCGTACCGTTTCAAAGCGATACAACCCCCTCGTCGAGACCGGACCAACCCGGGTAAAGGACCTTCCCTCATCGGTGCTTCGGTATACATATCCTCCATCGGTGTTGGTATCGCTGATCAACAAGGTTCCCTGTTTGGTCACGAGAAGGCCATAGGATAACACGCCGCCTTTCTGGTTCACGCCCGTGGAAACCTTGCCGATCCTCGCCCAGGTTTTTCCATAGTCCGTCGAGCGATACAATTCAGAGCTTTCGTTGAGGGCAAAACATAACCCGTTGGCCGAACAGGCAACGCAGGTGATGCCCGTGCGTTTTTCAGAGGACGCTAACTGCTGGCCCTTTTGCCAGTTGACGCCGTTATCGGTACTGTAAAAGATCCATCCGGGATTGGGACTCCTCGTGCCCGCAATGACGACCCGATTTCCCGCATAGGCGATGGCGTCGATCCGTCCGCCCGGTATGATCTCGGAGACCTTCCAGGGAATGTCATGGGCTAACAGAGGATTTGCCGATCCCATAAAGATCAACAGGAGACAAATGGCGATTTGAGTTCGCATGGTTTGGCGATTTAATTGGTTCTGGTATCTTATTCCGGGATCAGCACCCACATCTTCTCGGTGATGAGGTCCCCACCCGGGTATTGACTGGTCACGGCAGCCTTGACATGGACGCCGTTGAGCGTATATTCCCCGACGGGATACTGCCAGCGCAGGGGTTCCTGGTGCCCGGGAATGCCCGGACCTGCCAGCGCCATCGCGGGGTACCCCGTCCGGCGTTGGGTGAAGTAAGGCTCGTACCCCGAGTTGTACACTCCTGCGAGGAAGCGTTGGAAAAGGATCTGATTAAGTCCCGTCGCCGGATTGTAGACGACCTGCGGCCCCGCCAGGTACCTGGTGATCGTATCCTGCGGAATATTGTAGAAGGCAAGCGAGGCAGTGATGCCCTGGTTATAATAGGTGGCCGGGTTTGCGCCGGTCCACCATCCCCTGGCGATCCCCTCGGCCGCCAGGAAATTGACCTCATAAAAGCCCATAAAGAGATTGGGTTCGTAATTCGCCTGCGAGAAATAATTGCTGTTTGGCGGCGAAGCCTTCACGGCATTGGCCGTATTGACGGAATTGGAGGCGTCCGCAGGCAACCCGGCATACGCATCGTAATCATAGATGGATAAGCCTGCCGTGGCGGCCGCATTGGTGATATTCGCCCAATGTACGATCCGGGGATCCTTATAAAGGATCAGGCTATCGGCAAACGACTTCCCCAACCCGTAATAGACATATTCCGGGTTATTGTAGAATGGAGTAGGCGTCACGGTACTGGTCAATTGCCGGGCATTGTCCGCATTGCTGGTAAAGACGGGATATTGCGCCGGGTTGCTCATGACGGCGGCAAATAACGCCTTCGGGGCCAGGTCATCGCCCGTCTTATTGGACAGCGATAGGATAACCCGGAGACGAAAGGAATTGACGAATTTTCGCCATTGCGACAGGTTCCCGTTGTAAATAAAGTCTCCCGCGAGAACCCCCTGGTTTAGGGCCAGCAGGGTATTGGCTGTATCGAGGTCGGCCAGGATGGTTTGGTACACGACCTTCTGCGCATCGTACACCGGGCTGCCGACCCCATTTTTTAACTGCACAGCCTGCGAACAGGGAACATCCCCGAATTTGTTCGTCAGCGAATAATATTGGATGGCGATAAACAGCTTGCCCACGGCAATGTAGCTTTTGTTCGCGCCCGCCGCCCCGATCATCGCCTGGGCATCGCTGATCTGCAGGTATTCATCCATGGAATTCGTCGCCCATTGATAGGATTGGGTGAGGATGGAGTGATTGCTGAAGCCTACATTGTATTGCAGGGCGGACGCGATGGCAAAAGGAAAGGCCCCCTCATTCGTGCCGTTGCTCGATAGGGAAGAGAATTGAAAGAGATTCTTTTCGAGATCCGTAAGCAGGGAACTGGGTATCGGCTTCGACGGGGCGTTGGGATTGGTCTGGAAATATTCCATTTTCTTGCAACCCGGCAGGCCGATGAAAAGGATCAGCGCATAAAAGAGAATAGGTTTCATATTATCCATTTTTGATCAGAACTTCAATTTTAACTGGCAACCAAAAGATCTTGCGGTGGGAGACTTCAGATCACTGTCCACCGTGCCTTCCCCGATCAGCCAGCTGGGATCGTCGCCAAGGGAAGACTTCCTGGTAAACAATAACAGGTTGCTTCCGAACAGGGATAATTCCCCGGAGACGACCGGCAATCTGCCGAATATTTTTCGCGGTATCTCCCAGGCCAGCGACGCTTCGCGTAACTTGACATAGTCCGCATGGAGAAAGCTCTCCGCCCGGTTACCGGACATATTCCCGATCGACTTTTCCCAGCTTTCATAGCTCGTCGCCGTGGTATTCGCTGAATATTTCCGCGTATCGCCGGTGATATTGCCTAATCCGTCATACTGCACGCTGCCGCTCGCGACCACGACGCCCTTGCCGACATAATTGCTCAGTCCGTTGGCCGCATCTTCCCTTGCCTTATGATCATAGTCCGGGCTGGTGCCGGCACGGACCATCCTCGGCAGGATCGAGAAATACATGCCCCCTTTCCTGGCGTCGAAAGAGAAGCTTAAGGTCAGGTTCTTGTAACGGAAATGGTTCTGAATGCCGATCATGAAATCAGGGTCATAGTGGCCCGTATATCGCATATAGGCATCCTGTTGCGGAAGGCCGGTGCCCGCATTGAGAATAAGTTCACCCTGCGGATTCTTCAGCCATGGATACATGTAGATCTGATCGACGCGCGATCCCAGTTTGATATATCCATCCTGCGTGAGTCCCTTTTCCAGTGACTCAAGGTATTTGTGACCCGAGTAGAAATTGATGTCGGCATCCCAGCGGATGTCATTCGTCTTGAGAGGGAGGACATGGAGGGCCAGTTCCCAACCCCTGGTGTCGTATCGCCGCCCATTGGCTGTAACCGTATTGTAGCCGCTGGCTTCCGACACGCTCTCTAAGATGATATTGTTGTAATCGAGACGGTTGAAATACGTCGCATCAAGGCTTAATCTGTTCTGGAAGAAGGCGATATTTCCACCGAACTCGTAGGTCTTGCTGGAGGAGGGCAACAGGTTGCCGGGTATCAGCGATCTCGAAACCTGCATGGTGGGCATATTGTTATAGACGCCGACCGGGTAGGTTTGGACCTGTCCATAGTTGCTGCCGGTATTGCCGGTATTGACCTGGGCGACAGAGGATCGGATCTTAAGAAAGCTGATCCCTGCGGGCAGTCTCAGCAAATCCGAGATCACAAAGGACAAGGACGCCGAAGGATAGAAATAGGAATTGTTGACGACCGGAAGGGTAGAGACCCAGTCGTTCCTGCCGGTAAGCGATAAGTAGAGAGGTTTCCAGAATTTCAGGTCAATATTGGCAAAGACGCTTTTTTTCTGGCTCTCTGACAAGCTATTGACGGCCGTTGCCGGGTTCAGGGAATTGGACATATTATAGAACAGGGGAATGACCAGTCCGCCCGTGCTCATGTTGTTTACCGCCTGCTTCGTATAGAAATACGACGCGCCTCCGATGGCCCCGATCGAAAAATTTTCCGATATTTTCTTGTTATAGGAAAGGATCGCATCGTTGTCGATCGTAAAGTTGCGCGTGTCCGTCAGGATGAAATTGCCCAGCGGCGTTCCGGTCATGCCGACCGGCACATCCTGCGTCTGCGTATTGGTGTTCGTATTGGCGCCCACCCGTACCTTCAGGGTCAACTCGTTGGGGATAAAGGTCAGATTGCCCGAGATCTGCCCGTATAGCACGTCTTTATCGTTGGTATGCAGGTTCTGGTAGGCGAGGAAATAGGGATTGTTGTAATATCCCGTCTGTGCGAACCGCTGTTGTGTCCCCACGGCGCCCGGCGCCCAATAGTTCCTGGCGTCATTCAGATCGATATCGTTGCCCAGCCAGAAGGAGAGACTATAGATGTAATCATTGGCGCCATAGGCGGGTATCCTGTAGTTCGGCGAATACTGTTTGGAGTAGTTCAGCGAGGTATTCACATCGAAATAATTCGAGAATTGATATCTTCCCCCCACGCTGAACCCATACAGGTTCAGGGAAGTATTCGGAACGATCCCTTTCTGGTAGGCCTGGGTCAGGGAGATCCGATAGCTCCCCCGATCATTCCCCGCTTCGAAATTCAGGTTATTGGTCGTCATGCGGCCTGTCTGCAGAAATTTGACCAGGTTCCCTTTCGCACCGCCATGGTTGATCCAGGGTATGGGGGTCCGCTGGCCGGTATTGGGATCGATTGGACTATCCCATTGCACAATGGGCCGCCCGTCCAGTTTGGGGCCCCAGGTAAACCCGCCGCCTTCAAGGGCCGTCCCGCTTCCATTCTGATATTGATATTGCCCGCCCGCGCCCGAGCCATACTCGGTCTGAACTTTTGGGGAGGATAGAAGGCTGGGCTGTACCATATTGGTGGAGATGAATTCCACGGTCGTCTTGTTTGACCTCCCTTTTTTTAAACTGATGACGATCGCGCCATTGACGCCGGAAGAGCCATATAGTGCCGCGGCCGTCGGTCCCTTCAGGACGTCGATGGTCTCGATGTCGTTATAATTGAGATCCCAGGTGGTCGTATTGACCGGCGATCCGTCCACCACGATCAGGGGCGTGACGCCCCTTAACTTGATATCGGAAGAAATGAACATTTCCGTCGACGCATTGATCTCGAGACCCGCCACCTTTCCGATCATCGCATTCGCCAGGTTGAGGTCCTTGGTATTCTCGAATTCTTCGCCTTTTACGCGCTGGGTGCTGTAACCGAGGCTTTTTGACGCACGCTCAATGCCAAGGGCCGTGACGACCGCATTGTTCATGGCACTGATCTCCTCCCGTAATTGCACGTTCACCGGTGACTGGCCATCGACCACCACCTCCTGCGTCGCGTATCCCGTATAAGATATGAGAAGCCTCACCTTGTCGCCGGCGTCCTTTAACACAAAGTCACCGTTGGCGTCTGTATTGGTACCCTTTCGGGTCCCTTTTATGATGACCGATGCGCGCGCAAGCGGTTTGCCCAGGGTGTCCGTGACATGCCCCCGAATAGTCTCTGACGGCTGCCTCGGGATGTCGGTCTTGAAAATGGAGATCGTATTGTCCTCGATCGAATAGGCAAAGGGTTGGTTCCGGAGACACTCATCCAGCACTTTCTGGATGGGGGCATCCTTTACATGGATGCTGACCGGAGCGAAATGTTCGAATAACTCCTCGTTATACAGTACCGACACGCCCGTTTGCCGAAATATCTCTTTGAAGATCTTTTGGATGGGCACATTCCTGGCTGAAATAGTGACGGTATTCGTCGATCGGATGGCACTTGCCTTGAGGCAGGTGACGAAAAGGATGAGCGCAGTTAGCTTGAGTGGGCGCAAAGTGTTGGTTATCGCCGTTTGTCTTTCCGACATCCGGCAACAAAGAGCCTTGGACATAACACCAAAGATTTAAGGTAAAACAATAAGGTTCCTGTCTTCCAATTTGGTATGCACTCCGTTCTTGTCGAGCAACCGGAGTACAAGGGATAGGTTCAATTGACGACTGATTCCTCCTCCGAATTTTATTCCCGCGTAGTCCGACCGGTAACTGACATCTACATCGTACCACCGGCTGATCTGGCGCATGATGGTCGGGATATCCGTTTGATCGAAATCGAATTGTCCGTTTTTCCAGGCGATGGCCTGGTACGTATCGGCCTCCCGGACGGTCATCAGTCGGCTGGCCTCGTCAAGCACGGCTTGCTGCCCGGGACGTAATGTCCGCTCGTCGCCGCCCGACGAGACCCTTACAGCTCCTTCCAGTAGGGTAGTGACCACCGACCGTTCATCCGCATAGGCTTTGACATTGAAGCGCGTGCCTAACACCGTAGTCCTTGTTGGACCGGCTTCGACGACAAAGGGCATTTTCGCATTCCCGATCACTTCGAAATAGACTTCGCCGGTGATGGCTACCTCTCTTTCCGCTCCCCGGAAGGCCGTGGGATACCTGATCGATGAGGCGGCATTCAACCATACCCTCGAGCCGTCGGGAAGGGTCAGCTGGTACTGACCCCCATTTGGCGTCGCCAGCGTGTTGTAAACGATTTCTGTTGGATCCTCGTTCGACCCCGAATAGGCAATCCGGCCGCTCTCGATCTTGATCACATTGATCCCGCCCTGTTGGGCCAGCTTCCCTGACCGTACGCTGTCGAGAACGATCTTCGAACCGTTGGCAAGGATCAGCACCGCCTTGTTCCCGCCAGGTACCGCGTCGGTCGAATGCGTTATCTGCCGGTCCGCAATACGCGGCGGCCGATGCACCGATAGTACCCGGTAACCGCCCAACCCCGATGCGATAAGGAGCAGGACGGAGGCGGCTCGCCAGGCCCATCTTCCCAGGCCGCGTTTTCCCGATCCGCCTTGCCTCGATTCCCCCCGTCCCGGTAATTGCGGGACATCGTTGAAAATATTACGCAGGATTCCGGCGGATTTTTGATCGCTTAGCGTATAGTCTGACTGCCACGGCTCCGGCAACGCCATTTCGGCGTCCAACAACTCATCCAACAACGCGTCCAACAATGCTTTGATCTCCAGTTCGCGGGAGGGTATCCTGATCAATTCCATCAACTCCTGCCTCTCGGCGGGGGTTTCCCTGGCGATCGCATAAGAATGCACGAGATAGGTTAACCGGGAAAATGACGCGTCCATATGATCAAGACACGCGGCAGGGAAAAGAGAGGTAGAGAAAAAAAAGATTTTTTTATAAGTTAACAGACAGGAGCAGGACGCTGAGATGTACGAGACTTTCGTGGGTCTTCATCTGAGCGCGGATCCTGCAAAGCGCATCGGTCATATGCTTTTTGACCGTCTCCCTGGAGATGGCGAGCCTTTCCGCGATCTGTTCGTGTTTTAATCCTTCAACACGGCTTAGTTGGAATATCCGCTTCTGTTGAGGACTAAGGTTGGCCACGGCGCTTTGCAAAGCCAGTTGTAATTCATTGGCGGTCAGATCGCCGATAATATCGCGTTGGTCCCCCGGATTGGTTGACAATTCTTTAATAAATGCTTCTTCCAGGGCGAGCCGGCGAAGCGCATTGAACAGGTAGTTACGCGTTATCGTGTTGAGCCAGGTCTTGAAGTTTCTGATCTCCGGTAGCTGTTGGCGGCAGGTCCAAACCTTTAAAAATATTTCCTGCAGGGCATCTTCTGCTTTGGATTCAGACCGCAGGAACTTCCGCGTGAAGAAAAGGATCTTGTTCTTGTATTGGTTGAACAGGACTTCGAACGCCGCCTCGTCGCCCTGCGCTACGCTGATCAGTAGCGATTTCTCATCACAATGCCTCACTACATACATGCTTAACCAACTTTACATACAAAGTTAGCAAAGCCCCGCACTTAGTATGTTAAGGAATCATTACTATCGGATGTGCAGATCTTCGGGCAAAAAAGTTTATATAAGTATTACCTTTGTAGCGAAATCAAGTGAATGGGACTTACGATCAAAATAAACGTCGAAAAAACTAAGACGGGGTATTCAGCATATGCCGAAAAATTCCCTGTTTATACGGTTGGACGATCATTCGTAGAGTTGAAATCCAATATGGTGGAAGCATTGAATCTTTTCTTTGAAAAGGATGGGCTCAAAATAACCCCCAAAGACTTGAAGATGTGAAATGGATCTTGAAGATATTTAATGCCTTGGCGACCATCTTTGCTGCTTTAACGGCCTTGATCATAATCGATCCAAAAATTATTGATCGGATAAAAATTCCATTTTACTATCTGTGGTTAATATTCTCCGTTCTGTGGTCCATTATCGGCTTCTGGATGACCTTTTACCCCGGCGAATGGAGGTCCCACCGATTACAACGACTGGGTTCGCGTAAGGGTTCTCTTACCGAATTCCAGAGAGACTGGATGCAGAGAAGAACCTACTTGTGGGAGACAAGATTTCTGGGCGTTGGGTTTGCGTTTATGGGTATAGTCTTCTCCTTCTTCTGTTTAAAGGGCATTCTTTGACCGAAACGCGCATTTCAACTAAGTCTCTCAAACGGCCCTCACAACCCCGCCAAACTCTCCTCCAGGACCCTGATCTTCGTCTCCGCATCTTCCTTCTTCTTCACTTCAAGATTCACGACTTCGGGTTTCGCATTCTGGACGAAGCGCTCATTGCTTAGCTTCTTCGTGACCGTCGCCAGAAAGCCTCTCAGATACGCCAGTTCCTTCTCCAATTCCTGCTTCTGATTCCCGCTATCGATCTTCTGTTCGGCGCTGAGGTAGAATTTATCTTTTCCCGAAACCACGGCAAGGGTTCCGGCAATCGCCTCGCGCGTGAAATCCACCGGTTCCGCATTGACCTGCCTGGCAAGGATCGGCAGGATCCGGCGATAGGTTGTTTCGGAATCCGACTGGATATGCAGGCTGATCCGGTCTTTTTGTTTTAGTTGTGCCTTGTTCCGCGCGTCGCGCAAGGCAGTGATCGCTTCTTTCAACAAAGCGCCCTCGCCCAGCACGGTCTTGTCGACCGATCCGACCGGCATATACTGACGTACGCAAAGATCATCGGCCTGCTCGGCCAGCAGGTGATAAAGCTCTTCCGTAATGAACGGCATGAAGGGATGCAACAGCTGCACCAGTTGCTCAAAATAATGGACGGTCTTGCGATACACGCCGGCATCGACCGGTTGCTCATACCCGGGCTTCACCCATTCGAGGTACCAGCTGCAGAAATCGTCCCAGATCAGGGAATACAGCGTCTTCAGGGCTTCGCTGATCCGGTATTCTGAGAACAGCTTGTCCAGTTCGACCCGCACTTCATTGAGCCGGTTCCCGAACCACTCGATCGCAAAACCCGCATCAGCAGGGCCCCCCGCGCCCTCCGCCACCCCGATCCTCGCTTCCCAGCCTTTCACCAGCTTCAATGCATTCCAAAGCTTGTTATTGAAGTTCCGGCCCTGTTCCAGCGCCGCCTCGTCGAACAACAGGTCATTTCCGGCAGGGGAGGAGATCATGATGCCGAAGCGAACGGCATCGGCCCCGTATCTTTCGATCAGCTCCAGCAGATCCGGCGAATTGCCCAGGCTCTTGCTCATCTTGCGTCCCAGCTTGTCGCGCACGATGCCCGTAAAATACACGTCGTGGAAGGGAATGCGTCTTTCGATCGGGCGATCGGCAGGCGCCGTGTAAAGACCCGCCATGATCATCCGCGCGACCCAAAAGAAGATGATATCCTGTCCGGTCACCAATACCGATCCGGGGTAGTAATATTCGATGTCCGCGTTGCCGGGCTTCGTGATCCCCTTGAACACCTCCTCGGGCCAAAGCCAGGAGGAGAACCAGGTATCCAGCACGTCATCGTCCTGGCGCAAAGCAACCTTCCCGCTATGCACGCCTCTCTCAGTCGCTTCGCCGGCGCCGCCCCCGCCATATTGCTCCGCATAACGCTTCCTTGCGCCTGCCTCGTCGGCGGCAACGACCATCCGTCCGTCCTCATCATACCAGGCCGGGATCCGCTGCCCCCACCAAAGTTGCCGTGAAATACACCAATCATGAATGCTCTCCATCCAGTTCGTATAGGTCGCGTTGAACCGGTTTAGCGGATAGATCGTGATATGCCCGTCGGTAACCGCTTTCAGCGCAGGCCCCGCAAGCTCCTTCATCTTCACGAACCATTGTGTGCTGATGCGTGGCTCGACCACCGCGTTGCTCCGCTGGGAATAGCCCAGCCGCGTCTGGTAGTCTTCTTCCTTCGCCAGCAGGCCCTCGGCCTTCAATTGTTCGACGGCTTTCTTTCTCGCGGCAAACCGGTCCATGCCGACAAAGACCTCGGCGGCTTCACTGAGCGTGCCGTCCTCGTTGAGGGTGTCGATGATGGGCAAACCATGTTTCAGGCCCAGGTTATAGTCGTTGATATCATGCGCGGGCGTCACTTTCAGGGCTCCTGTGCCGAAGGCCGGATCGACATATTCGTCGAAGATCACGGGCACGCGCCGGCCCACCAGCGGCACGATCACAAATTTGCCGGCCAGCCGGCTGTACCGTTCATCGTTCGGGTTGACGCAAACCGCCGTATCGCCCATGATGGTCTCCGGACGTTGTGTCGCGATCATAATGAACTCGTCGGTGCCTTCGACCCGATAACGGACATAGTACAATTTGCCATTCTCCTCCCGGTATTCCACTTCTTCGTCGCTTAATGCCGTCCCGGCCTGGGGGTCCCAATGGATCATGCGCGCCCCGCGGTAGACCAGGCCCTGATCGTACAGCTCGATAAAGATCTTGATCACCGCGCGGTAATAGTCGGGGTCCATCGTAAAGGCCACGCGATCCCAATCCACGCTGCATCCGAGCTTTTTGATCTGATGATAGATCAGGCCGCCGTATTTATCCTTCCATTCGTAGGCATAGTCCAGGAACTGTTCGCGCGTGAGATCCTTCTTTTCGATCCCCCGCTCCTTCAACATGCCGACCACCTTGGCCTCCGTGGCGATCGATGCATGGTCGCAACCCGGCACCCAGCAGGCGTTAAAGCCGCTCATGCGCGCCCGGCGAACCAGGATATCCTGCACCGTTTCGTTCAGGGTATGCCCCATGTGCAGGACGCCCGTCACATTGGGGGGAGGGATCACGACCGTAAAAGGAGGCCTGCCGTCCGGGCTGCTGTTGAAATAACGTTGCGTAAGCCAATGCGCTGACCACTTGTCCTCCGTCTCGGACGGCATATAGTTCTTGCTCAATTCCATGTTCAAGGGGATTCAATTCGGGGCGTAAAGATACGCCATTCTGCCTTTTCCCCTGAGCCGCAAGGGGCGCACCGAAGGGGTAGGGGCAAAAAAAATTCCCCATCAGGGGAATTTCAAATCGTTAGAAGCGTAAGGAGTATCAGGAGCAAGTACCTCACTCCATTAGTTATCTTGAAACAATAGAGTCTTCAGTGTTATTTCCTATGCGAACCAATACAGGTAAGACAGGAACATAACCAGGCCAATAAAACCAACGGCCAGTAAAACAGTTTTCGCGGTGTCGTTAAGGTGGATTGAATGCAACATCTTTTTCATAACAAAATTTTTTTAGGGTGAAACCAACTGATTAAAATGTGGGATTCAAAGGGGATCGGATAGATTGAACAGGGTGGTTTCTCAGCGAATTGGCGTTAGAGGATGCCAGTCTAAAAATCTTGCTTAGCTGTAGAGGTAATTGCTAGATCAAAAGTAATCAAATTTCCCGGAACTGCAAATCTTTCAGCCGATTTTTCGCAAACAATAAACCCTCCCTCCCATTTGATGCGGGCTTCAAAACCACATTATAAACAATTAAAAATCAATCAATTCAGGATCTGTCGCAAATTAACTCCAGTGCCATAGGGTTCCTGGAGTTGAACGGATTTTTGACGACCTGGCCTTTGCGTAATTAAGACATCGTGAACAAATACGCAAAGGACATGACAGCGCAGAAGTACAGCAGAGCCGTGATAATGGTCAGCACGGTACTTTCTGACACTTTGATCGATTTGAATAGGTGCATTTTTTCCATGCGGTATTGGATTTTACGGTTAAAAAGGGGATAGGTGCACCGGTCGTGCACATGCTTTCGCAGAGTAGGGATTGGACGGACTAACCGACTTTCTCTTTACCTTTATGCGGCTCACCGATCAAGGCTTCAGGAATGTATGCGATAGTCGATATTGAAACTACCGGCGGTTATGCCTCGAATAACGCAATAACTGAACTGGCTATTGTGCTGCACGATGGAATCAGGGAGGTCAAACGCTATGAGACCCTGGTCAATCCCGGCATGAGCATCCCCCGCTATGTCCAGGCCCTCACCGGCATATCCGACGAGATGGTTGCCGATGCGCCCTATTTCAATGAAATAGCGCCATTTATACACGAATGGCTGAAGGATTCGATCTTCGTGGCCCACAACGTCAATTTCGATTATTCATTCGTCAATCATCAGCTCAGGGCCTGCGGTTTTGAGCTCAACGCCCGAAAGCTTTGCACCATCCGGCTCAGCCGGAAGGTCTTTCCGGGATCGCAGGGCTATGGGCTCGGCAAGATCTGCCGGCATCTCGGCATCGAGATCCCGAACCGCCATAGGGCAGGAGGGGACGCCGACGCCACCGTCCTCCTGTTCGAGCGCATACTGGCTGCCGGTGGCCTGGAGCATATCCGGACCATGCTCAAAGGCAGGAACAAGGAGCAATACCTGCCCGTGAACCTGCCCGCCGACCAGGTAGAACGCTTGCCCGAATCGCCCGGAGTCTATTATTTTCACGACCGGAAGGGCAAGATCGTCTATGTCGGAAAGGCAAAGAACCTGCGCAAGCGCGTGAGCAGCCATTTCTCCAATAACAAGCCGAACCGGCAGAAGCAGGAATTCCTGCGCAATATCCACTCGATCACCCACGAGGCCACGGGCACCGAACTGATGGCCTTCCTCCTGGAATGCATCGAGATCAAACGCCTCTGGCCCCTGTACAACCGCAGCCTCAAACGCTTCGAACAAACCTATGGGCTCTATGCCTTCGAGGATCGCAATGGCTTTATGCGCCTGGCCATAGAAAAGCGCCGGCGCCAACTGCAGCCCGTCTACACGTTTTCGCTCCTGGTGGAAGGCCAGAACCTGCTTTGGCGACTGATGCGGGAGTGGAAACTATGCCCTAAATTATGCTATATACAACGCGGCGACGGACCCTGTCAGGGAATGCGTGAAGGGTTTTGCCAGGGCGCCTGCAGCGAGGCCGAAAACTGTATGGAATATAACGCCCGCGTGGAGGCGGCCCTGCAATCGCTGACCAGGAGCCTGCCGACCTTCGGTCTCCTCGACGAAGGCCGTCATCCCGAAGAGAGGAGCTGCATCCTTGTCGAGAAAGGCAGGTTTTACGGCATGGGCTACCTGCCCGCCACCATCCCCGCCGCCAATCCCGCCACCATCCCCGCCACCGACGATATAAAAAGCTGGCTGACCTGCTATCCGGAGAACGAGTACATGCGCGGCCTCGTCTACCAGTATGTGGAAAAATGGCCGGCGAAAAAATTCGAGTTCGGGTTGGTGGAAGGTTGAAATTTTTGGACCTTTGCCGCCATGTGCAGATTTTCGTCCCTTTCCCGCCCATTGATCGTCGCCTCCGTCATCGTCATCGCCTTTTCCGCCTGTCACTCCTCTTCCCCCCATTCCGGCCACGATGCCGGAGAAGACAGCTCCGCCGGCAAGATCGAGGCTTTGCACGCCCCCGAGTTTCGCCAGGCCCCCAGGAAGGAGCCCGTCGCGGAATACAGCGAGAACATGAACGACCCGCTCAATAAGGACTGGGTCTTTTCCGTCAGGCTCTTCGAGACGAGGAAGACACTGGCTTACCGCGTGGCCATCCGGTACGGGGCTTTAGACGGAGCGGACACCATCAGGCTCCCCGATCTCGGTGGCCAGCCCAGGCCCGTCATTAAACAAGGCCCCGACAAATACTCCTGCATCATCGGCTTCATCGACAATGACAGCACCTTCCGCGATTATAAATTGGCTTTTGCAAAAGGAGACCAGTTCGGCATCAAGACCCTGAAGCACTATGCCGTCACGCAGGGCTACCGGTTAGAGATCCAAGAAGTGAAATGAACTCGCTGCGCGGGATCATCCTCGCCCCGAGACTCTCTAAATGCTCGGTATGCACCTGGCAGTCGATCAGCCGCACGCCTTGCTGCATGAGTTGTTCGGTATACAGCGTGAAGGCATATTTGCTCGCATTGCTGACCTGGCTGAACATGCTCTCCCCGAAGAATACCCTGCCCATCCGGAGCCCATACAGGCCCCCGACCAGGCGCCCGTTCAACCAGGCTTCGGCGCTGTGCGCATAGCCGGCTTCATGCAGACCGATATACGCCTCCCGCACCTCGTCCGTGATCCAGGTGCTCTCCTGTCCCCGCCGCGCGATGGTCTTGCAGTTCGAGATGACCTCCCGGAAGGCGCGGTTGACCGTGAACGACAGGGTTCCTTTCCGGATCAGTTGCCGCATGCTCTTGCTGACCTTTAATTCTTCCGGGAACAGGACACAGCGCGGATCGGGGCACCACCAGAGGATATGGCTGCCCTCATACCAGGGGAAAATGCCGCTGCGATAGGCTAATAAAAGTCGCTCCCGCGACAGGTCGCCGCCGATGGCAAGCAGGCCGTCCGGCTCCGCAAGATGCACGGGGGGAAATTGCAATTCATGGTCTAAGGCAAATAACATATCAACTCTCCGACATGATCTCGATCGTGGCGCCAATGCCCCGTTCGGTGATGGCGTCGCAGGGGGGTTTCAGGTCGTCGTAGGAGCCGCGCTTTACCGCATATTTCCCTTTCGTATGGATCAGCATGGCGCACTGTTCCGCCTGCTCCAGGGACTGGCCGCAGACCTCCATCAAGGTCTCGATCACCCACTCGAAGGTATTGACCTCGTCATTCCAGACGATCAGACTGAACGGATTGTCGTGAGCGGTGAGCACATCGACTTCGTCTTCCAACAGCGGCGCGCCGGAAGCATTGGCCGAAGGCCCGTCGATACCCGTCCTGGCGGGTGGGGGATTATGCAGTAGATCGGGCATGGGCCGCATTCTTTTCGCCAAAATTAATACATTTACCCTTTATATTATGGATATGACCCCGGAAAGGCGAGATAGGATATTACGGGTATTGAACAAGCGGCAGCAGAGCCTTACCGTGGTACTGGAGAACGTCTTCGACCCCCACAATATATCGGCCGTTATGCGTACCTGCGACGCAGTGGGAATACAGGACCTGTATGTGTTGAATACGCGCATCCCGCCGCATAAAAAATGGGGGGCAAAGAGCAGCAGCAGCGCCGCGGACTGGCTCAGCATCCACCAATTTACCGATGCGGCCGCCTGCTTCGCGGAGCTGCGCCGGAACTATGACAGCATATTCACGACCCATCTTGCCGGGGACTCCGTCTCCCTCTACGACCTCGACCTCACGGGGCGCATGGCGCTCGTCTTCGGCAACGAACACAGCGGCGTCAGTGAGGAGATCCGCCGTTTTTCCGACGGCAATTTCATCATCCCGCAGGTAGGCATGATCAGGTCCCTGAATATTTCGGTGGCTTGCGCCGTCAGCTTGTATGAGGCTTTTCGCCAGAAGTCGGTGGCCGGACACTATGGCCAACGCAGCCTCCCGGAGGCGACATTCAACGGGCTTTGGCGGCATTGGACTGAAGGGCCGCATGCTTCAGGTGATGAATGCTGACGTTTAGCTCATATCCGATCAGCAGCACGAGGGAATTGAAATAGATCAGCACCATCAGGATCATGATCGTCCCGATCGATCCATACACTTTATTGTAATTCCCGAACCGGTTTACCCAATACGAGAACAGGAGGGTCGTCAGGATCGTCAGACAGGTGGCGAGCAGGCAGCCGGGAGAGAAAAGCTTCCAGCGCTTATGCACGGCGGGCCCATATTTGTAAATGCAGGCGATCGCGAAATAGAACAGCGGGATGATGATAACCCAGCGAACGGTCCGGAACAGCCACCACTTCGCCGAATGGCTCGTGACATGCATCCACTTCAGGAACGAGTGCATCAATTCGGCCTGCGTGACCAGCATCAGCACGGAACCGATCACGATGAACAGCACCAGCAGCGTGAGTTTGATGGCCATCCAACGCGATTGCAGCATATTCCGGCGTCTATTGTAGAGCAGCGATTTGTCGAAAGAGCGCATGATGCCCAGCATCGCATTCGAAGAATAAAAGAGCGCCAGCAGAAATCCGAAGGAGAGCAACCCCACCCTCGGCTTATCCAGAAAATCCGACAGGAACTGCTTGACCAGCAAATAGGTGTTTTGATTGGGCGTGATATCGTGCGTCACGAATAAAAGCTGGTTCTCGATCTGCTGTGAAACGGGAAGATAGGGGATTAGCGTGCAGATGAATATCGTAGCCGCAGGGATCGCGGTGAGGAAGCTGAATGAGATCGAGCGCGCCCGGTCATTCAACCCCACTTTCTTGACCTGGCTGAAAAAAAATTTGGCGACCTTGTATAGGGGCAAACCCTGGAATCCCGGCAAGACCATCTTCCTGCTCTTGTTCACAAAGAACTGTACAAAGGCAGTATTGTAGATTATCCTCTCGATTTTGATCATGGCTAGGTCATTTCGCGGCTTTCTGCGCGGCCGCTTTTTTGGCCATTTCCTCGTCCAGCGCTTTCTGATAGGCTTTCGCGTTTTCCATATGCTCTTTAAACGTGACCGCAAAGTTAGAATAGCCCGAAAAATCCGGCTTGGCCACGAAGAACAGGTAATCGGTCTTCGGCGCAGTCAGCACCGCGTCCAGGGTTTGCGGCGACGGAGTGCAGATGGGACCGGGCGGAAGCCCCGGATGGAGGTACGTATTATAGGGCGATTCGACCTTTAATTGCTTGTCATAGATACGCTTTAATTCGAAATCCTGCAGGGCGAACTTGATCGTCGGGTCCGCCGCCAGCCGCATGCCCCTGGCCAGGCGGTTCATATAGACGCTGGCGATCTTGCCTTTGTCGGACTGCGCATTGGTCTCCTCTTCGACGATGGACGCCAGGATGCAGGCAGTGATCGGGGTCAGGCCCTGCTGCTGCGCCTCCTGCAATCGGGTAGGGGTCCACCAGGCCTTGTAGGCGGCGTACATCTTCTTAAAGATCGCCGAGGGCGTCGTATTCCAGAAATAGCTGTACGTATTGGGCATGACGGCAGCCATCAGGGTATTCGTATCCAGACCATACACGGCCAGCGAATCCTTGCTTTCGAAGAAGTGCATGGCCGAAGCGGAATCGCATTCGAATTTCCGGCCGATCCAGGAGGCGAGGGTCTCCCGGGTGCGCAGCTTCGTGATGACGAGGTGGACGGGGGTCTGGCGGCCGTTGCGGAGCATCCGGATCAGGTCTACGAGGCTTATGTCCTTGCGGATCTCGTACTTGCCCGCCTTCACATTTTCGGGATAATCCCTGCGTTCGGCGATCCACCGGAACGCAGCAGGGCTCTTCAAAACCGTGTCCTTTTCGAGTTGGGCGACCACCTGCTCGAAATTTGAACCCGTTCGGATGTAGAGGTAATACCGGTCGCCGTCGAAGGCGGTGGCCGGGCCAAGGAGGCGCCAACCGGCAAAGGCCGCTACGAAGAGCAGGACGAGAGCGGCCACTGAAAGAATTCGTTTGATACTCACGGGATTTAAAAACCCTGCCATTTACCAGGGCAGGGCCAAAATAGGTTGTGAACGGATCGGATCGCCTATTGCTTCTTGGCAGGAGCTGCGCCGCCGAAAGGTACAGTACCCGGCTGTTGCTGCTGGCTGGACGCCGGTGCGCTCACATTCTGGGGTAAGGTATCTTTCGCCGTGCTCGACTTCGGTATGAAGACTGCGGAGAACAGACACAGGAGCCCCACCACCACCGCCAATATCCAGGTGCCCTTTTCGAGGACGTCCGTCGTCTGCTTGACGCCCATCAGCTGGTTGCTGAACCCCCCGACATTACTGGCCAATCCGCCTCCCTTGGGGTTCTGGATCAGGATGATCAACCCGAGAAATACACTCGCCACAATGATCAGCAGCACAAAAAGGAAAGTCATATCGATTCGTATTTAAAAATTCGTATTCTGATGCTCATTTGCCCGGGCCTGCATCTGCCCGATCAAGCCTGCAAAATAAGCGCTTTTATCGGGATTGAGCAAACTTAATTTCTGATAAACCTCCGCCGCTTTTTGCCACATCCCTTGCTTGGCCAGCACTTCAGCCATGGTCTCGGTGAGCACCTCCCGCCCCTCGATCGAATGGGCCGCAATGGCCTGGATCTTCTGCTCGGCGATCGCATCGGGGGTAACGTCCTCTTCTTTTTTCGGCAATTTCTTCATCACCTTCAGCCATTCCGTAAAGCTCTTCAGCTGCCTGCCCAGCCGGTCGCTCGGATTTTGGTTCTCTTCCACGGACAGCTTGATGCCCTGCGAGGCGAAATAATCGACGGTGTGGTAAGACTGGAATACCAGCGGTTCCTCCGCCTGCACGACCTGTTGCGCACCCGTTTCCCCCACTTCCTGCGGCGCGGCCGCCTTCTCCTCGACCTGCGGCGCGGCCGTCAGCTCTTCCCGAAAATGCTGCTCCTCCACCGGCGCATGCGTCACGGTCTCCTCAGACGACCCTTCCTCCGCCGGATATTCTTCGGCCGGCAGCGAATCCATCCCGTCCAAAGCGATCGGAGGGATCACTAACTCCGCCTCCGGCGCCTCCACCACACTCTCTTCCACGACAGGGATCGGCCCGAAATCGGCCGCCTCGCCAATCGCTATCAGCGCCCCATCGCCGGCCGCAGGAATGTCCCGGTCGTCCACCGGCAGCTCATCCTTCATCTCCACCGGAACCCCCTCCGTTTCCGTCCTTACAGCGTCGCTGCTATCAGGCTCCCTGGGTTCCCTCGGGGGCCAGCCCTTGTCCAGGACGCTTTCATCCAGCAGCCAATACAGCCACAACGGATTGCTGAAGTATAGATTGGTTCGTTGCGTCTCTGATAGGAAATCATCGGCCTGCTCCGCCTTGAGCTTTTTGGACAAAAGATAGTGCCCGACGCTAAAGGACGGATATTCCTCGACGAGTTCTTCGAGCCGGCGCCTCGGAACGTCATCCAGCGTGTCGGCCTTGAACAGGTGTCTTATGATCTGCTGCATGTAAAGGTCATTAGGATGATCTTACCAATTCGAGAAGAGCTTATTAAAAATTTCGTCGGTCATATTGGTCACGATGTCAGGCAACAATTTCGGCCCGGCATCGGTCAGGGTCAGGGTGGCGTCAAAATCGAAATTCCGGGTGACATCGGCTTCGAAGTCCGCCGGAGCAACGGTTTTGCCGGAGGGGTCCAAATGATTCTTGAAGATAAGGTGTACTGTCACGCTGAGCCGGTTGCTGGCCGCCCGCTGGTTCGATATTCCGGAGGTCGTAACCGAATAATCGGTAATGGTGCCGGTGACGTCGTAATCGGCGTCCGGGGTCTGCAGTTGCGCAAGCTTCGAGGCCTGGCTGCTGATCTTCTGCCTCAACTTGTCATTCAACTGCGGAGCGAGCTGCGGGTCCACATAACGGGCCCGGTTCTCGATATAGCCGATATGTATGCTCTTTACCTGTGCCGGGATCGAAACGTCCTTGAAGGAATAGATCTTGCATGACGCCAGACCCATGCCAACCAATGCCATGCAAATAAAAGAAATCCTTTTCTTATTCGACGATATCATATTCCTTTAATTTCCGGTATAGGGTCCGTTCGCTGATGCCGAGGTCGGAAGCGGCATCCTTTCGCTTGCCTTTGTGTTTCTTAAGTGCCTTCACGATGAGCTCCTTTTCCTTGTCCATGATATTCAGCGATTCCTCCACTTCTTCGTGATGATGAATATCCTCATGATCATTGGTGCTCTGGATCACGACCGGCTGGGCAGGCGAAATAGCCGCCGACGGATGGAAGACCTCCTGCGGTTTCAATTCCTGCAGCCCGTCGATATATTCGGCATGCCGGGCAGCGGCCAGGGACGGATTTTGCAGGATCTCCAGGAACATCTTCTTCAATTCCGTCACGTCTTTTTTCATATCGAAAAAGAGCTTGTACAGGATCTCGCGCTCATTGGCGAACTCATGTCCGCTGCCTTTGATCGACCCATTCGAAGGGACGACCATCGGGAGCCTGCTGCCACCCACCGCCGGGAGGAATTTCCGCAGCGTCTGTCCGTTCACTTGCTTGTCTTCCGACAGCACCGAGATCTGCTCTGCAATATTCTTCAATTCGCGCACATTCCCCGGCCAGGGGGAATTAATTAACAGATCTTTTGCCTCGTCATCCAACTGCACGGGACTGGTCTTATACCGCTCCGCGAAATCGACGGCGAATTTTCTGAACAGGAGAGGAATGTCCTCCTTCCGGTCGCGTAGCGCGGGAACGCGGATCGGAACGGTATTGAGGCGGTAGTAGAGGTCTTCCCTGAACTTGCCCTTCTCCGTGAGCTCGAGCAGGTCCTTATTGGTCGCGGCAATCACGCGCACGTCGGTCTTCTGCACCTTGGATGAACCCACGCGGATATATTCGCCGGCCTCGAGCACGCGCAAGAGGCGTGCCTGCGTGCCCAACGGCATCTCACCGATCTCGTCCAGGAAAATGGTGCCCCCGTTGACCGTCTCGAAGTATCCCTTCCTGAAGTCCAGCGCGCCGGTGAACGAACCCTTCTCATGGCCGAATAGTTCCGAATCGATGGTGCCCTCCGGGATCGCGCCGCAGTTGACGGCAATGAATGGATTATGCTTGCGCCCCGATAAGGAGTGAATGATTTGGGAAAAAACTTCCTTTCCGACGCCGCTCTCTCCAAAGATCAGCACCGTCAGATCCGTGGCCGACACCTGCACGGCAACCTGCATCGCGAAATTCAACGCCGGCGAATTGCCGATGATGCCAAAACGATTTTTTATTGATTGAATGTCCATTTGATTCATTGTTTGATTCCTGATCTCCCGGCCGATCCCCGGATCAGCCCACGATTCTTCCGATCAGCGTGGCCGTCGTGCACTCCTCCGCCCTCACCCATACATAGTCGCCCTTCTTCGCCGCCGACCCGTCTTTAGGGAAGACCATCACCTTATTCTGGCTGCTGCGTCCCATCCAATCGGCCGCACTCTTCTTCGAATCCCCCTCGATCAGCACCCGGAAGGTCTTACCCAGATCCCGTTGATTGCTCTCCCGCGAGAGCCGGTTCTGCAATCGGACGATCTCTTCCAGCCGTCGCTTCTTCACGTCTTCCGGCACATCGTCCGGATAACGCCGCGCAGCCAGGGTGCCGGGCCGCTCGCTGTAAAAGAACATATAGCTCATGTCATAGCGGGCGATCTCCATCAGGCTCAGCGTCTCCAGGTGCTCTTCTTCCGTCTCGCTGCAGAATCCCGCGATCACATCGGCGCTCAACCCGCAGCCGGGAAGGATATCCATGATCCGGGCCACCCGCGCCAGATACCATTCCCGCGTATAGGTCCGGTTCATCAGTTGCAGGATCCTCGAGGAGCCGCTCTGTACCGGCAGGTGAATGTACTTGCAGATATTTTCATGCCTCGCGATGGTGTACAGCACCTCGTCCGTGATATCCTTGGGATGCGAAGTGGAGAAGCGTACCCTCAGCATCGGATCGATCAGCGCCACTTGCTCCAGCAGGTTCGCAAAGTTTACCGCCTTGTCCGCCTTCTCGTCCATCCAGTAATAGCTGTCCACGTTCTGTCCCAGCAGCGTCACTTCCCGGTAACCCGACCGGAACAGGTCGCTGCATTCCCGGACGATGGAGGCGGCATCCCGGCTCCGTTCCCTTCCTCTCGTAAAGGGCACAACACAAAACGAACACATATTGTTGCATCCGCGCATGATGCTGACAAATGCGGTAACCCCGTTGCCATCGAGACGCACGGGCGAAATATCGGCATAGGTCTCTTCCCGGCTTAGCAGGACATTGACGGCCTTCTGGCCCGTCTCCGCCTCCTCGATCAGCCCCGGGAGGCTCCGGTAGGCGTCCGGCCCAACCACGATGTCGACGAGTTTTTCTTCTTCCAGCAGGCGTTCCTTTAGCCGCTCGGCCATACAGCCCAATACGCCGATCAGCATCCCGGGTCGCTTTTTCTTGGCCAGGCGGAAAAGGCTCAGACGCTGCCGCACCGTCTGCTCCGCTTTCTCGCGAATGGAACAGGTATTGACCAGGACCAGGTCGGCATCCTCATAGCTGCGCGTCGCAACCAGGCCTTCCTCTTGCAGGATCGAAGCCACGATCTCGCTATCGGCAAAATTCATGGCACAGCCATAGCTCTCCATATAGAAGGTCTTCTTCCGCTCCGGGATGCTCACAGGCTCCGGGATATTCACTGGCTCCGGGATACTCACCGATACAGGCATGAATGTTCTCCGATTTTAGGGTGCGAAGATACGCAAAAAACGAGATGTGACAAGTTGGCAGAATGGGTAAAATGAGGCCGGGCCCCCGCGGGCCCGGCCTTATGCGGAGATTAAACCGATCTATTTATTAATGAAGAGGTTATCGGCAAGCTCCTGGTTAAAATGCTTCACCGGGTTACCCTGGATATTGTGATAGACCGCACTGATAAAGATCATCCTGGCAGCGCTCATCACCGCCATAGTGGACAACACCCCGACCAGGAATACGAATATCCCGGCGATCGGATGGATGACCATGCCAATGACGGCCGCAAGCAAGCCAAGCCCTATCCAGGCCACCAGGTAAATGAAACCAAAGCTGAACGTAGCCCCCAGGCTCTCTCCCCATTTCTCTTTCATAAGCTGGGTCGAGCGTTTGAATGCCCCGACCGGGCCCAGGTTCTCATACGCGATCACCGGCACGACGAAGAACGTGGCGATGTTCCAGGCCAGGCCGATCAGGCCGATGATCAGCTTGCCGAGCCAGCCCAGTCTGTCCGATATGGCGCGGAGGATCGTACCGACGGTCGCGGCAAAGAGGGCCCAGGATAGGATAACGCCGATGCGACTCATGCTGAACCGGATCCCGTCGCCGAGCGTGGGCTTCTGGCCCGAATAATACAGGTGCGTACAATGCACCAGCGCGGTATTGAAAAAGGTAATGATGAAATAATTCACGAGATAATACACAAAGACCAGGGCATAGTTGGCGACGGTTCCCTGATCCCTGACCCCTTCCCAGTCCCAGTCGGCGGCGCCCAGCATGATCAGGACAAAGGAGCTCACGACAAGGATCATCGACAGACCCGACAGAATAGGAAAGAGGATCAGCTGGCGGTTTTCTTTGAGGACGGCAAAGCTGTCGAGAAAGATCTTCCAGCCATTGGACATTCGATCGATAAAGTTCATAAGATGTATTTAGAGGTTACTGAAGGAGGGTAAAGTACAAAAAAAGCCCGGGATCGGCCACACCCGGGGATATTTATTGGATGTCCACCATTTTCATCCTTTCGCGTCCATACAAGACCGGGAAATACATTAATTCCGCCTTCGCGGGGTTCAGATGATAGCTCCCCGAATACCTCGGCATCAGGGATATCGTAAAATTATACTGTCCCGCACGCAACGACCGGCAAAAAATGCTCACCTTATTCTTGAAATACTCCCGGTGAACCTCATTGGGCCAATAGCCCTGCTCCTTATCCCGGTAGGAGCAGCCCGCGGGAATAGGAACCTCGATCATCACATAGTCAGCGTCCCCCTTCACGGTTACGTCCACCCGCAGAAGCACGGGTTGACCCGCGATCAGTCTCTTCACCGTGTCTCCGTCCTTCTCGAAATAGGACCGGACCGCGAATTCGCCGTCCACCAGCTGCGGCGCGTGGTTCCAGTATTGCTGGTAAGCGGTAAAGTAAACCGGCATCGCTCCGCGCTTGCCGATACGCACGGTATCGCGCGGGGCCGTACCGCCTGGCGATAGGACGGCATGGTAAGGGAATACCGACACCGGATCCCCACCATTGACCACCAGGGTTGGCGGATGGTTCCCCGGATCGGACCGCAACAGATCGGGCAGGATGGTATTCAGGATCAGGCAGGACTCGTACGTATTGCGCCAGTTTCCGTCCCGCCTTTTTTCCAGGAAATAGTTCCGCATTTTCCTCAACACGGGTTCAAAATGACCCCCGGACTCCTTTAGCAGGTTGTACATCTGCAAGGTATTCCCGATCGAATTGTCAAAGAACCTCGTACATTCCTCGCCCCAATACCAGTTGCCCATGGCGGTAAGCCGGTGCTTCGGCAATAGCGTGTCCAACCTGGTCTCCAGACCGGCCTTTTGCCGGATGCCCGCCATGACCAGTTCCTCATACAGGCTTCGCCGGGGAAACCGCCGCTCCACCGTATCGATGAGCCGGGCATAGTCGGCCTTTGCGCCCAACTCTTGCAGCAGCCGTAACGCATCCATCGCCTCCGTGCCCTTGAACTCGTCAAAAGCAAAAAGGATATAGTCGGTCAGCGCCCGTTTGTCCAGCTGGGTGGGGTACCCCGCGCGTTCCGCATCCAACAGGGCCGCGATCACGTGCCGCGAGATCCAGAGCATCGCATCGTTGTCGTTCCACCATCCCCATAGACCCGTGATGCCCTTGCTTTTATTTAGTCTGGAGATCAGTTCGTTTATATTCCGCTCCTCCCTGAACTCCTTCCCAAGCGTATGATAAAGCAGCTTTTTCTGCAGCAGCGTCATAAGTTTGCTGGCCAGTTGCTCATTGCAGAGATATTGGTAATGCTGCACGTGCTCGATCTCGTCCAACAGGACCGGGAGAACGGAGGACTCCGCATACAGGGTGACCTTTCCCTTCGACTTGTCGAAGGACAGTACAAAGCTGGTATCGTCTTCCAGCGGGGCGAATACGCCGCTCGTCTCCCGCACACCGGCAGGATAGACCGGGATCACACGTTCTTCCCCGTCGAAATATCCATTTGTCTTGCGGATCGTATAGTTCATGTGCAGTGAATCGGCCTCCCCCGCGCGCAAGGTAAAGCTGTCCAGGTGCGCATTTGACAAGGGCAGGTCGCCGCTTGTCACGGCGACCCCGTCGACGCTGAAGTCGCGCCGGACCGTGACGGGTTCTGCCCCATAGTTAAGCAGCTTTCCGATGATCCGCATGGAGTCCCCGGTGACGGCAAAGGCAGGAGAGGAGAGGTTGGCGCTAAGTACCCGGTAAGATTTGATCGCACCCTGCGCCAACCCGGTCTGGCGTTTGTCGCCGACCACAAGCGCATAGGTCTGCCAGTTGGTGATATCGTCCGGAAACCGGACATGGAATCGCGCCATGCCCGACGCGTCGGTCGTCAGCATCGGTTGCCAGAAGGCGTCATCCCGAAACCGGCGCCTCATCGTATTCAAACCCTCCGGCGCCTTGTCCGTTTCCTGTCCGGCATCTTCTTTTCCGGCCTCCCCCTGGTTCGCCTCTTCCCGACTCCCCTCCACCTGGCTCGCATCCTGTATTTGCACGCCGGCGACCTTTCCTTCCACCATGCCGCTGATCTCATCGCTTCGCAGGCTCACCGAGCCTGTCATATTCCGTTTTCTTTGCATCCCGTATCCGACTACGACGACTTCATCGAGGTTCATTTCCATCGGCGTCATCACGACGTCATAATTATTGCCGGGACGGATCGGCTTTTCGGTCGTCGAAAACCCGACAGCGCTGAATACCAGCACCCCCTTCTCCGGGATCCCAAGTGTGTAATGGCCTCCTCTGTCCGTCACCGTTCCGATGCGCGTGCCCCTGATCATCACCGTCACGCCGGACAGGCCCGCGCCCCGCGAATCCGTGACCCGCCCCGAGATATGGTTCCAGAACCGCGAAATGTCAAGATACCGTTCGTTAAACGTCTCGCTAAGGGCGACCTTTTCGGGACCGGCAGAGGGCGCCGGATTAGGATAGACCTGCTGCTCCAGGATGGCGGCAATGCGCAGACTCATGCTATCCTTTGCATGCCATCCCCGCCCATCGATCTCATAATAGCTCAAACCGTCCGGCCTGACCAACACGCTGTCCCGGAGGATATAGCTGTTGCCCTTGAGCAGGAACAGCATACGGTACTGACCCGACCATAGGTAACCGAGATTTCGATCCTTCCCCCGATAGGCCTGTAAGAAACCGGGCTCGTCATAGCGGAAGAGGAAGATCCCCTTGATAAATGGCGCGCCGGCATCCCATTTCTTGTCGATGCCGATCTCCAACATGCCGTTGTTCTTGCGTTCCGCATGCGCGTTCCTGAACAGTTCCACACTGGCGCACCGGTCGTCGACAAGATCCTGCCAAAGGCTGTCGACTTCTTTTTCCGTCAGCACGAGATCGCGGAAATCATACTCGGGTCTCATGGAATCCAGGCCCTTGCTGAATACGAGGGGCGCGGTTTGCTTCTCTTTGATCAAGCCCTTTGTGATTAGGAATCGATACCCGCCTTCGGGTTCGAATGCCTGCCCGAAAGCGTTGCGTACGTGCAACGTTGCCGCTTCCGGGCCGAACGGGCCCGTTAAGATATCCCCGGTCTGGTCGTTCTTATAATTCAGCAGGGCTACATCCGCGCCTTGGGTGATCGAAGCCAGGTGCCCCTCGAAGTTGTTTCCCACCACCATCATATAACGGTTCCACAGACCGGCCTCATAGTTGGTCAGCGTATCGGGCATTTTTCGTACGCTGGGAAATGCATCTCCGTTAACACATAGAAAGGTCTTCTTCCCCCGTTCGGCCCAAACGCTGTCGAGACTCACCATCCGGTCATAGGTGCGTAATCGGATGGAATGTCTGCCCGGGGCCAAAAGGAAGCTATAACGTCGCAGCTGCCCGGATTGGCTGAAGTAGACCGGTTTCTCATCGATATATACCTGGTGTATCGCCTGCAGAACGCCACGCACGCTGACAAAGGGCGCGATCTGCGTAAGTCTGTCGGCGGCGTTCTCGGTATTGACATAGACCGTCGCCGGATGCAGGAATCGGTAATATTCCATGCTGTCCAGCCGCATTTCCCGGCTCCAGCGCTCCCAGTTCAGGGGCATATCGCGGATGACGCGTCCATCGACGTCCTTGGCCAGGCTGAGGGGCTCGATGAGCTTTCGCCGTGGGTAGGACTTTCCAAAATAAGGGAGGCCGGGAAGGCGATACGCATCGAATTTGGACGTAAAGGAATAGGCCGTCACATCTGCACCTGCAACAGGCCGGTCATGGATATCCTTTACCGAGACGGCCAGATCGGTCTCCTCTCCGGGGTAAACCACCCTTGGCTCCACCAATTGTACTCGCAGCAATTTTTCCCGCAACGGCAGGGTATAGGTATCCTCCGAAAGTTTGCCGGCGCAGAAATATTGAACGGATAGAAAATAGTTCTTCGGCGTCACCGATCGTTCCCGGTAATTCAGTTGCCGGGTATATCCGCGCGCAACGATCCGATTGCCCGCGAAGATCGTATACCAGAAATCGAGATGCTTCGGATTGACGGAGACAATGGTCACCGAATCCGGCGAACGCTTGCTATCAAACTGTACGGCTTTACGTTCATTTTCCACCTCCAGCGTAGCGTCGATGCTGTCGGGCAGGGACATCACCTCGATCGTTTCCGCGTGCGGGTTTATCGGGAGAACGGCCGGCAGGCTGATCCTTTCCTGTGCGATCGTGTCGTCCTGGTCATTCCCGGCAATCCAAATAGCCTCGGTCCGCCGACTTTTGTTCAGTACCCGGTAATCGATCCGCACGCTGTCATGCTCCTGGGTTAACAGGATACGGACGGTATCGTCTTTCCATTTGCCGCTAATGGACTCCTCCCTGAATTCGTTATTGCTGGTCAGAAGCTCGCATTCGATCTCAAAGTCCATATCCGCGGCCGGAAAGATATGCTCCGGTATGACGATGCGCGTCTCGCCCACGGGGTCGAGCGCCTGCCGGTGTTCCCAAAGCGTGTCGGGAATGAACTCGTTGGGCTTTCGGAAGGTATTCTTGCTGCCCGATAACACGGTCATGTGTACGCGCGCATCCGGCATGGGAAGGTCATTTTCGTCAGTGGCCCGAAAATACACCGACAAAGGATCGCCGGGCGCGATCTCGCTCTTGTCCGCCCTGGCCTGAAAGCGCAGGGACTGCAACTCGTAGTCCTCATACCGGAGCCGGCCGTCGGCCGCTCGCTTGTCCTCATCCCACATCAGCCGGACGCGATAGTCGGCATCCAATTTCAAATGCAGGCTATCGTTCAATACGAACGAAAAACTATAGCACCCGGGACGGTAGGGACGCAAGGTCATCAGCGTCGTATCCCGCCCCAAAAAAGGATTATACAACACCAGGCGCACCGGTTCGTCCAGGAGCCTTCCGCCGGAATAAGCGATGAATGCCTTTCCATTCACCGTATCGCCGGGCTTGTATTTTGGCTTGCTGAATACCATAAAGGATTGTATCGCCCGCGGCCTTCGGGTAATCAGCCGCCTCAATCGCATCCTCGACCTTCGCAGTTCCCATTTGATTGTTTGGAAGAGATGCTCGCTCCAATCACTCATTCCCCGGCCTCTTTCACCCCGGCCTCTCTTGCCCCGTCCCCACTCACCCCGCCAACCCGCATAGCGGGTGTTCACTTGGCAGAAATACAGGGTTCCATGCCAAAGGATGCTCGCCCCTTCGCCTGCTCTATACTGCCGGGTATGATACGTTTTTGCCACCGGGTCATATGGGATCTCCCGGCCGCTTATCCGGATTTGCGCATCCCCGATCAGCGTACCGTCCGGCTTGTTTAGCGTAAAGCCGAGTTCATGCCCGTTGCTGATCAGGGTAAAACGCAGATCGCCGATCGTCCGGAGCTCCCAGTTCAGATCGGGTCCCCTGGCCGTCACAAATAAGTAATTGCCCGAAGCCAGCCCGGGCGTCTCACTCAGCGGGTATAGTACGGAATCGACCAGCGTATGCAGAAATTTTTCATCCGCCGTCTGCATTTCGGTGCTGAACAGCGACCAGGCCTCGGACGGATCGATGCGATAGATCTTCGTATAAATACTATGTTGGGGAGCGCCTGAGAGATTGCGTTGCGCCATCGTGGGCTGGATAGTGGCAAGAAGGAGCAGGGCCAGGGTAATGTTTCTCATGGCGGTCAGTTTGAATGGGGATGCTGGAAGCCGTCGATTTACACAGATTTGGCCTGAAAATTGTTAATAAAGGGTGCTGCTTTCGGCTTGCAGCTTCCGCCCTATGACCCTGGCCAAAACTGACCTTGATGAAATACCGATACCTGTTAACGCCTGTACTGGCATGCTGTTGCACCCTGTTCGCCTGTAAAAAGAGCGAGGGTACGCTGACCCCTGTTATCCGGTCTTCCTTTTCCTTTTCCGCAAGGGACACCTCCATCAGTTTTCCCGTCGATCTCGCTTTCATCCAGGATGTATCCAATACACAAACGACATTGATCTCCGGGCAATATGCCGACACCTCGTCTAAAACGGGCAGCATCAGTCTGCGCGTCATCGGCGATACGACAGGACGCTACCGCGGCGATAGCCTGCTGGTGACCTACGTGGATGCTTCCGGCAGATCATTTCACAATACAAAAGACAGTAGCAATTTCGCGCAGATAGATAAATTCCCGAAGAAATCCGGCAGCCTGGTGAGTGGCAGCTTCGATTGCCATGTGGTCAATGGAACGGACAGCATCCGGTTATCGGGAGGATCCTTTTCTGCTGCCTTTCAGGATTGATAAAGGCCCGCGCATGCGGGCCCATAACATCGGTACCATGGAACAACCTATTAAACAGCCAGGCGCCATGCCGGGTAGTCCCGCTGGCCTTACACCCTATTCGGGAGATTGGGGCACTCCGCAGGTCGTGCACTTGCTGAAGCGTACCTTATTCGGCGCCACCGTGCAGGACATCGCGTCCTTCAAAGCGATGACGCCCTCGCAGGCAGTGGACACCCTGTTGCAGCCGACCGCCACGCCCGCCAGCAAACCGCTGAACAATTACGGAGCGGATCCCACCGGGGTCGCCGCCTACGCAACCTGGATCGACCAGGGGCTGCTCTATCAGGACGATGTGCTGAACAGCGGCCGGCTCAATTCCCTTCAATGCTGGTGGATCGGACAGCTACTCAATCCCGGCCGCTCCATCCATGAGAAGATGACGCTGTTCTGGCATAACCACTTTGCGATGGACGCCACCCAGCACTTTTCGGATATCCCAGCGCAGCTCTGGTACAACCAATACCTGACGCTTCGCCAGAATGCCCTCGGCAATTTCCAGCAACTGGTCAGGGCCATCACGCTCGACCCGGCCATGCTCATCTACCTGAATGGGAACACCAACGTCAACACCGCGCCGAATGAGAATTACGGCCGCGAACTGCAGGAACTCTACACGATCGGGAAGGGGAGCGGGTCCGCCTACATACAGGACGATGTGCACGCCGCCGCGCGCGTGCTGACCGGTCACACGATCGACGGGAACTACAACTATGTCTTCCAGGCCGGTACCCACGACGATAAGAACAAGAACTTCTCCGGTTTTTATGGTAACCATATCGTCACCGGCTATTCCGGGCCGGCTGGGGCCGGGGAGCTGGACGATATGCTGGCGATGATCTTCGGCACCGACGAATCGGCGAAGTTCATTTGCCGCAAGCTCTACCGCTTTTTCGTCTATTATATCATCGACGACAGCATCGAAGCAAACATCATCACTCCCCTGGCGACCCTTTTCCGAACGAGCGGTTACAATATCACCTCGGTCATGTCCACCCTCCTGAAAAGCCAGCATTTTTTCGACCTCGTCAATTCCGGCGCATGCATCATCAAAAGCCCGCTCGACCTCCTGATCGGCCTGGCTCGCGAATTCCAGCTCAAGTTGCCCGATGCCTCCTCGCCCGCCGCGCAATACGACGCGTGGAATATGCTCCTGCAGCGCTCCATCGTCCTGCAGCAGGAGATCATGGCCATTACCCTCGTAGCGGGCTGGCCGGCGTATTATCAGGCCCCGGAATACCATGAGTTATGGATCAATTCCGTGACCTACACCGAACGTAATTTTTATACGGACCTGCTCATCACGACGGGTGACATGATGAATGGCACGACCCTGCAGATCGATCCGATCGCCTTTGCCCGCCTGATGCCCGCGCCCGGTGACCCGAACCTGCTGGTCAGCGATTCGCTCGATGTCCTGCTAAGGCCGCCGCTCTCGGATAGTTCGAAGCAACTGCTCAAGCAATCCATCCTGCTCGGCGGATTGACCACGGATTTTTACTGGACGAATGCCTGGCAGGCCTACATCGCCAATCCGTCCGATATGAATGCCTTTACGACGGTAGATACCCGGCTGCGATCCCTTTACAAATACATCATGGACCTGCCGGAATATCACCTATCCTAAAACTGACTTAATGCATCCCTATGCGAAGAAGAGAATTCATACGCACGATCGCCCCGGCGGCCTTTCTGGGAGGGTTTCCCGCAAAGGCCTATTCCTGGGTGCCCTTCATGAAGGGCCTGGAAGGCGCCACGGACAATGATCATGTCCTCGTGCTGGTACAACTGGTCGGAGGCAATGACGGCTTGAATACCGTGATCCCCATCGACACGTATGGCGATTATTATAAGGTCCGCGCCAATATCGCGATCCCCGAATCGAAGATCCTGACCTTGTCCAATAATGCCAGGACCGGGCTCCATCCTGCCATGCGGGGGCTTCAGGCTCTCTACGACAACGATTCGCTCGCCATCCTGCAGGCAGTCGGCTATCCTTCTCCCGATGGCTCGCATTTTCGTTCCACGGACATCTGGCTCACGGGGGCCGACGAGGACCAGTTCCTGGATACGGGTTGGACCGGGCGCTTCCTGGGTCAGACCTATACTAACTTCCCGGTGGGCTATCCCAACCCAACCATGCCCGACCCGCTTGCGATCCAGATCGGTTCGGTGATCTCTCCGGTCTTCATGTCCGCAGGAGGTTCCACGGCCATGGCCGTTCCGACGGATACCGAATTCTATGATCTCATCAACGGCATCACCGAACCAGAGCCCGACACGCCGATGGGCAATGAGCTGACCTACCTGCGCGCCGTGGCCAGGCAAACCAACAAATATGCCGGCGCCATCGAGGCCGCCGCAAAAAAGGTCACTCGGCAATATGGTGGCTACCCGGCCGATAATGACCTGGCCGCACAACTCAAGACCGTGGCGCGATTGATTGGTGGCGGGCTAAAGACGCGCGTCTATATGGTGACGATGGGTGGTTTCGACACGCATGGAGGACAGGTTCAGGGCGGAGATACGACGACCGGACACCACGCCGTCCTCCTGCAGCAGCTCTCGGAAGCCATCAGCGCCTTCATGGCCGACTGCAAATTCCTGGGCGTCGACAAGCAGGTGTTGGGCATGACCTTTTCCGAATTCGGACGTCGGATCATCTCCAACGGAAGTTTCGGCACGGACCACGGGGCGGCCCAACCGGTATTTATTTTCGGGGAATATTCGCAGACGGGCGTGCTGGGCCACAATCCCGACCTGGCTACCACGACCGACGTGGAGAGCAATGTGCCGATGCAATACGATTTTCGCTCCGTGTACTCGACGATCCTGCGCGATTGGTTCTGCGTCGATCCGACGGACGTCGAAACGGTACTCTTTAAGGATTATCAATACCTGCCGTTCATGAAGAATACGGCATGCAACAATAACTACGACAACCTCAACAATGCAGGCAATAGCCTGATCACCAATGACCCGAATCCGTTCGTTTCTTCGACGACCCTGACCTTCAAGACCGCCGGCGGCCACACCCTGGTGCAGATCCTCGATGTGTCCGGCAGGCTGGTCATGGTGCCGGTAGACGGAACCTATGCGCAGGGAGTCTATCATGTGACCCTGGATTTTTCCGGCTTTGCCTCGGGCGTCTACTATGCACGTTTGCAAAATCAATCCGTACAGCAGGTACGCACGATCCTTAAAGTGAGAAAATGATCCGCATCCGGCCCATAATCACGCTGTTCTTCACCTTCGCGGCCATCCTGGCCTCCATCGCCCCTTTCCGGCAGGTCTCCGCGCATGTCCCGCAAACCGCCCATCGCTCGCGGATCGGGCAAACCCCACCGTCCGCCCGCGGCATCGATACCATTTCCGTGTCCTCTACCTGCGTGAATTCGGTCATCAGTTTCTATTCTCCGGTATTTGACAGTCTGCCCTTTCCGACTTCAGTGTATTGGAATTTCGGTGACCCGGCTTCCGGTATTTACAACACGGCTGCTACTCGACAGCCCCGGCACAGCTTTGCCGCCACCGGCGCGTACCCGATCCTTTTGCGGGTCATCAATAACGGCACCGACACCATCCTCATCCATGATACCATTCGGATCGTTTCACCGATGGCCTACAATTTCGGGCCGGATATCTTCTTATGCCAGGGACAGGACACCTTGCTCACGGCGCCCGCCGCTCCCGGCGCTACCTTCGCATGGAACGACCCCGACACGACCCGCACCGACACCCTCCGCGTGACGAAGTCAGGCTTGTATACCGTAAGCATCGATGGCTGCCAGGTCGCTGATAGCATTGGGGTCTATATCAGCGAAACGCCGAAGATCGACCTGGGGAAGGATCATATCCTTTGCGACGGCGAAAACCTCGAGCTGAATGCGGCAACACAAAATGGACAATATGCCTGGTTCCTTAACGGCGCCGTCCTTCCATTCCAGCAGGCGCAATTGCCCGTGCAGTCTCCCGGAGGGACCTATGTCGCCGTGGTGACGGTGCCCGGCTGCGGGGTATATAAAGATACCGTCAGCATTACCTTCACCCAGCCCAATGCTCCTTCTTTCAGCTTGGGACCCGACACCCTGCTTTGTCCCAAACAGGCCTACGTCCTCGATGCAAACCCCAATGGCAACCATGCAGGGACCGCGTATGACTGGAGCACCGGAGCGACAGGCAGTTCCATTACCGTCACCAGCCCCGGGCTGTATTGGGTCTTCGCAACCATCGGCGGGCAGTGCCAGGTCGTCGACACGGTGCAGGTCAATTACCGCGGCGACAAGCAGCTCGATTTCCATGACACGGCCATCTGCCAGGGTAGCACCCTGAGCCTGGATGCGGACTTCGGGGTAGGCACCTATAACTGGTCCGCCATTCCGCCGCAGCGGGACGACCAGAATCAGACCGGCCAGTCAACGTACTTCGTATACCGGCCGGGTACCTATAGCATCACCGCCACGGTCGGGCAATGCGTCTACAAGGACACCCTGACGGTCAGCTTCAATGACAGCCTGAAGGTCTCGATGGCTGGCGATACCAATCTGTGTAACGGGGAGGACTATTGGCTGCGGGTCAACGGCAATGCCAACACCTATGCCTGGCAGGACAGCCTCACGACGGGCGATACCTACCACGTGACCGTGCCAGGCTTCTACCGGGTCGTCGCGCAGAACGGCTGCAACAAAGACACTCTCTCTGCCATCGTAAACTTCACCGCTTGCTCCTGCAACCTCCTTCTGCCGAATGCCTTTACCCCCGAAGGCGCTGGGAACAATCACTTCCGCGCCCTGCATGCCTGCCGCATGAGCGAATATCAACTCTTGATCTATGACCGTTATGGCGAGCTCGTCTTCGAAACGAAGGACCCCGAGACCGGCTGGGACGGCAACTTCCGCGGCGCCCGCATGCCCGCCGGCCCCTATATCTGGTCCGTGCATTACATCAATACCGACACCAAACAAAAGGTCTTCCGCCGCGGCACGGTGTTGCTGCTGCGATAGGGCGGCTATTCCGTAATAATCTTATCACACCATTCCGTCAAGCCGACGAATATCTGCGGATTGCCGAATTTGGCGTTCTTATTCTCCAGGTCGGTCGCCACAATCCCCCGGGCCTTGCAGCAGGCGCCACAGGCATAGATCTGGATCTTATTGGCCAGCACCTTGGGCAATATCTCCTTCAGGGGAGGCCAGCCGACAGGTGTAATGGCATTCAGGGTGCTGTCCCTCATCAGGCCGACCCCCTCGCCAAGCAGGAATATTTGCACTTCATGACCGGCTTCGGCCAGCGCACTGCCATGCAGGAAGGGGAACGACGCTTTCGTCGGATCATCCGAACCCCACGCGCTCTTGATGAAGATCTTCAATTTCTTTTCTCCACGAAGCGACGCGCCGCCCAGGAAAGGCAGGGGGAGGAGGTTTTTTAGAAAATGCTTGCGGATCATATGGTAGATTTGATCATCCAATCTACGAAATGCCGCCAATTAAAAAACCCCGGCCAAAACCCGGGGTCAAGATCAAATGAGCGGAAGACGAGGTTCGAACCCGCGACCTGCAGCTTGGGAAGCTGCCGCTCTACCAACTGAGCTACTCCCGCGTATCAAAATATCGGCCCAACCGGCCCCTCCGTCCGTACTACCGCATCCCCGGAACGGCCGCCAGCCTCGAACGCAATCTTTTCTCTAACCAACTGTCCTTTATAGGTTTCAACCATCTTGCCTCTAATTCCGCTTTATTACGGATGGTATTGTCGAAATAGAGGGTATCCGGTGTCATCAGCTTATTTTCCAGCGCATACGGTAATTGCGACATGGGCAGCAATTGCACGGCATCCTTCACATAAAAAGCCAGCAGCACACGGTCGAAAAGTCGCACAGCGAACCGGCGTTCAATCTCCTTGATGATATGTACCGAACTGTCTGTGCTGCAACCACTCACGCTTCCCTTTGACTCGTCAGCCATAAGCACCACGAACTGCCCGAAGAACAGGTTCCCATAACCCCTGACCGGCTCCCCATGAGAGTGCCAGACCTTGACGAATCCCTGCAACATCTCTTCGACCTCCAGGGCCTCGCTCATGGTAAAAGGACGGTTGCACTGGTACACCCAGACACGGGAATCGGGCGCAAAATCCTTGGGTAATTGATCCTTATAATAGTCGATATTCATACGGACTGCCAAGATACAACTTTTAAACAATTGACAAGGCGATCAGTTCAGCGATGTCCATAACCTTTACCTGCTCCTCCTTTTCCCCATGTTTCACCCCGTCGGTCAGCATGGTATTGCAAAAGGGGCATGCCGCCGCGATGATGCTGGCGCCCGTATCGATGGCTTCGGCGGTACGCTCGAAATTGACCCGCATCGTTCCTTTTTCCTCCTCCTTGAACATCTGCGCGCCCCCTGCGCCGCAACAAAGGCCCTTGCTCCGGCAACGCGGCATTTCGACCAGCTCCGCATCGAGGGCCTCCAGGACCTTCCGGGGCGCCTCATAAATGCCATTGGCGCGCCCCAGGTAACAGCTGTCATGGTAGGTGATCCGCTTGCCCTTGAACACGCCGCCTTCTTTCATGACGATCTTCCCTTCGTCGATCAGTTGCTGCAAATAGGCGCTGTGATGTACCACTTCATAATCGCCCCCCAGGTCCTTATATTCATTGGACAGGATGTTGAAGCAATGCGGGCAGGCCGTCACGACCTTCTTGATCCCATACCGGTTCAGCGTCTGTATATTCTGGTAGGCCATCATCTGGAACATGAACTCATTGCCCGCTCTCCGTACCGGGTCGCCCGTGCACATTTCCTCCTTCCCCAGGACCGCATAACGAATGCCCAATTTATTGAGAATGCTGGCGAACGCGCGCGTGATCTTTTGCGCCCGCTGGTCGAAGCTGCCGGAGCAGCCGACCCAGAAAAGGATGTCCGGGCTCTCACCCCTGGCTGCCAGTTCGGCCATCACCGGTACCTGCATGTTGGATCAATTTGGGTGTAAATCTAAAATAAGAAATGCTAACTTTATCGATTAAAATCGTTTCCATGCCGGATGAGGATATGCTGTTGATCCGTAATTATGATCTGTGGTGCCATTTGTCGGACGACGAATATAAAGAACTGAAGGTCCAACACCACGTCATCGACGTACCCAAGGGAGAATACATCTATTTTGAGGCCTATAATCTGAACAAGATCTATTTCGTAAAGGAAGGCTATATCAAGATCGGCTTCATCGACAACGAAGGCCGGGAAAAGGTCAAGGAGATCATCCAAAAGGGCGAGCTCTTCGGCCAGTTTAGCCTGGAGCGCAATAACCTGCACGGCGAATTCGCGCAGGCTTACAAAAATGACGTCAGCCTCTGCGCCTTCACGATCGATGACTTCGAAAAGCTCCTCAAGAACCGGCCTGACCTGGCCCTGAAATATAGCAAGCAGGTTGGCGCCAAACTGCGCCATATCGAAAATCGCCTTCTCAATCTCCTAAATAAGGACGTCAAGACCCGCCTCATCCATTTCCTCTGGCAACTGGTGGAACAGAACCTGGGAGAGAATACGGCCGAAGGTTTCTGCATGCCCAATTACCTTACTCACGAGGATATCGCCGGACTGATCGGATCCAGCCGGCAGACCGTGACCACGATGATCAATGAACTGGAAACGGAGGGCATCTTGTCCTACAACCGGCAGGAGATCTGTTTCCTGGACGTTAAGAAACTCCAAAAAAAGGTGGAAGGCAACTAGACCAATGCCCTTGCCGTTGTATCTTCCATTAAACCTTTCGATCTGGCCAGGATCAAATTATCCTAACAATTCTGGCTAACCTGTAATCTCAACATATGAAGCGTCTTTTTACCCCCCTGCGTCTGTTCCTTCCCCTATCCCTTGCCCTCACCATCCTCCTGACGTCCTCCGTGCACGCTCAGCAATACACGCCCGTCGATCCGGGCTCTGCCGTCAATTTTGCGATCCATAATTTCGGCTTCAGCACCGGCGGTCATTTCACCGGACTGCAGGGCAGGATCGTCTTTGACCCGGCGCATCCGGCTGATGCAAGTTTCGACGTGTCGGTCGACGCAGCCTCGGTCAATACGGAGAGCGACATGCGCGACAATCACCTGAAAAAAGAAGAGTATTTTGACGTGGAAAAGTATCCGCGGATCCGTTTCGTATCGACGGCCGTAACCAGCGACGGCAAGGGGGGCTTTCATATACACGGGAAGCTTACCATAAAAAGCATCACAAAAGACATCGACTACCCCTTCATCGCCACCCCCATCGGCAATGACTATATATTCAAAGGACAATTCGATATCAATAGAAAGGATTTCGGAGTGGGAGGGACCAGCACCATCTCCAACGGGCTGACGGTGTTCCTGACCGTATACGCGAAAAAGGCCTAACCCTCCGCCGTCCACCGGTCCCGGTCGTCCGGGCTGAACTTCCACGGAGCGAAATTATTCTCCACATTCCCGAACAGGGCATTCCATTCCTGGGGCGCATTGCTGTCTTCCATGATCAGGGCCCGCCGCATTTCCATGATGATCTCGAGCGGGCTGATGCTTACGGGGCATTCTTCGACGCAGGCATTGCAGGTGGTGCAGGCGCGCAATTCTTCGGTCGTGATATAACTAAGCAACGACTTCCCGTCGTCCTTGTACGCTCCATTCGTATCGATGTTCCGTCCCACCTCCTCGAGCCGGTCGCGCGTCGACATCATGATCTTGCGCGGTGAAAGGACCTTGCCCGTTATATTGGCGGGACAGGCGGCCGTGCAGCGCCCGCACTCCGTGCAGGCATAGGCATCCAGCAGGTTCCTCCAGCTCAGATCGAACACATCCTTCGCTCCGAATTTCGGCGGCGGCGCCCCCACGGCCCCCGTCGGCGGGGCCATCTCGGGCTGCATGGCGTACAGCACTTCCTTCTGTACCTCGGGCATATTTCGCAGCTTGCCTTCCGGCTCCAGCCGCGCGTAATAGGCATTCGGGAAGGCCAGCAAAATATGCAGATGCTTCGAATAAGGCAGATAGTTCAGGAAGGCGAGGATGCCCAGGATATGCAGCCACCAGCAGGTTCTTTCCAGGACCGCCAGGGCAGGGCTGCTCAGGCCGTTCAGCAAAGGATGGATCCATTGCGAGGCCGCGAAGTCGCCTGTCAGCCTCGATCCGTAATGGCCGTAGCCCCGGGCTTGCAGCAACGTGTCCGCCGCATTCATGGTCAGGAACAAACCCATCAGCAGGATTTCCGTCAGCAGGATGTAGTTGGCGTCGCTGCGCGGCCAGCCGTCGAGGTCATGGCTGATGAAACGCCGGAGCTTAAGGATATTCCTGCGCGAAAGAAAAAGGACGCAGGCCAGCAACACCCCCACCGCCAGGAACTCGAACGCGTTGATCAGGGCGGGGTACAGGGGTCCGAGGGGCGCGGCAAATAACCGGTGCGTCCCGAACAAACCATCCAGGGCGATCTCCAGCACTTCCAGGTTGATAATGATGAAACCCGCATAGATCACGAAGTGCATCAGGGCCACCAGGGGATTCCGGAACATCTTCTTCTGGCCGAAAGCCAGGAGCAGCAGGTTCTTCCACCGCTCGCCGCGTCGGTCGCTAAAGTCCTCGTCCCGGCCCAGCAGGATATTGCGGCGGATCCGCATGACCTGCCTTCCGAATGCAAAGGCGGCGACGCCCGCCGCCAGAATGAATAATACCTGGGAAAGCATCCCCATAATAAAAAATTTATTGCCGGAATGAAGATAAGCGATTTGCCGGGATTGCTTTACTTTGTGGCCGATGGAAAAAAATTACATCCTCACCGAACAGGTAGCCGAAAAAAAGATGCGGCGCATGGCCTACGAGATCCTGGAAAACAATTCCGGCGTCCGCGAATTGATCCTCGCCGGCGTTCGGGAGAGCGGCAGTGTGATCGCACGAAATATCCGTCGCCTGCTCGAAGAGATCGCCGGCCCGGGACTCGCCATCGAACTCATCACGATCACCCTCGACAAGCGCGAACCGAAGGAGGTCACCCTGAGCCGCAACCCGGAGATCGACGATAAGGTCGTCATCGTGGTCGACGACGTTGCCAACAGCGGCAAGACCCTGCTCTATGCCATGAAACCCTTCCTCGAATCCCATCCCCGGAAGATCGAGGCCCTCGTGCTTGTCGAACGCAGCCATAAGGCCTTCCCGGTCCAACCCGATTATACCGGCCTCTCGCTGGCGACCACCCTCCAGGAGCACATTTATGTCGAAGTCGAGGGCGAACGCGTTAAAGGCGCCTGGCTCGAATAAAGTTTATTTAGAGTTCACTAAGGGTAAGTCCCTAAAAGCCAAACTGCTCGCACTAAAGACTGCCGGCTTCTCGTTTACCATTTATGGTCAAGGTTCCGATATCCCATGGAGAAGATCCGCGTTTGCGGCATCTCGTGGACATGCAAAAGAAAATGATCGCCATCCTGGCTCAGGATATACGCGGCCCCCTGCATTCCCTAAAAAGTCTCCTTCAACTCATTCCCGAGAATAAAACCGGTCTTTCCCAACCCGGCCTCTTCCTCGAAATGGCGGGGCACCAGCTGAACGCCACGCTTTCCCTCCTGGACAATATGGTCGAATGGGGTCAACTGGAGCTGGATGGCGAGGTTCATTCCTATACCTCCTGTCGTCTCCGTGAGATCGTCAGGCAGATCGAACGCGAAATGGAGGGCCAGGCCAGGCTGAAAGGGCTCCACCTGGTCAACAGGGTGGATGATGCCATCGTGATCGAAACCGATGAGAGCCGGCTCCGCTTCATCCTTCGCAACCTGGTCAGCAATGCCATCAAGTTCACCCGCGCCGGAACGGTCGCCGTGGACGCGGCGCTTGGTCAAAAGAGCGTACTGATCAGCGTCGAGGATACCGGCATCGGCATGCCCGCGGACCTGCTGGAACAACTCTTTCACGGGACGAAAAATGTGTCCCGGAAAGGAACCGGGAATGAGGCGGGTTCGGGCCACGGGCTCTCCCTGGTCAAGGAATTCGTCGCCAAAATTAACGGCCGCATCACGGCAGAGAGCGAGGTCGGAAAAGGCAGCGCGATCGCCCTCAGCCTCCCCCGCTTTTCCCCTCGTTCGCACAACCTGGTCGACGGCGCCATCGCCCCTTGAATTATCCACAGTGAGGGGGAAACTATTCCGCTAAAAAAGAGGCTTTTCGCTCAGGTTTTCAAGCTCGAAAAGGGTACATTTGCCATCCTCCCCGAAAGGGCGGGACCGCCTACGTAAATCGTTGCCAATTTTGAGTATGGAAGACAAGAGCACGCCACTGGAGACCCAGGACAATAATCGCATCATCCCGGTAAATATTGAGGAGCAAATGAAGACGGCCTACATCGACTATTCCATGTCGGTGATCGTAGGCCGCGCCCTTCCCGACGTGCGGGACGGCCTGAAACCCGTTCATCGCCGCATCCTGTACGGCATGAACGAACTCGGCAACCATAGCAACAAGCCCTATAAGAAGGCGGCCCGTATCGTCGGCGAGGTAATGGGCAAATTCCACCCCCACGGAGACGCCTCCATTTTCGACACCATGGTGCGCATGGCCCAGGAATGGAGCATGCGGTACATGCTTGTCGACGGTCAGGGCAATTTCGGCAGCCAGGACGGGGACGGCCCCGCCGCCATGCGGTACGTCGAGGCCAGGTTGCACCGGATGGCCGAGAGCATGCTCGAAGACATCGAAAAGGACACCGTGGACTTTCAGAACAACTTTGACGACTCCCTGCGGGAGCCGACGGTTTTGCCCACGCGCATTCCCCAACTGCTGATCAACGGCTCCAGCGGCATTGCCGTCGGGATGGCCACCAACATGATGCCCCATAACCTCTCCGAGGTCATCGATGGCTGCATCGCCTATATCGAAAAGCGGGATATCACGATCGAGGAGCTGATCCAGTATGTCAAAGCGCCGGACTTCCCCACCGGCGGCATCATCTACGGCATGGAAGGGGTCAAGGCCGCCATGCACTTCGGACGCGGAAGAGTGGTGCTTCGCGGCAAACTCTACGTCGACACCAAGGCCAGTGGACGCGAACAGATCATCATTTCCGAAGTGCCCTACCAGGTCAACAGGGACGCGCTTTGCGACCGGATCGGACAGCTGGTGAATGAAAAGATCGTGGAAGGCATCGCCCACGTCAACAACGAATCGAACAACAAGGAAGGCACCCGTATCGTCATCGACCTGAAGAGGGACGCGGTCGCGAACGTGGTGATCAACCAGCTCTATAAGCACACCGAACTGCAGACCAGCTACGGCATCAACAATGTCGCCCTGGTCAAGGGCAGGCCCAGGACCCTCAATATCCGCGAGATGATCGCCGAATTCGTGGAATTCCGCCACGAGGTGGTGGTCCGCCGGACGCAATTCGAACTGAAGGAAGCGCAAAAGAAGGCCCATATCCTGCAAGGCTATCTGATCGCCCTGGACCATCTCGATGAGGTGATCGCCCTGATCCGCTCTTCTTCGACCCCCGATATCGCGAAGGAAAGCCTGGTAAATGCGGGATGGGGACTGGATGAGATCCAGGCCAAGGCCATCCTGGAACTGCGCCTGCAGCGCCTTACCGGCATGGAACGCGAAAAGATCCGACAGGAATATGACGAGCTCATGAAGCTCATCGCCTTCCTGCAGGACCTCCTTTCCGACGAGTCCAAGCGCTTCGCCGTGATCAAAAAGGAGCTGTTGGAGGTGAAAGACCGGTTCGGCGACGCCCGCAAGACGGAGATCACCTACCTGGACGACGAAGTGCGCATTAAGGACCTAATCCGGGAAGAGGACGTCGTCATCACCATCTCCCACCTGGGCTATATCAAGCGCACGTCGGCGACCGAATACAGGCAGCAACGCCGCGGCGGCCGCGGCGCGATCGGAGGCAGAACGCGCGAAGAGGACTATATTGAGCACCTGTTCGTGGCCTCTACCCATCACACCATGTTATTCTTCACCGAAAAGGGACGCTGTTACTGGCTGAATGTCTATGAGATCCCGGAGGGCGATAAGACCAGTAAAGGCCGGGCCATCCAAAACCTGATCCAGATCCCGCCGGATGATAAAGTAAGGGCCATCGTGGATGTCAAGGACCTCAAGGACGCGGCCTTCGTCAATACGCACCATATCGTGTTATGTACCATGCAGGGCGTGATCAAAAAGACTTCCCTGGAGGACTTCAGCCGACCCAGGCAGACCGGGGTCAATGCCATTACCATTGTGGAAGGCGACCGGTTGCTGGAGGCCAAGCTCACCGACGGCCATTGCGAGATCCTGATGGCGGTGCGCAGCGGCAGGGCCATTCGATTTGAAGAGGAGAAAGTGCGCCCGACGGGCCGCGGAGCGATCGGCGTGGCCGGCATCGAAGCGGACGATGCCAAGGACGCCGTGATTGGCATGATCTGCGTCAATAATGAAGATAAGGCGCGCACCGTATTGGTTGTGAGCGAAAAAGGATATGGAAAACGCACCAATATCGAAGAATACCGCATCACCAACCGCGGCGGCAAAGGGGTCAAGACCATCAATGTCACCGACAAGACAGGCAGGCTGGTCGGCATACTCGACGTCACCGAAAAAGAGGACCTGATGATCACCTGCAAGAGCGGCGTTACGATCCGCATGCCGGTGGCGGGGATCAGCGAACAGGGCAGGGCGACCCAGGGCGTGAAGTTGATCCGCCTGGACGAGAATGACGAGATCGCCGCGATCACCAAACTGGACAAGCTGGAAGAGGAGAATGGCCATAACGGTCATGGCCTGGCGCCCGCAAACGGCACGGTTCCCGGCCTCCCGACCGCGGGATTGGCTGACTCCGGCCCCGCACCCGGTACCTCTGGGCCGGAAGAGACCCCCGGGCCAGAAGACACCCCCGGCACGGAAACAACCGAACCTCCTGTGGAATGAACGTACTTCATTGCCTAATAAAAATAAATAGTTAACAATGAGACTCAAGATTCTCCTGATTGTATCGCTTGTCATGACGGGCACCGGCCTGTTCGCACAAAACCTGGACAAGGCCAAGGACCTGCTCAAAGCCCATAAACTGCCCGAAGCAAAGGCCGAGATCGACAAGGCGCTGACTGTCGAAAAGAACCAAAAGAGCGCCGACGCCTGGTACCAGAAATTGAAGATCTACAACGCCATTGCAGCGGACAGCAGCATCAGTGGCCAGTACCCCGACGCGCGGATGCAGGCATTCGAAGCGCTGAAGAAATATACCGAGCTCGATGATAAGAAGCTGGTGATGCTGCAGCTGGAACAGTACAAGCCCGTTAATGACATCTACCAGGGCTTCTTCAAAGTGGGTGCGGACGATTACAATTCGGGGAAATATGCCGATGCATTGGCCAATTTCAAAGGCGCCCTCCTGGCAAGCCAGTTCATGAATGCCAAGGGCTGGACAACCCTGCGCATGGATACGACCTCCACCCTCTACGCCGGCATCTCAGCCGAAAAAGCGAATCAAAAAGACACAGCCGCCAATTACTACGGCAAGATCGCGGACTCGGGGATCACCAAGATCAACGGGGCTCCGATGGATCAGATCTACAAATGGCTGGTTGACCACTACGAGAAGAAAAAGGACGACGCGAATATGAATAAGTACCTCGCTCTTGGTCAGCGGGCCTTCCCCGAAGACCTTTTCTGGCCCACGGAAAAACTTGACTACCTGCGCGAGGGCGGCAACAAGGATTCACTTTTCGCCTATTACGACGTCGTCATATCCCAATACCCGAAGAACAATCTGTTTTTCTTCAACTACGGACTGGAACTCTACCAGTACGCTTCCGATACCAGCACCGGCAAGAAGGTCGCCAATTCCGACGCGTTGACCGCCAAGGCACAGACTATGCTGACCAAGAGCCTCGAACTGCAGCCCGACTACCCCCAGGCCTCCCTCGTGATGGGCCAGATCGCCTACAATGCCGGAGTGGACCTCCAGGCACAGGCAAAGGCCATAAAGGTCAAGACGCCCGATGACACCAAGAAAAAAGCCGATCTGCGTGCTGCCGCGGCTAAGAAATTCGACGAGGCCATCCCTTACTTTGTCAAGGTAGACGAAGACCTGGGTGGAAAAGGAAAGCTCAAAATGGAAGAGAAGCGCAACCTGAAGGACGCCTATGACCTGCTCATCACGATCTATGAGCAGAAAAAGGACCAGCCCAAGGTGGATGCCTTTACGGCGAAGTTCAATGATGTGGACAAGGTTCACTGATCGGGAGAACACGCTGCCGCTTCGATCTTAATATCCAGCGATACCTCGAAGGAGTCTTCGCGGGCGCGGACCCGTAGGTCATGGCGTCCCGGGTAAAGCAATTCCAACCTGCGTCGGACATTGGCGATCCCGATACCCTGCCGGGTCAGGCTGGGAGGGGAGGGAGCGACATGCTGCCTTTCCATGCTGTTGGTTATCCGGAATCGCAACTCGCCGGGCGCCTTCTCCAGGCAGATCTCGACAAAATTCTCTCCGCTCTCCTTTTTACCGACGAATTTGAACGCATTCTCGATGAAGCTGGTGAACAACAGGGGGGCGATGAAAAATCCCCGCACATCCCCTCCGATATGCAGCCGGACAACAAGATCCTCCTCCTGCCTGGTCTGCTGGATGGCGACATAGTTCCGGATATAATTGATCTCTTTTTCAATAGGGATCGCATCGGCATTGCACTCGTAAAGTTGATAGCGCAGCATATCCGAAAAGGTCAGCAACATATTCCTTGCCCTTCCATTGCCCTTATCGATGTGACCATATATCGAGTTGATCGAATTGAATAGGAAGTGGGGGTTGAATTGCGCCTTGAGAAAATCCAGCTCATTTTTCGTCTTTTCCCTTTCGACCGCATCGATGTATCGTTGGAACCGGATCTTTTCGATCAGCAAATGAACGGCGATCAGACCGGTCACCCAAATCGATAAGTTCAGGACGGAATCGCCGAAGACCGGGGCAAAGGCGGGCGAGGACGGCGAATGGTAGACGTGCCCGTTCAGGTAGATGACCAGGAGGCTGCGCAGAACGGCGCTTGTGACGATTCCCCCCAGGACAAAAGCTGCGAAAAGAACGTAACGTTTCCGGTACAACAGTTTGGGAATGCTGACGAGACGGTGCAGATAATAATTGGCGGCGATAAACAGCAGATAGCAGAATTGCACGGTCAGCGTCCTGCTGACCGTGAAGGCATGGCGTTGAAAAACGGCTATCCAGAAAAGATACAGCGCGGCCCACAGGGCGATATGTCTCCAGATCGGGTGTTTGATCCCATAAAACTAATCTCTTATCGGGCGGTAATGCGGCGGTTTACATGAACCACCGCTTATTCTTGATCATCCATCCCGGCGAATATCAAGGATTCGTCTTGCTTGATGTAAAAGATTTCCTCCCGCTTCGGCAATGGCCTTTTTTTGCCTGACAATTGTTTTTTACCAAAATCATTCATCATGGAAAGCAAGAAGATCATCAACCAGAGTGGCGACCACCACAGCAACGACCACAGCAAGGACAATATGGACGGCGGAGACGGCATCGATAGAGCGGGGTTCATTAAATGCATGGCCTGGGCGGGTACCGGCGTGCTTTGGATGATGTCCGGCGGGATCACGCGTTCTTTCGGCATGAGCCAGTTGATCGATCGCAAGACAGGCGGTTTGAAAGAAGGTCTCGTCCTGCCGAAGGCCGACTTCAGCTGGGTTCAGATCAGCGATAGCCACATTGGGTTCAATAAGGCAGCTAACCCGGACGTGTTGTCCACGCTGCAAGCCGCGATCGGAAAGATCAATGCCATGCCCGTTGCCCCTTCGTTCGTGCTGCATACCGGCGACCTCTCGCACCTGGCCCAGGCGGACGAGTTCGATACGCTCGATCAGTCCCTAAAAAGCATAAAGACCGAAAAGATATTCTACGTTCCCGGCGAGCACGACGTCCTCAATGACGGCGGCAAACAATATCTCGACCGGTATGGCAAGGGGACGAAGGGTTCGGGCTGGTATAGCTTCGACTCAGGTGGAGTGCATTTCATCGGCCTGGTAAACGTCGTGGAAACCTCCGAAGGGGGACTCGGTCAACTCGGCAACGAACAACTGAAATGGCTGGCTGACGACGTTAAAAGCCTTTCCTCAAGCACCCCCGTCGTCGTTTTCGCTCACATTCCGTTGTGGGCCATCTACCCCCAATGGGGCTGGGGCACCAGGGACAGTGAACAGGCCCTGAGCCTGCTGAAACGCTTCGGATCGGTATCGGTGTTGAACGGTCACATCCATCAGACCATGCTCAAGGTGGAGGGAAATATGACCTTTCACACGGCTTGCTCCACGGCATTTCCCCAACCGCAACCCGGCACAGCACCTGCACCCGGCCCGATGAAGGTTCCGGCCGAAAAGCTTCGCAGCCTGCTCGGGCTCACCACGGTAAACTACGTGGAACATAAGCATTCACTGGCCATCACCGACAGCGTCCTGGCCGATAACCCCCAATAACACAAGCCCGTCATCACAATGAAAAGAATAGCCCTGCTCATCCTGCCCCTATTTGTCCGCGACCCTTCGTTCGCTCAATACAAACCCTTAGATAAACAATCTCAGGTCCAATTCAAGATAAAGAACTTCGGATTTTCGGTGAGTGGCAGCTTCACCGGGCTTTCCGGCGACATATCTTTCGATCCCGCGCACCCGGAGACCGCCAGCTTCGATGTCAGTGTCGACGCGGCCACGGTAAACACGGAAAATAGCTGGCGGGACAGTCATTTGCGGAACGAAGACTATTTCGACGTCACGAAATTTCCCCGGATCCGGCTGGTATCCGATAAGATCACGACGTCCGGACGCGGATTCACGTTTACGGGCAAGCTGACGATCAAGAACGTCATCCGTCCCGTTTCATTCCCGTTCACAGCAGATCCTTCTCCGGGAGGCGGCTATGTTTTCAAAGGAGACCTCCCCATCAACCGGCGGGATTTCAATGTCGGCGGGGCAAGCACCATTTCTGACAAACTGGAAGTCAATTTAAATGTCGTGGCCAAATGAAACTACCTCTTGTTTTTCGTGCCGTCCTGGTATCGGGGGCCCTCATCGCCTGCTGCGCAGGAGCCATTCGCTCGCAAGCTGGCCCCACCGACGCGCCGCCTTCCGAATACCATAACCTGAAAGTCTTGCCGCGCAATATCACGTCAAAAGACCTGCAACGGATCATGGTCGACGAATTCAATGAAGGCTTGGGCGTCGGCTGCGGATTCTGCCACGCCGAGAAACCGGGCTCGCATAGCCTCGACTATGCCAGTGACGCCAAATCCGAAAAGAATATCGCGCGCATGATGATCAAAATGACCCTGGGGCTCGACAAGAAATACTTCCAGGTGCACAAGCCCATGATCGGTGACCCGGCCCTGGCAGTGACCTGCACGACCTGTCACCGGGGTCTGCCTCATCCCGATACTGGCGCGGGCCAGTAACATTTTATTATCTTCGCGGGCTATGCCCCAGTCTGCAACATCGACCCTTGTCCTCCTGTCCGCTTGCGTGATGGCCGCTGGCATGATGCCCGCCTGCACGCCAGGCAAAAGCCACGACGTGGTATCTTCTTCATTGTCCTTTCGGGCAAACAAAGAACATACCGGCGACTATGCTTCCGAAGCCGGCGGACTCTTCGACACGCTGGTTTGGCGGATCCATACGGGCGGCAAGATCTTCGGCTCGCCGGCGATCTCGAAGGGCCGTCTATTTGTCGGCAGCGAAGAGGGCCGTCTAATTGCTGTGGACCTCGCAGGAGGGCGGATTGCCTGGACCTTCCCGACAGGCGGCCCCATCCCTTCCTCACCGGCCGTCTTTGACGACATGGTCTTTTTCCTAAGCTATGACGGAACTTTTTACGGGGTGGATGTCATAACGGGCAGGCTCAAATGGAAATTCCAAACAGGAGGCGAAAAGAGGGTGGGGGCAAAGGGTCTTTGGACGATGCAGCCCCGGTCGGAATATATGGACGACCCCTTCGATTTCTTCCTCTCCTCACCGGCCATCGACGAGGCAGGCGGGATCGTCTATTTCGGGAGCGGCGATGGGAATGTCTACGCACTGCACGCGGGCGACGGGCGACTCGTTTGGAAATTTCAGACACAGGGCATCGTGCATACCAGTCCGGCCCTTTATCGCGGGAAACTGTATATCGGCAGTTGGGACCGAAACCTTTATGCCCTCGATGCCGCCACCGGTGCGGAAAAATGGAAATTCGAAACAGGTCGCGATACGGCCCAGCATCTGCTGGAAGGCATCCAATCATCGGCAACAGCCTCCGATGGAAAGATCTATTTCGGGTCCCGCGATGGGTATTTCTATGCGCTCGATGCAGAAACCGGCAAAATGGCCTGGAAATACCCGGCCAACAATTCCTGGATCCTGACCACGGCGGCCGTCAGACAGGATACCCTCTACCTCGGCACGTCCGACACCTACCGGATGATCGCGCTGAATGCCGCGACAGGGAAGGAGCTGTATCAGGTCCAGGCCAGCGGCTACGTGTATTCCTCCCCAAGCCTTGCCGGCCATAATGCCTATTTCGGTGACTTCACGGGCCGGCTCTTTGCTGCCGACATCACAGCGGCAGGTCGCGTCGTAGATAGCTTTTCGACGCCCGGTCGCTTGGAGCATGCCTCAACCGTCCTGAAAAATGGGAAGATCGACTTTGCCTGGCTCGTCCCCGGCATGGACCTGTCCTACTACGCCTCGACCGTTGCCGGGATGAACAGATTATACACCCTGGGTCCGATCCTTTCCAGCCCGGTCATCTCTGGCGGGGTGCTGTATTTCGGCAGTGGCGACAGTTGCCTATACGCGATGAAATTGAAGCACCCCTTTTAAAAAGCAACGTTTGGCACACATTTCGTGTCAAATGTCCGACTCCCCGTCGCCCATAACACGAAAACATGATGACAAAAATTTATACTTGCTTCCTTCTTTTAGCTATTTCTTTAGCTGCTTGCACCCGGCACGCCTCGCCGGCGCCCAACCCCTTTCCCGGCAAACCCAGCATCGTGGGAAAATGGACCATCATCAACGTCACGACCTACGCTTATGATTCCGCCGGACTGCGCAATAACGGCGTACAAATTTATCCCGGTCAACCTTATTACTTTTATCAATTCAATGCAGACAAGACCTGGTTGGAATCCCTCGTGCCGGATTCTCTGTCCGACCTGGGCATCACCGGTACTTACGAAGTCACCTCCGACAGCAGCTTCACCCTGACGAATCCGAAAGCCATCACCCCCGCCATGCCCTGCAGTATCCTATACCTGAGCGACACGACCTTTTCGTTCAGCCATCAGCACGCAACGGCATTCAACGGAACCGACTCCGGCTACATCAAATATGTTTTCAAGTTGAGGAAATGAGGTTTTGTTAGAAAATGACCATTCATTTTTTTATCGCGTCCAATACCCGCTTGACCATCCCATCCATCGACTTATTCTCGATCCATCGCACCACGGCCACCAATTGATGTTCCGGATCGACATAGATCATATTCGTTCCATTACCCAGGTGTACAAAGGAGCTCGCCGGAGCGCTTGGTAGCAATTTGCGATCCGTGTTAAGAAACCAGTTCATATACCCATACGTAGGCTCCACTGTCGTCGGCGTCAGTGCCTGGCTGACCCATTGTTCCGAGATCAGTTGTCTTCCTTCCCAAATCCCCCTGTGCAGCGTCAGCAATCCGAAACGTCCCATGTCATAGGCATTAATGAATAGACCTCCGCCCCAGTGACCACCGCCGCTAACCGACTGCACGGCCCGACCGTCCAGCACGATCCAGGAATTACGATATCCGTACCATCTCCAGGTGTTGGAGGCGCCGATCGGGTCCATGATATTCTTCTTCAATACTTCAGGCAACGGCTCGCGCCATACGTTGAGGATGGCCAGGGCCAGGGCATTTACACGTACGTCATTGTATTTCCACACAGAGCCCGGAGCATTTCGTGGACGGCTGGTCCATTCCTCCGGCTTCGGGCCCGGGCGGTCGGCCCAATCGGGTTTGCCCCAGAGCGTGCCTTCCCAATCGCTGGTCTGGCGCAGCATGACGTCCCAGGTGAGTGTTCGGTCATGGGCGCTGGCGAAAGGGTAGAGGAACGACGAGTGCTCTGTTTGCTCCGTCGCTCGTGCCGTCGTTTGTCCCCCCGCATCAAAGACCTGGATCGGCGCCATATAAGCGGCCACGGTATCCCGGACACTATGGATCAGGCCCCGATCCACCGCAAGGCCGACCACCGTCGATAAAAAACTCTTCGTTACGCTGTGCGTCATGTCCACCCGCCCCGGTTCACCCCATTCCGCGACGATATATCCTTTATAGATGATCAGCCCGGTCGGTTCACCCCTCACAGCCATCGGCCCGATGATCTCATCGAAAGGTTCACGTCCGAAGCTCTCCGCCTGGGCCAATGCCTGGTCGCGTGGCGCCTTCGCGTCATTCTCCCGCGCGAACCGGATAGCCTCCTGCAAAGCCATGGAATCCAGTCCCAGTGAGGTAGGGGAGCGGCGCTGCCATTCCCCGCGCGGCGGAAAATAATCGGCCGTTTTCGCCGTCCTTGTTGACTGTGGAACTGTTCTGGATTGCGCCGGGCAGGGGAGTATTCCAAATGCCAAAAGGCTGATAAGTAGCAGACGATTCATGATTACAAGATACTAATGACTAAATATCCGTCCAAAAGGGTTAACTTACAAAAAGCGTGAGGCGGAACTGGCGCTAACCTATTTTGAATTACCTATTACCCAAGTTATTAGTTCTTCTAATATTACAGCTCTATTTACCTTGCGTGCTGAAAGCGCAAAGCCCCTTTCTCATCTCCGGTAAGGTCATCGATTCGACCACGCATCAACCCCTGCAATCCGCGACGGTACATTTGTTGGGGTACGCCGGCAGCACCCTGACCAGACAAGACGGTTCTTTCAGTATTCAAACCAATGTCTGGTACGACAGCCTCGAGATCACCATTGTCGGATACGAACCGGTCAAAGTCCTTCTCCGGCAAGGCCATAGCGCCGGCCTGCTGATCCTGATGAAAAATGCCGCGGCAGGCCTTCAATCCGTCACGGTGAGCATTGGGAAAAGGCCGGGGAAGACGTTGATGGAAAAGGTCATAGAAAACAAGCCTGATAACGACCCGGAACGTTTCCATAGCTACAGCTATCAGCGTTATTCGCGCAACGAGCTGGACCTGGACAATGTGGACTATAAGAAAATGAAGGGGAAGGGGCTGAAAGGATTGGTGGCATCGGTCTATTCGGGCCTGGATTCGGACAGCAGGCTGGATAAATCTTTACCCATCTATTTTTCGGAAACCCTTGCCGACAATTATCATTCCCTTTCCCCGCGGTTCGAAAAAGAAGATATCCTGGCCAAAAAGTCTTTGGGTTTGAAAACGGACGATTTACTCAGACATCTGGAAAGATTTTATTTCTTCTTCTCGGTATATGATAACTGGATACCCGTCTTCAATCAAACCTACGTCAGTCCGTTAAACGACAAAGCCTTTGCCTATTACAACTTCTTCCTGGGCGACACGATCGCGGAGAATGGGATCCGGCTCAGGCAGGTACGATTTGTTCCCATACAGGCATATGAAAGATCCTTCGTCGGGACCTTGTGGATCAATGACAGTACCTACGCGGTAGAATCGGTGGATATGCACCTGACAAAGACCGCCAACATGAATTTTGTCACCGACATCAACTATTCCGAGGAATACAAACAAGTGGTTGATTCATCGACAGGCAAATGGGTATATATGCCTTACCGGTATTCGTCCGAAGTAAAATTCGAAGCAGGGCTGGCGTTGTTGGGCATCCCCGTGCCGGAAAATAAGCAAAGCGTGCATCTGATCACGAGGAGCAGCACCGTGCTTGATAAATTAGTTCTCGGTGGCAGTACCCCGGAAGCCGTATTGGGCAACATCATGGCCCATAAAACCCCGTCCGGATTGGAGAAACCGGAAAATTATTGGATCAAACATCGTCCGGATTCCCTGACGCCGCATGAAAGGAACATTTATCGGATGGTGGACTCCCTGAAGGAGAATGACAGGTTCCAGCGGGAAATCAAATTAATTGCCTTTGCCGGTTCCGGTTATTGGGATTTCGCAGATAAACTCAGGATCGGACCTTACACATCGTTCGTCAGTCATAACCCGCTCGAAGGATTCCGTGTTCGCATCGGCTTCTGGACCCTGTCGGGCATCAGCAATCACCTTAATGTCTATGGTTACGGGGCATATGGCACGAAGGATCGTCAGTTCAAGGGCGGATTGGGGGTGAAATATGTATGGAATGAAAAGAAATGGACCAAGACGTCCCTTTGGGGTGGAAGTGACTACGACTACATCATCGATCAACATGAGGAACTGGACAAAGACAATGTCGTCAGCTCTTTCCTGCGCAAGCCGGTCCCGTTCACCCATACCTATGTAAAGAAACTCGTATTGAGCCACGAACAATATCTTTCCCATGATTGGAGCCTGCTGGCCGACGTCGGCTACCGGGAATTGGATCCTGTATTTGATTTTAGCTACAATCCCATCAGTCCCTTAAAGGACAAGCCCATTGACAGTATTTCCCTGAAGGTGCTGCCGGTTGCCGAGACCTCCGTTGGCCTTCGGTATGCCCATAAGGAGCGGACGACCATCGTCAACTA
>JAUZNZ010000016.1 GCA_030706735.1 Bacteroidota bacterium | reverse complement strand
GCTGCAGCGAAATACGTTCGCCCTGCGGACGAACAGCACATTCGACAAGTTCAGCATCAATACGTCATTCAATTATATCAACCGGAAGGTCGATGCGCCAAGCACCGGGCAACCCGGAGCGGACGGAGGAGGACTCTTCCAGTCCCTCCTGCAGATCCCGGTCGACGTACCGATCAAGGATTTCCGCGACTACAAGAACAAGTTCTTCAATACCGACGGTTATTTCAGCCCCTATGCCGAAAACCCGTATTTTACGGTATTCGAGAACGGGAATACGCAAGCCTCCGACCGGTTCTTCGGGAATGTCAACGCGAGCTATAAATTCTCTACCCATTTCAGCACGGAATTCCGGCTCGGGGGAGATTTCACGAATTCTCGTACCAAGACCTGGAAACAGAAGGCTTTCCCGACTCCGGGCTCCTGGGCCGCGGGCAATAACGTGGAAGGCGCGCCCCGTACGCCGGACGTCGGATCGGTATCACAGGGTACGGATAACTTCTCCATTATCAACGGGGATCTGATCCTGAAATACAACCAGGACTTCGGCAATGATCTTACCCTGGAGGCCCTGGGCGGCGGCAACTATTATCAAAGCAAGAGCCAGTCTGAGCTGACGGGGATCACCAACCTCACGATCCCCGGTTTCTACAATCTTTCGAATACGAGCTTACCCCCCCTGACCACCGATGCCAGTTCGCTTCGCAGAAGGATCGGCGTCTATGGCCAGGCCACTATCGGGTATAAGAACCAATTGTATCTGACGGGCAATATCCGCAATGACTGGTCTTCGACCCTGCCCATCAATTCGAATTCTCTCTTCTACCCGGGCGCGAACGTTTCCTGGGTCGCTTCCGAGAATTTCAATAACCGGACGACGGTCTCTTACCTGAAATTCCATGCGGCCTATGGCCGGACGGGCTCCGATCCGGCGCCCTACCAGGTAAATCCCTCCCTGGCGGTGGGCAATATCACCTTGCCTTTCGGCACGTTGAATACCCCATTCAACGGCGTCAGCGGGTTTAGCGTGAACCCGGTCGTCGGCAACCTGTCCCTGAAGCCCATCCTGACGGATGAGGTCGAAGCGGGCGCCGAAGTCCGTTTCCTACGCGACCGTATCGGCCTGGACCTGACCGTATATGATAAAAAGACCAAGGGCCAGATCTTCGCTATCCCCGTCGCGCCGTCTACCGGGTATACCAACGTGGTCCAGAACCTGGGAGTCGTGACGGACAAGGGGGTGGAAGTCACCCTGAATGCCCGGCCGATCGAATCGCATAACCTGAGCTGGTCCTTCACCTATACCTTCGCGCGCAACTGGAATAAAGTAAACTCGCTGAGCACGGGGCTCAATAACACCCTGATCTATGGGATCGGCGGCGGCCCGACCCTGTTCGCGGTCGTCGGCAAGACCTCCTCGTCGATCTATGCGCCGGTGCCTCAACTGACCCCCGATGGCAAGATCGTCGTGGATCCCAATACCGGTTTCCCGGTTGTCAACGGCACGGTAGATAAAGATGGATTCACGCTCGGCTATTTCGGCAGCGGCGACTACGACTATACCATGGGATGGACCAATACGTTCACCATCATGCAGAACTTCAGCCTCGGCTTTAGCTTCGACTTCCGCTTTGGCGGCGTGATGTACAGCCAGTCGGCCAACCAGGTGCTCTTCGACGGGAACGGCATTGCCACCACCTATAATGATCGCAGGCCCTTCGTGATCCCCAATTCGGTGAATGCCCAGACGGATGGAAGCGGGAAAACGACGTATACGGAGAACAAGACCTTTGTCGGTCCCGGCTCGCAGGCGCTTGGCGGTGTGGGACATGGCCAGACCGACTATACCTATGGCTATTACTATCCGTCCTTCAACCATGGAAGCGGATGGGGCTTCAATATTTTCGACAAGTCCTTTCTCAAAATGCGGGACCTGACCTTGTCCTATAATCTCCCGCATGCCTGGACAAGCCATATCCATTCTTCGGCCGCCAGTGTTGGCATATATGCGCGGAATATCCTGGTATGGACACCGAAGGCCAACCAGTATGTCGATCCCGAGGCAACAAACGTGAGCAATGACATCGCGGGCACTTTCGGCGAATATGCCGGAACACCGCTGGCTATGAGTTTCGGGGGCATTTTAAGAATTACCTTCTAAAAAAACACATATGAGAATACGTAAGCAATATACCTTCATCGCAATAGTCGTCCTGGCGTCATCGGTCATCGGAGGGACAGGATGCAAGAAGCAACTGGATATCAACCAGAATCCGAACGTGCCCACGGTAGAGCAGGGTGGCGCTTCGCTGATCTTCCCGGTCGGCGTCCTGGCCACGACAGGTGAGGTCGGCGGCGACCTGGCCATCCTGGGGGGCATGTGGGCGGAATATTATACGCAGGCGTCGCTGGCCACCCAATATTCCGATATCGAGACCTATGATGTACCGGTGACGGACCGGTTCACGACCTTCCCCTGGGGTACCTTATACACCAGTGGCCTGACCAACTATCAATCGGCGATGGACGCTGCCAAAACAGCCGGAGACTGGAATTTTTATCTCATGTCCACGGTCATGAAAGCGTACACGACGGAGGTCATGGTGGACCTGTATGATCAGATCCCTTATACGGAAGCCTTGCAGGGTTCCAAGAACCTGCATCCGAAATTCGACGACGGCTACTCGATCTATACCAGTTTGTTGAAAGAGATCGATACGGCACTCGGCAAGGATTTTTCGGCTGCAACCAATACCCTGCCGGGCACGCAGGACCTGATCTTCGGAGGCGACATCAGCAAATGGAAGGCGTTTGCCAATACCCTGAAGCTGAAAATGTTCCTGCGAATGGTCAATGCGCATCCCGATGTAGCGACTGCCGGCGTAACAGCCCTGGTCAATAGCCATGCGCCGTTCCTGGCGGATGATGCCGCGGTGACCAACTTTTCGGATGCGCCCGGGCTGGACAACCCGATGTATGAGGAAGACAAGCGCCAGAATAATACGGCGACCAATATACGAGCCAGTTTCACCTTTACCTCCTGGCTTACGGCGAATGCCGATCCCCGCGTCGTTTACTTTTTCGGAACGGCGACCCCGGGGGGGATCAATCAGGGGGATTTTGCCGCCAACCAGGCCTCCTATCAGACCACAGCCATCTTTCGTAAGGCAGACCATACCGGAGCGACCGATCCGGTCGTCTTCCTTTCGGCCGCGGAATCCTATTTCCTGCAGGCAGAGGCCGACTTCCGGTATTTCGGCGGGACCAATACCAAGGCCTTGTATAACCAGGGCGTATTGGCGGCCTTTGCGCAAACCGGAAATGACGGCAGCGCGTTCATCGCGCCAGGTGGGGCTTATGAGTGGGGCAATGAAAAAGAAGGCGGGGTCGCTTTAGCACCGATCGCGCAGATCATCCGGCAAAAATGGGCCTCCTGTGCATTCGGTTGCCATGGCATCGAAGCCTGGTTTGAAAAGAACCGTACGGGATTCCCGACGACCAGCGCGGTCTATTCGACAAGTGGCAGCTATATTCCCGGCCAGTGGGTGGAAGTGAAGAACCCGGTGACGGGCGCCGGAAAACGCCCTCTGCGCCTGATGTTCCCTTTCAATGAGACCATCGTCAACCCGAATGCACCCGCCGTCGTGCCAAGTACGACAGCCGTCTGGTGGTCACTCGGGCAATAAACGAAAGCACCTAATGTGAACTTAAAAAAATGAACATGAAAGCAAAACAGCATATCGTTCTATTCCTGATGCTGGCAACGATGGCCTCGGTGTCCTGCAACAAGCAGACGGTCGTGGACAATGCCACCAACGTGGGGATCTCCAAGATCGTTTATTTCCCGAGCGTGACCATCAAGGGGGACCGGGTATTGTCTTTTACGGCCGGATCGACCTTTACGGATCCCGGCGTGACTGCCACGCTGAATGGCAAACCGACTACGGTGGTCACTTCACCGACGATCAGTTCGTCCACCGCGGCAGGAGTATACACGGTGACCTATACGGCAACCAATCCGGAAGGCTATACCGCCTCAGACTGGCGATTTGTCGTGGTGGTGCCGACCTCCGCCGTGAATGACCCGGTAGTGGCGGCCAATGATTTCTCGGGCACCTATCTGCGTGCGGCCACCGGCGTGACCAGCACCTGGACCAAGATTGGCATAGGCGTTTACCAGGTCGAGAACCCGGGAGGCGCTTCCGTCGGTGCAGGCAAGATTGCCGTCGTGACCAATTTCTCCGGAATGAATATTTCCATGCCGCCACAGAATGATCCCGACTACGGCGGGCAGGTCAGCACGTCCGGCGCGGTCTATTCCGCCGGCCCGCCCGCGACCTACCACTGGGTATTCAATGCCGGCGGCTATGGTACCGGAGTCAGGACCTTTGTGAAGCAATAACCTTACACCTCAACTAAAACAGCATTTATGCCAAATCGAATCATAAAGTTTATAGCGGTCATTTGCGGGATCGCATTCCTGGCCGCATCCTGCCAAAAATCCTTTGACCCCGGTACGACGACCTCGACGAAAATGGCCAATGGCTGGTGGGTCACCTTCACGGTGGGCGGGGCGGATGTCTATGGCCTCGGCACCTTCTTCCTAACCACGTATAACCAAAGCAGCAACAAGAACGACAGCTTATGGATAGACGACCTGGGCCATTCCTGGGAATTCAAGTGCAAGGTAGCCGCCAATTATGGCGCCCTGACGTTTGCAGCGCCGGCCGCGCTCAATGACTATACCGGCAATACCAGCACGGTGACGGTTACCAACGGGAAGGTGCTTCCGAAGGCCGGCACCACCAAGGGAGGCAATAAGTCGGACAGCCTCTACATGCAGGTCAAGTTCTCCGACGACCCGTCCGCCACCACCTACGTGATCAGCGGAACGGCCCGAACCGGGTTTGACGAAGACGACTATTGATCCATCGGCTACGCCGGGCGGAAATACCAGATCCCCAGGGGAGAGAAGTTGACCTCCTTTGGGGATCTTTCTTTTCGGGAAACCTTCTTTTTGAAGACCTCCGGGTCGGCAAAACCGGAAAATGCCGACTGAAGCAGGATTTATCCGACTGAAGCAGGGAAATTGAAAACTCAGGTAATTTGGTGGGGTATTAAAACAAGAGCAGGTGGTAGAAACCACCTGCGAGTCACATGAGAAAACTTCTAAGGACAACTTGTTTTTAGATCCGGGGAAGTTGCCCGCTAGAAAATTTTATTTCCCCAGAAGAGATTAATCTATACTAGAGAATGAAGATAGCAAGTTTTTTCAGCCGCGTGGAAAAAAAATGACTGAACGGCGATAAAAGATAGTTGAACGAGGGAATTCGTGGGTTGAACTTCCGCGGTTTTTGACCGTCGAAAATTGCTGCACGCCGATCCTCCCTTTTGCAATAAATTAACTTTTTTATTACGTGTTAAAATAAGTAATTGCCGTTTCTTCTGCTACACTACTTTTCCAGGACAAGAGAAATTCTTACCGAAGCGGTATTTCACCCAAACCCACTGCTATGAACAAAAACGAAGGGGCGCTGAATGACAGGATGGTCAAGTCCATTTGCATCCCGGCATTGGGGATCATCATTCCCAACCTGTCCGGACTGATCACCAACCGCCTCTACAGCTATGCCGAACTGGTCCTTTGTTACCTTTTCTTTATCGTCGTGGCGTGGCTTGTCTGGCAGGGCAATGTGTGGTTAATGTATTTTATACGCAAAAGGTACACCTGGTCGGCCCAGGTCTATTACAAGATCATTATCTCCCTCTTCTTCGCGAACATCGTCTATTCCGGCATCCTGTCCGCCGTGTTGCTGAACCTTTGGAAGATGTTCTCCCGGGAGACCTATTCCAATACGGGCGGACCGCTGGTCAATACGATCCTGCTTATCATCATTGCCGCCTGCTTCATTACAAACATCTATGAGATCATCTTTCTGAACCAGGAGCGGGAGTATTCCCAGACCCGGGTCGAGCAGCTCAATATTGCCAAGGCACAGGCGGAATTGGAAGCGCTTAAGAACCAGATCGACCCCCATTTCATATTCAATTCGCTCAACACGCTCTCCTTTCTGATCACCCGGGACCCGCAAAATGCCAGGCTCTATAACGACACCCTGGCCAAAGTGTACAGGTACATCCTGAGCAATAAGGACAAGGACCTGGTCTTATTGCGCGAAGAGATCGAGTTCATCAGCAATTATTTCTACCTGCTGAAGATCCGGTTCGCCGACGCCATCAGCATGGTCATCGAGATCACCGATCTGTCCTCAGAGGATTATCTCATTCCGCCGATCTCGGTGCAGGCGCTGATCGAGAATGCCATCAAACATAATGAATTCAATGACCGGCTGCCGCTGACGATCAACATTTCCATCTCGTCGAACTATGTGATCGTCAGGAACATCATTAACCCAAAGAACTATGCCGCCCCGACCTCGAAGATCGGACTGGGGAACCTGGATAATCGTTACAAACTGATCACCAAGCGCAACATCATCATCGAAAACAATTTCAAATCGTTCACGGTTAAATTGCCGATCATCAAATTTTAAGAAATCTTTTGCAACCTTTACGGCCTTTGGAACGTCAGATTTGATAAGCGGTAAGAAATAACGGGGCCTTGTGTTTATATTCGTATTACGAATAATTTCGTGAATTAACAAAAACTGACCAACTATGAAGGTGCTTATAGTAGAAGATGAGAAACCTGCTTACGAAAACCTGGTGGAAGAGCTCCAGGCGATCGACGAAAGCATCGCCGTGATGGCCAATTGCAACAGCGTGGATGCGTCTGTCCGCTGGCTCAACAAGAACCCGCAACCCGATCTGATCCTGATGGACATTCAGTTGTCCGACGGACTTTCCTTTAATATCTTCAAGGCCTGTAACATCACCTGCCCCGTCATCTTCACCACGGCCTACGACAAATACCTGACACAGGCCTTCGAATACAGCAGCATCGACTATCTTTTGAAGCCCATCAGCCAGGACAAGCTGCGCAATGCGATCAAGAAATACAAAGCGCTTCAAAGCCATTTCGTCAACAACCATTCCGCGCTGACCGATTTCATCAATAATCACGACAAGAAGAAGTCCCGGATCCTGGTCAAACGCGGCACCGAATTCCAGACCGTCCGGGTGGAAGATACCTGTTACTTCTTCACCGAGCACAAGCTGGTATTCCTGGTGGACAAGGAGAACAGGAAATACATGGCCGAAAAGAGCAATCTCAGCGATCTGGAAGAGGAGCTGGACCGGAATGTCTTTTACAGAGCCAACCGGAAGTATATCATCAATGCGAATTACGTAAAACGCTTCAAGCCGCTCGAGCGCAGCAAGATCAGCGTGGAGCTGGTGCTACCCGTCAATGAAGAGATCATCATCAGCCAGGAGAATTCGGCTTCGTTCAAAAAATGGATCGGGGAGATCTAGCGCCAGGCTTGCAGCTCAAAAATGCAACAGGAACGCACTCCCCTCCCCTTCGATCGACTGCACCTGGATATTTCCCTTGTGTAACAGCATGATCTGCTTGCAGAGGCTCAGCCCGATGCCGCTCCCCGTCTTCTTGGTACTGAAGAAGGGAATAAAGATGTTCTCCATGAGCTCCTGCGACATGCCCGTGCCATTGTCGGCCACCTTGATGGTGACCCGCTTATTCGGATCCGCCTGCGCGGACAGGAGAATGCGTGGTTCGGGATTATCCTTCACCGCTTCGATGGCATTCACCACCAGGTTGATGAGCACCTGCTCGATAAGACTTGCGTCGGCCTCCAGCTCCAGGTCGGGGTCCTTCAATATGATCTCGAGCTCGATGTTTTTTTGTTCCAGCGTCGGCTGCATCAGGTGATTCAGGTTCTCGAAGAGATCCCGGGCAAAGATCTGTTTGAGGTTCGGCCGGGTGATCTTATTGAGGTTCCGATAGGTCTCGGCGAATTTCAGCAGTCCTTCGCTGCGGCGCCTGATGGTGTCGATCCCCAGTTGCAGGTCTTCCCATGCGCCGGGCTGTCCCTTCAGTTGGGTGATGGACGCACGCAGGCGGTGCAGCATGGTTTCGGCCAGGGAAGAGATCGGCGCCACGGAATTCATGATCTCATGCGTCATTACGCTCAACAGCTTCTGCCAGGCCTTCGCCTCCGTCTCGTCCAATGCCTCGTTCACGTCCTGGAAGGCGATCAGTTTGTAGATCCGGCCGTCGGTCTGAAAGGCCGTTCCGGCCAGCAGCGTCTTGAAGGTATTATTATCCTTTACGATGGACACGATCTTGTTCTGCCCCGGTCGGAGTGACAGGATCTCCTGGTAGAGGACGGGATCGCGCCGCTCCAGGGAATGGATGGTCTTCAGGTAGGGCACACCCAGCATCTTCTTGAGGGACTCATTCATCCAGCCGATATCGCCGCTGCCATGGTCATAGGACAGAATACCGGTATTCACCAACTCCAGGATCTTCTGCAGATATTGGTACTGGGTCTCCTTTTCACGGCTGATGACCTTGAAGGTGGTATTGATCTCGTTAAAACCCTTTCGCAGGGGTTGCAATTCAAGCGGAGCCTGCTTCACGTCGAAGTGGCGGGAAAAATCCCGGTAATGGATGGACTCCACGAACTGTTCCACTTCCTCCTGCGCCTTGCGGTGGAAATTATAGAAATCGACCACCTGGAAGATAATGACCGGCAACAGGGCGATCACATAGCCGTTGCCCTTCACCAACAACAGGGCGGCGCAGGACAAGGTCAGGAACATGAAGAGAACCCTGATCAAAATCCTCTCCTGATAGCGCTTGAATATCATAGTTGCTTCTAAATATCGTATTTGCTAAGGCGCCGGTAAAGGGCCGTGCGGGTCAGGCCCAGTTCCTTGGCGGCCTTGGAGATGTTGCCATTATGCTTTTCGATGACTTTCAGGATGGCGTTCTTTTCGATGGTGCTGAGGGTCAGGTTCTGAGGATCCTCCTGCATGGGCAGGCTCGACTCGATCGGGGAAAAGATCATATCCTTGGCCTGCAGCACGTCCCCGTCCGCCATGATGACGGCCCTTTCGATGGTATATTGCAGCTCGCGTACGTTGCCGGGGAAATGGTAGCCCCGTAGTTTCTCCATGGCCTTGGGTTCGAGATCGTGCGCCGGCTTCATGTACTTGCTTGAATAGATCCGGGCGAAATGCGCCGCCAGCAGGATGATATCTTCCTCGCGCTTGCGCAGCGGAGGCACCATGATCTCCACCGTATTGATGCGATAGATCAGATCCTTCCGGAAACGGTTTTCATTCGCCAGCTCGCTCAGGGGCACATTGGTGGCACAGATCAGCCGGATGTCGATCGGCACGGCCTGGTTGGAGCCAAGACGCGTCACCTGCCTGTTTTGGAGCACCGACAGGAGCTTGGCCTGCTGATGCAGGGAGATATTCCCGATCTCGTCAAGGAACAACGTGCCGCCGCTGCCGGCTTCGAACCTGCCCACGCGATCCTCCCGGGCATCGGTAAAGGCGCCTTTCTTGTGCCCGAAGAGCTCACTCTCGAACAGGGTCTCCGTCAGGGCCCCGACGTCCACCTTGATGAAGGGCTTGTCGGCGCGGAGGGAATGCTGGTGAATGGCCTTGGCGATAAGGTCCTTGCCTGTTCCATTCTCGCCGAGGATGAGGATATTGGCCTCCGTCGGCGCTATCTTTTCCATTTTGAAGAAAACATCCCGCATGGATTCCGATTCGCCAAGGAGTTCCGATCCGATGATCGATCCGGCAGACGCGGGAAATTGTCCCGCCGGACCCCGTTTGCCGTCCTTTTTCTTGAGTGCGTCCCGGATGGTCGTGATCAGGCGTTCATTGTGCCAGGGCTTGACGACGAAGTCCGCGGCGCCCTCTTTGAGCGATCGCACGGCCAGGTCGATGTCGCCGTATGCCGTGATCATGATCACGGCGGCGTCGGACCCGAATTCGCGTATCCGCCTCAGCCAAAACAGGCCTTCATTGCCCGTATTGATCGAACTGTTGAAGTTCATGTCGAGCAGGATCACGTCGAAGACCCGCTTGGCCAGGAGCGACCGCATATTTTCGGGGTTCTTCTCCGTAACCACTTCCATCGCTTCCGTTTTCAATAATAAGCGCACGGCCGTCAGCACGTCGGGATCGTCGTCGATCACCAATATAGAGGCATTCTTGAGGATCATGATAGTCTAAAAAAATAAAGTTGAAGATGCAACATATTGGCATCGGAACTTTACCTTAAATATAATACCTTAAATATAACCACATGGCAATTAATTTTTTAGGTGAAAACCGGTCGGAAGGCAAGTGTATCGAAACCGGACAGGTCTTGTATCAAAAATGAACTATGGCGGGCGCAATCCACTCCTAAGCTACTGTAAATCATAGATATCGCTTTCTGGCATGTGATTGATAGGATTGGTTGAGCATTACAGAACCAATTTAATACCTTTATCGTGGACAGAGTCTTACCTAAAAAGAGATGGACGACCAAGCGGCTGATGACGATCGGTGGCATTACTGCCCTGGTCCTGCTGATCGTGGGGGCATTTTACTTCACGTCCGGAAAATCGAGGGTGAACGTCGAAAAGGACCGCCTGCAGATCAGTGAGGTGAAAAAGGGCATTTTCCAGGAGACCATTCCCGTCAACGGGGTCGTCATGCCGCTGACCACCATCTATCTGGACGCAACGGAAGCCGGCCGGGTCGAAGAGCGGTACGTCGAAGACGGCACGTTGATGAAGAAAGGCCAGCCCATCCTGCGCCTGTCCAATACGAACCTCGAACTCAGCCTGGCCAGCCAGGAGACCGGCGTATTTACCCTGCTGTCCCAGATGCAGCTTTCCCGGATCAATGCCCAGCAAAACACCGTTTCGAAGCTCAACCAGATGGCCGACGTCGAAAGCAGTTTCAAGGAGGCAGAACGGATTTACAACCTCGACAAGCGCCTTTATGCGCAAAAGGTCATCGGCTCCCAGGAGTTCAAACAGGCCGAAAACAATTATAACTATTATCTGCAGAAGGAGAAACTGACCAGGGAGATCCTCAGGCAGGATACCGTCTCGAGCCGTCAGCAATCCGAGCAGGATAAGGAATCCTACGAGCACGCACAGAATGGACTGGCCATCATGCGTAAAAAGGTCGGCGACCTCGTATTGCGCGCCCCGATCGATGGGCAACTGACCTCGCTGGACGCCGAAGTCGGCCAGTCCAAGCATGAAGGCGACCGGCTCGGCCAGATCGATATGCTCGATGGCTACAAGGTGCGCGTCGACATCGACGAACATTATATCTCCCGGATCTTCCTGGGATTGATGGGCGACTTCAGCTTTGCGGACACGACCTATAAGCTCAAGATCATCAAGGTATTTACCCAGGTGACCAATGGCCGGTTCCAGGTGGACATGCAGTTCGTGGGGAAGGAGCCCAAGGGCATCCGTCGCGGTCAGACCCTGCAAATCACCCTGGCCCTCAGCGACGCCAAGACGGCCATCATGATCCCCAAGGGAGGCTTCTATCAGCAGACCGGCGGCAACTGGATCTTTAAGGTCAGTGAAGACGGCAAGTCGGCTTACCGCACGGAGATCCAGCTCGGCCAGCAAAGCACGGACTTTTATGAGGTACTGTCCGGTCTGAACCCCGGCGACAAGGTGGTGACGTCGAGCTACGACACCTACGACAAAATGCAAATACTTGTATTCAAAGAATAAAAACAAACGATATGCAACTCAAGATCCTGTACACCGCGGCCCTGATCCTGTGCATGAGCATACTGGCCTCTTCCCATGAATGCTCATGGCCCTGCCAGCAGCACTGCAAAGGAAAAGGAAAGGTCCAACGTACGCCGGCTGGCGTAACAGGCAGTGCGCAAACGGCGTCTGAAAAAGGGGATGAGGTGGAATTCTCGCTGCTGAGGATCCTGTTCGTATAGTCAATGACATTTTGTATTCATCTAAATCGTAATAACATGATCAAGATCAGTGACCTCCAAAAAGTCTATCGTACTGAAGAAGTGGAGACGATCGCTCTGAACAAGCTCACCTTCGACGTCAAGGAAGGGGAATTCGTAGCCGTAATGGGTCCGTCGGGTTGCGGCAAGTCCACGCTGCTGAATATCCTCGGATTGCTGGACGATCCGGATGGAGGCAGCTTTCTGTTCAACGGTACGGAGGTAGCCCATTTCAATGAGCGCAAGCGGGCCGATCTGCGCAAACGCAATATCGGGTTCGTGTTCCAAAGCTTCAACCTGATCGACGAGCTCACGGTCTTCGAAAATGTGGAGTTGCCGCTCATCTACCTGGGCGTGAAAGGTCCGGAACGGAAACAGCGCGTGGAGACCGTATTGGACAAAATGCAGATCATGCATCGCCGCAATCACTACCCACAGCAGTTGTCCGGCGGTCAGCAGCAGCGCGTCGCCGTGGCCAGGGCCGTGGTCAATAACCCGAAGCTGATCCTGGCCGATGAACCGACCGGTAACCTCGACTCGTCCAACGGCAATGAGGTGATGCAACTCCTGACCGACCTCAACGAGCAGGGAACCACGATCATCATGGTGACCCACTCGGAGCACGATTCGCGTTACAGCCACCGGATCATCCGGATGCTTGACGGACAGACCGTGACGGAAAATATCCTGGTGTAGGAGTTTGCTTAAATCATTTGACCATGCTCAGGAACTATTTCAAGATCGCCTGGCGCAACCTCGCGAAGCACAAGTTCATCTCCTTCATCAATCTGTTCGGACTGACGGTGGGGCTGACCTGTTGCCTTCTGATCCTCGCGTATGTCCTCAATGAGCTCAGCTATGACCGCTATAATAGCCGCGCGGACCGAATATACCGGGTAACCCGCAGTTTTCTGAACAAGGATGGGGTGCAATCCCTCCATCTGTCGTCCATCGCGCCTCCCTTTGCCCCCCTCCTGAAGAACGACTTCCCGGATATCCAGCAGATCACGCGCGTATTGCCGTCAAACACCACGCCGATGCGGTACAAGGATAATATCTTCAATGAGCAGAAGGCCTTCTTCGTCGACGAACACTTTGCGGACCTTTTCGACGTGCATACCGTGGCGGGAGATCCGAAGACGGCGCTCGAGGCGCCCTTCTCTCTCATGCTGACCGAAGGAACCGCCAGGAAATATTTCGGCCCCGAAGATCCCATGAACAAAGTGATCCGGGTAAACAATCAGTTCGATTGCAAGGTCACGGGCATTTTCAAGGAGTTCCCCGCCAATGCGCATATGCATCCGGAGGTGATGATCTCGTTCAATACACTCCGGGATTCGGCCATATATGGAGAAAATAACCTGCTGACCAATTACGGCAATAATGCCTTTTACACCTATTTCCTGGTGCCCGAAAATTATCCGGTACACCAGCGCATCGAGGCGCAGTTCCCCGCCTTTATCGACAAGAATGTCCATTTTCCCGGGGCGCCTTCCGACTTCAAGCCGTCGAAAACCACCCGGCTCTTCGTCCAGAAACTGACGGATATCCATCTCCGCTCTCACCTGGACGATGAACTCGAAGAGAACGGCGACATTACGCGGGTCTATATCTTCGGCTCGATCGCCTTATTCATCCTGCTGATCGCCTGCATCAACTATATGAACCTGTCCACTGCCCGTTCGGCGCTTCGGGCAAGGGAGATCGGCATACGCAAGGTAGCAGGCGCCGAACGAAAAGAGCTTATCCTGCAGTTCCTGAGCGAATCGGTCATGATCGCGTGGATAGCCATCCTCCTGGCCATCGGCCTCACCTGGCTTACGCTTCCCTGGCTCAATGAATTGACGGGAGGCGCACTCTCCCTGGCACCGCTGTTTCAGGGCAAGCTGCTCATCCCGCTCATCCTGACCCCCATCCTGGTCGGGGTCCTTTCGGGCATCTATCCTGCGCTCTTTATGTCCTCCTTCCAGCCGGTAAAAGTATTGAAGGGCCTGTTCAAGGCGGGTGGCGGCAGTATTTCGTTCCGCAAGGTGCTGGTGGTCGTGCAGTTCTCCATCTCCATCATCCTGATCATCAGCACAGCCATTGTATTCCAGCAACTCGACTATATCCGGCAAAAATCGCTTGGCTTCAATAAGGATCATATCATCACCATGCAATATGATACCGGATTGGACAAGACCTGGGACGCCTTCCGCAATCAACTGCTTCAAAGCGCCTATGTCAAAGACGCCGGCCGTTCCTCGCGGATCCCCGGCGGCAGGCTGCTGGATGAAATGGGGGCTTCGGTGGAAAGCGGCGACTCGCTGAGACCGGTCACCGCGGACATCAAATACCTCGCCGCGGACTATGACTTCGTGCCGACCTATGGCATTTCGGTGGTCGCCGGCCGGAATTTTTCGCGTGCCTGGTCCACCGACAGCTCGGCCGCCTACCTGTTGAATGTCGCGGCGACCCGGGTATTGGATCTTAAGTCACCGGCGGCGGCGATCGGTAAGAATTTCTCCTATGGCAATACGAAAGGGAAGATCGTCGGGGTGCTCGGCGACTTTCATTTCGAATCCCTGCATCAGAAAATACTCCCGATGGTACTGGTCCTTCCAAGAGCCTCCCAAACGGCAGGTTCATTCGGCCGGATCTCCATAAAGTTAGCGGGCAATAACCTGCCTGCGGCGCTGACGTATTTAGAAAGCGCCTGGAAAAGGTTCCTCCCCACGACGCCTTTCGAATATGAGTTCATGGACAAGCAATTCGGCCAGTTGTATGCCTCCGAGCAACGGCAGGCCAGCCTGTTCACGACCTTCGCCTGTATCGCCATATTCATCGCCTGTCTGGGACTCCTGGGTCTGTCCGCTTTTGCGATCAGCCAGCGCGTCAAGGAGATCGGCATCCGCAAGGTACTCGGAGCCAATGTAAGCGGCATCGTGATGCTACTGTCCAGGGACTTCATGATCCTTGTCGCACTGGCCGCCGTGATCGGCTCCGCCGTGGCTGCTGTGGCCATGAACAAGTGGCTCGGGGGCTTCGCCTACAGCATTTCGATGTCCTTGTGGGTATTCCTGGGGGCAGCCATTCTGGCCGCGGCGGTCGCCCTGGTCACCATTGGCGTGCAGGCAGTCCGGGTGGCGACGTCCAACCCGGTGAAGAGTTTAAGATCGGAATAATAAACTATATCATCATGATCTCGAACTTCCTGATCATCGCATGGAGGAATCTTTCCAAGCACCGGGTATTCTCCTTCATTAATATCTTCGGTCTCGCCATCGGCATTGCCGCCAGCCTGCTCATCTTCCAGTACGCGCGTTTCGAGCTGAGCTATGACCGGTTTGAGCCGAAGGGGGATCGTGTCTTCCGCCTGGAGCAGGACCGATTCAATAACGGCAAGCTGTCCACCCAATGGGCCGCAGGCGCGGCGGGGATCGGCAAGCTGGTAAAGGACAACCTGCCGGAGGTCGAATCCTATGCCCATTTGCACGGCACCAATGGATTGGTCGTCAATTATAAGGACAAGGAATTCCGCGAGAACAATACCGTATTTTTCGCCAATGACGCCTTTTTGCCGATGTTCGGCTATACGGCGCAAAAGGGAATGCAGGCGGAGAGCCTGAAAGACGTCAATACCGCGGTGATGACGGCATCGGCCGCACGCAGATACTTTGGCTCGGAAGACCCGATCGGCAAGGTCATCAGCATGAACAAAAAAAAGGATTTCCGCGTCACCGCCGTCGTCTCCGATCCTCCTCCGAATACCCATTTCCATTTTGATATCCTGCTCAGCTTTGCCACATTCATCCAGATGAATGGCCCCGGCGCCGAAACGGCCTGGGGCTGGGACGGGTTCTATACCTATTTGCTTTTAAGACCGGGGACCGATCCCGCCGCTTTTGAAAAGAAGATGGCCGATCTGGTGCACAGCCAATGGGGGCCGCAAATGAAGGACACGAAGGAGGGAATAGCCTTTCATCTGCAACCTCTCCGCGATATCCACCTGTATTCCAACTATATGTTCGAGTCGGAAACGAATGGCAATGGACGGGCCGTGTACTTCCTGCTGGTGATCGCCCTGTTCATCATCGTCATTGCCTGGATCAATTATATCAACCTGTCCACCGCGCGCTCCGTGGACCGTGCCAGAGAAGTGGGTGTACGCAAGGTACTGGGTTCCTACCGGACGCAGCTCGTCGGGCAGTTTGTGTTCGAGTCCTTATTGATCAATGCGCTGGCCGTGATCCTTGGATTGCTGCTGGTCATCGGCTGCCTGCCCGTATTCAATGTCATCACAGGAAAACAGATCTCCTTTTCGCTGCTGGCCGAGGGCTGGTTCTGGCTGGTGCTTACGGGTCTTTTTTTGGCCGGCACGTTTTTCTCGGGCTTCTATCCGGCGCTGGTACTATCGTCATTCAAGCCGATCGCGGTACTGAAAGGGCGGCTCGCCGGGACGGGTCATGGCGCCTTGCTGCGGCAATCGCTGGTCGTCTTCCAGTTCGCGGCATCCGTCGTACTCATGGTGGGTACTTTTGCGGTTTACCGTCAGTTGCGCTTCATGCAAACCCTTGACCTGGGTATCCGCGTCGACCGCACGATGGTGCTCAAAGGGCCAAATGTCATCGATTCGACCTACATGGCCAAGCTCAGCGCCTTCAAAGAGGAAATGCTTCACGAGCCCGGTATCGTCAGCATGACGGCGTCCACCGAAGTGCCCGGGAATAAGGTAAAATGGAATGCCGGCGGCATCCGCCTGGTCGGCAGCGATCCCACCAGGGTGCAACAATACCGGGTGCTCGGGGTCGACTATGATTTTATGAAGACCTATGGCTTTCATTTTCTCAAGGGGCGCGATTTCTCAAAGGAATTCCGCAGCGACTCGGCCGCGGTAATTTTTAATGAGGCGGCGGTAAGGCAGCTCGGTTTTGGACAGCCGGGCGAGGCGCTGAACAAACGCATCGAGTTCTGGGGCAAACAGTACACCATCGTGGGCGTAGTGTCCAATCATCACCAGGAGTCGCCGCAGGCGGCCTATGACGCACATATTTTCCGGCTGATCCCGGAAGTCACCGACTACTATTCTATCCGCTTCCATGGGGACGAGAACCATTCGGAGGCGGTCATGCAGGCGGCTAAACGACAGTGGGCCGCCTTTTTCCCCGGCAATCCCTTCGATTACTTTTACCTCGACGACCATTATGCGCAGCAGTACAAGGCGGACGAGCAATTCGGAAAGACCTTTGGCGTGTTCGCCGTCCTGGCCATATTCATCTCATGCATGGGCCTGTTGGGGCTGGCCTCCTTTGTGACCATCCAGCGTACCAAGGAGATCGGCATCCGCAAGATCATCGGGGCCGGTACGCCCGGCATCCTGCTCCTGCTGACCCGGGATTTCGTCAAGCCGGTATTGCTGTCCTTTGTCCTTGCGGTGCCGGTGACCTGGTGGCTGCTGCACCGATGGCTGGAGAACTATGCATCAAGGATTGCCGTAAGCCCCTGGATGTTCGTGCTGCCTGCCTTGCTTATCCTGGTCATTGCCATGGGCACCATTGCGACCCAAACCCTGAAAGCGGCATCCGCCAACCCGTCAAGAAGTCTGAGGTCTGAATGAATCTAAAATAATATGCACCCCTCCTCTTTCACATTCGCCTGGCGCAATATCCGCAAGTACCCGGCTTTTTCCCTCATCAACCTGGGAGGGCTCGCCATCGGTATTGCCGCCTCCTTCGTGCTGCTGGTCTATTCGCAGCGCGAGATGAGCTGTGATCGCCAATTCCGCGACCACGACCGGATCGCCCGCATCGGCACCGACTTCTTCAATATGGGAGGCTTCGCGCCAAGCCAGCCCTTTCTGCGCGAATTCCTGCGCGCCTCCTGCAAGGACGTGCAATATGCCACCGCGCTGATGTCCGGCGACCTGATGTCCGTTCGTACCCAGCAGCAGGATCGGGCCTATACGGCCATTCGCGCCTACTATATCGATTCGGTCTTTTTCAAGGTGTTCTCCTACCCGGTCGCTTCGGGCGCAGTCCCGCAAGCGGGGCTGGCTCCCGGACAGACGATCCTCATGGAGGACGAGGCCCGAAAATTTTTCGGCAGCCAGGACCCGATCGGCAGGACGATCTATGTCGCGAAGGAAAACCAGCCCTATCAGATCGTCGCCGTCCTGAAGAGCAGCTTTCAGAAGTCCCATCTGGACCCCAGGCTCTTTCTGCCGCTCCCTGCCACTGCCATCGGGAAATTCGACGGCAACTGGTCTTCGGCCAGCCTTTACAATTATGTAAAGCTTACCCCCCAGGGCTCCATGGCAGGCCTGCAACGGTGGCTGGACCGGCTTCGGGAAAAGGTGATCTATCCTACCAGCGGCGCCATCATGAGCTTCGCCCAATGGCAGGCCAGCCCGAAGAACGTAAAATTCACCATTCAGCCGCTGGCGGATATCTACTTTCATTCGAACCTGAATTTCGAGCTTTCGCCGGGGGGCAATCTTACGCAGGTCAAGCTGCTGGGGGCCATCGGCCTTTTTCTGATCCTGCTGGCCATCATCAATTATGTCAACCTGGTCACGGCCCGGTCGTCTGTGCGTTCCCGGGAGATCGGCATCAAGAAGACCTTTGGCGCCTCGCGCGTCCGTCTGGGCAGGCAGATGCTCCTGGAGTCCTTATTCTTCAGCCTGCTGGCCATGGGGCTGGCCGTTGTCCTGATCCGAGGCATCCTCTTCGCCTATAAATGGGCGACCGGCATCCCCCTGACCGGCCCCATGTCCCTCACCCCCATGCACTATCTTTGGCTGCTGGTCTTTTCCCTGGTTGTCGGCATGCTCGCCGGCGTCTATCCGGCCATTTACCTGACTGCCTTCAAGCCCATCCTCTCCATCCGCTCGCTTGCGATGCAGTCGGGGAAGGGAAATGGCCGCGTCCGCAATGTTCTCGTCATATTTCAATTCATGGTGGCGGCAGGACTTGTCTTTTCGTCGTTCGTCATCTATGCGCAATGGCAATTCATGCAGAATAAGGACAAGGGGCTGTCCACACAAGGCGTCCTCACCATCAATAATTTGTACACGATGGGCAAGAGGACTGCTGCCTTCCGGCAGGTTGTCGAACAACAGGCGCAGGTGGTCAGCACCAGTTTATGCGAACGCGCGCCGGCCAGTAATGATATCGTCATGTACACCTATAAGACGCCGGCCATGTCCAGGCCCATGACCATACCGTCCTTTCCGGTCGACGCCCGTTATATCCAGACCCTTGGCCTGCATCTGACCAGTGGCAGGAATTTCGACAAGGACCTCGTATCGGATACGAATTCGCTCATTCTGAACGAGTCGGCGGTGGCCGCACTGGGGTTGTTCAACCCTGTCGGATCCACCATCAACGGCAGCGAACGCGTCATCGGCGTCGTAAAGGATTTCAACTATGCCTCCTTCCGGCAGAAGATCGGGCCTGTCGTGCTGCGCTATTCCCAGACAGGCTGCATGCTGGCCGTTAAGATCAGCGGCGGACATGTCAATGCCTTCCTGGACCAGCTCAATGCAAAAGCGAAGGAATTCACGGGCGGAGAGCCCCTGGAGATCAACTGGCTGGACGACAACTTCGCCAAGCTGGCGGAAAAGGAAAAACTATTGGGCGAAGCGATCACGTTCTTTACGGCCCTGGCGATCTTACTGGCCACGCTCGGCCTGATCGGGCTGACGCTGTTCACCATCGAACGCCGTACGCGCGAGATCGGCATCCGCAAAGTACTTGGCGCGAATGTAGACCAGATCCTGCGGCTTGTTTCCAGGGATTTTATCCGGTTGGCCGTTATCGCGGCCCTCGTGGCCTTCCCGATATCCTGGTGGCTGATGAACCGGTGGCTGGAGGATTTTGCTTACCGCATCCATGTCGGCGTCGGGACCTTCTTCCTCGCGGGCGCGGTGATCGTGATGATCGCCTGGTCCGTGGTGTCATTGCTCACGATCCGTGCGGCAATGGCCAATCCTATTCATAGTCTCAGGACAGAATAAACGTTAAATGCCAATCAAAACGATATGATCAGGAATTATTTCAAAATAGCCTTCCGGAACCTTTGGCGCCACCGCGTCTTTTCGTTCATCAATATCCTGGGCCTCTCGGTCGGCATGTCGGCCTGCCTGCTGATCTATCTTTATGTCAGCTTCGAGCTCAGCTATGACCGCTATCATGCCAAGGGCGACCGGATCTTCCGGGTCGTGACGAATATCAAGACGCCGACCGATACCCTCGACTGGAATTCGGCGTCCATACCCATGTCCCCGGCGATGAAAAAGGATTTCCCTGAAGTGGAGCAGTTCGTGCGCATCGAGCCCAACAGCCTGCTCGTAAGCCGGGGAGAAACGAAATTCCAGGAGGACAAGCTCGCCTTTGCCGACTCCAGCTTATTTTCCGTATTTACCCTGCCCCTGGTGAAAGGCGATCCGGACAAGGCCCTGGCCGCTCCCTGGCAGGTCGTTTTAACGGAGACCTCGGCCAAAAAATATTTCGGGACGGCCGAGCCGGTCGGTCAGACGCTCTACCTCACCGGAAGCAGGCTCCCCGCCACCGTCACCGGCGTGATGAAGGATTTCCCGGACAATTCCCATTTCAAATATGATATCCTGGTCTCGATGACGACCTGGACGCAAAAGATCAACCCCGGACTGGACGATCAGTGGGAGGGGTTTAACGGATTCGCGTATGTGCTCCTGCACGATGCGAAGGACGCGCCGGGACTGAAGGCGAAGCTGCCTGCATTCATCGATCGCCATATCGGCAAGGATCTGCAAAAGGCGCAGATGACGTTCACCCTGGATCTGGAGCCGATGAAGGACATTTACCTGCGCAGCAAGCGCGGCGCGCCGGAGAGCGGCAGCCTCCCGAACATCACTATTTTCTCCCTCATCGCCGTGTTCATCCTGCTGATCGCATCCATCAACTTTATCAACCTGGCCACCGCCCGTTCGGCTGAAAGGGCCAAAGAAGTAGGGATCCGCAAGGTCGTGGGCGCCGACCGCAAACAGCTGACGGGTCAGTTCCTCGGCGAATCGGTGCTGCTTTGCATGATCTCTTTTCTCATGGCGGTCGGGCTCTGCGCGCTGCTGCTGCCTCTCTTCAACCAACTCTCCGGCAAAACGATCAGCCATGGCATCTTCGATCATGCCAGCACCATCGGCATTCTCCTGTTGATCGCCATCACGATCGGGCTGTTTGCGGGCATCTACCCGGCCCTGGTCCTTTCGGGCTTCCGGCCGATCGCCGTGCTCAAAGGCAGTTTCAGCAGTGGAAAAAAGGGCATCCTGCTACGCAAAGGGCTTGTCGTTTCGCAGTTCGTCATATCCATCGCGCTGATCACCGGCACCCTGGTGGTCTACTCGCAACTGACCTTCATGCGCAACCAGGATCTCGGATTTTCAAAACAGCAGCAACTGGTCATCAACTTCGACGGAGACAGCACGATATGGCAGCACTATGAGGCCTTCAAACAACAGTTGACGTCCCTGCCGAATGCGCTGTCTGCCACGGCGTCGAGCGCCATCCCCGGCCAGGGCAATCCGACCGCCTATTCGCAACTGGAAAACCATTTGGGGGTGATGCAGCCTACCAATATGGAACTGTTCTCGATCGATTATGATTTCATCAAACAATATGGGATCCAAATAGTGGCCGGCCGGCCCTTTTCCACGGGCTTTCCGTCGGATTCCACCAGGGCGATCCTTGTCAATGAGGAGGCAGTAAGCACGCTTGGCTATCATTCTCCGCAGGAGATCATCGGCAAGAAATTCTCTCAATGGGGTCGCCAAGGGACCATTATCGGCGTCGTGAAGAACTTCCATTTCCGCGGGTTGCAAAACGCCATCAAGCCCATGGATTTTCGTATCCGGCCAAGGGATTTCAGCTTTGTGACGGTGAAAATATCGGGCAGGGACGTCCAGAAAACGATCGCGGCGGCCGGAGACCTCTGGAGGCGTACCCTGCCGAACCGCCCCTTTGCCTATTATTTCGCCGACGAGGAATTCAATAAACTTTACCGGTCCGAAGACCAGTTCGGACAGCTTTTCCTGAACTTCGCCATTCTGGCCATTTTCATTTCCTGCCTCGGGCTGTTGGGGCTGGCCTCCTACAGCACGCTACAGCGCACCAAGGAGATCGGGATACGAAAAGTGCTCGGATCTTCCGTGGGCGGGATCGTGAACCTGCTATCCAAAGATTTTTTGAAACTGGTATGGATCGCCTTTCTCATCGCCTCGCCCCTGGCCTATATCGGGATGCACAAATGGTTGCAGGACTTCGCTTATCGCATCGACATGGACTGGTGGATCTTTGCGATGGCCGGCATGATCGCGATGCTGATCGCGCTGTTCACGGTGAGCTTTCATGCCGTCCGATCGGCACTGGCCAACCCGACTAAAAGCCTTAGAACCGAATAAAAGATAAACGCAAGACTATGTTCAAGAACTATCTAAAGACGACCTTCCGGAACCTCTGGAAGAACAAGACCTTCAGCCTGATCAATATCGCGGGACTGTCCATCGGCATGGCCGCCTGCCTGCTGATCCTGCAATACGCCAGTTTTCAGCTCAGCTTCGACCGTTTTAACAAGCATGCAGCCGATATCTATCGCGTGACCAATGACCGGTTCCAGAACGGCAAGCTGATCCAACATGGCACCATCATGTACTCCGCGATAGGCAAGGCCCTGCAGGACGACTATCCGGAGGTCATCAACCATATGCGCGCGCAGCCCTGGGGCAAGACGATCCTTCAATACAAGGACAAGAAGATCGGAGACCAGCAGGTCATTGCGGTGGACAATTCCTTCCTGTCCATGTTCTCTTATCCCATGCTGGCGGGCGATGCCAAAACGGCCCTGGAGCAACCCTACAGCGCCGTGCTTACGACCGATGCGGCCCAGCGGCTTTACGGCACAGGCAACGGGGACTGGTCCTCGTTCATCGGCAAGACCTTCCTCAGGGGCACCGACAGCATGCCCTTAAAGGTGACCGGCATCATCGACCTGCCGGAGAACTCGCACCTGCAATTCGATTGCTTCGCCAGTTATTCCACGATGCTGGCCGGCAAATACCCTTACAAGGAGGCGGACTATGATTTTAAGCACTCCGATTTCTGGCACTATATCCAGCTCCGACCCGGCACCGATTATAAGGCGCTCGAGGCGAAGCTGCCTGCCTTCAGCGATCGCCATTTCCAGGGCACCAAGGTCTCGGGCAGCGTGGAGAAATTCTACCTGCAGCCGCTGCTGCGCGCTCACCTGTACTCCGACTACGAATACGATATCGGAAAGACAGCCAGCGCGACGGTAGTCTGGGGGCTCCTCGCGATCGCCGTGCTGATCGTCGTCATCGCCTGGGTCAACTATATCAATCTGGCCACCGCCAAGTCCCTCGAACGCGCCAAGGAGGTAGGCGTCCGAAAAGTATCCGGCGCCACCAGGGGACAACTTGTGCGGCAATTTCTGACCGAATCCCTCGTCCTCAATCTGGCGGCCCTGGTTATCGCGCTCATCCTCGTGCTATTGGCCCAGCGCGGGCTCAATGCCCTGGTGCAACATAAATTGTCCCTCGCCTACCTGTTTCAAAAAGGATGGAATGGCTACGGCATTTCGGTCGCCCTGATCGTGGTCATCCTGGCAGGGATCATCGCATCGGGCTTCTATCCGGCCTTCGTACTCTCCTCGTTTAAGCCCATCGACGTATTGAAAGGCAGGTTCACGGGAACGGGAAGAGGGGCCTGGTTGCGAAAAAGCCTCGTCACCGGGCAGTTCGCGATCACCGTTGTGCTGATCATCGGCTCCTTCATTGTTTACCGGCAAATAAAATACGTGAACGAACAGGATCTGGGGATGAACATCTCGCAAATGCTGATCATCAAACCGCCCCAGCTGACGCATTGGGACTCCAGCTTCATCAGCCAGGAGAACAGTTTTGCCGCGGAAGTGGAAAAGCTCGGTCACGTCAAAGGCGTCGCCACGTCGAACCGCGTCGCCGGCGAGGAGCTGGGAAGAAGTTTCAATATCAGGCGGATCGAAGCGCCGGAGACGGAGCACTACACCACGCGGTTCATGGGCGTCAGCAAGGAGTACCTGGATCTTTATGACATTAAGCTGCTGGCAGGCAGGGGCTTCGTGGCCACCGACTACAATCCGAAATGGGAGAGACTCCATAATATCATTATCAACGCCAGCGCCGCAAGGCTGCTGGGCTTTGCCACTCCCGCGGCGGCGGTCGGGCGTACCATCCTGAGCGGGACCAAGCCCTGGGATATTGTCGGGGTCATCGCCGACGTGCATCAGAAGTCCCTGCGCTATGCGATCGAGCCGACCCTTTATCAGCCGGTTTACGGCACCTACAATCCGATCTCCGTCAAGGTGGACACCAGGAACCTGGGCACCACGATGGCGGACATCCGGCAGAAGTACGAGACCTTCTTTCCCGGCAATCTCTTCGATTATTACTTCATCGACGAACGGTTCAATAGCCTCTACGCCAATGACCTGCTGTTTGGCCGGGTCTTCGGCCTTTTTTCCGGTCTCGCGATCCTGATCGCCTGCCTGGGCCTTTTTGGACTCTCCCTCTTCGCCACGCTGCAGCGAACCAAGGAGATCGGCGTGCGGAAGGTACTGGGCGCCTCCTTGTCCAGCATCGTGGTCCTGCTATCGAAGGATTTCGTGCGGTTGGTCTTGCTGGCCAATTTGCTCGGATTTCCCCTGGCCTGGTGGATCATGAACAACTGGCTGAAGGACTTCGCTTACCGGATCTCGATCTCCTGGTGGGTCTTCGCCGGGGCCGGGCTGCTGGCGCTGCTGATCGCGCTGATCACCGTCAGCGTGCATGCCTTCCGGGCTGCCGTCGCCAATCCGGCCAAAAGCCTTAGGACAGAGTGAATAACGGACCGCCTGGCCCCAAAAGCCTGTATCGAAAGCGGACAGTCCATGTATCAAAACCGGACTATGACTTAGCTAATTGATTGATAGGTTGTTGCATATCATCCGCTTATAGGCTGGCATGTCATTGAGAGTAATTATATTGGGCCGCTAAAACAAAACGAATTATGATTGAACTCAAGCGAATTTCCAAATGGGTGATGGTCGGCAATAAACCCAATTTTATTCTGAAGGACATTAACCTCGGCATCAAGGAGGGGGAGTTCGTGTCCATCATGGGGCCCTCGGGATCGGGAAAGTCAAGCCTGCTCAATATCATCGGGATGCTGGATGACGCCTCCGAAGGCGAGTATTTTTTCCTCAACCAGGCCGTTCACGGGTTGAAGGAGAAGCACCGGTCGCAGCTGTACAAGCAATACATAGGCTTTGTATTCCAGGCCTACCATCTTATCGATGAGCTCACCGTGTATGAAAATATCGAAACGCCGTTGATCTACCAGAATATCAAGTCCTCCGAACGCCAGGCGATGGTGGCCGACATCCTGGACCGTTTCCAGATCGTCGGAAAAAAGGATTTGTTCCCCACCCAGCTGTCTGGCGGACAGCAGCAGTTGGTGGGCATCGCACGGGCCCTGATCGCCAAGCCGAAACTCCTGCTGGCCGACGAACCCACCGGCAACCTCAATTCGAGGCAGGGTGAAGAGATCATGGATCTGTTCAAGGAACTTAATAAAGAAGGGGTGACCATCATCCAGGTGACCCATTCGGAGAAGAATGCGGGCTATGGCACGCGGATCATCAATCTCCTGGACGGCCGCGTTGAGCTTTGAGCGCAATGACCGATACCCAGTTATAAAATGTCAATTATGATGTCAAGAGGAAAATTATGGATTGCCGGCGCCCTGCTCATACTGTCCCATGCAAAGGGCTGGTCACAGCAGGACAGCACGAAAAGAACGCCGCCGCCAGGCAATGACGAAAGGACAAGCGCCCCGGGGGCGACGGCCTATTCACTGAAACAATGCGTCGACAGTGCGCTGACGAATAATCCTACGGTCAGGCAGTCCCAGTTTACCAGCGAGATCGCCCGCAATAGCTGGAACCAGCAACGCGCCAACATGCTGCCCTTCATTTCGGGCTATGCGAGCTATACCAATAATGGCGGCAAGAGCGTCAACAACTATACAAATACCTACGTTACCGAGAATTTCAATTCGGGTTATGGGCAGTTGCAGGCCACGCTGACGGTCTGGAACGGGGGCGCGGTACAGAATTTCATCAGACAATACGGCCTGTTATACGAGGCCGACAGGATGGACTGGCAGCAGGCGAAGGACCAGATGACCGTCAACGTGATCCTGGCCTACCTGAACGTGCTGAGCCTGGAAGAGCAGTTGGGCATGGCCGAAAGGCAGGCCCAGGCGACCAGCAAGCGGGTGGAATTGCTTGCGATACAGAACCAGGAGGGGTCCATCTCGCCGAGCGATCTCACCGACATGAGGGGACAACTGGCTTCCGACGAACTGACGGTCACCTCCACGCAAAATGCCCTGGAGTCGAATAAGCTGGCCCTGGCGCAATTCATGAACATCCCTTATTCGCCGAAACTGGAGGTCGAACCGCTTGGCACGGACCTGACGCCGGCCGTTTATCCGGCTACCGTCGATCAGATCTATCAGAATGCGGTCCAGAACCTGGCGCAGGTCAAAGCGGCGCAGTTGCATGTCGCCAGCGCGCAAAAAGGAGTCAACGCGACAAGGGGCGCCATGATGCCGAACCTTTCGCTCTTCGGGCAGGTCTATACCAACTACTCCACCGCGGCCGCCTCCCAGCGATTCCTGAACACCACCTACGACTCGACCGGGGGTTATGCCAGTAGCGGCGTCAATCAATATCCGGTCTATCTGCCGAATAACCATTTCGCCAATGAGAAGATCAGCTTCGGCGACCAGATCAATAATAACGTGAATACGCAGGTGGGGATCCAGCTGAGCATTCCGATCCTGAATGGATTGCGTGCAAGGACCCAATACAAGCAGGCAAGGGTCAACCTCGAGCAGGCGAAATTCAATGCCAATACGACCATCACGGTGCTGAGGCAGTCCATCGAATCGTATTATGTGACCATGATGGCCGCCTTCCGTACCTATTCGACCTTGTCGGAGCAGGTAAAGAACTATCAGGAGTCGTTTCGCGCCGCCGAGATCAAGTACGATGCGGGCGCCATGAAATCACTGGACTTCATTATCTATAAGACAAATATTGACCGGGCCTCGCTCAACCTGATCCAGGCCAAATACAATTATGTCCTCCAAACCAAGGTGCTGGATTATTTCCAGGGGGTACTGACCTGGTAGAGGCCGCTATCGGCCTTCGGTCCCGAGCCATTGCCCCAGGTGCCGGGCTATTTTTTCCGACTCGACCATGAAGCCGTCGTGGCCATAGGCTGAATCGATCTCCACGAGTTGCGAGTGAGGCAGATGCCGCTGCATATGGCGCTGTTCTTCCAGCGGACAGAGGATATCGCTGTCAATGCCGATGATCAGCGTGGGCTGTGAAATGCCGGCAAGTACCTCCTCCTGTCGTTTGTGGCGTCCACGGGCGAGCTGATGACTGTCCATCGCTTTGGTGAGCAGCCAATAGGAATAGGCCGAAAAGCGGCTGACGAGTTTGTCGCCCTGGTAGTTTATATAGGAAGAGGCCTTGAAATGATCGGTCTTTTCGGTATCCGGATCCGTCTGTTTTTGCACCAGGATGCCATAGTTCCGATAGGTCAGGATGCCGATGGCCCGCGCGGCCCGCAGCCCTTTGCTGCCCGCATCCGCGGACGGATCGCGCCAGGTGGGGTCCGCCTCGATCGCTAACCGCTGGGTCGTATGTACGGCAATGCCCCAGGCGCTTTCCGAGGGGGAGGTGGCGATCAGGAAGAGACGATCGATCGCGTCTTTTTCCATGACGCACCATTCCAGGGCCTGGTAGCCGCCCATGCTGCCGCCCATCAGGAGATGGATCCGTCCGATGCCCAGATGCTTTCGGAGAAGGATATGTGCATGGACCATGTCCCGGATCGTGATCATGGGAAAGTTGCTGAAATAGGGATGACCCGTTGCCGGATCCTTGCTCAGGGGCCCCGTCGTGCCATAGCAGGAACCCAGAATATTGGCGCAAACGATGAAATACCTGTCCGGGCTGATAAGCCATGGCCTGCCCACCAATCCCGGCCACCAGTGCACGACGTCGGAATTGGCCGTGAGGGCATGGCAGACCCACACTACATTACTCTTGTCCGCATTCAATTCGCCGTAGGTATGATAGGCGATGGTGATCCCGGGCAGGGCCTCTCCGCATTCCAGTTCGAAAGGCTGGTCATAACAAAAATGGTTCATTGGCCAGATTCTCTTATTCAGGGTGCAAAATAAGGGCTTAGGTGAATTACCTTTGCAAAAATCTTTATTATGATCCGGATCGAGCTGGAACGGGTACATGGCGACTTCGGGTTTGAGGCAACAGATGCTGACGGCCATACGGTCAGGATCGACACCAGCCCCGAGACCGGCGGGGACCATTTCGGCGTCCGCCCCATGCAGATGCTGCTTATGGGGCTTGGCGGATGCAGCGGCATCGATATCGTCTCCATCCTGAAGAAGCAGCGGCAGCCCGTCGAAGGGTTCCGCATGCACATCGAGGGGGAGCGGGAAAAAGGAAAGGAACCATCGCTCTGGACGGACGTCAGGGTGCTGATCGAGCTGCGAGGCAGGATCGATCCGGAAAAAGCCAGGAAGGCCTGTGAACTATCGATGGAAAAATATTGTTCGGTTGCCGCGACCCTGCGCGCGGCCCATTGCCATATCACCTGGGAGTTGAACCTGATCGAGTAGCCTAATTAAATCTTCTGCAACATGTCCATGCATCCGATAACCAGGGCCATCCGCATCAGGGCCGATCAAACTGCGGAAAGAGAGCATTCTTCCCCTCTGCATCTCACCAGCAGCTTCACTTTCGAAGACGCGGAACAGATGCGGGCCGCCTTCGCTGATGAGACGGACGACAATATTTATAGCCGCTTCAGCAATCCGACCATACAGGAATTCATCGACCGGATGTGCGCGCTGGAAGGGGCCGAGGCGGGGTTTGCCACCGCTTCGGGCATGAGCGCCGTATTCGCCAGCTTCATGGCCCACCTGAAGGCGGGAGATCATCTCCTGTCCTGCAATGCTATTTTCGGCAGCACGCATACGGTCATCACCAAATATCTGCCCAGGTATGGCATCGACTATACCTATGTCGATGCCGCCGATCCACGGCAATGGGAGGCGGCCATCCGGCCGAATACCAAAATGATCTACATCGAGACGCCCACCAATCCGGGACTGGACATCATCGATCTGGCGGTGGTGGGCGCGCTGGCGGAGAAGCATCATCTCATTTTCAACGTGGACAATTGCTTTGCCACGCCGGTCTGCCAGACCCCGATGCAATATGGCGCCGGCCTCGTTATCCATTCGGCCACAAAATGGCTCGATGGACAAGGACGCGTCCTGGGCGGCATCGTCGTGGGAAAGAAGGAACTGATCAGGGATATATACCTTTTCTGCCGGAGCACGGGGCCTTCCCTGTCCCCCTTCAATGCCTGGGTGCTCAGCAGGAGCCTGGAAACCCTGGACGTGCGTATGGAACGGCACGCTTCGAATGCGCTCTATATCGCGCAAGCACTTGAAGAACATCCGAAGATCGCGAAACTGAAATACCCGTTCCTGCCCAGTCATCCGCAGCACGATATCGCCCGCAGACAGATGAAGAACGGAGGAGGCATTCTGTGTTTCGAGCTCAGGGGCGGGCTGGCGGCGGGAAGAAAATTCCTCGATCACCTGCAAATGCTTTCGCGGACGGCCAATCTTGGCGACACGAGAAGCATCGCCAGTCATCCGGCCAGCACGACCCACGCCAAACTCACGGAAGAGGAGCGCCAGGCCGTCCATATCACGCCGGGACTGATCCGCATCTCCGTAGGGCTCGAGCACCGGGACGATATCCTCGGAGATATCCTGCAGACCCTCGACAAGTGCTAACCGTACACAGGGTGTATCATTTGCGTACATCCTGCCCGCTGGCAGGCGGGCATAAATAATTGGAAGATAATCACATACTGGACAGGCATACAATTGGTTCGCTGCAAACCATGCTAAGGAACTATCTCAAGGTCGCCATCCGGGTCCTCACCCGAAACAAAGCCTTCTCGCTGATCAATATTGCAGGCCTGGCCATCGGCCTCGCCACCTGCATGCTGATCATGCTGTATATCCTCGACGAAAAGAGCTATGACCAATACCATCGGGACGCCGACCGCATCTATCGTGTGGCGATGCGCGCCCCGGGCATCGGTCAGGGCTGGGCGGCACAGCCCGCACCGGTGGCTGCCAGCATGCAGCAGGAACTCCCCGAGGTGGAAGTGGCGACGCGTTTGCTGAAAATGCCCAATATGGACAAGACGCTCATCACCTGGCACCCGGCCGGCAGTGGGGAAGGCAAGCGATTTTTCGAGACCAATGGCTATTACGTGGATTCCAGTTTCTTCCAGGTGTTCACGTACGATATGAAATGGGGGAACAGCAGGACGGCGCTCGATCTACCGAATAGCGTAGTGATCTCCGAAAGCGTGGCCGACCGGTTCTTCGGATCGGCCAATCCGATCGGACAACCGCTCACGCTCGGTCTGCCCGAAGGCGATTTCGTGTACACGGTACGCGGCGTATTCCGGGATGGGAACCTCAAGTCCCATATCCCCGCCCACTTTCTCATGTCGATGAAGAATTCGGATATCGGGGGCTGGGTGGATCAACTGTCGGACTGGGTGATGACGAGCATTTTTCACACCTATGTGAAATTGCAGCCGGGCACCGATCCGGTGGCCCTGGAAAAAAAGATCAACCGGCTGGAACAACAGCACGCGGGAGAAAAGCTGCGGACGACCGGGCTTTCCGTGGACTTGTTCCTGCAACCCCTGACGCAGATCTACCTGCATTCGGCCATCGGGGACGAACTCGCTCCGAACGGCAATATCCGCAGCTTGTATATCCTGGGCTCCATCGCCATCTTTCTCCTGGTGATCGCGTGTATCAACTTTATGAACCTCAGCACGGCCCGATCGGAGCAACGTGCCCGGGAGGTAGGCGTTCGCAAGGTGCTGGGTGCGGAACGGCGGATGCTGGTGATGCAATTTCTCGGCGAATCCTTTCTGATGTCGCTGCTCGCCCTCGGGCTCGCCTTGCTGCTGGCGAAATTGTTCCTGCCGGCCTTTAATGAATTGACCGGAAAGGATCTCCAACCCCTCCGGCAGCCGGGGCTGATCTTCTGGATCGCCGGGCTGGCGATGGTGACGGGGCTGCTGGCCGGTCTCTATCCCGCCTTTTATCTGTCCGCTTTCCAACCGGTGCGCGTGCTCAAGGGCTACATCGGCAATTATTTTTCGGCGACCCTTATCCGAAGAGTGCTGGTCGTCTTCCAATTCTGCATTTCCATCGGGCTCATCCTCGGTGCGATCGTGAGCTGGCGGCAGATGTCCGTGGTCCAGGACCAGGATCTGGGCTTTTCGAAGGAGCAAAAGATCGTCCTGCCGATGCAAAGCAAACAAGTGGCCCTGAACTATACGTCGCTACGGGACGAAATAGCAAAAACTCCCGGAGTCCGGTCCGTCACCTGCGGTTCGACCTATCCGGGGATCGTGAATATCAACGACATGTTGTTCTATGCGGAAGGCAAGACCATGAAGGATTTTATCAGTATATACACAGCTACGATCGAACAGGATTATTTCCGGACGTTGGGGCTGACTCTCCTGCACGGCCGCGAATTGTCCATAAACCCCAATGCGGACACGACTGCCGGGATCCTCAACGAGACGGCGGTGAAAAGCCTGGGATATGACCCGGCCCATGCGTTGGGAAGACATTATTATTTTGAATGGCAGGGAACCCGGCATACGATGGAGATCATCGGCGTGGTGAAGGACTTCAATTTCCAGGGCCTCCAGGAGACCATCAAGCCCTATATGTTCACGAAGATGGGCTTCTTCGGCACCAGGTACGCCTACCTCCTCGCCAGTCTGAAGCCCGGGCATTACAGCCAGACCTTGTCGGAGATCGGGGAGGCGTGGAAAAAAGTGAACCCGACGACCCCATTCGACTATTCGTTCATCGACCGCGATTTCCAGAAGAACTACGAAAAGGAGCAGCAGAGCGCGCGGATCGTGGCGGACTTTACGGCGATCGCGATCATCGTGGCCTGCCTGGGTCTGTTCGGACTGGCTTCCTTCTCGGCGGAACAGCGCCGCAAGGAGATCGGGATCCGGAAAGTACTCGGGGCTTCGTCGTTGTCGATCACGCGCTTGTTGTCGCGGGATTTTGTCCGGCTGGTGGCTGTCGCCATGGTGATCGCGCTGCCGCTATCTGCGCTGATCATGAGCAAATGGCTGGAACATTTTGCCGGTCCGTACCGGGTGTCGTTGAGCTGGTGGATGTTCGCCATCGCGGGCGCGATCGCGTTGCTGGTGGCCTTGCTCACCGTAAGCGTACAATCGGCGAGATCCGCCATGGCCAATCCCGTCGAGAGCCTGCGGAATGAATAATCGCGAAGCCGCCGGCCTATTCTCCCCAGATCTCGTCCTTTCCGTCGAGCCAAAGCTTCACGAGCTCGGTGGTTACCGACTTGGGACGTTCGATGGGGAAGTTCAAGGCCCGGTCCCAGCAGAGACTGGCCAGTACCCCCAGTGCGCGGCTGACGCCGAACAACACGGTATAGAACTCATATTCGACCAGGCCATAATGTACCAGCAGGGCGCCACTATGCGCGTCGACATTGGGCCAGGGATTCTTGATCTTGCCCAGGGACTGCAAAATGGGCGGAACGGTCTCATAGATATTCCACACGGTCTGCACGAGGGGATCGTTGGGCATATGCTGTTTGCCGAATTCCATCTGCGCGGTGAACCGGGGATCGGTCTTGCGTAATACGGCATGGCCATAGCCCGGGACCACCTTGCCTTCACTAAGCGTCTTGCGCACATAGGCGTCGATCTGTTCGCCGCTTGGCAATTCCACGCCCAATTCCTCACGCATTTCCAGGATCCATTTGATGACCTCCTGGTTCGCCAGCCCATGGAGGGGCCCGGCCAATCCATTCATGCCTGCGGCCAGGCAAAGATAGGGATCGCTCAGGGCGGACCCGACCAGGTGCGTCGTATGCGCGCTGACGTTACCTCCCTCATGATCGGCATGGATGGTCATATACAGCCGCATCAGTTCGCGGAAGGTTTCGTCCTCATAGCCCAGCATATGCGCAAAATTGCCCGCCCAATCGAGCAGGCCATTGGGATGGATATGGTCCTCTTTCTTGTATTTCCGGCGATAGATATAGGCGGCCACGCGGGGCAGTCTCGCGATCAGGTCCATCGAATCGTCGAAGACGGCCTCCCAATAATCCTTCTTGGCCATGCCCTCACCGTAATTCTTGGCGAACTGGCTCTCTGTCTGGAGGGCCATGATGGCCACGACAAACTGGGTCATGGGATGGGTGGCGATAGGCAGGGCCTCGATCGCCGCAAACACGTGATTGGGCACATGGCTTCTTCGCTGCCAGTTGGCCGTGATCTGGTGGACATCGTCGTCCGTGGGCAGTTCGCCGAGGAGCATCAGATGGAATAATCCTTCCGGCAAGGGTTCCGTACCGCCATTGGCCTTGGGTAATTTCTGCTGCAGTTCAGGGATGGAATAACCGCGGAACCGGATGCCTTCCCGCGAATCAAGCAGGGAGGTTTCGGTCACCAGGCCGGTAATCCCGCGCATGCCCTGGTAGATCTGGGCAAGCGTGACCTCTCCGATCTTCTTCGTTCCATGTTCTTTGAGGAGCTCCTTGATCTCCCCGGCCACTGCATCCGCTTTCAGCTTGAACCTGTCTTTTATGATTGCCATGTCGGTACGATTTGATCCGATAAAGTTAATTCACGGATCGTTGCAGAACAAGCGAATCCATGCTATTTACCCTTTTTTAATTTAGGCCTTCGGCTATTTGGGCGTTCGCACATAGAGCCAGCAGGCGACGCCGCCGAAGATGATATTTGGCAGCCAGGCGGCCAGCATCGGGGGGAAATCTCCCTTGGTGGAAAAGGTCACGGAGAACTTGTCCATGACGACAAAGATGGCCGCGGTCACGATCCCGTAGGCCAGGTGCAATCCGCTGCCGCCCCTGATCTTGCGGGAAGCCACCACGGCGCCGATCAGCGTCATGATGATCACCGAGAAGGGCGTGGCGTCCCGGTGGTAGTACTCGACCTTGAAGGTATTCAGGCCCTCCGAGCCCCGGATCTCCTCCATGCGGATGAATTGTTTCAGCTCCGGCGTGGTGAGCTTGTCTTTGAGATAATCGTCACGGCGCAACTCCCGCGGCTTGACATTGAGATTGATCGACATCGTGTCGATCTTGCGCACCGACTCTTTGAGGCCGTCGAATTTGTGCTCGATGGCATTATAAAGAAGCCACTCACTCCTTTTCTCATCCCACCGGATCGTCTCGGCCCTCAGGTTGTAATAAACCTTATTATCCCGGATCTTTTGCAGGAAAAAGCTGTTGGCCGTCTTATTCGTCGTATCATAATACCTGAACCCCACGAAAGTCACCGGATCGACGCGCAGATAGTAGTTGGTGTTGCGGTATGGATCGGAGGTATAGGAGCTGTTCCGATCCACGTAAACCGCCTGGAAATTGGTGCGGATCTCATTCGCGCGCGGCACCCAGTACTGGCTGGCCATCCAGAAGATCAGGGCCAGGAATACCGATCCGATCACATATGGGCGCAGCATCCGCTGATAGCGCACGCCTCCTGCCAGGATGGCGATGAATTCCGAGCGCCCCGCCATCTTCGATGAAAAGTAAATGACCGCGATGAAGACCATCAGCGGAAAGATCATCGACATGATGAAGGGAACGAAGCCGATATAATAATTCCTGACGAGTTGCCAGGCGGTCATCCCCGACCGCACAAAATCATCCGCTTTCTCGCTGGTGTCGATGACCACGGCGATCACGGTGATCAGCAGCAGGGTAAATACGAACGTGCCAAGGAATTTCCTGAGAATGTACCTGTCGAGTATTGTCAGCATCCGGCCGCAATTTAAGCCACAAGGGGCAAGCGGCAAGCTTCATCGGAGAAATTAGGGTCGTTTTAAGATTGTCGCGTTCGGCCCCTCCGTCCGGTCACAACCTCGTCTGAAGGAGTGGTACCTGTTCCCGCTTCCAGCCTTCAAAGTCGCCGGCCATGATATGCTTTCGGGCCTCCCCGACCAGGTACAGGTAAAAAGCAAGGTTATGCACGCTGGCGATCGTCAGGGCCAGGATCTCCTTCGATTTGACCAGGTGTCGCAGATAGGCCTTGCTGTAATTCCGGCTCAGCGCGCAGCCGATCCCCTCGTCGATCGGGGAGAAGTCGTTCGCCCACTTCTTGTTGTCGATATTGATCACCCCCCGGGAAGTGAAGAGCATGGCATTGCGACCGTTTCGGGTGGGCATGACACAGTCGAACATATCGACGCCGCGGCCGATGCACTCCAGGATATTCCAGGGCGTGCCGACGCCCATCAGGTACCGGGGACGGTCCGCCGGGAGCATGCTGCAGCAGGATTCGCAAACATCATACAGTTCCTGTTCGGGCTCGCCGACGCTCAATCCGCCGATCGCATGGCCTGCCGCCCCCTTTGAGCTGACATATTCGCAGGATTGCTTGCGCAGATCGGGGAAGGTGCTGCCCTGCACGATCGGGAACAGGTTCTGCGTATAGCCGTATTTGTCCCGGGTGGCGCCGAAGCGATCGAAGCAGCGGTCGAGCCAGCGATGGGTAAGCTCCATGGAACGTTGGGCATATCCATATTCGCAGGGATAGGGCGTGCATTCGTCGAATGCCATGATGATGTCCGCTCCAATGATGCGCTGAATGTCCATGACCTTTTCCGGGCTGAACAAATGCCTGGAACCATCGATATGGGATTGGAACAGCACCCCTTCTTCCGTTATCTTACGGGTGCCGGAAAGGGAAAAAACCTGGTAGCCGCCACTGTCCGTGAGGATCGGACGGTCCCAGCCACAGAAGCGATGCAGGCCGCCCGCCTGTTCCAGCACTTCGAGCCCGGGGCGAAGATAGAGATGATAGGTGTTGCCCAAAATGATGCTCGCGCCAATGTCCTCTTTCAACTGTTGCCCGGTGACGGCCTTTACGCTCCCGACCGTACCGACGGGCATGAAGACGGGCGTGAGGATCTCGCCATGATCGGTGATCATCCTGCCCGCCCTGGCAGCGGAATGCGGGCCGGAGGCCTGTAATTCGAATCGTAATGCAGCCATACGCTAAAACGGTGCAAGATATTCAATTGTCCCCGCCCGCATTCCGAATTTTAACCTTATTTTCGTCTTTGGGAGCGGCCTGTACGGGTTGAACTCACCGTAGAATGCTTATGACTAAACTCTATTTGAGCCTGCCCTGGCGAGAGATCCTATTCATTGCTTTTTGTGTGATCACCCTGATCCAGTTAGGGTATTACCTGGGTATCTTCAGGCGGCTGGCTTTTTTCCGGCCTTCCGTGCGGGAGCGGTCGCAACAGCATCCGGTGAGCGTCATTATCTGCGCCCGCGATGAATCGGCCAAATTGCTTACGCACCTTCCGGGATCGCTGGTGCAATCTTATCCCAGCACCCATGAGGTCATCGTCGTCAACCACAATAGCCAGGACGATACGCGTTTTCTCCTCGACGAGTTCAAGAAGACCTTCAAGGACCTGCATATCGTCAATCTCGAGCACGAGGCCATCGGCATTCCGGGGAAGAAATATCCCCTGAGCATGGGCATCAAGGAGGCGCGGTATGAGATCGTGCTGCTCACCGACGCGGACTGCGTGCCGGCGAGCGAATTCTGGATGCAAAAGATGCAGGACGGTTATCACAACGGGATCGAGATCGTGCTGGGCTATGGCCCGTATACCAAGCGTTCCGGCTTCCTGAACAAGATCATCCGTTTCGATACCTTTCATTCGGCGCTCCAGTACCTGTCCTACGCGCTGGCGGGCATGCCGTACATGGGCGTAGGCCGGAACCTTTCGTACAAGAAGGATCTTTTCTTCCGGAACAAGGGGTTTTCGGGCATCAATCACCTGCCCGGCGGGGATGACGACCTATTTATCAACAAGGTGGCGACGAAAGACAATACCAATATTGTCATCGACCCCGAGACCTTCACGCTCTCCGAACCGAAACAGACCTTTTCCGAATGGTTCCGGCAGAAGGCGAGACATTACAGCACCTCCAAGTATTACCGCCCCTCGCACAAGTTCCTGCTGGGATTATATTCTTTCTCCCATATCCTTTTCTATCCCCTGTTCATTGGCGCGCTGCTCTATGACTGGCAACTGGCGCTGCCGGTCTTTGGAGCCCGACTGCTTGTGCAGGGGCTGATCTATTACCGGGTGATGAGTAAGTTGCAGGAGAAGGACCTGTTCGCCTGGTGGTGGCTCCTCGACCTCTGGATGTTCGTCTATTATCTCATCTTTGTGCCAGCGTTATGGAAAAAGCCCCGGACAACCTGGAATTGATCGCGCGCTGGTTTGCGGACTTCTCCCCTGAGCAATGGCGGCAACTGGCCGCCGTGGAGGGCGTTTACCGGGAATGGAACGAAAAGATAAACGTGATCTCCAGAAAGGATATCGGCAGCTTGTATGAAAAACATGTGCTGCATTCCCTGGCCATTGCCGCGGCTTTCGAACTGCCGGATGGGATGGAAGTGATCGATATCGGGACCGGAGGCGGGTTCCCGGGCATTCCCCTGGCGATTTATTTCCCAAACGTGCAATTTCACCTGGTCGACAGCATCGGCAAGAAGCTTAAGGTCGTCGAAGCGGTGCGCGACGCAACCGGCCTGAAGAATGTCAGCACTCAGCATATCCGCGCCGAGGAGATCAGGGGACGCAAATTCGACCTGGCGGTATCGCGGGCCGTGGCGCCGCTCAAAGATCTCTGGAACTGGTCCCGGCCGCTTTTGAAGAAGGCGCCCCGTGCAACCGCGGCCACCGCAGCGGGCGCGACGCCCCCTGCAGGCGCGGCGCCCCATGGCCTGATCTGCCTGAAGGGCGGAGACGTCAGTGCGGAGATCGCAGACAGCGGCTGCCGTCCAAAGCTGATGGAGATCCGGGAGATCTTCCCTCTCGAATGGTTCCATGAAAAATATCTCCTCTACGTCCCGAATCCATAAAAAACTACCACAAAATGGTATTTTTTTGATGCGAATTTGCATGAACTTTGTTTCATGATTATTTCCGTATGTATAGTAGATGACAATAAAGACATCCGCTCGGCATTGGAGCAGATCATCCTGATGGCCGATGGCTATTCGCTCGTAGGCAGTTTTTCGGATGCGGAGGAAGCGTTACTGAAGATCCCGCTCGTGAAACCGAATATCGTGCTGATGGATATCAACCTGGGAGACGGCGAAAGCGGCATCGATTGTGTCAGGCAACTAAAGCCCCTATACCCCGAAATACTATTCATGATGTGCACCATCTACGAGGAGGATGAAAAGATCTTCGAAGCGCTCACGGCAGGCGCCAATGGGTACATCCTGAAAAAGACCGCACCCGGCAAGCTCCTGGACGCCATCCGCGAACTGCATGAAGGCGGGGCGCCCATGAGCAGCCAAATCGCGAGAAAGGTGGTGAATGCCTTCCAGCTGCGGACAGCGCCGGGCTCAGAGCCGATCGGCGGCGGTTCGGGAGGCAGATCGATCAGCGTACTATCCAACCGTGAGAACGAGATCCTGGAATTGCTGGCGAAAGGCATGCTCTATAAAGAGATCGCCGGCCGCCTGTTCATCAGTCAGGAAACCGTACGAAAGCATGTCTATCATATCTATGAAAAACTGCACGTGAACAATCGCGTTGAAGCGATCAACAAATTTTACGGCCGTTAGCCTAACCTGATAAAAACTACCACAAAGTGGTATTGTTTTACCCTGGCAGGTCATTTAATTTTGCCCTGCCGGGTTGCACGATGATCAGAACCATTGGTCATTTTACCTTATCTAAACTCATTCTCAACAAGCCTGCCCCGTTCCGTTCGCACCCTGCGGATGTGGACGGGGTCTACTTGGCTCGTGACCCCACTACCATTGCAATTCAAGTTTATTATTCGTGCGGTCGACATCGGCCATCCGTTGCGAGGCGTCGATCTCGACGATCTTCAGGTCGGTAAGCCGGTGATCGATCTCGAATTCATAGGTAGGGCTCGTCCATTTCCAGGGCTCGAAGGTCTTGCGGGGGATGGACGCCTCTTCGACCGGCTTCTCCCCGAACATCAGGTACTGCGGAATATAGGCGAGTAGTTTGCTCCCGTCGCGGAATTGCAAGGAGACGTCGATCGGCATCGGCATTTTGCCGATCATTCTTAGCCTGATGCGGGTCTTGCCCGCCTGTTCCCACAGGCTATCGATGCCATAGTCGATGGTCTTGGTCGTGCTCACCCAGAACTCCTGATACCAGTCGAGCTTCATCCCGCTGACCTTCTCGGCCACGCGCACGAAATCGTCCGCATTGGGATGCTTAAAACGCCACAACCGGTAATACTCCTGCAGGATGCGATCGCGGGTGGACGCGCCCGTGATATAGCCCAGCTGTTCAAGGAACATATCCCCCTTCGAATAGCTGGCCACTCCATACGCGTAGTTGGTATTGAAATGATCGGCGTGTGTGGTAAGAGGCTCTTCGAGACGGCTCTTCAGGAGCGAGAAATAGCTATTGTAGGCAGGCGCATGAATAGCCGGCAAATCCTTCTCCTGTTGATCCAGCATCTTCCGCAACCCCGAATTGCCCGGCTGTCTGGCGATCATGACATGGTAATAATAATTCTCCACCAGGTCGGTGGCGTAGCTGGTGAAACCCTCGTCCATCCATGCGTACATGGACTCGTTGGTGCCAAGCATCCCCTGGTACCAGCTATGCATCCACTCATGGAAGGCGCCGCCCAGACCGGGACCGACGAGCAGGGTGCTCATGGGATATTCCATGCCGCCGTCGCCCCCGTGAATGAAGGAATATTGCTTATAGGGATATTTTCCAAAGTTGGCCTCTATATACGGCAACACGATGACCGCCGCGTCGGCAAGCGCATTCCAAAGCGTATCCTGACGGGGATCGTTATCCTTATTCTTGTACAGGACGTGGATCTCCGGGCCTCCGGGGATGTGCCGGATGAGATGCTTGTAATCCGGATCGGCCGCCCACATAAAGTCGTGAACATTGGGCGCCACGAAATGCCAGAGCAGCTTATTGCCTGCCGGACGAACGACCCTGACCTCCGGTCCTTCATACCCGAATCCCGTCTGCGAAGGGTTCTGCAAATAACCCGTGCCGCCGATCATATAGCTTTTGTCGATATGGATCCGCACGTCGTAGTCGCCCCATACCCCATAGAATTCACGCGCCACGTAAGGGGTCGGATGCCATCCGGCATAGTCGTATTCACAGATCTTCGGGTACCACTGGCTCATCGAATAGCGCACCCCGGTCTGCGGGTTATCGCGACCGCTACGCCTGATCTGCAGGGGAACCTGCGCCTCGAAGCTCATCGCGAAGGTCACCGTGGTATGCGGCAGGATCGGTCTGGTCAGCGGCACTTCCAGGATCGTCTCCTCCACCTGGTAAGGCTGCGGAACGCCATTCATGGTCAGCGAAAGCACTTTCTGGTATCCGATCTCATCGGGTTTCAAATGTTCGATGCGATCCATGACCCTGGTGTCCCAGTCGAGCTGCTCCCGTCCCCCGCGACTGCCATAGGATATCTTGCCCAGCTCGCGGCTGTGCGTGTCCATCATGCTGCCCGGCTGGAAGGCATTCCAGTATAAATGGTAAAATACTTTGCGCAACGTATCCGGAGAGTTATTCGTGTACGCCAGCACCTGTTTGCCGGTAAACCGATTGGTGGACACATCCATATCGACGTCCATGGCGTACTTCACCCGCTGCTGCCACCGGTCGGGCTGTGCGGCGGCGGTCAGTGAAACAAGGGTCAGGCCGGCAAGCAGGCCAGCGGACAGGGCCGCGAAGGGATGAACTCTCCCGGCCCCGGAATGAATAAATCTTCGCATGTCGGATCGTTGATGATTATAAGGTATTGCTGTCCTTCAGCAAGCGCCCGGCGCTGCTGAACAGGAGGCTTTTCTTTTGAATGTCGCTCTTATAGACCTCGATCCGGTACTCGACCACCTGCCCGGGCCGATCGCGCTGAAAGATCGTATTGACCTTCCAATCGGTGGCGTATTTGCTTTTGTCCAGTCCATCCCTGACCTCGGCCGGCAGGCTCTCCTTTGGGATCACCTTTTCGGTCATCTGCCATTCGCCTTTCTTATTGAAGCGGGCCTGCTCGGTCGTATTTTTGAACACGAAGTCGGCCTGAAAGACCGTGATCTTGTTCTTCCAGTTCACATTGGTGGCGCCCGGAAACCGGACATTGAACGAATCGGTGACCGCTGCCGGGATGGACCCCAACTGCGCGAAAGCGCCGGCTGAAACAGTGGACAATCCGGCGGCCAAAAGGGCGATCCTGAAGCTGTTCTTACGCATATTCATATTGGTTGTTTTCACGTTTTATTTTCCGCCGACCACGATCACGATCTCCCCTTTCACCACCCGCCCGTCAAAATGATCGGCCACTTCGCGCAGGGTACCCCGCCGGTTCTCTTCGAAGATCTTGGTCAGCTCGCGGCTTACGCAACAAGGCCGGTCCTCCCCGAAATACACGATCATCTCGCGCAGGGTCTTTACCAGGCGCATCGGGGACTCATAGAACAGTAAGGTGCGGTCTTCGCCGGCCAATCGTTTCAAGAGGGTCTGCCTACCCTTCTTCAGCGGCAGGAAGCCTTCGAATGCGAACCGCTGCATGGGCAGGCCGCTGTTGACCAGGGCGGGCACGAAGGCCGTGGCGCCGGGCAGGCATTCCACCTTTACCCCGGTCCGGATACATTCCCTCACCAGCAGGTAGGCGGGGTCGGAAATACCCGGTGTTCCGGCATCCGTGATCAGGGCCATGGTCTTGCCCTGCAAAAGCTGATCCACCAGGTGATGGAGTACCTTGTGCTCGTTATGCTGGTGATACGGCGAAAGCGATTTGATGATCTTGTAGTGATTCAATAACCGGACGGAATTCCGGGTGTCCTCAGCCAGTATCAGGTCGGCGTTTTTCAGCACTTCCAATGCCCGGAGCGTAATATCCTGGAGGTTACCGATCGGGGATGGAACGATGTAGAGCAATGCCTTTTATTAATTGACAGCAATCTCGAAGTACTCCATGACGGGATTGGCCAGCAGCTTCCGGCCTGCCTCTTCGGCGATCTGTCTCGCCTCGTCGGGCGATGCGGCCTCCACCTGGAGGGAAATGCTCTTGCCGATGCGCACGTCGCTCACTTTGGTCAAACCCAGACTTTGCAGGCCGCCCATCACGGCCTTTCCCTGGGGGTCCAATAATTCCTTCAGCGGCATCACCTTTACCTGAACAGAGAAGGTCATGAGTTATGATTTGTGTGAATCAATTTTTTTTGCCGTGAGCAAAGATACGACAATGTAGAAAATGAAAATGGCCGGAACAGCCAACCATTTCATAAAGATCGCAGCCAGGACGGCAAGCAGGAGCAACAGCAGCTTCGGCGCATTGCTCTTCAGCGAATAGTCACGGAACTTCAGCGCCATGAGCGGCAGGTTGCTTACCATCAGGGCGGACAGGAGCAGGATGATGCCGTACAACATCCATTTGTTCAGCAGGAACGGGATCACGGCGGCGCTGCTCGGATACCAGTAGATCAGCGGAAGGCTGGCGACCAGCAGGCCCGCCGCAGGGGTCGGGACCCCTTTGAAGCCATATTGCTGCGATTCGTCGATATTGAATTTGGCCAGCCGGTACGCTGCCGCGCAAGGGATCAGCAAGGCCGGCAGGAACCAATAGATCGGGACATTCAGCCCGTTCGCCTGGCTGGCGAAGCTCATGCGCAGGAACTGGTAGAGGATCATGCCCGGCGCGACGCCGAAGCTCACTACGTCGGCCAGCGAGTCGAGCTGCTTGCCCATCGGGGAGGTAGCCTTGCAGACCCGCGCAACAAGTCCATCCAGGAAATCCACGGCTCCGGCCAGACCAATGAAGAGGGAGGCGACGCCGATATTCTCCGGAACGCCCAGGTACTGTTCGCCCCCGTTACTGTACATGATGGTGATGCCGTTCTGGAGAACGAAAATGACGGCAATGCAACCAAAAAAAAGATTCAATAACGTGAACAGGTTGGGTAATTGTTTCATGACCGGAATTGAGCAACAAATTAACGCTTTATTTTTTCACGGGTCCCCCTTATTTCTTCATCAGCGCCTCGATCTCACCGACCGTGGAAGGGATCTTCGCCATCAGGTCCTTGTTCCCCGTCTTCGTGATCCAGACATTGTTCTCGATCCGGATGCCGATCTTTTCTTCTTCGATATAAATTCCGGGTTCCACCGTGAGCACCATCCCCGGCCGGATCGGTTCGGTCCTTGTGCCCAGGTCGTGCACATCGATGCCCAGGTGGTGGGAGATGCCATGGTAAAGATATTTCGAATAGGCCGGGCTCTCCGGCGACTGGTTCTTGATGTCCGCGCGGGTCAGCAATCCCAGCTTGATGAAGGTCGTGCCCGCCTCCACGCCTACGGCCTTGTGATAGTCGTTGATGCTGATGCCCGGCTTCAGCAGGCTTTTTGCGAAATTGTGCAGGTGCAGGCAGGCATTGTAAACCTCCTTTTGCCGCCTGGTGAATTTCCCGTTCACCGGTACGGTCCGGGTAAGGTCGGCGCAATAGCCGCCATATTCCGCGCCAAAATCCATCAGGATCAGTTCTCCATCCAGACAGGGTTGATCATTGGCCACGTAGTGCAGGGTCCTCGCCCGGTCGCCGCCCGCGATGATGCTGTTATAGGCGGGTCCGTTCGAGCGCTGCGACAGAAAGGAATGCCAGATCTCCGCTTCGATCTCATTTTCCATGATGCCCGGGCGGATCACCTTCAACAGACGCGTGAAGGTATTGTGCGTGATGTCGATCGCCTGCTGCAACACGCCGATCTCGGCGGCCGTCTTGATCCCCCGGAGCTCTTTCATGATCCGCGCAGACCGCCGGTATTCATGGAGCGGATAACGTCGCCGCATGTCCTGTATCCACCGGTATTCACGCGTCTCCACCAGGCTGCTCTTCCGGTCATTCTCATTGGAGTCGAGATAGATGATATCGGCCAGGTGGATCCATGTTTGCAACAAGGGGTCGATGCTGTCCAGCCAAAGCACGGTGCCGATGCCCGAGACCGCCCTGGCCTCGTCGGCCCGGAGCCGCTTGCCATCCCATTTCTCCTTCAACTCGTTGGGGCGTACGAGAACCAGTACTTCCCGATACTTTGGATCGGGATGGTCAGGGTATAGCACCAGCAGGCTATCCTCCTGGGTGATCCCCGACAGCCAGAACAGGTCGCTGTTCTGCCGGAAGGTATAGGTCGCATCGCCATTTGACGGCATTTCGTCGTTACTGACAAAGATCGCTATCGAGTTCGGCGCCAGGGCCTTGATGAACCGTGCCCTGTTCTCGGAAAATAAGGCCGGGTTCGGCGGGAAATACTTCATGGATCGAATGAATTAAACAAGAATTGTAAATGTAAGAATGATTCATCATTCCCGGCGCCGGGTCGAACGACTTCAAAACTAACAACCGTTAGTTAGTTAAAATATTCATTTAATTGGCTGTTTTGTTGAATTTTTTCAAATTTTAGACGGCCTTCCAGCTTTGTTTTAGAATAAATTTAATTTTAGCTTTGCACTTTAACAAACGCTTGCTTATTATGCCATTGTCAACCATCGTGCTCCCGGCAGACCGGCTCATGAGGCTCGGTTTGCGGTTAACGGGCAAGGTACATTATCAATTGACCCCGGATGCATTGATTGGGGATATCCTGCGCAGGGGGGAAGGCATGCCGACAGACACCGGCGCCCTGCTGATCCGGACCGGTGAATTCACCGGGCGGAGCCCAAAGGACCGATATATCGTGAAGGATACGCAAGGCGGTGACCCGATCCACTGGAACGATTTCAATCAACCCCTCGACAGCCATTTTTTCGAAGCCATCCTGAATAAGACCATTTCCTGGTTCAACCAACTGCCCGAGGTTTGGGTGCGCGACTGTCATGTCTGCGCCGACGAACGGTTCAGGCTCCGGGTCCGTATCATCAACGAAACGCCCGCGATCAACCTTTTCGCCTACAATATGTTCCTCCGCCCTTCGGCCGGCGAACTCGAGGACTTCCATCCCGAATGGCATGTCCTGTCTGCTCCGGGACTCCGGCTCAACCCTGCCCAGTGCGGCACAAGACAGTCGAACGCGGTGGTCATCTCTTTCCGGCACCGGATGATCCTCCTCGCAGGTACGGGCTACACCGGCGAAACCAAGAAGGCCATCTTCACGATCCTCAACTACCTGCTGCCGCTCGAAAAGGACGTATTGCCGATGCACTGTGCCGCCAACGTGGGCAAGAAGGGCGACACCGCCCTGTTCTTCGGGCTGAGCGGCACCGGGAAAACCACGCTGAGCGCGGATCCGGACCGGCGCCTGATCGGAGATGACGAACACGGCTGGTCGGCTGACAATGTCTTCAACTTCGAGGGAGGCTGCTACGCCAAATGCATCAATTTGAAGGAGGAAAAGGAACCCGAGATCTATCGCGCCATCCGTCCGGGCGCCCTGGTGGAGAATGCCAGGTTTTATCCCGGCACCAATCAGGTCAATTTCGAGGACGGCTCGATCACCGAAAATACGCGCGTCTCCTACCCTCTTCATTATATTGGCAATGCCCTCAAGACCTCTGTCGGCAATAGCCCCAGGAATATCTTTTTCCTGACCTGCGACGCCTATGGGGTATTGCCCCCGATCTCCAGGCTCACGCCCGGCCAGGCGATGTACCAGTTCATTTCGGGCTATACCGCCAAGGTGGCCGGCACAGAAACCGGGATCACGGAGCCCAAATCCACCTTCAGCGCCTGCTTCGGGGCGCCCTTCCTCCCCCTGAACCCCTGCCGTTACGCGGAAATGCTGGGCAGGAATATCCGGGAGAACGGGGTGAAGGTCTGGCTGGTCAATACGGGATGGTCGGGAGGTCCTTATGGGAAGGGCAGCCGGCTCAGCCTGGCTTATACGCGGGCCATGGTCACGGCAGCCCTGAATGGCTCCCTGGATGGCGTGGAGTATTCGATACACCCGGTGTTTGGAATGGCCATTCCGCAGGATTGCCCGGGAGTCCCTTCCCTGGTGCTTAATCCCCGGAATACCTGGCCGGACAAGGGGGAATACGATGAAATGGCTACCCGGCTGGCTGGCTGGTTCACTACCAATTTCGCTAAATATGCCGGGGACATCCCAGAGGAAATATTAGCTGCTGCTCCCGGCAAATAAATAAATTGTTAAAAAACTTTTTTATTTAAGATATTTTTCATGAACTTGGCGGCACAAATTCATCACCGGGTAACACCGGGTTCTACGATTGTTTGCCAGAACTAACTCCATCAGATCGACTGATGGGGTTTTTTATTGGGGTCTGGCCCACGCTCAGAACAGCCCGTACAGCTGCGAATCGATGCGGGTGATGATCTCGCCCAGGTGCTCATCCTGTTCGCCAAACTTATTCTTGTCGATGTCGACGATCAACAGGGGCCCCTCCTTGTATCCTTCGATCCATTTATTGTAAAAATCGTTCAGCCGTTTCAGGTAATCGAGGCGGATATTTTCCTCATACTCCCGGCCGCGCTTTTGGATCTGGGCAACCAGCGTCGGGACGGAGGCCTGCAAATAGATGAGGAGGTCGGGCGGCTGCACCATCCGCTTCAAGGTCTGAAAGAACTGAAAATAATTGTTGTAGTCGCGCTTGCTCATCAGTCCCATCTCGTGCAGATTGGGTGCGAAGATATGGGCGTCCTCATAGATGGTGCGATCCTGGATCACCGTTTCGGTGCCCGAATGGATCTCGAGCAATTGGTTCAGCCGGCTGTTCAGGAAGAAGATCTGCAGGTTGAAGCTCCAGCGCGGCATGTCCTCATAAAAATCGTTCAGGTAGGGATTGTGGTCCACGTCCTCGAACTGGGGTATCCAGCGATAATGTTTGCTGAGCAGCTCAGTGAGGGTCGTTTTCCCCGCTCCGATATTCCCCGCTACCGCGATGTGTTTCGGTTTCCTGTTTTTTAACATGCCGTGTGCTTTATCCAGATCAATATTAATGATATTCGGCGGTCATCATGCATAATAATTCAATCCCATCGCCTCCTTCGCCTCCTGCAGGGTCACTTTTGCACTACTGCGCGCCTTTGCCGCCCCCTGTTCCATTACCCGGCGGACATAGGCCTCGTCGGCGCGGATCCCGACCGCCCGTTCCCGGATCGGGGCAATGAACTTCACCATATCCTCTCCCAATTCCTTCTTCAGGTCGCCATAGCGTATCGTTCCCGCCTGGTAATCGGCCTCGAACTTTTGCAGCGTGGAAGCCGGGCTGACAAGTTTCATCAGCAGGAAGAGGTTGGCCACCGATTCCGGTTTGGAGGCGCCAGGGTCGCCCGCTCCGCCTGCGCCGGATCCAGCCGCGCCCGATCCGCTGTCGGTCCTGGCTTTCCTGATCTTGGTGCGGATCAGCTCGTCATCATCGTTCAGGTAGATCGTGGCCAGTTGGTTTTCGCTCTTGCTCATCTTCCCCGATCCGTCCAGACTGGGCACTTTCACCAGTTCCTCTCCGAAATTGAAGGCGCGCGGTTCAGGAAAGACCGGGCCGTATCGATGCGTGAACCGGTTGACATAGTTGCGCGCCATCTCCAGGTGCTGCTCCTGGTCCTTGCCCACCGGCACCAGGGCGGCCCGGTGCAGGAGGATATCGGCCGCCTGCAATACCGGATAGGTCAATAGTCCGGCGTTCACATTGTCGGGCTGGGCTCGTACCTTCTCCTTAAACGTGGGCGTCTTCTCGAGCTCGCCCACATAGGCCAGCATATTCAGAAAGAGGTAAAGCTCGGCCGTCTCCGGAACATGACTTTGGCAATAGAGGGCCACCTTCTCCGGGTCCAGGCCGCAGGCGATATATTCACACAGCACACGGATCGCATGCTGTTTAAGCAAATGGGTGTCGGGATGGGTCGTCAGGGAATGCAGGTCAGCCACCATAAAGTAGCATTCGTACTCGTCCTGCATCCGCACATAGTTCTGAACGGCCCCGAAATAGTTCCCCAGGTGCAAAAACCCCGTGGGCCGGATGCCGCTCATGACAATTTCTTTCTTTTTTTCCATAAAGTGGGGACGAAGATAAAGAAAAGCCTCAAAAGCTTATTTTTGACAATAAACCGGTTTGAATGGAAGTCAATGACGCACTGATCGACAACCTTTCCCACCTGGCACGGCTCGAGTTCAGCCCGGAGGAAAAAGAGGAGATCAAAAAGGACCTGCAACGAATGATCCATTTCGTGGAAAAGCTCTCTGAGCTGGACACCCGCGGTGTCGAGCCTTTGCTGCACATGAGCCACGAGACGAATGTGCTCCGGGAGGACCGTCTGCAAGGGTCGATAAGCCGGGAAGACGCATTGTCCAACGCGCCGGCAACAGATGGAACGTATTTCACCGTCCCCAAAGTGATCCGAAACCCGTCCGAATAGTCAGACCCATGTCAACCATGACCACACCCATCATACACCTCAAGGATATCCAAAAGAGCTATTTCATCGGCAAGCAGGCCCTGCCCGTGCTGAAAGGCGTCAGCCTGGACATATATAAGAATGAATATGTCGCCCTGATGGGACCGTCCGGTTCCGGAAAGAGTACGCTGATGAATATCCTGGGCTGCCTCGATTCTCCGACGGCCGGCCTGTACGTTCTCAACGGGCAAAATGTAAGCACCATGACCGACGATGCGCTCGCGGACGTGCGGAATGCAGAAATAGGCTTTGTATTCCAACAGTTCAACTTATTGCCCCGCCTGACGGCGGCCGAGAATGTGGCTCTTCCGCTGGTTTATGCGGGAGTACCCAGGAGGGTGAGAATGGAAAGGGCGATGGAGGTTTTGGAAAAAGTCAGTCTGACGGACCGGAGCCATCACAAACCCAATGAGCTCTCCGGCGGCCAGGCCCAGCGCGTCGCGATTGCCCGGGCGCTGATCAACAATCCCTCTCTCATCCTGGCGGACGAACCGACGGGTAACCTGGATACCAAGACCTCGATCGAGATCATGGAGATCTTCGGCGCGATCCAGGCGGCGGGTAATACGGTGGTGCTGGTCACCCACGAAGAAGACATCGCCAACTATGCGCGGCGGGTCGTCAGGCTGCGGGACGGCATCATCGAGAGCGACAAAAAGCAGTCGCCCGTCACCATGAGCCATTGACAATAACTTCTCCATATGGCCTCAAAGATCTACACCAGGACCGGTGACAAGGGGACGACCGCCCTTATCGGCGGCACCAAGGTTCCGAAAAACAATATCCGGATCGAATCGTACGGGACGGTGGATGAATTGAACTCCTTTATCGGCCTGCTGAATGACGAGCTCGCCGACCTGCCCGCCGGCCATCCCGATAGGGCCGCCCTTTTCAGCGGGGCGGTGCAGCAATTGCAGGAGGTGCAGGACCGGCTGTTCACGATCGGTTCCTCCCTTGCCTGCGATCCGGATAAGTCACCCCAGCTGAAGCTCCCCGACTTGCATGCCGGCGACGTGGATCGGCTTGAAAAGGAGATCGACCGGATGAGTGCGGAATTGCCTCCGATGAAGTCCTTCCTCTTGCCGGGAGGCCACCGGACGGTTTCGACCGCCCATATCGTTCGTTGCGTTTGCCGGCGTGCGGAACGCCTTTGCGTAAGCATGCAGGAGCAAGGGCTGTTTATCGAACCCCTGGTGCTCCGATACCTGAACCGGCTCAGCGACTATCTGTTCATGCTGGCGCGGTATATCGGGCATGTCCTGGGAGTGCCCGGGATCCCGTGGAAGCCACGGGTCTGAGCGGGGGCGGCGCGGGGCGGCGGCACGCTCAAATGATCCTCCCATCCCGCATATGCAATATCCGGTCGCTCATTTGAGCCAGTTCCTCGTTATGCGTGACGATCAGAAAGGTTTGCTGGAATCGTTGCCGCAGGTCGAAGAATAGCTGGTGCAGCTCTCTGGCGTTGGCCGAATCTAGGTTGCCGGTCGGCTCGTCAGCGAAGACGATATCGGGGTTGTTGATGAGGGCCCGGGCTACAGCCACGCGTTGCTGTTCCCCACCGGATAAGGCATTGGGTTTATTTTCCATACGATGACCCACGCCCAGTGTATTCAGGAGGCCGGCGGCGCGTTCCTCGACCTGCGATCTCTTCACGCCGGCGATCCAGCCCGGAATGCAGACATTTTCCAGGGCGGTGAATTCGGGGAGGAGGTGATGGAATTGGAATACGAATCCGATATGCCGGTTCCGGAATGCGGCCAGGTTGCGGCCCTTCAACTCATTGATCTTCCTGCCATGGAGAATGGTCTCTCCCTTTCCAGGCTCGTCGAGCGTACCGAGGATATGCAGGAGCGTGCTCTTTCCCGATCCGGAGGGGCCGACAATGCTGACGATCTCCCCCTTGTTCACCTCCATATCCACCCCTTTGAGCACCCACAGGTTCCCGTAATATTTGTGTATCTGCCTGGCTGTTAACATAATATTAAAAATTCCGGCCTGATACTACAAACCTACAGGTTCAAGTTCATATATCGGAGGTCGAAAATGAAATTTAGCGAAAATTGTAATGGGTAACCCTGACCCTCGTTCCATTAATTTAAAACGGGATTTGGTGGTTTCGTTATAAAAATTACTTTTGCGGAAAATTAAGCAGGGCTGTGGACGTTAGTAATTCGTCCCTTCGCTGGGTTCGTGGCTCGTGAATTGCTAATTTTTAGACATATTAAACTTAGGAACAGATGTTTTGGACTTTAGAACTGGCCAGTTACCTGGAAGACGCACCCTGGCCGGCTACAAAAGATGAGCTGATCGACTACGCTATACGCTCGGGCGCCCCCATCGAAGTGGTGGAGAACCTGCAGGAGTTGGAGGATGAGGGGGAGATCTATGAAGGCATCGACGACATCTGGCCCGATTACCCCAGCCAGGAAGACTTCTTTTTTAACGAGGACGAATACTGAGGAACCCGCTACTTCAGCTACTTCTTAAAGGTAAGTTTGAAATAGATCAATACCAGGCAAAGCGACCCGATGAGCAGGTTCGCCAGGATCACGGGGAGCAGCCGCAAATAAAAAGCATACACCAACCACACGATCACGCTGGTCAGCACGATCATCAGCATCAGCATGCTCAGGTCGCCGACGCTCCGGGTCTGCCACGCCTTGACCACCTGGGGTATAAAGGTAATCGCCGATAGGAAGGCGCCGAATAAGCCGACATATTCGATCCAGGCCATAATATATTTTGATCCGCCGCGGGCGTCTATTTTTCCATTTGTTCCACGACTTCCTGGGTCACGCCCGTAAATGAGAAGCCGCCGTCATGGAAGAGATTTTGCATCGTGACCATCCGGGTCAGGTCGCTGAACAGCGTGGCCAGATAGGCCGCGCATTCATCCCCGGTGGCATTGCCCAGGGGGCTCATTTTCTCCGCATAGCTGATGAAGCCGTCGAAGCCTTTCACCCCGCTGCCCGCCGTGGTGCGCGTCGGGGATTGGGAGACGGTATTTACCCTGACCTTTTTCTTTTTCGCATAGTGATAGCCGAAGTTGCGGGCAACGGCCTCCAGCAGGGACTTCGCGTCAGCCATTTCATTATAATCGGGAAATACCCGTTGGGCCGCAATATAGGTGAGGGCCACCACGCTGCCCCATTCATTGATCGCATCCAGTTCCCAGGCGGTGCGCAGCACCCGGTGCAAAGACATCGCCGAAATGTCCAGGGTCTTCTGGTTCCAGGCATAGTCCAATTCCGTATAGTGCTTGCCCTTTCGGACATTGAGGCTCATGCCGATGGAGTGAAGGATGAAGTCCACCCCGCCGCCAAAATGTGTCATCGATTCCTCGAACAGCTTCTTCAGGTCTTCCATGCTCGTCACATCGGCGCCGATCACGGGCGCCTGGACCGCTTCGGCCAGCTTATTGATCTCGCCCATGCGCAAGGCCACAGGGGCATTGGACAACACGAGCTGGGCGCCCTCCTCATGACAGCGCAACGCCGTTCTCCAGGCGATCGACTTGTCGTCCAGCGCTCCGAATATGATCCCTTTCTTACCTTTCAATAGGTTGTATGGCATAGATTACTATTTTGTCCTTTCGAATTTGACGCCAAACCTACATCAAAATGATGAACCGACATGATGCAGGGGAAATAATTTCACGACCAGCCCGACCAGCAGCATGGTATAGACGATCACCAGCAGAAAATTCGCAAGGAGAAAGAGAAAGAGGCGGGCGGCGGATTGGCGGGGCCGGATGATGCGCATCATATAGCGATAGAGATAATAGATGGGGATGAGAGACAGCGCGAGGAGGAGGAGTATGGCGAGGTTGCGAAGTTTCATGCGGCATCAGTTCATCACCATTTCCCGCGCGTTCTGAATGGCCGCGGCCGTGGGCTTTTCGCCGCCAAGCATCTGGGCGATGGCGGTAATGCGTTCTTCGCGGGTTAACAGCCGGATGCCGGTCTTGATGCCGTCGCCGCTGACCTCCTTGTAGACAAAATAATGCGCATCGGCCTTGCCGGCGATCTGGGGCTGGTGGGTAATGCAAATGACCTGCCGCCTTCCCGAGAGTTCCTTCAAAATGATGCCGACCTGCCGTGCCGCCTCGCCCGAAATGCCCGAATCGATCTCATCGAATATGAGTGTGGGCAGATCGATGGATTGGGCCACCAGGCTGCTTATGCACAACATGAGGCGGCTCAGTTCACCGCCTGAGGCGACTTTCCGGATGGGCTCGAAGCGTTGGCTCTTGTTGGCGTCGAAAAGGAATTCGATCTCATCCATGCCGGCAGGACCGAGGCGGACGTCTTCGCCTTCCCCGGACTGTACCTGCACTTTGAGACGGGCATTGGGCATGCCCACCTGCCGGAGGAGGCGGTTGACCTGTTCTTCAAGCGGCGCCCGCTGTGCCTGCCTGTTCTTCGACAGAACCAGGGCAATCTTCCTGGCCTCGCGTAAGAGATTTCCTGCCTGTCCCTCACAAGCAGCGATCAGGTCATCCAGGTTGAGCACGGCCTGCAGCTTCTTTTCCAACCCGGCCTTGATGTGGAGGAGATCGCTGGTGGCATTCACCCCATGCTTCTTCAATAACTTGTACCCGCCGGAAAGCCGTTCATTGATCTCCCCGATCCGCCGGGCATCGTAACCGATATGATCGTTGATCCGTTCGAGTTCGCCGGCCATGTCCTGCAATTCGATCTGCGTGGATTGCATGCGCCGCAGTAGGCTCTCCAGGTCCGGGTGATAAGCGCCGAAGTGGTTCAACTGCTGCACATAGGATCGCAAACGCTGCACGATGGGTTGCTCCCCTTCATTCAAGTCATAGCTTATTTTAGTCAGTGTGGTCTTGATCTCCTCAGCATGGTTCAACAATTTCAGCTCCTGATCCAGCTCTTCCAGTTCATTTTCGTGCAGCCCGATCTCGTCCAGCTCGTCGAACAGGAATTTATTATAGTCAAGTTCTTTGTTAAAGCGGGCTTTTTCCTCCTGAAGGGCAGCCAGTTCCTTTCCGGCGGTTATCCAGGCACGATAAGCGGAACGGTATTCTTCGACAAGCAGGGTCTGTCCCGCGAGGGCATCCAGCACGTCGCGCTGAAAATCGGACTCGCCGAGCTCGAGGGTATCGAATTGCCGGTGGAGATCCACCAGCAGCGAACTCAGCTTCCGCAATTGTTCAAGGAGGACGGGGCTGTCGTTGATGAAGGCCCTGGATTTTCCGTTGGGCGCGATCTCGCGCCGGATGACGATCTCTTCTTCCGGATCGAGGTCATTGGCCCTGAAAAAATCCAGGACGTCCTTTTTGCCTTCCGGCGTAAATGCGCCTTCCACGATGCATTTCTTTTCGCGGTTCAGGAGCACCGTACTGTCGGCACGGTCGCCGAGAAGCAGGGAGAGGGCGCCCATCAAAATGGATTTTCCGGCGCCGGTTTCGCCGGTGATCGCATTCATGCGGCCGGAAAAGTCGATCCCGAGCGCCTCGATGATGGCATAATTCTGTATCTGGAGCCGTTTGAGCATTTTGTTAGGTCAGGAAACGGCAAATTAAGTAAATCGGGAATCAATTTGAAGAGAAGATTTTCACAATGGTTTATTCGCCACGGCAACGGGAGACGCCGGCCTTGGCGCGTTGGTCGAGGGAATTCTTGTATTCATGCTCTTTCAGCGAGAGGCATTTCTGGAAATAGCCGATGGCCGTCTCCTTGTCCCCCCGGCCCTCATAGATATAGCCGATCTGCAGGGCGGCACGCGCCGCGAAATATTCCTTTAATTGTTGCCCGGTCTTGAGCGTGGTCAGGTAAGCGGAGATGGCTTCATCCTGTCGGCCCAGGCCGTCATAGATCCGGCCGAGACGATAAGCGAATTCGCATTTCTCTTCCGGCAGCGCAAAGTCCGATGAGCTCAGGCCGCGAAGGACCTGCAGCGCCTGCGTATAATATCCTCCGTCATCCAGCATCCTCGCACGCAACAGGAATTTATTGGGCCATTTGCCGCTCCGCGCCTCCCTGACCGCCTGTTTATCGGCATCGGCGTCGGCAGCGCCCTTTTCGAGGACCTGGCGCCGGCAGGCATCGGCGCGTGACTGGTCCCCCTGGAGGTAGTAATACCAACTCAGCTTAAGGAGCACATCCTTGACGTAGAACTTCCCTTTAAAGTTCCGCAGCCAGCGTTCCAGGTATACCGGCGCGTCGGGATCGAGGCGATTCATCAGGGCATAGCCCATTTCCTGGTCCCACAGCGGCATATCCAGGTAATCCGCTCCGTTGTTCCTGTCCCGGATCGTATGCTCCGCATATTCCGACTGCTGGTCGTTGATGGCCAGGTTGGCGGCCAGGTAGGTATAGAGATGGTTATTCCGGAGATCGAGGTTATTTTGCCTGATATAAGCGAAGACATCGCTGCGCTTGTTTTCCATGTAGAACTTAAGATACAGGTAATAGAAGGCGGCTTCGTCACGGAACAGTTGGGCCCACTGATCCGTTTGTCCCAGGAAGCCCTCCAACTGCCGCATGCCGTCCCTGATATTGCCCTTGATCCCCAGCAGGCTGCTCAACCATTTGTATCCGTCGGGAATCGTGCCCGCTACGACCTGCATGGCGCCGCTCAACATGCCCGCCGGGGCAAAGTCGGGAAATTTCTTCCGGCATTCCCTGCTGAGAAGAAAAGAACGCCTGAATTCCCAGCCGGCATCCCAATTGTAGCCGAACTTGACCTTGATCGCGGCCCATTGGAAATGGATGACGGACTTCGCAAAAAGGAATAGCGGAGAGGATTCGGGCCCCTCGTCCATCGCCTCCAGCCTGCTGTCGAGATGGTCTTTCCTGGCCTTATATTCCGCGGGGTCCTCATTAAAAAAGAGCACGAAGAAGTCGATATAGTTCTCCAGCAGGGCGGGGATGAGGTTATCGGGGTCTTTCCGCTTCTCCTCATTCAGGATCTTCTGGCCGGCGTCGATCCGGAGTTGAATGATCTCGTGGTAGGCCTGCCGGCAGTTGACATTAAAATCAAAGTGTTTCTGCCCCAGGACGAAAGCGGGGAGTAAGAGAATGGTAACGAGAAGCTGTATCCGGCACATTATTTCACCTCGATGGCGTCGTTGAGCTCGTTGTCCACGAGTATGCGTCCGCAGTTCTCGCAAACAATGATCTTCTTGCGCTGGCGGATCTCGCTCTGCCGTTGCGGGGGGATGGCATTGAAGCAACCTCCGCAGGCGTCGCGAACCACCGGCACCACGGCCAGGCCGTTCCGGTAATTACCGCGGATGCGATCGTAAGAGTGCAGCAGCCGCGGCTCGACTCGTTCCCTGGCCTCGGCGGACATTTTATTGAAATGCTTTTCTTCCTTTTCGGTGGTGGCGATGATCTTGTCCAGTTCATCCTTTTTGTTCTTCAGCACGGATTCCTTGGTGCCGATATTCTTCTTTGCTTTTTCCAGCAGCAGTACTTTTTCGGCAATTTCTTCGCCGGCGTCCTTGATATGCTTTTCGGCCAGCTTCACTTCGAGCTGCTGCATCTCGATCTCCTTGTTGATCGCCTCGAATTCGCGGCTGTTCTTGACGTTCTGGCTTTGTTTGTCGTATTTTTTTATGAGGGCGTCGGCCTCTTTGATCGCCTCTTTCTTTTGATTGATGAACTCCTGGATGCCGTTGATCTCCTCTTCGACACGGGTCTGGCGGGAGTGGAGCCCGAGGATCTCATCTTCCAGGTCACTGACTTCCATCGGCAACTCGCCTTTCAGGATCTTGTACTCGTCTAACTTAGATTCAACTTTTTGGAGGGTAACCAGCGATGTGAGTTTTTCCTCTACAGAGAATTCTTTTACGTTCGACATAGTTTATATTATTGGCAGCGCCCGTTTTCCGCGGCTCAGTAGTAATTGACCGGGTTGGTGGCTATTGCCGATTTAAGGACGGCAAAGTTAGGGAATTTTTCCCTTAAAAGATCAAATAGCAGATCGATCGTATATTGCTCGCTTTCATAATGACCGATGTCGGCGATCACCAGCCGGTCATTGGCGTCGAAAAATTCATGGTATTTGACGTCGGCCGTGATGTAGAAATCGACATTCGCCCGTAAAGCGTTGGAAATTAATGAACTGCCTGCTCCGCCGCAAAGGGCGCAGGTCTTGACCGGCCTGCCCGACAGCGGGGTATGGCGAATGACCGGCGTCCTGAACACCGTCTTGAGCCGGTCGAGGAATGCCCGCTCGTCCAGGGCTTCGGGCAGCTCGCCAACCAGTCCTGCCCCCACGGAGGGATGGGGATTGGCGAGGTCGACCAGATCATAGGCGACCTCTTCATACGGATGCGCCGCGATCATGGCCCGGAGGATCCGGCCCGACTGCCAGGCAGGCAGGATGACCTCGAGCCTCATTTCGGGTTCTTCGTGCCGAAGACCCGGCTTCCCGACGAAGGGGCGGGTATCCGCGCCTCCGAGGAAAGTTCCCCTTCCTTCGACTGCCCAGCTGCATTCGCTATAGTGCCCGATATGTCCTGCGCCGGCGGCAAAGATCGCCTGGCGGACCTGTTCCAGGTTGGCCGTGGGCACAAAGCAGATCAATTTCCGCAACACCCGCTCAAGGGGCAGCAGCGGCCGCGTATTCACCAGCCCCAGGCATTCCGCCATCCGGCCATTAACGCCGCCCGGCACATGATCGAGGTTGGTATGGATGGCGTAAATGGCCATATCCTGCCGGATGGCGGAGATCACCGCCTTCTCCACGTAGTTTGCCCCGGTGATCTTTTTCAGGCCGCTGAAAATGAGGGGATGGTGGGAGACGATCAGATTGCATCCGTTTGCGGCCGCCTCGCTGACCACGGCTTCGGTGGTATCCAGCGTCGTCAGGATGCCTTTGCATTCCCAGTCGGGCTGGCCGGTAAGCAATCCGGCATTGTCGTAGCTCTCCTGGTAAGACAGTGGCGCGATCGATTCCAGGTGCGAAAGGACGGTAGCGATCTGCATGAAGACGGTTTAAGGCAAATATAGACCAAGAGGCCCTATTGCAGGAGCTTTTCCAGGTGGCAAAGCTTGCCTTCCTCATTGATGCCCTCCAACACGATCCGGATCCTCCTGCTGATGTCGTTATTGTAAAAATGGATCTCGATTTTCCTGCTGTCCCGGTCGGTGAGGACGAAGGGTCGCCAGTAGAGGGTAGAACGAAGGTCCTCCTGTTCAACGGGCGCATTTTGCAGATCATAGTTCGGGGAATAGAATTCCCTAACCGGGGAATAGCCGAGGATCAGCGTGTGATCGAGCCCCTTGAAATTCGGGTCGTCCCTGTGCTGTTCGCTCCCCTTCTTGGTATACACGGCAATGCTGCCGCCCCCGCCTCCCCCGATCCCCACCGAGGTCCCCGGCCGGAATACCTTGACCATGGCGATGTCCGAGACCGGCGTGGATTGCAGCTGGGTGGCGTCCACCTGCATTTCATTCAGATAGAGGGAAGGCGTGGAGCCCCGCCAGGTCAGCGATGGGGCGCCGCCCGGGCCCTGCCCGGTCACGATCTGTAAGCCGGCCACCTTGCCCTGCAAATAGGAGAAGATATCGACCATGCTGACGGCATAAGGGTCGTTGTTCAGGTCGAATACCTGGGCATCGCCTCCGCTGAACAGGCCCGAGGTATATTTTTCATCGAGCTTTTCCTTGTCCGTCCTCTCCCGCGCCCGGACCGTGACGGCTTCCAGGGTCTTGATCTTCTTTTCTTCGAGGGGCCTGACGCGGGCGATCTCGTCGGCAATGATCTTATTCTTCCGGAAGAAGGCGGAGTCTTCCGAGGTCCACCAATCATGCGCTTCGGTGAGGGGCCGCGCCTGTTTCGCACCCCTGAGCAATCCGTTGTTGAACGTGATGGCCGCCTCGTTGGAAAGCTGATGGTTGACGTTGAACATATAATAGGCCCTGGCCGTATCGTAGAACAGCAGGCCGCCCAGGCCGAACTTCCCGCCCGTCACATGGGGCACCTGCAGCATCTGGGTGCTGGAATCCTTTTTGCGGAGAATGACGTTCAACGATTCCTCCTTATTGATCTTGTAGGGATCCACGCCCAGCACGTCCACGCGCAGGGTCAGGAAGTTTTGTTCGGGATTGCGGATGACCGGCGCTTTGCCCCTGGCGAGCTGGTCCCATTTGAAGCGACGCCAGCCATGGGTCAGCATGACGAGATCGAGATGTGCGGCGACGCTGTCCGAGGTATTGGAAAAATAATAGTAGGGATTGTGCACATTGCCGCGGAGATCGCCCGTGAGCAATAAATGGGAAATGATATTGTCGTCACCGGGCAAATTGCCGTCGGCCTCCGCATCGGTCACAGACAAGGAGAGATTTGAGCGGAGCGTGTCGGGTACGTCGACCACGATATTGTTGCGCCCGCGCTTACCGACGTTCTTCAGCAGGATCTCGAACGAAGGCGAAAAACCGTAGTCATGATTGTTCACCAGCACGACCCTTTCCGCCACCGGCTCGTTGTTCTCGTTGAATACGGTAAGCTGCAATACGCCGGTAGGCAGCTGCGAGGTGGGGATGGTGCCTCCGCTCATGAAATTGTCCTGCAGATTGATCCTGGCCTTATAGACCAGGTGCTGGTGCATATGCGCGATGATCGTGAAATGTTTGTTCGCCGTACCGCCTTCCGTGGACCGCGCCACGGAAAAGAGCACCTTCTGCCTGGCGTTGACGGCACGCAGGACCGCGCCCACGGCCTGGACGGCAGGCAGAGGCGTTCGGTGCTCTATCCCCAGCGGGTCCTTCCAGACCGCTATCAGGGAATCGCCCTTGTCCGGCGTCAGGAGGAACTTGCCCATGCCATCGTGTTCCGGGGCGAAGGCAAGGAGTTCCTTCCCCGACGCCTCCTGTATGGAGCCTTTGACGTTGACGGGCAAGCCATATTGATCATTGGCCTTGAAGGCGACGAGACTCTCGATCCCGGCAACGAGATCGCCGCCCTCGGGAAAGAATTGCAGACGCACATCCTGCCGGACGGGTGCGCCGGCGGAGCCGGAGTCGGCCTTGCTGTATATGCGGATGTCTTTTTCGAAATAGAATGCCGTGTCGAAATTCGTCATCCAGGTGGAATAGGCCCGAAAGTGAACATGCCCGCTTTTCAGGTTCTGAGGCAGATCGAAATTGCCGGCGGTGGTCGACTCGAGGATGGGTGCGACGCGACGTTGCAGGATATTGCCCTGTCCGTCGGAAAGCTCGGAATAGAAATTCTTGCTGATCAGGGAAGGGTCGGCGCCGGTGAATAAATACGCCTTGTACCATATCGTTTCGCCGGGGCTGTATATTTTCTTGTCGAACTGAACATAGACCTTCTCCTGCGGATACGATTCGGCGTAGACAGTCATCATGGAATCGATCTTTTGAGCGCACAGAGAGAGAGGAAATGCAAAACCTGCCGCCAGCAAGATCGTTAAACGATAATTATTCATACCCTAAAAATATTACAATAAAAGTCCCAAGTCCTGAAAATCCTCTGTAAAAAGCACATAATTTCGGAATAGTTGGAGAAATTCGGGAAAGAAAATTTGTTAAAATGGTATTAACAAGGTCTTCGAAAGAGTTGTATGAAGAATATGTGAGATACATGCGCAAGATCGCCGACATCAAGAATGCATTGGCGGTGTTGCAATGGGATCAGGAGACGTATCTGCCTGCGAAGGGCGCGGCTGCCCGCGGGCAGCAGATAGCCACGCTATCTGAAACCAGCCATGAATGGCTGGTTTCCGCGCGCCTCGGCGCGCTGCTTAACGACCTCAACGATCGCAACGACCTCGGTCCGGAAGAAAAAAGAAATGTCACGCTCAGCCTCGAAGACTATACGAAGCAAAAAAAATTCAGTCCTGAATTCGTGCGCTTGTTAAGCGAGACCACCTCGCGCTGCTGGCACGCCTGGATCAAGAGCAGGCAGGTGAACTCCTTCGCGCTGTTCGGGGACGACCTGGCAAAGCTGGTGGAATTGAAGCGGCAGGAGGCCGATCTCGCGGGATACGCCGGGCATCCTTATGACGCGTTGCTCGACGAGTTCGAAAGAGCGTGCACGGTGTCGCTCCTGGACAGGGTATTCGACGAAGTTAGGCAACCGCTGAAGGAATTACTCGACCGGATCGCGGCGTCCCCGGAAATCGTGGACAACTCTTTCCTTCATCAGCATTATCCCCGGCAGCAGCAATGGGAATTCGGCATGGGATTGATCCGGCAAATGGGCTTCGACCTGCAGGCAGGGAGGCAGGATCTCTCCGAACATCCTTTCACGACGAGCTTTTCACGGAACGACGTGCGCATTACGACGCGCATCGACGAGAACGACTTGGGGCACATGACCTGGAGCTGCATTCATGAGGCAGGACATGCCTTGTACGAACAGGGTTTGCCCGAAGCCTACTATGGCCTTCCGCTGGGAGAATACGCCTCCCTGAGCATTCATGAGTCGCAATCCCGCCTTTGGGAGAACAATGTGGGCAGGAGCCATGCCTGGTGGCAATACCAGTATCCCCTCCTGCAGAAGACCTTCCCGGGCCAGCTGAGCAAGGTATCGCTCGAACAATTTTACCGCGGCATCAATAAGGTGGGCCCCTCGCTGATCCGGACGGAAGCGGACGAAGTCTCCTATCACTTTCACGTGATGATCCGGTATGAACTGGAGAAGAGGCTGATCGAAGGCTCGATGCCGGTGCACGAACTTCCGGGCTACTGGAATGAGCAATATGCGCAGTACCTGGGCGTCAGGGTGACCGACGACAAGCACGGATGCCTGCAGGACGTGCACTGGAGCCATGGCAGTTTCGGCTATTTCCCGACCTATAGCCTCGGCAGCTTTTACGCCGCCCAATTGTACGCCGTTGCCGAAAAGGAGGAAAGGGGGCTCCCGGAGGCGGTTTTAAGGGGGGATACGAGCCTTTTATTGGGCTGGCTGCGGGGGCATATCCATCAGTATGGGCGTCAATACAATAGCGAGGAATTATGCCAACGCGCGACCGGCGAAACCCTTAATATTCAACACTTTTTGGCCTATTTGCTTGATAAATACAATAATATTTACAAAATTTGAGTTAAATCCAGTACCATGAAGCGCGTATCTATTGCGGTCTTATTGGTCTTCGCCTTGCACAGTTTCTCCTGTAAGAAATACATCCAGCAGCAGGAGCAAAATGCATTAGTAAAAGCGGTTACTGCCGGGCAGTGGTATGTACAGGAATACCTGCAGAACGACAGCGACATAACGGCCTCTTTTTCCGGTTATCTATTCAAATTTGACGCGAATGGTACCGTCGCCGGTACCCGAAACAGTATTTCCATTCAGGGAACCTGGAAAGCGGACATCAACGCAAGAACGATCGTTTCCAATTTTCCGGGCGCGCCCCTGCCGTTACGAAACCTGAACGAGACCTGGCATATTACAGACAGCTATACGAATTTTGTAGTAGCCAATTCTTCCGATAGCGTGTATAGCACATCCAATATTCTGCAGCTTCAACAACAGTGACCGCCTTTTAAGAGCCCCGGAGACTCACCCCGCCTGCCGTAGTGAGCCGGCCGATAGCAATCGCCGGAAAGTATTATTTTTGTTTTGAATCGTTCAAACTCGAATCGTTGACCCGAAAACCACGATTACTTCTCGGCTTCCTCTGCATGATCCTTACCCTTGGCGTGAAGGCGCAGGCCCCGGTGGCGGATTTCTCCGCAAATACCGTTGCGGGTTGCGGACCGCTGAGCGTAAGCTTTCATGATAACTCAACGGGCAATCCCACCGCCTGGACCTGGGACCTCGGCAATGGCCAGATATCCAGCTCCCAGAACCCCAGCACCGTGTATTCCAGCCCCGGGACCTACTCGATCACGCTGATCGTAAAGAACGGCAACGGCGCCAGTTCGATCAAGAAAACGGATTATATAACGGTCTATCCTTTCCCCACCACCAACTTCAAGGCCAACCTCAACCTGGCCTGCGCGCCGGCCGCCGTCCAGTTCACGGACCTCTCGACTCCCGGCCTGGGTGCGATCGATCAATGGGCCTGGAATTTCGGGGATGGCAATACCAGCAACCAGCCGAATCCCGTCAATACCTATACGCAGCCCGGCTACTATACCGTCACCCTGAAGGTGACCAATACCCAGGGATGTTCGAATTCCGCCAGCGCCTCACGTTTTATCCGCCTGGTGCAGGGCGTACAGGCCGACTTTGCCTGGTCGCAAACCTCCAACTCATGCAGTGCGCCTTTCAATCTCACCTTCGACAACCAGACCTCGGGACCAGGCAACCTATCCTATAGCTGGGACCTGGGCAACGGGAGCCTGTCCAATGCCGCCAATCCCTCGACCACCTATCCGTCCGGCATCAGCTATACCGTCAACCTGACTGCCAACAGCGACCTGGGCTGCAGCCAGACCACCAAAAAGACCATTACCTTTCCGGCGATCAACCCCGCCATCACCGCGCCCGACAGTGCCTGCGTGGGCACAGCCATCTTGTTTCAAAATGGTTCGCAGCCTGCGCCCCAGACATCCACCTGGACCTTCGGCGACGGCTCGGGATACGTACTGCCCAATCCCCTGCATACGTATTCAGCGGCCGGCACCTACAACGTCCAGGTCGTGAACAGTTATCCGGCCTGCATCGACTCGGTAAACAAGAATATCAAGATCATCAACAGCCCGGTGGCCGACTTTACGGCGACCAAGACGACCACCTGCAAGGCGCCTTTTGCAGTCAATTTCCAGGATCAAAGCACGCCCGGTGCAAATACGTATCAATGGGACTTCGGGGACGGCAGCCCGGTTTCCACCTTACAAAACCCTACGCACACCTATGCCACATCGGGAAATTTCGACGTCAAGCTCACGGTGACGGATGCAGTCGGCTGTTCGGGAACAGTCACGAAGACCCATTTCATTACGATTGCCGGCCCCACCGTCACCATGACGAATGGACCGACAGGAGGTTGCACGGGGCCCCTTGGCTATACCTTCAGTCCGACGCTGGACATCACGTCGGTGGACGGGGTCACCTCGTATAGCTGGACGGCAACCGGTGCCACCCCATCGACCTCCAATTCTCCGACTCCGAGCTTCAATTATGCGTCAACCGGTACCTACGATATCAAGCTGACCCTGACCACCACCGACGGGTGCACATCTACGACGAACTTCCCCGGGGTGGTCAATATCGGGACCCCGACCAAACCGGTGATCGTGGTCAGTCCCGCGACGGGCGAGGTCTGTCCTCATTCCTTCGTCACTTTCTCCACTCCTTCGAAGCCGGCGGACCAATGGACCTGGAAATTCGGGGACGGCAGCACGGCCAAGGACAGTGCGACGGTGCATCACATGTACAGCGACACCGGTTACCAGACCATTAGCCTTACTATCGAGAATAACGGGTGCGCACAGACGGACTCGGTGACCAGCCTGGTGCATGTCAATGCCCCCATTGCCGCGTTCGCTTATACAACGGATTGCAAGAATAAATACCTGGTCAATTTCAGGGACTCGTCCGTCCTCGACCCGTCCAAGCCGATCACGTATATTTGGGACTTCGGCGACGGCAGCAACTCCGGCGTACTGCCCGGACCGATCCTGCCCGTTTCTCATATCTATCCCAACTTCAACACCTCCTATAACGCATCCCTAACCGTTACAGACGGTACCTGCACCGACATCTATATCCAAACCGTTTCCCTTGCCCATTTACAGGCATCCTTTACGACGCCGAAGACAAGGGTGTGCAAACTGGAGAAGTTCACTCTTTTCGCCGACCTCACGGATGCCAAACTAACGGCCAACTATCTCTGGCAGGTTGGAGCGGGTAATCCGTTCGTGGCTTCCGACGGCTCCTATACCGATCAGCTCGCCGATACCGGCAATTATTCGCTGACCCTCATTATCCGGGATGTCAATGGCTGCCTGGATACGTCGGCGACCTCCTATCTCCTCGTGACCGGTCCGGCCGCGAAGTTCGTCCCGGCCGGTAAAGGCGCCTGCAAGAACGGCCCGCTCGTCTTCACCGACCAATCGGTGCCGTATAATGGCAATTTCCCGATCGTATTGCACAGCTGGAATTTCGGGGACGGGACGGTGGAATCGCAGCCAGGGCCCGTCTTTTCCCATTCCTATGCGGATACGGGATTCTATGCGGTCACCCTGACGGTACAGGACGATAGCGGGTGCACGGGCACCTATCAGTCGACCGATACCGTGCAGATCACTTCGCCCATCGTGAACTTTTTTGCGAACGATACCTTCTACTGCCCCAATGAGCCCTTGCCCTTTACCTTCGCCTCCATCGGATATAACCTGACGGCCTTGTGGAATTTCGGCGATGGCGGCACATCGACCGATGTCTTCCCCGTTCACTCTTTTGCCTATAGCCCGCAGAAGTACTCCATTACCCTGACCGTGACCGACCGGGCGGGATGTGTGGATTCTTTTACCCGAAGTAATTACATCAGGATCCAGCCGCCGATCGCCGCCTTCACCATTAAGGATTCCACGACGATCTGCCCACCCCTGCAAACGACCTTTATTCCGAACGGCCAGTATTATGATTCGCTGTATTGGGATTTCGGGGACGGCACCACCTCCACCCTGCCCAATACCTTTCATTTCTATAATAGTTATGACACCTTCTATGCCAGGCTGATCCTGCGTGGTCCGGGCGGCTGCCTGGATTCCGCGACGCGGCGCATCTTCGTCCTGAATCCCTATACCACTACGCAGTTCAGCTATAGCCCGCTGAAGGCCTGCGACTCGATAGCCACCGATTTCATCGTGGTTCCGCCGGGATTTACCCGGCGAACCCTGCAATTCGGGGACGGGAAGCAAGACTCTTCGGCCCTCACCGCGCTGACCCATTTCTACAAGGGCCCCGGTACCTACGGTCCGCAGGTCTTCATCACCGACTCGACCGGTTGCATCGTGGGGTTCTCGGGCCCCAGCGTGATCACGGTGTTGGGCGCCACCCCCTTCTTCACCATGGACCAGCACGCCTTTTGCGATAGCGGCAGGGTGAACTTTCAGGACGTCACGATCACCAACGATTCCATCATCAGCAAGACCTGGGATTTCGGGGACGGTACGACAAGCACGTTGCCCGACCCTTCCCACTATTATTCGACGGATGGCAAATTGCTCGTGACCCTGGCCGTAAAGACAAAAGACAATTGCGCAGAGAACTATGTGGACACCGTCAGGGTCTGGCAGACGCCGCACCCGGCCTTCACCGTCATCAATCCTTTCTGTGCGACGGGGCCTCTCCAATTTCAGGGTAGCCTGCTGATCCCCGAAGTGGATTCGGTCATCTGGGGCTGGAACTTCGGCGACGGGCAGGGTTCCTCGCTCCAGGATCCGCAAAACGTCTACGCGCGGCCAGGCACCTACACGGTGAGACTGAAGACCTCCGTCGCCTTCGGTTGCAGCGATACGACGTCAAAAACCTTTACGGTCTATCCCCTGCCTGTGATCAAGGGTCCGGCGCAGATCACCACGCCGGTGGGATTCCCCGTTACGCTGCCGATGACCTACGGCCCGAATGTCGTAACCTGGTCCTGGACGCCTCCTTCAAATCTGAGCTGTACGGACTGCGCCAACCCGATCGCTTCGCCCATTTTCAAAACAGCGTATACCGTGACGGTAACCGACAGCAATAACTGCGTGAGCACGGACAGCATCGAGGTCGTAACGATCTGCAACAGCAATAATTATTTCCTGCCGAATACCTTCTCACCGAATGGGGACGGCGTGAACGATGCCTTTTACCCACGAGGGCGCAGCATATATAATATCCGGTCCATGCGGGTATTCAACCGCTGGGGCCAGATGGTATTCGAGCGGAGGGACTTCCCGGCCAATTCGGCCTCCGACGGCTGGGACGGTACCTTCAACGGCAAGCCTTCACCGGTGGATGTGTACGTCTATATGGTGGAAGTCGTCTGCGACAATGCGCAGGTCATCGCGCTTAATGGAAATGTAACGCTGATACGATGAGGATGCGCGCACGCCATATCCGGATATTTGTCATCCCGTTCATGAGCGGGTCATTGCTCATGGGCGCAGGTCTGCTGCAACCCGTCTTCGGGCAGGACATTCATTTTTCCCAGTTCTTCGAGGCGCCCCTCCTGAGAAATCCCGCTCTCGCGGGGATCTTCTCCGGCGACTACCGCGTCCAAACCCTCTTTCATGACCAGTGGAACAGTTTCACCAATGCTTATCGCACGGGCTCGCTGAATGGCGAGTACAAGATCTCCATCGGCAAGGGGAGCGATTACATCACCACGGGTTTGCAGGTGATCTACGACAAAGCGGGAACGGCGGCCCTCCAGACGACGGAACTGCTGCCCGCCCTGAACTATAGCAAATCGCTGAGCAACGAAAAGACCATGTATCTTTCATTCGGCGTCATGGGGGGACTGGTAGAAAAAAGCATCGACCTGTCGAAGGTGACGACCAACAGCCAGTATAATGGAACAGCCTACGACCCCGCCCTGCCGGACGGGGAAACGATCCTCTCGCCGAATGTGCACTACTGGGATGGCAGCATGGGCCTCAGCTTCAACAACAGTTTCGGAAAGGATCATGCCAATACCCTGTTCCTGGGATTCGCGTACCATCACCTGAACCGCCCCAAGAACTCCTTTTACAAAAATCCGACCATCGAACTGGATCCGAAATTTGTCTTTTCGGCGGGCATGAAGGTGAATATAAATGACCAGACCTTCTTCACCTTGCAGGCCGATCATTCGCGGCAAGGCCCTGCCCGGGAAACCATCGGGGGAGCCATGTATTCGGTCAGGCTGGGTGAAGAAGCCGGGCAGGAATCCCTGTATATCCTGCATCTCGGCGCCTTCCTGCGCTGGAAGGATGCCCTGGTCCCCGTATTGAAACTGGAAACCCATTCCCTCTCCGTGGCCATCAGCTATGACGTCAATGTGTCCGAGCTCAAGACGGCCAGCGAGGGCAGAGGCGGATTCGAATTGTCACTGACCTATATCGGGCTGCTCGATCACGAGTCGGTCAAATATATGCGCAGTCCCAGATTTTAAAACCATTCACCATGTCCCTGCAAATCGGCCAAACGGCCCCCGATTTTTCGCTCTTCGATTCAGACAAGAAAAAGACGTCCCTGCATGATTACCGGGGCCGGTATGTCCTGCTCCTCTTTTTTCCGGCTGCCTTCACCAGTACCTGCACCCGGGAGCTTTGCAGCACCCGCGACCATATCGCCGTGTATGAAGGGGCAAATGCCCAGGTCTTCGGCATAAGCGTCGATTCCGTATATGCCCTGGCGAAATATAAGGAGGAACAAAGGCTCAATTTTCCCCTCCTCAGTGACTTCAATAAAGAGGTCTCGGCGGCCTATGGATCGCTCTACCCCCTGTTTAACTACGAGATGCGCGGCGTCTCGAAAAGGTCGGCCTTCGTGATCGATCCGGAGGGGTTGCTGCAATATGCCGAAGTACTGGAAAATGCCGGCGAACTCCCTGATTTTGAGGCGATAAGGAAGGTTTTGACCGCCTCCAAGTAATTGGTTTATAGAAAGTTATAATGCATTGACCCTGCGGGGGCTGGCATGATATTTTATGTTTTTCTTTAGACCGGTAGTTGTAACTTTGGAGTAAAAGCATTATTTTGGAATCACCTATAAACCATACCCGCAGATGAGGATTTTATACCTCCTGATATCCATTATTCTACTGATCACCACCCGGGCCCAAAGCCAGGTAAAGCCTGCTATCCCCGATGCGGAGCTCAAACTGGTCCGATTCTATCCCAATCCCGCCATTTCATTCATCAATTTCGAGATCGACAGAGACATCAATAAATCGTATTCACTACAGATCTTCAATTTCCTCGGTAAGAAGGTCTTTGAAGGCAGCGTCAACGCCAAGACCGTGGTGGACCTCAGCAACTTTGTCCGCGGCCTCTACATCTTCCAGCTGCGCGAGCAGGACGGACGCGTCGCCGATTCAGGCAAATTCCAGGTGACTAAATAGAGACCGGAAGAAACCGGCGCCCGAAAGGTCATATGACCTGCACAATCAAAAATTTGAGATAGTTGGTATTCTCCCAGCCCTCGATAATGGGATGGTCGCTCGCCTGTGCGCGGAAGGTCACCTGGCGCAGGCGTCGTTTGGCGTCTTTCGCCGCCAACTGGATGGTCTCCAGAAAGGTCTCGGGCCGGACGAGATTCGTGCAGGAGGACGTGACCAGGAAGCCGCCGCGTTTGACCAGCTGCATCCCACGCAGGTTGATCTCCTTATACCCGGTGATCGCCCGCTGGATGGTCTCGCGGCTCTTGGTGAATGCAGGCGGATCGAGCATGACGACATCATACTGCCTCCCCTCCCTGCTCCACTGCTTGAGTACGTCGAAGGCATTGACGGCTTCGAAGCGGCATCGATCCTGCAAGCCGTTAAGCTCCGCATTGCGCGTGGCCTGCGCCACGGCGCCGGCGGAAATGTCCAGGCCCAGTACCGACTTCGCTCCATAGTGCGCCGCGTGCATTTCGAAACTACCCGTATAGCAAAAAGCGCCCAATACGTCGGCATCCTTCACGATATGACGGATGGCGCGACGGTTGTCGTGCTGGTCGAGGAAGTAACCGGTCTTTTGGCCACCGTCGATGTCGACATAAAAATCGACCCCATTTTCACGCAGCCGGATCGTCGTGTCAAAGGGCGCCGAAAGCGGTCCTTTTTGCTGGGGCAATCCCTCCAGTTCGCGCACGGGTACGTCATTGCGCTCATAGATGCCCTTTGGCCGGAAGATCCGCTCCAGCGCCTGCACGATGGCCGGTTTCCAGCGGTCCATCCCGAGCGCGAGGGTTTGCAAAACAAAATAGTCGTTGAACTTATCGATGATGAGCGCGGGAAGATAGTCCGCCTCGCCGAATACCAGGCGGCAATTTTCGGTATAACCGATCTTTTGACGGTAGGCCCAGGCTTCCAGCAGGCGATTATAGAAGAAGGCCTCGTCGATGGTCTCGGACTTGTCGCGGGTCAGGAGACGCACGAGGATCTGGGACTTCGGGTTGATGTATCCCCGGCCCACGAATTTTTTATCGTGCGTGAAGACGTCTACCGTGGCGCCGCCCGTCGCATCCCCTTCGACGCTGTTGACCTCATTGGCGAATATCCAGGGATGGCCGCTTTCTATGCGGCGGCTGATCTTCTTTTTCAGAAAGACATGGGTCATGGGCGCAAAGGTACGGCCACAATTTAACTTTCCTTTCTGCAAACAGACCCGCGGGATATGCTATTTTTAGCCACATGGATAAACTGCTACTCAGTGCCTGCTTGTCGTTCACTTTCTCCCTGGTCCAATCGCAGCAAAATTTCCTGGCCCTTAAGAAAGGAGATAAGACGATCGAATCGTTTTGGCGGGGCGACATCATTGCCTTGCAGCTGCACGACAAACAATGGGTAAAGGGAGAGGTCAGCATCATACGAAATGATTCGCTCTATATCCGGCCCCTCGTGATCCAGTTCACGATGTCGCGTATCGATACCTTGCATTATGGTATCGCGGCGTATTCCCTCAATGACCTGTATGCCCTGCCAAAAAAGGGAGTACTGATCGACGAGGTCAATGGGTCCTACCAGATCTCCAGGTCAGGAGGACACGTACACTGGTACTGGGTAAAGAGCGGTTGGATCTTTCGCGCCACGGGCAGCAGTTACATCGCATTGACCTTGCTGAACGGTTGGATACAGCACGATTTTTCCTGGTCGCAAAACAGGGCCCAGCTCGGCATTGCCGCCGCCGTATTCCTGTTTGGGGTCGTTTTGCATGAGACCTATTCGCCGGTCATCAAACTCGGGAAAAAATATTATTTGAAGGTGATGTAACGCGCGGGTCTTTCGCCCCTACCACATATAGGTGCCCACCGCGCCCCCGTCCAGCGCGGTCGTGACCATCCGCCCATTAAAATGAATGTTGAATGCCAGGGACCCTCCGGTGTCATTGAGGACGATCAGTACTTTCTTGCCGTCGGGCGTGAGGAAGGCCACATTGGGAAGATTGCCGAAGATATTTGAATCGACGCGTACGCTGCCGGGCCGCACGAATTTGGAGGCATGGCCGATGATATAATAAGACACATTCCGCGAGATCGTCGTGCCGATGGTCAGCGCGCCCAGGCAATTTGTGCAGCCCCCGACCGTATGGGGCTGGTAATTGGGATCGTTGGCCAGGTTCCATTCCAGGACGTTCCGGCTCCAATTGCGTGGCGCGCCGATGACCAGGTTCCTGACCGCCCAGTCCAGGTCGGCCGGGAAATTGCTGGGGCCACCGACCCATTGTTCGGTGAAATAGACATTCTTGGAAGGATAGGCACTATGGATCTGCGACAAGGCGCTGATATCGCCGCCATACAGATGGAAGGCCGAGCCGTCCACGTAGGGCAGCGCACCGGGATCGGACAGCACCGCGAGCGGATATCCGGGATTGTCGCAATTATGGTCGAAATCGATGATCTTCGTCGTGAGGCCCGCGGCGACCAGGGCGGGTCCAAGGTTGTTCTTGATAAAGGCCGCTTCATCCCCGGCGGATAACAACATACTCGGATTGTTATTGGGATTCATCGGCTCGTTCTGGGGCGTAATGGCGTCGATCGTAATCCCCTCCGCCTTCATCGCCTGGACATATTTAACCAGATAGCGCGCATAGACATCGAAGTATTTCGGTTGCAGCGTCCCGCCGACAGAATTATTGTTGGTCTTCATCCAAAGCGGCGCCGACCAGGGCGAACCCAATATCCTGATGGCCGGATTGATGGCAAGCACCTGCTTCAGCACGGGCACCAGGTCGAATTCAGAATTGGCCAGGCTAAAATATTGGAGGTTGGTATCGGGCAGGGACGGCGTGCCATTGTCGTCATAAGAAAAAACGGAGGCGCTGAGGTCCGAGGCCCCGATGCTGACCCGCAAATAGCTGACCCCGATACTGTTGCTGTCCGTGGCGAACAGTTCTCTGAGGATGGCCGCCCGGTCTGACGAGGGCAGGTGATTGATCAGGTCGGCGCTGCCATCCGTCATGGTATAGCCGAAACCGTCGATGGATTGATAGGTCCTGGTCGTATCGACGGTGATCGTCGGGTTCGAATTGCTTCCGGTCCCGAAGACCAGGCTCACATTCTGCCGTTGCAGCAGGACCGTCTGATCTCCCTTCGTCAGCCAAAAAGCCACGTCGGAATGGAGTACCGGCTTGCTGGTATCACCTGTGGGAGGGGGTACCGGGGGGGCGGGAGGAGGACTGCTTTTCTTGCTGCAACAGATCATGCCGCAGAGCAGCAGCGGCAGGGCCGCGGTCAGGGTTCGCCAGGAACTCCGGGAGCGTCGGGAGCGCCTGAAAGCGGCGTCGGGCAGGTCTTTATTTCCGGAATCTACAAACATCCACATTAAAGGTAAAGAAAAAGGGGCTCTTAAAGGGGAGGCTGCGTAACTGGTTGAGGATCTGCCTGATGGAGCCCTCCGGGTGCAAAGGCTGCCGAAAAGCTCCTGCACGGCGTCGCCCGCCAAACGCTGTCAGCCAGAGTCACTTAGAGAGATCTTACTATTGATTTACAAGACAATTTGTCTCAGTTACCGTCTTGGCAAAATTATTGACAAGCTTAGCTTTGTCCAATTTTATTAGATTATGAAAGATAAAGATGTGCGATCATCTCAGGAAGGCAGGATCCGGAAGGGATGGGAAAACAACGAGGAAGCCCCCGAGGAATTGAATACGGATGAAAATCTGGCAGGGACCACCCACCTCAATGACGATATGGATCAGGACACGGAGCTGGACAAGGTCCGGGAGGAACTCCAGGAACAGAAGGAGAAATATATCCGCTTGTTCGCCGAGTTCGACAACTTCCGGAAACGAAGCGCGAGAGAAAATTACGATCTGCGCCAAACCGCCGGCAGGGAGGTCATCGTCTCCTTGCTGGACGTCCTCGATGACTGCGACCGGGCCGAGAAGCAATTGCAGGCGGCGGAGAATATCGACCAGGTGAAGGAGGGGGTGATGCTGGTCTTCTCCAAACTGCGTTCTGCACTTTTCAGCAAGGGGCTGAAAGCCATGCAAAGTATCCACACCGATTTCGACGTGGAGAAACATGAAGCGATCACCGAAGTACCCGTTCAGGATGAATCCCTCAAGGGAAAAGTCATCGACGAAGTGCAAAAGGGCTATTACCTGGGCGATAAGATCATCCGTCACGCGAAGGTCGTTGTCGGAAAATAACATTATGAGCAAAAGAGATTTCTACGAGATATTGGGGATCGCCAAAAATTCATCGGCAGATGAGATCAAGAAGGCGTACCGGAAGGTTGCCATGCAATTCCATCCCGACCGCAATCCCGGCGACAAGGCAGCGGAAGAAAAATTCAAGGAGGCCGCCGAAGCCTATGAAGTGCTCAGCGATGCCGACAAGCGGGCTCAGTACGACCGGTACGGACATGCCGGATTAAGCAATAACGGACGCGGCGGCTATAGCGGCGGCGGCATGAATATGGACGATATCTTCAGCCAGTTCGGGGACATCTTCGGGGACGACCTCTTCGGGGGGTTTTTCGGAGGGCGGCGCGGCGGAGGCGGCTCGCGTTCCCGCGGGGTGCGCGGCAGCAACCTGCGCGTCAAGATCAAACTGAACTACGAGGAGATCGCCAAGGGCGTGACGAAGAATATCAAGGTCAAAAAATATGTGGTTTGCCAGACCTGCAGCGGCAGCGGAGCCAAGGACAAGGGCAGCGTGCAGACCTGCGGCACCTGCGGCGGCAGCGGTCAGGTCCGCCGAGTGAGCAATACCTTTCTGGGACAAATGCAAACCGTAACAACCTGCCCGACCTGCAATGGCGAGGGCTCCGTCGTCACGGCGAAATGTACGACCTGTAAGGGTGAAGGACGGACCTACGGGGAGGAAACGGTGACCATCGAAATTCCCGCGGGCGTGCAGGAAGGCATGCAACTCAGTGTCGGAGGCCGGGGGAATGCGGGTGAACGGGGTGGCGCTCCGGGCGACCTGATCATCCTGATCGAAGAGGAACCGCATCCGGAACTGCACCGCGATGGCCTGAATACCGCCTATGAACTGCATATTTCCTTTACCGATGCGGTCTTCGGCATACAGGCGGAGGTCCCCACGATCGACGGCAAGGCGAAGATCAAAATACCTCCCGGCACGCAAAGCGGCAAAATATTCAGGTTGAAGGGCAAGGGCTTCCCCGGCGTGAACTCATACGAAAAAGGCGATCAGCTTATTCACGTCAATGTATGGACGCCGCAGCACATTACGGCAGAGGAGCGCGAGATGCTGGAAAAACTCAATGCGTCCACTAATTTCCAGCCGAAACCGGACAAGAACGAGCGCAGCTTCTTCGATAAGGTGAGGGAAATGTTCAGTTAACCGGCGGCGGCCCTCGTCATGGCGTCCCGTTCATTCGTCCGGCCTCGGACGCTTCGAATTTCCGTAGATCTTCCTGGCTTTCTCGATGAGCGAGATAAGCTCCTTTTGGATCCCGTCTTCGGGATCGCAGGATTGACGCGCCAGGAGGAGGGCATTCTTCCATCCCGACTGGCTTACATATTTGGACCTTTTCAATAATCCCCCGAACAAGGCAATGGATGACGCAAACCGGTAACAGTTTGGCAGGGCATCGAAATGCGTCAGCCTGGGCTGGCAATCAAACCGGGTCATCCGGTCGATGCTGTCACCGGGCCGCCGGTAATGCAACTGAACACTCGCGAGCCTGCTTCGGTCCGCGGTTTGACCGATGCTGTCGGGTTCAACGGGCGTCAATTCGAACATGGCCATCAGGGAATGGCCCGACCCCACCTCGCCGCCCTGTATCTCATTCAAGGTGTCGGTCATGGCCTGCAGCTTGTTATCGAAACCGATCAGCCTGTAATTTTTCACCAGATCGGGGTTGAATTCGATATTGAGGTAGGCATCGTCGGCGACAACATACAAGGTCTGGGTGAACTCTTCGACCAGCACCTTCTCCGCCTCCCGTTCATTGTCCAGATAGGCAAAATTCCCATTCCCCTTTTTGGCGAGCACTTCCAGTTTGGAATCTTTGTAATTACCCATCCCCACGCCGAGGCAGGTCAGATAGACGCCGCCCCGTTTATTCAGCGAGATCAGCTTTTCCAGTTCCTGCTCGGACGTTTCCCCGACATTGAAGTCCCCGTCGGTGGCCAGGATCACGCGATTATTTCCGCCTGTGATGAACTGGCTCATCGCCACGCGATAGGCTGCCTGAATGCCCGCCTCTCCGGGGGTTGGGCCCCCGGGTTCGAGATCCTCGATCGCTTTCAGGATCTCCTTCTTCCTGTTCCCCGGCGTAGGGGGCATCCATACCCCGACGGAACTGCCGTAGACGACGATCGAAACCGTGTCCATCTGACGTAAGTTATTGACTAACAGTTGAAAAGATGATTTCAGCAAGGGAAGCTTATTCGGCATGTCCATGGAACCGGAAATATCGATCAGGAAGACCAGGTTGGCCGGGGGGATCTTTGCCGTATCCACCTTCCTGGCGCAGACCTTGAGGAACATCAGTTGATGCTGTTTGTTCCATGGACATTCGGACAAGGTCGAGCTCATGTAGAAGCTGCTGTCCGCATGCGGCGGCACATACCCGAAATTGAAGTAGTTGAGCAATTCCTCGATGCGGACGGCATCTGGCGGAATGGTGCTGCCCATATTCAGGAAGCGTCTCACATTGCTGTAACTGGCCTTGTCGATGGTCATGGCAAATCCGGTCTCCGGGAATTTGGAGGCTGGCACGAACTCATTCTCGATCAGGGAGCTATACGTTTCATGGCCCACCGTCCAACCCTTCCAATCGGAGGGCTTCAGGTTCTTGGTGAGGGACAACAGCCGTCGCTTGGGCGCCTCGACCGGCTTGAACAGGACCTTCATGCCGATCGTCTGGAACTGGCCGGCGTCGACGGCCAGGAGGAGTGTTTCAAAGCCGTCGGCGGAGACGGTCAGGGAGTCGGTCGACCGGGGTATGGGAATCCCAAACCCGCCCGAACTGCCCGAATAGTATAGATAACCGCTGGAATGCAGCAGTATTTTTACGTTGGACAGCGGATTATTGTTCTCATCTTTTATTTCCCCCCGCAGGTAGTACTGGGCAGAGGAAAACTGAAACGAAAAACAAGCAATAAGTATAATTGCTACATCTTTCAATCGGATATTTTGATTCAAATTAATGCGTTCTTTCCTCTTTGTCAATACCCTGCACCAATTTATAGATGGACGGGATATTGCGGCCCAGCCCATCATAATCCAGGCCATAACCCAGCAGGAACTCATCGGGCACGGAAAAACCAAGATAATCCACATGGATCGGATAAACGGTGGCACTGGGCTTATGCAGCAGCGCCGCAATCTTCAGGCTGGCTGGCTGCTGGTGCACCAGTTGGGGAAGAAAGGCGTCCATGGTCTTGCCGGTATCGATGATGTCTTCCAGAACCACGACATGGCGGCCGATCAGGTCGATGTCGAGGCCGATCGCCGTGATGACATGGCCCGAAGACTTCGTTCCCTTGTAGGAGGCCAGTTTGATGAAGCAGATCTCCGCCTCGATGGATATCTCCTTGAACAGGTCGGCCGTAAACATGAATGAGCCATTCAGGATCGCAATAAAGAGGGGTCGCTTACCCGCATAGTCCTTGTTGATCTCCCCGGCTACGGCCCGAACGCGATCGGCGATCATTTCAGCGCCCAGGTAAGGTTTGAATTCCTTATCGTGTACCCGGATGGTTGACATACACATTATTTTCCGTTAGTCTTGGTCTCGATGGAGCCGAGGACTGAAGCCAGATCTTTTCTCCGATCGCCGGCCTGTCGCCCTCTTTCAGTTGATTCATCTGCAATAGGTCCTCATAGCGCAGGCCCTCCGCCTGGGCGATATCATAGAGGCTTTCCCCCTCGCGCACGACATGAAAGCCGGTCGCCCCGATCCTGCGCTTGCGTTGCAGGAACAGCAGCTGGTCGCTCACCAATACGTCCTCCTCCCTGAGGTCGTTGAACTCCAGGAGGCGCGGCAGGGACATCTCATATTGATTCGCGACGGATAAGAGCGAAGTGCCCGCTTTGGCAAAAACGACGCGCGTGTGGTTGATGGTGAACTCCCCGTCGGGATATTGCGTAGGGGTTGGCCTGGCTGCAAAAGTAAGGGTTGCCTCCGGGTTCTTCCCCGCTGACGCAAGGCCGGTCGTATCTTTTACCCGCCCAAGGGCAATCTGCGTGTATAGATCCAGGTTATAGTCTTTGATCAGCTTGATGAGTATCTGCGGATACCGGGAATTGGTGGCATAGCCGGCATTCTTCAATCCATAGGCCCAGCCCTGATAATCATCCGGCGATAATTTGAACAGGGAGGAATATCGGGGACTGTTGCGCAGGAAATCGGAATGGTCCCGATAGGAGTCCTCCGGGTTGGCATAGCTGCGGAAACATTCTCCGCGCGCGTCGTCGTCGTGGTAAACGACCGCGCCGGTCCAATCGTCCTTGCATTTGATCCCGAAATGATTGTTCGATCTTCTCACGAGGTCGCTGGTGCCGGCTTCGGTCTCGTGAATGCCCTGGGCGAGGATGATGGAGGCAGGAATGCCCGAACGTTGCATTTCGCTGATGGCGATCTGCTTATAGGTATTGATGTAGGTGACGACGTCCGGGTTGTTCTGGGCCAGCAGGCATTTGCCGGCGAGCAGGAGCAACCAACCTGTTATGAGTCGTTTCTTCATGGGAACCTGAACTTTTTATTTTTTCCGGATCAGGAACAGCCCGTCCCGGAGCGTAACCATGACCTTGTCTACCGAATCGTCCGCTCTGACCAACTCATTGAATGCTTGTATGGCCAGGGCGTTCTTTCCTTTGACCTCTTTCTCCAGGACTTCGCCATGGAACAGCACATTGTCGGCGATGATCAGTCCTCCGGCCCGCAACCGGGGCAGGACGAGGCGGTAGTACGCAGGGTAATTTACCTTATCGGCGTCTATAAACACTAAATCCCATTCCTCTTTCAAGGTTGGGATGATCTCTAACGCATTTCCGACGTGCAAAATTATCCGGTCCTGCCAATTTGCCCGCTTAAAATTTTCCGCCGCGATGGCCGCATCTTCTTCCCGTAACTCAATGGTATGCAATTTGCCATCTCCGGTCAGCCCCGCCGCAAGGCAAAGGCCGCTATACCCCATGAAGGTGCCGATCTCGAGCACCCGCCGCGGGTGCAGCAGGTGGCTGATCATTTCCAGGAATTTCCCCTGCACATGGCCGCTGAGCATCTGGGCCTGGGGATGATTATCGACCGTATAGGCGGCGATCTCTTCCAGCAGCTCACCTTCCGGTGTCGAGTACCGCGCCGAATAGGCCTGTGCCTCCGGGCTGATCATTTCCATACCCTGCCAATTTGCCACAAAGATAGGAAATTGACCCGACGCGGACCCCGGCCTCTGTAGAATTTCCGGCCCATAGCAAAAGGTGAACCAGTGGTTGGCGACCGGTGGCACTATTATTTTATGCCTTCAAGTACAACTATTTAAAAAATCTAAAAACGATTATTATGGCAACAGACATGCAAACACCGGTTCAGACCGAGCAGCACTCCAAGCTGCGCGAATTCTTTATCGATCAGCTGGAAGACATTTATTGGGCGGAAAAAAAACTGGTCAAAACCTTGCCCAAGATGGCCAATGCCGCCACCTCCGCGCAGCTGCGCGATGCCTTTAACAGTCACCTGGAAGAGACCAGAAATCATGTGACGAGGATCGAAAGGGCCTTCGACATGATCAACCAGGAGGCCAGTGACAAGGAATGCCCTGCGCTGAAAGGGATAGCCAAAGAAGGCGAGGACATTATCGATGAAACGGAAGACAATACCGCGCAACGCGATGTCGGGCTGATCTTTGCGGGCCAGAAGGCAGAGCATTATGAGATCGCGACCTATGGCGGACTGGTCCAGCTGGCCAGGACCCTGGGACATGAAGATGTAGCGGAATTATTGAGCGAAACCCTCCAGGAAGAGAAGAATGCGGATAAGCTGTTGACGCAGATCGCCGAGCAAGGCGCAAATGTGGCGGCAGGACGGGAAGCTTCCAACGACTAGTAGCTGAGAGCGGGCGCTGCGCGCCCGCTCTTATTTTTTCTTTTTAGTGGGTATATCCTTCCTCCTGAGCGCCTCGTTATTCCAGCCCTGCTCTCCGTCATAATTTGCTCCTTCGTTGGATTCGCTGCCCTGGGCGTTCCCATAACGCCCCATCTGCATGGAGCCCTGGCCGAAGTCGGAACCGCCCTGGGTCGTGGAACCATGGTGAAAGGAGGCGCGGTTCAGCTTGCCTTCTTTTGGTTCGGACTTGGCAGGCTTCTTTTTGGTGGTTTCTTTCTTGTCTCGCATGTGCTTATTTTTTATTGTTTTTTTCTTTCCCCTGGCTTCCCTTTTTCGATCCCGATTTGTTGAAGATCTTGCCCAAAAAGGTCTTTGGCCTGGTTTGTTCTTCCGCCTTCACCGAGTTCAGGCTGACAGAGTTCTCCAGCGCAGGATAGAGGGCTTGAATGAAGGCATTGTAAAGGACCTGGCCGATCACCTCCATAATATTGATGCTCGGTGATTTGAGGTTCCCGCTGAAGTCGATCTTCGTCGCCTGCTGGTCCTTGCTATGATTCTTAAATATCCATGCCACCGAACCGATGATCGCTTCCCACGCAATTTTCAGGGGCTGCCCCTTATCGCGCTCCCAGTTGACCACCTTCAGGTCCTTGATGATCGGCTTGACATATCCTGTGATGACCTCCTCCTTCGTCGCCGCCTCCGTGAAAACGCTGATCTCTCCCTTCTTTACGTCGAACTTGCCATAGGCCTGCAGAAAATTGTTCAGGTTGGTGATGTCCAGGGATCTGAGCTCCGCCTTCATTTCGAAGATCGGCACCTTGCTCAATACGTTCAACCGCATATGCAGGGTGGCCTTGCCGCCGTATACGGTCGCCGAAGCATCCGCCGTCGAGGGCAGCAATTCCTTGCTCCGCTCGGCATTGGACAGGTTCGTGGCGAGGATGTGAACATCCTTTGTGAAGATATCTATCTTGGGATCGCTGTAAAAGTCACGATAGTGGATCTCCCCTTCGTTGAGGGTGAGACGATTGATGTCCAGCGGCATAAGCTTTTTAACCACGTCCTGCCAGCTTGAATCGATCTTGGTCTGGCTGGTGGCCTCTGTGGGCCCCTTGACGAAATTGAGAACGGGATGGTCGACGCCGATCTTGCCGTCGAATTTGCCATGGAAGAGCGCACTCCATTCCAGCGACAGGTCGATCGCATCGGCCGAAAAGAACGGCACCGGGATCTTCCCGTCGGTCTTGTCCAGCCTGGTGCCTTTAAGGATGTAGGCGCCGCGGATCAGGGCCACGTCGATATCGTCCACATGCCCGTAATAGCCCTTGATGTTCGCGAGTTCACGATTGACCCATTTTAGCAGGATATAGGGCAGGGCGATCCGGAACGCGATGAGGAGCACCAGGAGGGAACCGAGGATGATGTAAACGGTCTTCCGTTTGCGGGTGAGGGGACGCCGGTGCCGGGTGCGAGTACTTTTTGTCATACATCCCGGGAATCAAATGGAGTGCCACCGAATCCGGACCTGCCCCGGCCAGGCCCCGAGGTTTATAATTTATTGATTATCATTTCGTTGAAACTAAAATAGGGCCGGGAACGGCGGTGGCATGGTTTTTTGACTGGATAGATAAAACCTCCAAATGAACACCGAAAGCACCACCGCCAGCATGAGCACCACGACCGAAGTGCTCGAAAGGCTGCGCATGAAAAAAATGGACAACGAATTCCGCTGGACCTCCGAAGGCTTCACCGCCGGAAAGGGCAAGACCTATCAGCCGGATGAACTGGAGATCATCAAGACCTTCCGGTTCGAGGGCGCCAGCGATCCTTCCGATACGTCGATCCTGTATGTCATCGAAGCCAACGATGGCCTCATCGGGTATAGCCTGGACTCCTACGGGGCCTACAGTGACCATGACGGCGAAGAGGGCTATGATAACTTCATACGCCAAATCCCCCAGGCTGGGCATGATCAGCAGTTATTGTTTGAGTTGTAGGGTGGCGTAGGGGCAGGTGAATCGCTTCGTCCGAGATCATGCTGCAATGCCTACATTTGCCTTGAGCACGCATTGCGCCCCGACAACATGATCACCTATACGCTGCAACAGCACTGGCCCAACCTGCCCGCCGACCTCCTCCTCGGCAACCCAACCGGTCTCGCCTTCGATAGCCGGCAGGATCTGTTCATTTTTCACCGCGCCGGGCGGAGATGGCCCGCCAATAACGTGCTGCCGCCGGACCCCATTCCGAACAAAACGATCTTACGCCTCGACCGCGAAAGCGGCAGGCTGCTTGATGCCTGGGGCGAAAATTTGTTCCTCATGCCCCATGGGCTGACCGTAGATGCCGAAGACCATATCTGGGTCACCGACGTGGGCACCCACCAGGTTTTTCAATTCAGTCGCGATGGCCACCTCTTGATGACCCTCGGCGAGGCCGGCGTGCAGGGCGCTGACCAAACGCATTTCGCCTACCCTACTCATGTCGCGATTGCAAAAGACGGTTCCATTTATGTCAGCGATGGATATGCGAATAGCCGGGTAGTCAAATTTTCAGCAAAAGGAGAATATCAATTTGAATGGGGGCAACGGGGCGCCGGAGCCGGCGAATTCCACCTCCCCCATGCCGTCGAATTGGACGAGGCCGGGAACGTGTACGTCGCGGACCGCGAGAATCGCCGTATCCAGGTCTTTTCCCCGACCGGTCAATTCATAGCGCAATGGAAAGGACCGGCATTCGGCAAGATGAGCTGGATGACCTACGACAAAGTACGCGACGGGTGGACGGCCGTACATTTCTTCGACAGGGTCACCGCTGACGGAGAAGAACACTATGATTCGGAAATCCTTTTCTTCGATGCAAATGGGCAAATGCTATCCAGGATGGAAGGCGGCCCTGGCAAGGGATGCTGGTTTCACAATATCGTCACCGACAAGCAGGGAAATATCTATGTATCGGATATAAAAAGGGATAGACTGTACAAGTTTATTCCGGGTGCCCCGTTTATCCCCAATGCTGCAACTCAATGATATTCCCATCGGGATCGCGGGCATACACGAAGGTCAGATGCCCCGCTCCGGGAATATCCGTTTCGACGAGGTCTCCGTAGAAATCACCGGAATCCATTTTATCCCGGTAACGAATAAAGTCATACATTCGCCTTTTGCTTCCGGCATTTTCTACTAGCGCTAACCCTTACGGGTATGAACCGATTATCCATTTCCGGCCGCGGGTCCTTCATCCCGGCAGGGATTATCATCTAAAAAAGCGCTGAACCATGAAACAAACAGATTTTCGTTCTGCACCCTTTTTCCGGGTCGCCTCCACGTCATGCCTTTCCCTCGTTCTTATTCTGGCTGCCTGTAGTAAAAGCAGTACCCCTGCACCTGCCCCGCCGCCTCCGCTTGGAGCACCCCAGGCCGTCGCAGCAACGGGCATTACCGATTCTTCCTTTATTGCGCACTGGCATAGTGTCAGCGGCGCGATGAGCTACAACGTTTTTATAGCCACCGATAATGCCTTCTCAAGTCCGCTTTCCGGCTATAATCCCAAATCAGTGTCCGACACCAGCCTGACCGCAACTCCGGTAGTCGCGGGCACGACTTACTATTACAAGGTGGTTCCTGTCGGCGCGAGCGGCGCCGGCCCCAGTGCATCGAATATCATTCAAGTGGCCGTGCTGGGGGCAACGGCTGATGAATTTGTGTTCATAGGCAGTCAGGACGATAGCCTGTATTGTTTGAATGCCAGCACAGGTACCCGGGTTTGGGCCACGGCTACGGGAGATTTGATCAATTCCAGTCCAACGATATATAACAATCTTGTATTTGCGGGCAGCAACGATAAGCGGCTTCATGCATTCGACATGAGAACGGGAATAGAGAAATGGCATTTCCAAACAAACGGTTCTATTGTATCCAGTGCGACAGTCAGCAACGGCATCTTGTATGTCGGAAGCTTTGATGGATTTGTATACGCTCTGGACGCCAATACGGGTAGTCAGAAATGGTCCGTTTATTCCGCTCGTCTTCCTAACACCTTGGTATTTTCCAGTCCAACCGCAGTCAACGGCGAAGTCTATATCGGTAATTTCGACGATAGCGTCTATGGCTATGATGCCTTGACGGGTGTGAAAAATTTGGCAGCACCAACCGCCGGGATGGTCGAATCCAGCCCGGCAGTCGTCAACGGGATCGTCTATGCAGCCAGCAACGACAAACATGTTTATGCCTGGAATATCGCTTTGAGCTCGCAGGTCTGGAGTTATCCAACCAGGCTGAATGTAATTGCCAGTCCCACCCTCAACAATGGAGTGGTCTATATAGGAAGCGGAGACAGCAGCATGTATGCTCTTGACGCCTCCACAGGCGCATTGAAATGGTCGGCCGCCACAGGGGGCGGGATCTCTTCCAGTGCACTCGTGAACGGTGGGGTCGTTTATGCAGGCAGCGAGGATGGCAAAGTGTATGCCTTTGACGCCATAACCGGAACCATTAAATGGTCCACTCCGACAGGCGCATCTGTCCAGTCCAGCCCGGTAGTTAGCAATGGCATAGTCTATATCGGCAGCAACGACAAAAAGGTCTATGCTCTTGACGCGCATTCCGGCGCGGTGCAATGGTCATTCGCAACGAATGGCCAGGTATTTTCATCGCCTTGCATTTGGACCTACGATGGTAAAATGATCGAGTCAGCGATAAGCGGAGACGTGCAATAGGACATGGCATGATTTTATCTTGGGTGCTGGAAAAAATGTCCTCTCCTTACAGCGGCGGGCCTTACTACAGCGGCACGAGCAATATCGAATTGATCGAAAAGAATAAGAGCGAGTTCCCGGTTGCCTTCCAATCCGGAAGCCGGCTGACTTATTACGCCTCGCAGTTCAATAGCCTCGAGGTCAACAGCAGCTTTTACAAGCTGCCGCTGCCGGCGACCCTGCGCAAATGGGCTGGCGAGGTCCCGTCCGGCTTCCGCTTCACATTAAAAATATGGCGAGAGATCACCCATGCAAAAGACCTTGCCTTCCGGATGGAAGACGTGGAGCGTTTCATGTCGATCGCGAATCAATTAAACGACAAACGAGGCGCCCTGCTCATCCAATTGCCCGCCGGAACGCGCGGCGCACAGATCGGCCGGCTCGACAAACTACTGCGCGCCATACAGGCGCTTAACCCGCCCCAAACGGCGCCGGAACCCCCTGGCCCTTCGCCTGCAGGCGCCGGCCATCCCTGGGAACTTGCCGTGGAGCTTCGTCACCCAAGCTGGCATGCGGAGGGGATCCATTCCTTGCTGACCGGCCATGGCGCGGCCCTGGTCTGGCACGATCGTCCCATGATGGAAGAGGTCTGGAATTTTGTCCGGGAGCCGTTCGTCTATCTGCGCTTTCATGGGCCGGCGGGGGATTATAAGGGCAGCTATGCCGAGCCGTTTTTGGCTGACAAAGCGCAATTCATCCGCGAATGTATAGTGCAGGGCAAGACCGTCTACGCTTATTTCAATAACACGATGTTCGGGGATGCGCCACGGGATCTGGTGACCTTGAACCGGATGGTCGCCGGCTGAACCGGATGGTCGCCCATCGAATGACAAGGGTCGCCCAAACCCACCCTAAAAATTCGGCTGCAGGGAATGCTTGCTATAAAAATCAAGAAGATGATCCACGACCTCTTCGGCCGAGTCGGCGATCTTGAGCAAGTCGAGGTTATGCGGAGAAATATAGGTATGCTGACGCAGCATGGTTTCCTTCATCCATTCGAGCAAGCCGCCCCAGTAGGTGGAGTCCACCAGGATCAGCGGAACCTGCGACATCTTGCCGGTCTGTATCAGGGTCGCCACTTCAAAGAATTCATCCATGGTGCCGAAGCCCCCCGGCATCATGACAAAGCCCTGCGAATATTTGGTGAACATCACTTTTCGCACAAAGAAGTATTCGAAGTGGAGATTGGCGTCGCGGTCGATATACGGATTGGCATGCTGTTCGAAGGGCAGCTCGATATTCAACCCCACGGACTTGCCTCCGCCGAGTTGCGCCCCCTTATTGGCCGCTTCCATGATGCCGGGCCCGCCTCCCGAAATGATGCCGAAGCCCTCCTCGGCCACCCTTTGCGCGATCTCCACCGACAATTCATAGTGGGCATTGCCCGGTTGCGTGCGCGCCGATCCGAAAATGGAAATGCATGGACCTAATTTGGCCAATGCCTCGAATCCATCCACAAATTCCGCCATGATCTTGAAAATCTGCCAACTGGAGTGCGCCTTGCTTTCCGCCCAACGGCGCTGTTTTGACATCCTGATCGTATCGTTCATAGAGTTCCGTTTAGGGGGAGAACCTAAAACTATAACGGAGGATTTGAAAAATTAGTTTGTAGGCAGCGGCTTTTTTGAAATGGCGTGCAGGCCCAGGTAGGTCAGGATGCCATTGATGAGCAGGAGTTCGATACCGATCTGGAACCCGCCAAACCAAGTTCCCGCATAGTGGCTGATCAAACCGCTTGCGGTCGGCGCCAGCAGGCAGATGGCCGTGATCGTCCAGCGGTCCGGAAGGGCGCGCCGCGTGAAAATGCCGAATGCGAAGAGACCCAATAACGGTCCATAGGTATAGCCCGCCAGGTCGAGGATGACCCCGATGATCGATTTGTTATCGATCCATTTGAAGATCATAATACAGATCAGGAAGACCACGGCAAAACTAGTATGCACCGTCAGCCGCACCCGCCTTTTTTGCGCTTCGGTCATGCCCTCCCTGTTCCGCAGATCGAGCAGGTCGATGCAGAACGAACTCGTCAGGGCGGTCAATGCGCCATCGGCGCTCGGGAACAGCGCGGAGATCAGCCCGATCACGAAGATGATCGAAACGGCCTTCGGCAAAAAATGCAGGGCCAGGGTCGGGAATAAGTCGTCCCCGATCACATTTTTGCCGCCCAGCAACAGCTCATGACCCTGATAGGACGCCCCATTATGCAAAACAAAAAGATAGAGCAGGCCGCCCAGCAGCAGGAAGAGAAAATTCACGGCCACCATCACGACGCTGAAGGAGAGCACGTTCTTTTGAGAGTCCTTCAGGTTCCTGACGCTGATATTCTTTTGCATCATTTCCTGATCCAGTCCGGTCATGGCGATCGTAATGAACATCCCGCCCACGATCTGTTTGAGAAAGAATCCCTTGCTGTTAAGGTCGGTATTGAAGAGGCCGGTGAACCCTTTTTCATCCAGCGCGTGCCAGGCCGCGCCGAAGGAAAGGCCCATGTGTTGCAGGATATAGATGATACATACCACGAGGCCCAATAACATGAAGGTGGTTTGCAGGGTATCGGTGTATACGATGGTCTTGACGCCCCCTTCGAACGTATAGAGCAGGATCATCAGGAGGATGACGAAGCTCGTCAGGGCGAAGGGTACGCCGAGGTCCTTCAGGATGAAGATCTGCAGGACATTGATCACGAGGTAGAGCCGGGCGGTGGCCCCAACGGTCCGCGAGATGATGAAAAAAAGCGATCCCGTCCGGTAGGCGACCGCGCCGAAACGGCTCTTGAGGTAATTATAAATTGAGGTCAGGTGCAGCCGGTAGTAAAGTGGCAAGAGAATGAAGGCGATCACGAAATAGCCGATCCAGTAACCGATCACCACCTGGAAATAACCGAAGGCCTTATAGCCCGCGCCCGAAAAATCGCCGACCGTGCCGGGAACGGATACGAAGGTAACGCCGGACAAGGACGTGCCCACCATGCCGAAGGCGACAAGCATCCAGTTGGAATTGCGGTTGCCGATATAGAAGGAGTCGTTATTGGAATGACGCGATGTCCGCCAGGCCACGCCCAGTAACAGAAGGAAGTACCCGATCACAAAGGAGAACAGGAGGACGGAAGACATGCGCCTAAATTAGGGAATACAGGCTTATCTTTGAATTTTAATTTTGATTAACCATTATGACCTTAAAAGCCGTCGCCGTATTTTGTGGCTCCCGAACCGGTAATGATCCGCTCTTTGCCAAACATGCTTCAGAACTGGGAAGGCTGATCGCCGCGTTGGGCGTAAAGCTCATCTATGGAGGAGGCAGCACCGGGTTGATGGGGCTCGTGGCCGATGCAGTGCTCGCCGGCGAGGGTGCGGTGATGGGAGTGATCCCTGAATTGCTGGTCAACTGGGAACACCAGCACAAGGGCCTCACCGAGCTGGCTGTGGTGCCCGACATGCACGTCCGGAAGAAGATGATGTACGAACGGGCGGACGCCGCGATCATTATGCCCGGCGGTTTCGGAACGCTCGACGAGTTCTTCGAAATGCTGACCTGGAATCAGCTCAAGATCCACGACAAGAAAATTTACATCCTCAACTCCGGCGGATTTTACGACCATCTCCGCCATCATATGCGCAGGCTGGAAAAGGAAAATTTTTTATACGATTCGCTTGAAGAGCGCATGATCTTTTGCGACACGCCCGTGGAGGTGTTCAACCGACTCTCCTGACCCCTTACCGGCTGGGATGCAAATAAATATCGAAGCCTGCGCGCAGGATCGGCAAGGCCGCACCATTGAAGTCCCGGTACGGAGAGTTTTTATCCTCGAGCGCATCGAACAGCAAGGCGATATAAAAGCTGCCGTGTCCCACGACGCGTTGGCCGTACCCGATCCCCAGGAGCATGCTCGTGGCCTGCGTGCTGGCCGTGTAGGTAATGCCGGAATTCATGTCTTTTTGATTGTAGTCGATCCAATTGTATTCGGGTTGCACGGCAAGGAAGAGAAAGGGGAGCGGATAGACCCTGCCGAAAGCGCCCAGCCCATAATTGAAACTCCGGCTGCGGACATTGGGATTGTAGTAACCGCCCGGATCGGCGCGCTCGGAGGAATAATTCAGGTTGGCCAGGAGACCGACATCGAGCCAGTTGTTCAGGGAATAACCGATCTCCGGCGAACCGCCGACATTGAAATCATAGCCGCTGAATTCCAGGTTAATGCTCCCGCCAAGGAAGAGGTTCTGTTTCAAAAAGCCGCCGCCACTCCCGGCATCGCTATACGTATTAAGCCTGTTCGGCGAGTGTTCCTGGGCCACACCGGGCAGGGCCATCGCGAAAACAAAAGCTGCGAGCAAAACCTTTCTTATCATTGTCTTGATTTTAATTTACAAACTTACTGCTCAGGCCTGATCGAATATCTTCCCGGCATTTAAAATATTGTTAGGATCGAATGCCTTTTTGATCGAACGCATCAGGTTCAGCTGCACTTCGCTGAACACGATGTCGAGATAGCCTTTCTGGATCAGGCCGATGCCATGTTCCCCGCTGATCGTGCCGCCAAGGTCGCGTACCAGCATGAACAGCGCGCGCAATGCCGCAATGACCTCCGGATCATCCTGGCTGTTCGACACGCCTTCCTTGCGGATCCGGATGTGCAGATTGCCGTCCCCGGCATGGCCGTAACATACCGCATGGAACCCGTATTGATTCCCCAACTGCCTGACGCCGCGGATCAGCGCCGGCAGCGCGGCCCTGGGTACGACGGTATCTTCCTCGATGGTATACCCTTCGGTCTTTACGGCTTCGGCTACCCGCCGTCTCAGCTTCCACAGTTCGGCCTTCTGCTGCGCATCGTCCGCAAAGAACACGTCTCCCGCACCATGTTCCGTCAGCAGGGCGGCGATGGCTTCGATCTCCGCAAGCAGGGCCTCCATGTGACTGCCATCGACCTCCACGAGGAGGTGCGCTTCGATATCCCCGGATAATGGCAGCACGCTGTCCGTGAACCGGCTGCTGATACGCAATGCATCGATCTCTACGAGCTCGAGCCCGCTGGGTACATGGCCGGCACGGAAAATGGCCCCCACGGCCTCCCCCGCCTTCTCCAGCGACGAAAACGGCGCAAGGAGCAGGAGGTCGAATTTCGGCAGCGGGATCAATTTCAATACGATCTTCGTGACGATGCCGAGTGTTCCTTCGCTGCCTACGACCAGTTGGGTCAGGTTATAGCCGGTGCTGTTCTTTAATACATTGGCCCCCGTCCAGATGATCTCCCCGGTGGGGAGCACCAGTTCCAGGTTCAGCACATAGTCCCTTACCACGCCATATTTCACGGCCTTGGGCCCGCCGCTGTTTTCGGCGATATTGCCGCCGATGAAACAAGACCCCCGGCTGCTTGGATCGGGAGGATAGAACAGGCCCTTCTGCCTGACCGCGTCCTGCAATACCTCGGTGATCACGCCGGGCTCGGTCATTACCTGTAGATTGGCCTCATCGATCCGAAGGATCGTATTCATTCGCTCCATCGAGATCAATACGCCGCCCAACTGCGGAAGCGCCCCACCGCTGAGCCCGGTGCCCGCGCCACGAGGGGTGACAGGGATCCTGCGCTCATTGCAGATCCGCATGACGGCGGCGATCTCTTCGGCGCTTCGCGGTTTGAGGACCAGCTCAGGCCGGTAATGCAATTCCTCGGTCTCGTCATGACCATAGGCATCTAATGACGTGGTATCCAGGAGCACATGGGCCTCTCCGACGATCTGCCTGAATTGTTGTACGAGTTCCGCATCGACGAGGTTGCGTCGGGCTGTCTGCATGCCTTAGATTTTGCGCAAAAATCAGATAAAATCAGGGAATTTCCCGGTAATCATTGCGGTAATCATTGCTTAAAGGTCGGACAAAGCGATTGACGCTTGTTGCCATTGTATTCGCTGTAGTCGCCCTGGCTGATGAGGGAGAACTCCCAGGCGCCAAAACCGCCGTCATAGTGACCGAGGGAAGAAGTCGTCACGTCGTAGGTAAACGTAAGCCGGATATTTTTATATACAAAACCGATCATCGGGATGATCGCATCGCCGACACGGAAATAAAGACCGCCGATCACCTGCTGATCACCGTTATCCTGGAGGTCGTATTGGGCATTCATCCCGAATACCGCCTCGCTGGCGCCGGCCATATTGGTATAGTAGCCCATGGGGTTGACGATCACCTGATCGCTGGCCTTGAAACTGCCGTTGACGAAACCAATGTAGCGGGGAGAGATGCGGCTGTTGTATCCGGCCGGATCGGTGGAAAAAAAAGATTCCCGGGCCTGGTTGACGTGCTGCACGGAAAAACCGGCGTTCATATAGGTTCTGTTGTTCGGGAAATAGGCATAATTGAGGCCGACCTGCATGTCGAAATAACTATCGCTCGGCTGGTCGATGACCACGCTGGTCGGTAACTGGGTGTTGAAAAACTTTCCGTCGAACTGGTCGGGGAATTTCAGATTGGTCGTATTGATCCGTTTGTTGACCAGCCCGACATTGAAGCCGGCCGTGATCAGGCTGGCGTATCCCACCATCTGGTGATAGGCGATCGAGCCATAGACCTGCGTGGAGGTCAGCGTGCCGGAGCCCGCGTCGTCGCGGAGGATCACCCCGCCCAGGCCGAGCCAGCCATTGTCGATGCGATTGCGGAATACCTGGGCATCGCCCCAAATGCTCATGGTGCGGTAAGGCACGGCCATGATGGCGGACCACTGGTCGCGGAAGTTGGCGCCGAACCGATAGTCGGCGTCGGGTATGAAGCCGGTGTTGGCCGGGTTCGTCGTCAGCGGGGAATTGAACCATTGCGAAAAATGCAGGTCCTGCGCATTCGCGCGGAATACGGATTGCGTCAGGAAAATAGTCAGGAAAGACGCCAGGAATGCTATTTTTTTCTCTCTCCTCATCTTTTTCGGTTCACGGCCGGCCGCCGGACGGCGGCCCTCTCTATAAACGTGATCTGCCCGATTTTGGTTGTCTTAAGGTACCTTTTACAAGTTACCTTATTAATGTGATATCTCCTTTTTTATGTACGTGGGTGCCATTGGAAAAATCGGCCTCCAGGGTATAGCTGTACACGTCCATCGGCTGCAGGGCCCCCTTAAAGGTCCCGTCCCATCCCTGGCTTGGGTCTCCCGATTGGAATACCACCTCGCCCCATCGATTATATATACGAAATATCATATGCGTAATGCCGAATCCGATCACCCGGATAACGCCATTCTCGCCGAAACGGCCGGGTGTAAACGCATTGGGCACGTCCAGCAGCGGATTGATCAGCGTCGGAACCGGATGGCACAGCGTATCGGTGCAGCCATACTGGTTGAAAACGACCAGGCAGGCCTGGAACGTATCAGTCCGGTTATACAGATGTCTTGCCGTATCCTCGGTCGTCTTGAATTCGGACGTACCGTCCCCGAACAGCCACTGATACTTTACCCCGCCGGAGGAGGCATTATAGAATACGATCGGCGTGTTAGCTGCCGGCGGATCGGGCCCGAAGGTAAAACCCGAGGTGGGTTTGGCGCTGACGGTGATCGTTCGCTGCGTCGAGTCGATCTTATTGCAGGTCGTGGTGTCGACCACGGTCAGGTGAATGGTATAGGTGCCCGTATTCGGATAGACATGTTCAGGGCTCGGGTCATTGGATATCGGGCTGCCATCCCCGAAATTCCAGAAAAATTGCAGGCCGGCCAGCGACGTATTGTTGAACTCGGCCGTATAGGGCGCACAACCCGCGGCCGGCGTCTCGAACTGCGCTTTGACCAGCGGCGAGATCCGCAGCACCTTGGTATCAGTATCCGGGTAATTGCAGTAATTGGTATCGACCAGGATCAGGCTGACCTTATAGGTGCCGGCATTGGCGAAGGTATGTGGTACATTGACCAGGCCGACCGGGGCGCCGGGTCCGGTTCCGTCGCCGAAATTCCATACGAAGCTGGCATTGCCGAATGGCTTGCCCGGCGGCGCAGTAGACAGGTTCGTGAAAATATAATCCATCGAGGTACAGGGCGCGCCCGGCGGTTTTGCATAGGCAAAGTCCAACGGCGCCTTGTCATTCCTGGCGATGAGATGCCGGTACGTGGTATCGGAGAGATTGCAACTGCTGGAGTCAATGGCGATCAGCCTGACCGTATAAACACCCGTATTGGGATAGGTATGATTGACCGAATAGGATTTGGTGGACGTGTCCGGGCTGCCGTCGCCAAAACTCCAGATATAGGACTTGGCGTTTCGGACGGTATCCTGCAATAGGGCATCGAGAGAAACACAGCCGGACGTATCGTTGTCACGGCCGTTCACCGAGGCCTTCAATCCGGCACTCACCCCCGCGAAATTAAAGGCGATCTTCAACGCCGCCAGGTTGCACCCATTGGAGCCGGTTCCATTCGTGGTGGCCCAGGCGCCGGCGGTAGTGGGGAAAGGACGCGTCGCCTTGCCATTGCAGTTGGCGCAAATGGCCTGATAGATGATGCCATTCTGGTCATATCGGCTGGTGCCGCCGTCGACGTGCTCACTGATGCTGTTGGCGTTGTCGTCCTGACCGTAAAAGGTGCCGTAGAGTATGTCCGTCACGTCCTTCTTCAATACGATGAAATAAAAGTCCCGGTTATCGGTCGAGATCTTGATCGCGTCACGCGTGGTGCGCATGCCCAGGGTGCCGGAAAGCCCATACGGATCGGAACGCTGGAAGATCCACCCGCCCCAGCCCGAAACATATACATTCTGGCAACGATCGACGAGAAAGGCGACCGGAGAGATATTCGGCATGGGCGAAGACTTCCCGAAAGTAGTCGAATAGATGAACCCCGAAAGATCGGGCTGGAGCTTGGCGACGAACTGCTTGGCGCCCGCGTCGACATAGCCCGCATTGATCACGGGCCATGTTCCGTTGGTGGTACCCATCACATAGGGGAAGCCCAGCCTGTCGATCTGTACGCCATAAATGGCGTCGGCGGAGCCGGTGCCCAGATAGCTGCTCGATTTCTGCGTCCTTCCGTCCGCGCTGATCCTGGTTATAAAGCCGTCGCAGGTACCGCCCTGGTACCCGTTCTGGATCACATGCGACATGTTGCCCGGGAAATCGATGCTTGTCGTCGCCCCGGCCACATAGAGATCGCCCGTGACCGGGTCCGGCTTGATGACGAAGGCCGCGTCCTCTCCCTTGCCCCCCAGAAAGCTGCTCCAGATCAGGCTATCGCAATTCGGATCGATCTTGAGCACGACGCCGTCCTGCGTGCCTCCCCCGAAAACCGGCTGGAAGACATTCCCGACGATCGGAAAGTCCTTGGAAGACTGGGTGGAGGCCGCCACGAAAATATTGGAAGCCCCGTCGAGGATGACCTCGCTGCGGGAGTCGTCGCCATAGTTGCGGATCAGCGTTTCGGCATGCTCGTTATTGTTGCGCAGCTGGTCCTCGATGTTCACGCAGTCGTTGCCGCTGCCTCCGACGCGCAGGCAGCCGATCAGCGCGGTGCCCGACGAATTCAATTTGGCAATGAACATATCCGCGCCGCCCGTCGCCGACCCGGCAAAGGTCTTGAAGGGGAAATCCGACGAATAGGTCCGGCCCAGCACGACCAGATTGCCCAGCAGATCGCAAACCATGCTGTGAGGGGTCTCGCTGTCATTCCCTCCCAGGTAGGTGCTGTATAGTTTATTTGTGCCATTGCTGGAGAACCGCATGATGCCGACATCGAATTCGCCGCCCCGGTAATTCGTTTCCAGGGCCCCGGTCGTTTGCGGGAATCCGTTCCCGAAGACGATGCCCCCGGCAAAAAAGCTTCCGTCCGGACCGGGCGTCGCCGTAAAGCCCCAATTGCTGATCTTGCTGCCCGTAAAACTGCAGAAGACCAGGGTCGGGTCGATGATGAGCGTGGCGCCCGGAGAATAGCTGTCAATCCTGAATTTCAGCGTATTCCCGTTTTGGATGACATATCGGCAACGGACATTGACCCGGCCGCTGTCGTCCAGCTGATAGGAGTAGGGGCTCAATTCCTTTACCTGCCCTGCCGAAGTACTGACGAGCAACTCGTTCTTCTTCGTACTGAGCTTGTCCATCCCTTCATATTTCATAGCGATCTGATCCACATTGCCGCCGGGATGGACGATGAATTCGTATTTGAGCTGCCCGTTATCCGAATAGTAACGGAGATCCACATTCGGATAAATATCCTTATAGGTGATCCCCCCGTAAACCTGGCAATGGGTCGCCCAGCGTGAAGGATCATTCCCGATAAAGTAGTTATTGTATGTCGGCAGCGGCAAATCGGGTATCACCCGGATCTGATCGTTCGCACCGATGAAGGAGACGCGGTAAGCATGCGACCTGACCATGGCGCCCGAAGCGCCGGCGGCCGTCCTGCCCCTGATGATCGAAATATCCGCACCTGCCGCTCCCCCGTGATTGGAACGCTGCAGGTCATCCGGATTATGCAGGAGGACGGTAAAGCCCTGGCGCTGAATGAAGAAGGCGCCGGCAGGCATCTCCCCACGGAAATCGACGCGTTTATCCCACTGCCCTTTGTTCTCGACGAACTCCATGCTCGAGTAGACTTCCTGTGCGGCGCCGCGGGTAACGGCGCTCAGCAGCAGCAGACAGGATATGAGGGTTCTTGGTGTCATCTGATCAGTGTAATGTCTCCTTTTTTGTGCGCATGCGTTCCGTCGAAAAATTCCGCCTCCAACGTATAGGCATAAACGTCCATCGGCTGAAGATTGCCTTTAAGGGTGCCATCCCATCCGATGCCCGGATCGCTGCTCACGAATACGAGCTGTCCCCAGCGGTTGTAGATGCGGAAATCCATCTTCGTGATCCCAAACCCGACCACCTTGACCATGCCGTTCTGCCCGAAGCGTCCCGGCGTAAACGCATTGGGCACGTCCAGCAAGGGATGTACCAGGGCAGCCACGGGGTGACAGGCCGTATCGGGGCAGCCGAATTTATTGATCGTCACCAGGCAGGCGTCGAAGGTATCCGTCCGGTTATATTGATGGATCACCGTATCCAGCGTGGCCTTCGTCTCGGAACTGCCGTCGCCGAACAGCCAGATATACTTAACGCCGCCGGTGGACGTGTTGAAGAAGGTGGTCGGGGTATTCTCGACCGGCGCCGACGGCGTATACGTAAACGCCGCGGTTGGCGCCCCGCTCACCGTAATGCTGAACTGGGTTGCATCGGTAATATTGCAGGTCGCCGAATCGACTACGCGGAGCCTGATGGTATAGGGCCCCGGCGTCGGGTAGAGATGGGGCGGGGGCGTCCGGTCGACAGAATCGACGGTGCCGTCCCCGAAGTCCCAATAGAATTTCTGGCCGGCAATGGACGTGTTGTCGATGACGGCATTATACGGCGCGCAGCCGCTGGCCGGCGTCGTGAATTGGGCCTTGACGTTTTGGGCGATATACAGCGCTTTGACGGTATCGTCGGGGTAATTGCAATAGTTCGTATCGATCAGGCTGAGCTTGACATTGTAGGTGCCCGGCGCGAGAAAAGTATGCAAGGTGTCCTGCGGACCCAGGGTGATCGGCGCCGAGTTGTCGCCAAAGCTCCATACGAACGATTTGCTGCCGAACGGCTTGCCCGCAGGCGCCCCGGAAAGGTTGGTGAATTGATATTCGGTAGACGAACAGGGACCGACCTTCGTATAGCTGAAATCCAGGGTGGCCGGGTCATTGCGCGCCGTGATGCGCAGCGACACGGTATCGGAGGTATTGCAGCTGTTGGAGTCGATGGCCGTCAATACGACCTTATACGTGCCTACGGCCGTATAGGTATGGGGCTCCAGGTAGTTCGTGGTGGCCAATGGCGGGGTCCCGTCGCCGAAGTCCCAGATATAGCTCTTGGCCTGCCGGATCGTATCCTGGAAGATCGCATTGAGCGGGATGCAACCCACCGTATCTCCGCGGCCGGTGATATTGGTCTTCAGGCCTGCGGCGATGCCGGCAAAATTGAAGGCGATCTTTACGGCCGCCTCATTACAACCCCCGAACGCCGCTACCGGGTTTTGCGGCTCGACGACATTCGTGCTGACCGGAAAAGCGGCGCCTCCGGCACAGTTCGCACAGATGGCCTCATAGATGATCCCCTGCTTGTCGAACCGGCTCGTCCCTCCATCGACATGGTCGCCGAGGTTGCCGTTGATCTGACCGAAAAAAGTGCCGTATAGCTGCGAGGTCGCGTCTTTTTGCAATACGAAGAAATAAAAATCGGCGCCGTCCGACGTCTTCCGGATCGCACTGGCGGTCGTGGGCAGGCCCGTCGTATTCGAGTTCAGATACCCTTCACTGATATCGATCCCGCCACCCCAGCCGGCCACATATACATTCTGGCAGCGATCGACGAGAAAGGCGGTGATGGAAATATCCGGATACGGGAATCCCGCTTTTCCAAACGCGGTACTATAGACCCAGCCGCTCAGGTCCGGTTTCATCTTCCCGATGAATTGTTTGCCGCCCGGGTTCGAAAAGGCCGCATTGACAATGGGCCAGGTGCCCGTGGTCGTGCCCGTTATATAGGGAAAGCCCAACCGGTCCACATCGATGCCATAGACGATGTCCGTTCCCGACGTGCCGATATAGGTGGAGTTGATCAAATTCGTTCCGTCATTGCTGACGACCGATACCCAGCCGTCCACTTTGTCGGTCGTCCCCTGGTTTGCGGGGAACAGCACGGAGCCTCCCTTCCCCACGCCCGGAAAATTGCTGCTCTCGGTGCCTCCGGCCACATAGATATTATTGGTGAGAGGGTCCAGCGCCAGCACAAAGGCGGCATCGATGTCGCTGCCGCCGATATAACTGCTGAAGAGCACATTGCTGACATCCGGGCTGAACTTCATCAGGATGCCGTCCTGCTTTCCACCGGACTTGCCCTGGAATACGCCGGGCGTGACCGGGAAGCTGTCGGACTGCGTGCAGCCGGCCAGGTAAATATTGTTCGCATTGTCCAGGATCACTTCGCTCCGTCCGTCGTCGCCATAGTTAAGCCGCAGATCTCGGGTGCCCAGGGGCAATACATATTTGGGTTGAAAGTTGACCCCGTCGGACCCTTCGCCGCCGATCTTGCGCGAGCCGATCAGGCCGCTGCCGTCAGCGGTAAATTTCGTGACAAAGAGGTCAAAGCCTTCACAAGGTCCTACGTTAGGCAGGTTGCTGGGGAAATCGACCGAACTCGTGCGCCCGGTAACGATCAGGTTGCCGGCATTATCCACCACCATGCTATGGGGCTGCTCATCCCCCCTGCCGCCGAGATAGGTCGCGAACACCCTTGCCGTTCCGTTGGAGTTGAACTTGAAGATAGCCACGTCATACTCATAGGGTGGCCCCCCTTCACTGGCGTCGCCGCCGGCGAAAGAACCCTGGAAAGCGCCCGGGCTGGCAGGATACCCATTCCCGCTGGCATCCCCGTTATTGTCATTCAGGACGATGCCACCCGCATAAAAATTACCCGCATTGTCGTACGTGGCGGTATACCCCCAGTTGTCTGACCGGCTGCCGGTAAAAGAACAAAAGACGAGGGTCGGGTCGATGACGAGGGTGGCGTCCGGGGAATAATTGCGGATCCTGAACTTAATGGTATTGTCCGACGAGATCGTGTATTTACAATCGACATCCCTTCTTTCCGTTTGCCCGACCTGGTAGGAACGGGGGATCCATTCCTTTACGGAACCGACCGTGGTTTGGACGGTGACCTGGTTCTTTTTGAGGATGAGCTTGCTCTGGCCTTCGTATTTGAGAGCGATCCGGTTGGGGTCCGCGCCGGGATGAACGATCAGGTCATATTTCAGTCCTCCGTTCTCGGTATAATAACGAAGGTCGATCCCATCGTAAATATTCTTGTAGGTGATGCCCTGGTAAACGCGGCAGTGGGCGCCCCATTTGGCGGGATCTTTTCCGATGAAGTAGTTATTGTAGGTGTCCAGCGGTTGATCGGCCACGATCTCCGGCTGTTCGTTCGCGCCCTGGAAGCTGACCCGGTAGGCGTGCGAATGCAGGATCCCGCCGGGCGCCATCCCCCGCTGCTGTTCCCCATGCCTGAAGGCCGTGATCCGTTTGAGATCGGTGGTGTCGTGCAGCAATACGGTAAACCCTTTTTTCCCCAGGTAGAAGGAGCCCGTGCTCATCTCCGCCCGGTACCTGATCCCGGCGCCCCACTGGCCCTTGTTCTCGACGAACTGCAACGGGATGGACCCGCCGTGCTGCGCGGGTAGGCGTACGGCGGACAGGGTAAGCAGGCTAATAATAGTAAATATCCTTCCCAAGTTATGCGTTTCGATTTAATGATCAGGGCGCCTTCCCGTTCAATCTACGAAATCTTGCTCCATTGCGTCTTACCCTTTTGCAACATCAGGAAGGTTCGAAGGCCCTTATTATCTTCCGCGCGCAATTCGGGATCTTTATCCAGGATCGATTCCGCCATATCCCGCGCACGTTCCAAAAGGGCCCGGTCCTGCACGATGCTGGCCAGTTTGAAGTTGAGCATGCCACTTTGGCGGGTGCCTTCGATATCGCCGGGACCCCGGATCTCCAGGTCTTTTTCAGCAATTTTGAAGCCATCATTGGTGGCGCACAGCGTATTTATACGTTCCCTGGCGTCTTTATTCAGCTTGCGTCCCGTCAGCAGGATGCAGAAGCTCTTTTCGGCCCCCCGCCCTACTCTTCCCCTCAATTGATGCAACTGCGAAAGCCCGAATTTCTCCGCGCTTTCGACCACCATGACGGAGGCATTCGGGACATTCACGCCGACCTCGATGACGGTGGTCGCCACCATGATCTGGGTATCTCCTGACAGAAAACGGCTCATATTCGTCTCCCTCTCCCCTGCCGGCTGCCTTCCGTCGACCCGGCTGATCCAATATTTCGGTTCCGGGAACCAGGCCTTCACATTTTCATACCCTTTTATAAGATTCTCATAATCAAGAGTTTCTGATTCTTCGATCAGGGGGAAGATGATATAGGCCTGGCGGCCCTTGCTGAGCTCATGCCGGATGAAATCCATGACCTGCGGCCGCTTATCTTCGTAACGATGCACCGTACCGATAGGTTGCCTACCCGGAGGCAATTCGTCCATCACGCTATAGTCGAGATCGCCATAGGCGGTCATGGCCAGGGTCCGTGGAATGGGGGTAGCGGTCATGACGAGTACATGCGGGGGAATGATCCCGCTGAGACCTTGCGCCCCCTTTTTCCAAAGGCTGGCCCGCTGAGCCACGCCGAAGCGGTGCTGCTCGTCGATGATCGCCAGGCCGAGGCGATGGAACAACACCGGATCCTCCAGGATCGCATGGGTTCCGACCAAAATATGCAATTCGCCCGAGGCCGCCGATCCCAGTGTTTTTTTCCTCTCCCTGGAACGCGACGATCCGGTAAGCAGGCCGACTTCCAGGGGCATGCCCTTTACCAGTTCGGATATGGCCAGAAAATGCTGTCTGGCGAGTATTTCGGTTGGCGCCACGATGCAGGCCTGAAAGCCATTGTCGACCGCGAGGAGCATGGCCAGCAGGGCCACGATGGTTTTTCCGCTCCCGACGTCTCCCTGCAGCAGACGGTTCATCTGGCGGCCGCTGCCCGTATCGCGCCGGATCTCTTTCAGCACCCGCTTTTGGGCCCCCGTCAATTCGAAAGGAAGATGCCGGCTATAGAAACGATTGAACAGTTCCCCTACCTGTCCGAATACGACGCCTTGCGAAGACCGGTGCCGCTGCGATTTGATCAGGCCCATCCGCAATTGCGCAAGGAATAGTTCTTCGAACTTCAGCCTGGACAGGGCTTTGGCGTATTCCGCGGGCTGGGCGGGGAAGTGGATCTGACGGAAGGCCGCATAACGGGGCATCAGGGATAGAGCTTGCAGGATCTGCGGCGGCAGGTTCTCCGGAAGATCCCGCTCTTTGAGCATGCCCAGCAGCGTCTGGGTCAACTTGCCGATCTGGCGGCCACCCATGCCGCGCTGCTTCAGCTTTTCCGTGCTGGGATAGACCGGTTCAAGGAAATTCCTGCCTTCCGGCGTCGCGCCTGCATAGGGCTCGATCTCCGGATGGGTGATCTGCGGGCTGCCCAGGTAAAAACCCGTGCGTCCGAATACCAGGTATTCCTGGCCCACCTGCAATAGTTTCTGGACGCCATGTATTCCCTGGAACCAAACCAGTTCGAGCGTGCCCGACACATCCCGCAATTGGGCGACGAGTCTTCGCGCCCGTTTATCCCCGACAATATCCTTACTGATCAGGCGGCCCGCCACCTGGATGTATTCCGTCTGCTGGTCGATCTCCCGGATCCGGGAGATCTTCGTACGGTCGACATGCCTGTAGGGATAGAGCTCGAGCAGGTCCTGAAAAGTGAAGATATTCATCTCTTTTTTCAACAGGTCGGCGCGCAGGGGACCCACCCCTTTCAGGTATTCGATGGGGTTGGTAAGTATGGATGCGAGAGTGTCGATGATGGAGGGAACGTTTTTCCAAAATTAAATGAATGCGGATTATTGATTCTCTTTTTTTGTTTGTATTTTGGCGACACAAATTAAAAATGTGGCATACCTTAGACTCTTAAGGCCAAAGGATTGGGCAAAAAATCTGTTTTTATTCCTCCCTCTTTTCTTCGCCAGCGCGATCCGCCTCGATAACCTTCCCGTATTATTGTCCGTCGGCTATGGCTTTATCGCCTTTTGCTGTATCGCCAGCAGCATATACATCATCAATGACTATCGCGACCGGGAAGATGACCGGAAACACCCGGTCAAGAAGAACCGCCCCCTCGCTTCCGGCGCGGTCCCCGCGGCCCACGCCCTGATCATCTGCGGACTTTTATTGGTGGCCGGCTTTGGACTGGCCTGGTTCATCCGGGATAAATTCCTGTTCGTACTGGCCATTTATTTCGCCATCAACCTGGCCTATTCCCTGGGACTAAAGAGCATTGCCATCCTGGATATCATCCTGCTGGCGGTCGGCTTCGTGCTGCGCATCAAGGCGGGTTCGGTGATCGCCTTCGTGCCCTTGTCGGAATGGATCGTGATCATGGTCTTCCTGCTCGCGCTGTTCATGGCCATCGGCAAACGGCGCGACGACGTACTGCTCAAGATCGGATCGGGTCAGGACATGCGCAAGTCGATCAAGGGATATAACCTGGAATTTCTGAACGTGTTGCTGGCCCTGGTCTGTGCCGTCATCATCGTGGCGTATTTCATGTACACCATGTCGGAAGAGACCATGAACCGGCTCCAATCCTATCGCCTCTATTACACCTGCGTGTTCGTGATCGCCGGGATCATGCGTTATCTGCAGATCGTATTCGTACAGGCCGATTCCGGTTCGCCCACCAAAATATTATACAGGGACCGCTTCATCCAGATCACGATCCTTCTTTGGGTGGCAAGTTATATCGTCATCCTTTATCTGAAAGACGTTACCATTTTCAAATGAGCTCCGCGCGCATCGCCTTCTTCGATTTTGACGGAACCATTACGGACCGGGATTCCCTGCTGGAGTTCATTAAATACAGCAAGGGCAGCGGAAGGTATTGGCTGGGGTTCGCCTGGAGCAGCCCCTGGATCATCGCCTGGAAGGCCGGGCTCATCTCGAACCAGCAGGCGAAGGAACGCGTACTGCGCCATTTCTTCCGGCGCCTGCCCGTCCCGGATTTCAAAACGCTTTGCCTCGATTTTGCGCAACGGCGCCTGCCGGGCATGATCCGGCCAAAGGCCGTCGGGGAGATCCGGAAACTGCAGCAGGAGGGCTTTTCCGTAGTGATCGTTTCGGCGTCGCCGGGAGATTGGATCGAGCCCTGGGCGACGGCCGCGGGAGCCGGCCTGATCGCATCGCGCCTTGGGACGATGGAGGTGACGTCGCGCCGGAAGTCTGCCGCGCCGACCGCCGCCGTCCTGACCGGTCGGATCAGCGGAAAGAATTGCCATGGTGAAGAAAAGGTCCGACGGATCCGGGCGGAGTACCGGCTCGAAGACTACGAGGCGATTTATGCCTACGGCGATTCCCGGGCCGATCTGCCGATGCTGGCGCTCGGAACGCGAACTTTTTACAAACCTTTCCGATGAACAGCTCCCTCAGACCAGATCATTCCGCGACACCGAAAGGGTTCGCCGCCCCGGGCGAGGCGCCGGATGCATCCGTTCCGCCCATCCGGGGACGGGACTTTGTCGTGATCGGATTGCAGCCATGGTACTATGAGATTGGCAGCAATTGCAAGAATATCGCGACGCGGCTCGGCGAACAAAACCGCGTGCTCTATGTCAATCTCCCTGTCAATCGCAAGACCTGGCACGCCAAACAGAACACGAAGGGGGTGCAGGAGCATATCTCGCTGATCCGCCACAAAGGCGAAAAGATCCGCCAGGTGGCCCCGCAGATCTGGGAATTTTACCCGCCGACCGTGCTGGAATCGATCAACTGGCTGCCTTCCACCGCTCTCTTCAAAGCCGGTTGTTATCTCAATAACCGGCGGCTGGCCGCGGACATTCGGGAAGCCATGCGGACCCTGGGTTTCCGCGACCCCATCTTGTTCAACGACAACGATGTCTATAATGGATTCTATCTGAAGGAATGCCTGCGGCCTTCGTTGTCCATCTATTATATGCGCGACTTTTTGCAGGGTTATGCCTATTGGCGGCGCCATTTGCCTGCCCTGGAGCCTGCCCTGATCCGGAAATCCGATCTTGTGGTCGCCAATTCAACGTTTTACGCCGAATATTGCAGCGGGTACAACCCGCGATCCGCCTATATGGGGCAGGGCTGCAACCTCGAACTGTTCAACGCGGACGGGGACCATCCCATGCCGGAGGAGTTGAAGGGATTTGACGGACCGGTCATCGGGTATGTCGGAGCGCTCGACAGCGAACGGTTGGATGAACGCGTCATCCGCATCATCGCAGAATATAACCCGTCATGGAACGTCGTACTGGTCGGTCCCGAAGACCCGGCCTTCCGGGACAGTTCGCTGCACGCGCTGCCCAATGTGCATTTCCTGGGCAGAAGGCCCCTGGCCTCGTTGCCGGCGTATATCGCCGCCTTTGCCGTATGCATGAACCCCCAGCTGATCAACCCCATTACCCGCGGCAATTATCCCCTGAAGATCGACGAATACCTGGCTCTAGGCAAGCCGGTGGTGGCCAGCCGAACCCGGGCGATGGAATTGTTCGAATCGCATACCTACCAGGCCGGCAGCCCGGAGGAATATCCGGTCCTGATCGAAAGGGCGCTCGCCGAAGATACGCCGGAACGCAGGGCGCAACGGATCGCCTTTGCCCGGACCCATACCTGGGAGAATTGCATGGCGGCCCTCTACCGCGCGATCGGACAATACCGTCCTCCCGGCCCGGTTCGCTGACCGACTTGCCGGGTTTTTTTATACTCCATACGGATGCTATTGATAATTTCTATACTTTTACGGCTCTGACTCGCTTTTAATCCACGTTCCAATATCCTCCCTTCCCGACCCTTTGGAAATAATAGTTGCAGCCAATCTATTTACAGCCTGCTCCCTTCCGGGAGTTACCTGAATTGATCTTCTAAAGAATGTATCATTAAAACTTAAACATGTCCAGATGAAACCAAATTTTACTTTTCTGTACTTTTTATTGGGTGCTTCTCTGATCTCATTGGGCGCGAATGCCCAAACAGCCGGCGACTTTCGTACCAACGGCACCGGCGGAGGCAACTGGAGCGCCCTGGCCACCTGGCAGACCTTTAATGGGGCCGCCTGGGTAGCGGCCGCAGCGACACCGACTTCCGCAGACGGAGTGATCGAAATACAGAACGGCGATAATGTTTTGGAAGATGTGGCCGGGCTGACGGTCGATCAGGTCCTGATCGATGCCGGCGGAACCCTCACTGCCAACCAGGGTGGCACGCCTGTCCTGACGCTGAACCTGGCCGATGGTCCAGGCGATGACCTCGTCGTAAATGGCACTTTCGCTCTTGGCGGCGGTTATACCCTGGCGGGCAGCGGGAATGCAGACGTGATGGTGGCCTCCGGCGGCGTGACAAACTTCACCAGCGGCTTTCTTCAAGCTGTGACGGTCGTCGCCTCGGGAGGCATTTTTAACGTGGTCGGCGACTTCGATGGGGCAGGTTTTCCCAAACATCTCGGAGCCAAATTTACCAATAACGGGGTTTTCAACTGGGGAACCGGCGCACCCGTTTCCGGTCTCTTTTTCGATGGTTCTACATTCACCAACAACGGAACGATCAACGAGAATTTCACGACAAACCACGGTCTGACCGATGAGGCGGGCTCAAACAGCTTTATTAACAACGGCATCTTCAACAAGAATTCATCCAACGGTTTCTTCAACCAAAGCCTGCCCTTCACCAATAATGGTACTTTCAATGGGCAAGGGTTCGTTCAAATTGACGGTGTTAGCAATATTGTCAGCGGTATTTTTGTTCCCGGCGCGATCAATGGCGCGACTACCAATACGTTTGGTATGAACATGAATGCCATAACCAATCAAACACCCAACTTGAAGGCGTATATCGGCAGCCCGGGTGGCGCGGTGGGAACGAACTATGACCAGATCACGATCACCGACGCCGGCGTGGTCGATCTCAGCCTCGCTACGCTCACCGTATTGGATATTGGGAGCGGCACAGATGCCGTCAATACCACGTATACCATACTGAACAATACGGGAGGCGGAACCTTCAGCGGTACATTCGCCAATGTCGTACTGTCTCCCAATCTCGGCAACCTGACCATCAACGCCTCGACGGTCACGGTACAAAAGACCAGCGCGCAGATCCTGCCTCTCGATTGGGGTCCGTTCACCGCCATTGCCCAGGGCAATTCCGTCCTGTTGAACTGGTCCACGTATGAGGAGCAGAATACCTCGCATTTCAACGTCCAGTATTCCGCGGACGGAGGTCGCTTCACCACCATCGGTACGGTAGCGGCAGCCGGCAACAGCAGCAAGCCATCGCTTTATTCCTTTACGCATAATAAACCGGCGCTGAACGGAACCAACTACTACCGCATCCAGGAAGTGGATCTCGACGGCAAAGGCGGCACGTCGACCGTGCAAGCCGTGCGCTTCAGCAATGGCCAGATCGTAAAAGTGCAGGCCACGCCAAGCCCGGTTCATGATCTCCTTCAGCTGAACGTGCAGGAGACGGGCCTCAGCGCCGTGCTGGTCGATGGCTCCGGTCGCGCCCTCCGCACCTGGATCCTGCAGCCGGGCACCCAGCAGGTCAACGTGAGCACCCTGCCCGCGGGCCTCTATCAGTTGGTGATCTATCAACACAAGCAGCAGATCGACATTCAGCATATCCTGAAATTCTAATCGCCGCCGCAGCGGCCGGCACTTGCCGCCGCCTGCTGGTTCAGATAAATGAAAAATGTCCCGGAGTTCCGGGACATTTTTTTATGTTGGCTATGAGCAGGTAGTATTATTGTTTCACCAGCTTGAACACGAGCGGCTGATAATCGCCGGTGAATCGCACGGTCACGATATACACCCCGCGGGACAGGCCAGGCAATCCAAGCAACTGCTGGAATTGGTCGTCATTCTTGTCGAAGGCGAATTCCTTTGTCGTGCGACCACCGATATCCTGGATCGTGACCAGCGTCTTGCCCCTTGCCGAATTCAGCAGGTCGAGCGTTACCTGGTCCTGAAAGGCAGGGTTCGGATAGATACTGGCCTTAGACGTATAACGCAAGGTATTCGTCACCCGGATATGTATCGTATCACTGGACAGGGCGCCCTGGTCGCCCGTCACGGTCAACTGGAAGGCATAGTCTCCGACGACCAGCTGATCGACGTTGGTGACCGCCGAGGATGCGGTGACGATGGTCGCATTCGCCGGGCCGCTCAATTGGGTCCAGGCATACGTGGCGATCGTGCCGCTCTGCGCATAGGAGCCGCTGCCATTCAATACCGCGGCGCTATTCGGATAAGCGATCGTGGAATCATTTCCAGCCACGGCAACAACCACCTGGCTGGCATTACCGCCGCCGCCGCCGCCGCCACCACCACCGCCACCGTTGTTACCGGGAGCGAGGACCGTGATCGTCACCGTAGACGTGCCGGTGGCGCCCTGGTTATCCGTTACCGTCAATTGGAATATATAGGAACCGGGCTGCAGGCCGAAGACCGTAGCCTTGACCGTATTGCCGCCGGCAATGGTGATGCCCGCAGCGCCCGAGAACTCCGTCCAGGTATAGCTGACGATCGATCCGTCCGGGTCGTAGGAGGCCGATCCATCCAGGGTTACGGACACCACCGGTGCAGTAACGATCTGGTCCGGGCCGGCCACGGCCACGGGGGACTGATTAGCCGGCGGAGGAGGAGGCGCCGCCGCATTGACGGTCACCTTTACGGTGGCCACCGAGCTGGCTCCATTATTATCCGTTACGACTAACTGGAAAGTATATACGCCCTGGACGAGGTTGTTCACCACCGTCTGGGTCTGACCGGCCGTCACGATCGTCGAGGCCGAGGGACCCGAGATCTGCGACCAGGTATACGAAGTGATCGTGCCATCCGCATCCGTACCGCTACCCGTCAGGGTCACCGTATTCACCGGCAGCGTGATGGTCTGGTTCGTGCCGGCATTCGCCACAGGCGGTTGGTTGCCCGGAGCGGCGGAGTTTACCGTCACGCTAACGGTCGCCGTGCCGGTAGCGCCCTGGTTATCGGTTACCGTCAACATAAAGGTATACACGCCCTGCACGAGGTTATTGACTGCGGTCGAAGGCTGGTTGCCCGTCGCGATCGTCGCCGTCGACGGACCGGATACCTCTGTCCAGGCATAAGACGCCACCGTACCGTCGGCATCCGTACCGCTGCCCGTCAGGGTCGCGGTACTCACCGGCAGGGTAATGGTCTGATTCGCGCCGGCATTGGCCACGGGAGGCTGGTTGGGCGGAGGCGGCGCCGCATTCACGGTCACCGTCATGGTGGCCGAGCCCGTTGCGCCCTTATTGTCCGTCACCGTCAGCTTGAAAGTATAGACTCCCTGGACGAGATTGCTCACCGTGGTCTGCACCTGGGCCGGAGTCGCGATCGTCGCCGTCGACGGACCGGATACCTGCGTCCAGGCATAAGATGCCACCGTACCGTCCGGGTCGGACCCGCTTCCGGTGATGATCACGGAATTGGTCGGCAGGGTGATCGTCTTGTTTGCACCCGCATTGGCGACAGGCGGTTGATTGGGCAGTACCGCGGCGTTCACCGTGACGGTGACTGTCGACGTGCCGGTCGCACCCTGATTGTCCGTTACGGTCAGCTTATAGGTATAAACGCCTTGTACTAAGTTATTGACCGTGGTCGTAGCCTGGCCGGCCGTGCCGATCGACGAGGTCGAAGGACCGGAAACCTGCGTCCATGCATAGGAGGCCACCGTACCGTCTGCATCCGTACCACTGCCCGTCAGGGTCGCGGTATTGATGGGCAGGGTAATGGTCTGATTTGCGCCGGCATTCGCCACGGGAGGCTGATTGGGCGGCGGGGGCACCACGACCTGCGGGTTTACGGTGACCGTTACGGTGGCCGTACCCGTTGCGCCCTGGTTATCCGTTACCGTCAGCTTATAGGTATAAACGCCCTGTACCAGATTATTGACGACCGTCGTAGCCTGGTTCGACGTCGCGATCGAGGAGGCCGAGGGTCCGGATACCTGGATCCAGGTATAGCCCGCGACGGTACCGTCGGGGTCCGTGCCGCTGCCGATCAGGGTAGCCGTGTTGACAGGCAGGGTGATCGTCAGATTAGCCCCCGCGTTCGCGATCGGGGGAATATTCGTGGCCGTACAATTGGCCGTCGAATATTGCACGGGTATGGTGCCTTCGGTGGTGATCGTCGGCGTACCGCCCGACTTATTGACGTTGCCGCAAATGATATTGCCTTCCTTTTGGATCGTATTCTGGTAGTCCACCAGTCCGATGCCCGAACTGTTCTTGCGCAGACCGCAAATATTGTTCTTGATCCAGAACTGGGTGCTGTCCGTGAACTGCGTCGGTTTGCTGGCAATGAACAGGGAATAAGGCCAGCTCAACGTGTCCGGATAGGTCGGTTCCGCGGCCAGATTGTTCACGACGCCCGAAACGCTCTGCGACAGGTTGTAGGTCGTCAGGTAACCGCTACTGTCCGTCGTGTTGTTCTCGATGCGCAACGGAACATTGGTGCCCGATCCACCGACCGAGCAGATGCCCCAGGTATAGGTATTGGAAATAGTATTGTCATGGATGTAACAGTGCGTGTAAGTACCCACGCTGATGCCGATGCCCTGCGCGTCGTCCCCGTTCATCCCGCTATGCTTCACGGTATTGTTATAGATCTCGCTCATGCCGGTGCTTGCGCTGGCCAGCTGTATGCCGCCGCGGCCGGTACTGTCCACATAGTTATTATAGACCTTGATATCGCCGACCCGGATGGGAATGGGATAGGTCGTGGTGCCGTTACAATCGACCGGGCGCGGGTCATAGCTGTTGGCCGCGTTGTCCGGAGAGGTGTTACCCAGGTACATGCCTTCATTCCAGGTATGTACGATGCTGTTATCATGGATCTGGATCGAGTCGATGACCCAGCTCGGGTAATTATAATTGGGATCGCAACCGCCGTCTTCCTTCACTTCGAATCCGATACCGGCATTCCGGACGGACACATGGCTGACCTCGATATCCTTGGAGCGCCCGCCGATGGAGAAGGCGAAGGTACCGTTGACCAGGGTATTGTCCGGGTAAGGCTGGATCTTGAAACCATACTGGTTCGAAGAGGAGCCGGTCCCCAGCACTTTTACATTCACGCAATCATACAGCTTGAACTGGTTGCCGTACATTTTGACCTGGCCGTTCTTGTTCATGACGATAATGGGGCAGGCGGCCGTTCCGGTCTGCGATGCAATATACACGTAGCTCCAGGGCTTGCTGCCGTCGAAGAACAGCGTATCGCCCGGGTTCAGGTTCTGCGTATTGTAATAACCGCTGTCCGCACCGGGGGCAGGCAGGTAAGCCACGCCATGACAGGTGCCGGGGGGCGGACCGGAGGCGGCATTGACGGTGACCGTGACCTGCGCGGTGGAAGCGCCGCCATTCACCGAAAGCTGGAACACATAGGTACCCTGCACGAGCCCGGTCACCGACGTGGAGACCGCGGACGCACTGGCGATGGATGGCGTATTGGGGCCGCTCACCAGGGTCCAGCTATAGGAGGTGATCGAGCCGGTCGAGCCGCTGCCATCCAGCGTCACGCTGCTTGTGGGCAACGTGATGGTCTGGTTGGAGCCTGCGCTGGCCGTAACGGGTCCGCTGGCGGTCACGGTAATGGAAGTCACCGCATTGGCGGCCTGTCCATGGCTGTCGATGACCGTCGCCTGGAACTTGTTCACTCCGGTCGGGAGGCCGGTGATCGAGGTATTGTTCGAAGAAGGGCTGGCGATCACCGAAGAGCTGCTGATCAGGTTCTGGAATATGTTCTTGCCAACGACCATATTAAAGAGCTGCTGGTGGCCGGCATCGTTCAGGTGAATGCTGTCGCCGTACATATATTGCGGCATCTGCACGGTCGTTCCGGGCGTAGCGACGCAATCATAAAAATCGATCGCATGGGAGCCGAAACGGTTCAGGATGCTGTCCCGCAATACTTTCAGGAAATTCTGCGAGGCCGTCGAAAACTGCTGGTCGAAACGGGGCTGCGTCGTGGTGACATAGCACTGCACGCCGGCAGCCGTACACAGGTCATAGATCGTTTGCATCGGCGTCATGATCTCGGACGTGGTCAGTACGTCGTACCCGTTCGAGGGGAAGCATAAGATGATCACGTCCGGGTGATGCGCCAGCAACGCGGTTATGTTGCGCGTGGGATCCGGGACGTCCGAAGGGCTTAGCTTGGCCGTCACGCTCGCCGGCGGCACATAGCCCGTGGGCATGGCCTGGTAAATATTGTACCCGCTATAGGCGAGGTTCACGACGGAGTCGATGATGCCCGCGCCCTGGTAATAGGTTTGTAGTCTTCCCGCATAGGCGCTGTCATACGTGGATGCGCCATTGCCCTGGCTGGTGGAACTGCCCAGGATGCCGATCTTTTTCTTCGTTTCGCCCGGAACCGAAAACTTCGTCCAGACCATGGTGCTCAGGCTTGCGCCGGTAAGCGTATAGGCCGAGGTCGTATTGGCCGTCGTCGTCGCAATGGATTGGTTGCCGCCCACGGTGATGACCGGTGACGCATAAGGGCCTCCCGTCGGGACCGAGCCGTTTACCGTGATGGTTACGGTGCTGGTGGCCGTCTCGCCGTCGCTTTGGGTGACCAATAGCTGGAATACATAGGTGCCCGCTATCAGGCCGTTCACCGCGGTCGAGGCATTGCCGGCGCTCACGATGGTCGGCGTATTGGGGCCTGATACGCGCGACCAGGCATAGGATGTAATGGTATTGCTGCCGCCTGCCGTCGCGCTACCGTTCAACGTGACGCTGCTGGTGGGGAGGGTGATGGTTTGGGTGCTGCCGGCATTGCTGGTCGGCGGGGTGGCCAACGGCGCAGATCCCCTGGTCGACAGGAGGAACCACTCATACACGTTCAGACTGTCCTGCGTCTTGCCGCTGCCGCGCACGGGGCTGCCGTTATTGTTCGGCGCAATATTGGGAGCGCACCCGTTGGTACAATCCAGGGTGCTGCCATAATAATTTAAGGTCGGCCTGAAGGCGCTGTCATATTGCTGGTTCCAGCTGGAATGACCTACGCCGGAGATGATGGTCAGTTTATCCGGGGGCGAAGGATTGGTTATGTTAAGACTGTCATGGTACCGCACGTCGGTGCCGAAGAGAAAGTCCTG
>JAUZNZ010000015.1 GCA_030706735.1 Bacteroidota bacterium | reverse complement strand
GCCACGGCCGACCCGGTGATCGTGAACTACAAGGGCGACTTCTACCTGTTCAGCACCAATCAATGGGGCTATTGGTGGAGTCATGACCTGCTGCATTGGCAATACCTTTCGCGGCGTTTCCTTCGTCCCTGGAACACCGGTTATGACGAGCTCTGTGCGCCCGCCGTCGGGATCCTGGGTGATACGATGATCGTGTTCGGTTCGACCTATACGAGCAATTTCAGCGTGTGGATGAGCACCGATCCCAAGGGCAACCAATGGAAACCCCTTGTGGACTCCTTTGCCATCGGGGGATGGGACCCGGACTTTTTCACCGATGACGATGGGCGGCTGTATATGTACAATGGCAGCAGTAACCGCTATCCCATTTACGGCGTGGAGCTCGATCGAAAGACCCTTCAACCGCTGGGAACGCGGAAAGAGATGTACTTATTGGAACCCTGGCGCTATGGATGGCAGCGATTCGGGGAATACATGGACAATACCTTTCTCGATCCCTTTATAGAAGGGTCCTGGATGACCCGACATGGCAACAAATATTACCTCCAATACGGTGCGCCGGGCACGGAGTTCAGCGGCTATGCCGATGGCGTGGTCGTTGGCGACAATCCGCTGGGACCCTTTGTCCCGCAGTCCGATCCCCTGTCCTTCAAGCCGGGCGGATTTGCGCGGGGCGCCGGGCATGGGAGTACGTTCGTGGATAACTCCGGGCGATACTGGCATATCTCCACCATCTCGATCTCCGTGAAAAATAATTTCGAAAGGAGGCTGGGCATCTGGCCGGCGGGGTTTGACAAGGACGGGGTGATGTATATGGACGCGGCATTCGGCGACTATCCCCATTGGGGGCCTGTGGGGAGCGCGGGTCAGGGCGCTTCCGGCGACGCGCAACCTGGCGCATTTACGGGTTGGATGCTGTTGAATTATAAGAAGCCGGTGCAGGTCTCGTCAACGCTTGGCGCCTACGGAGCGAACAATGCGGTGGATGAGAATATCAAGACCTATTGGAGTGCGGCGACGGGCAATAAGGGGGAATGGATCCAGACCGACCTCGGCGAGCGTTCCACCGTGCGGGCCATTCAAATCAACTATGCCGACCAAGACGCCGAATTCCTGGGGAAGCAGACGGGTATCTACCACCAGTACAAGCTCTACGCATCCGACGATGGTAAGAGGTGGACGGTGATCGCCGACAAGAGCCATAACCTGACCGATGTACCGCATGAGTACCTGGAGCTGGAAAAGCCGGTGCAGGCGCGATTCATCCGGCTCGAGAACATCCATATGCCGACCGGGAAATTCGCCATCAGCGGTCTGCGGGTGTTTGGACATGGCATTGGCAGCAGGCCGGAGATGGTGAAGGACCTGATCGTCCTGCGGACCGAAAAGGACAAACGCAGCGCATGGATCAAGTGGAGGCCCGCGGATGATGCCTATGGTTATAATATCTATTTCGGCACGGCGCCCGGCAAATTATACAATTGCATCCAGGTGCAGGACGCCAATGAATATTGGTTCAAGGCCATGGACAAGGAAAAGAAATATTACTTCAGCATCGAAGCGATGAACGAAAACGGCGTATCTCCCCGGACCCCGGTGATGGGCGTGGAGTGATGGATGCGGCAGTGAGAGATCATTATGAACTACTAAACTGAAAAATATGCATGTCAAAGTTGTTTTCATCTCCCTTTTGATCCTGGGATCGACGCGGGTGGCTGTGTCACAGACAAAAATGCAGGCCTTTGTGGATGGTCTGATGAGCAAGATGACGCTTGATGAAAAACTGGGCCAGTTGAACCTGCCCGGCGCCGGCGACATCACCACGGGCCAGGCCGGCAACTCGGATATTGCCGGTAAGATCAAGGCGGGAAAGGTCGGCGGGTTGTTCAATATCAAATCCGTCGCCAAGATCCGGGACGTTCAACGAATTGCCGTGGAGCAAAGCCGGTTGAAGATCCCCCTGCTGTTCGGTATGGATGTCATCCACGGATATGAAACCGCTTTTCCCATCCCCCTCGCCCTCAGTTGCAGCTGGGATATGAAGGCTATTGAAAGGAGCGCCCGCATCGCCGCCACGGAGGCCAGCGCCGACGGGATTTGCTGGACCTTTTCCCCGATGGTGGATATTGCGCGCGATCCACGCTGGGGACGCATTGCGGAAGGAGGCGGAGAAGACCCCTACCTGGGCGGCCAGATTGCGAGAGCGATGGTCAAGGGATACCAGGGAGACCTGAGCAACAATACGCAGATCATGGCTTGCGTCAAACATTATGCGATGTATGGGGCGGCGGAAGCCGGTCGCGATTACAATACCACCGATATGAGCCGGGTGCGGATGTTCAACGAATACCTCCCACCCTATAAGGCTGCCGTGGATGCGGGAGTGGGGAGCGTGATGGCTTCATTCAACGAGGTGGACGGCATACCGGCGACGGCAAATAAGTTCCTGTTAACGGATGTATTGCGTAAACGCTGGGGATTCGGTGGCTTTGTCGTGACGGATTACACGGGCATCAATGAAATGGTGGAACATGGGATGGGCGATCTGCAGCAGGTGTCGGCGCTGGCGCTGAAGGCGGGGGTGGACATGGATATGGTTGGAGAAGGCTTTCTAACGACCCTGAAGCAGTCACTTCAGGCGGGCAAGGTAACGATGGCCCAGATCGACATGGCCTGCCGGAAGATCCTCGAGGCAAAATATAAATTGGGATTGTTTGCAAATCCCTATAAATATTGCGATGAGAAGCGGGCAGCCAGCGAGATCTTCACGGACGCCAACCGGAAGGCGGCACGCGAGATCGCCGCGGATTGCTTTGTGCTGCTAAAAAATCAGGGCGACGTATTACCGTTGAAGAAGCAAGGTACCATCGCGCTGATCGGCCCCATGGCGGATAATAGAGAGAATATGCCAGGCACCTGGAGCGTGGCCGTCGACTTCTCGAAGTCGGTGTCGCTGATGGAGGGAATAAAAGAAGTGGCAGGGTCTGGCGTGAATGTAGTCTATGCAAGGGGCTCGAACCTGGACGAGGATAGCGTCTTCGAAGAGCGTGCGGGCATGTTTGGGAAATCCTTGCGTCGGGATCGCCGGCCCGCGCGGGAGATCATCGACGAAGCGCTTCAAACGGCCGCGCGGGCCGACGTCATCGTGGCTGCACTGGGTGAATCGGCGGAAATGACCGGAGAGAGCAGCAGCCGGAGCAATATCGAGATCCCGGGTGCGCAGCAGGCCTTGCTGCAGGCCTTGTTGAAGACGGGCAAGCCGGTGGTATTGGTCCTGTTCACCGGGCGTCCCCTGGCAATAAAGTGGGAAAATGACCAGGTGCCTGCGATCCTGAATGTATGGTTTGGCGGCAGTGAAGCGGGGCATGCCATTGCCGACGTGCTGTTTGGAGAGGTCAACCCTTCGGGCAAACTGAGTACGACCTGGCCGCAGAATGTCGGGCAGGTACCCTTGTATTATAACCACAAGAATACGGGCCGCCCGCTGGCCGATGGCGCCTGGTTCCAGAAATTCCGTTCCAATTACCTGGACGTATCCAATGATCCGGTCTATCCTTTCGGCTTCGGGCTGAGCTATACGCATTTCCGTTACAGCCCCGTGACGCTGAGCAGTAAATCGTTGAAAGGGGATCAGACGCTGACTGCGCAGGTTACGTTGACCAATGACGGCGCGCGGGACGGGAAAGAGGTCGTTCAACTCTATATCCGCGACCGCGTGGCGAGCATTACGCGTCCGGTGAAGGAGTTGAAAGGATTCCAGAAGGTCTTTCTTAAGGCCGGCGAGTCGCGGACGGTGAGCTTCACGATCACGCCGGAAGACCTGAAATTCTACAATAGCGAGTTGAAATATGACTGGGAGCCGGGCGATTTCGATATCATGATCGGCGGGAATTCCCGGGATACGCAGACGGCGCGGGTGAGTTGGATGAAGTAGTGGACCCTGCTGGGTTCGAACCAGCGACCCTCTGATTATGAGTCAGATGCTCTAACCGACTGAGCTAAGGGTCCTGCCATTTTCGGCGTGGCAAAAATAGCAAATTCGGGCCATCGGATGAAATCTATGCGCGGGCTCATGCAAGGGGTTATTAATGCGGTACATTCGTAGCCCAAAAGGATTGACTATGAACTACGCACGCTGCGCGATGGCCGCCTCCTTGTTTGCTACGGCCGCGCTAATTTGGACAAGCGCCCAGGCGCAGAAACCCGGACAAACAACGCCGCCAACCTCCAAACCGCCAAAGACCAAACCACCCGCCTCGGCCGTCAATCCCCGCACCGGGGCCGTGCGGGAGTTCCCATCGCCGTCCACGTCGGGCGCCACCACTGCGGGCGACGCCGCGATGAATGCCTTTGTGAGCAGCCTGCTGGGACGCATGACGCTCGAGGAGAAGATCGGGCAACTCAATTTGCCTTCAGTGGGCTTCGACGTGACCGGCCCGATCGTCAGCCAGGGGGTAGATGAGAAGATCAGAAGAGGACTGGTGGGTGGCGTATTCAATACCTTCACACCCGGCGCCGTGCGCAAGCTGCAGGACATGGCACTCAAGAATACCAGACTGCATATTCCGCTCCTGTTCGGCTATGACGTGATCCACGGACACAAAACCATCTTTCCCATCCCCCTGGGTCTTTCCTGCACCTGGGATACGACGCTGATCGAAAAGAGCGCGCGCATTGCGGCTACCGAGGCCAGCGCCGACGGGCTCAACTGGGTCTTCTCGCCGATGGTGGACATCGCGCGCGACCCACGCTGGGGAAGGATTGCCGAAGGGGCGGGGGAAGACCCCTACCTGGGATCGCTGGTGGCCCGGGCCATGGTGAAGGGTTATCAGGGCCAGGGACTCGACAAGGAAAATACCGTGATGGCCTGCGTCAAGCATTTTGCTTTATACGGCGCGGCAGAGGCGGGCAGGGATTACAATACCGTCGACATGAGCCCGCTGAAGATGACTCAGTATTATTTGCCTCCGTATAAAGCCGCGGTGCAGGCCGGCGCGGGCAGCGTGATGACCTCTTTCAATGAGATCAATGGCGTCCCCGCGACAGCAAACAAATGGCTGCTGACCGATCTGCTGCGTAAGCAGTGGGGCTTCAAAGGAATGATCGTGACCGACTACACGGCGATCAATGAATTGAGCGCGCATGGCCTGGGCGATCTGCAGCAGGCGTCGGCGCTGGCGTTGAAAGCGGGGGTGGACATGGATATGGTTGGAGAAGGCTTTCTAACGACACTGAAAACTTCGCTGCGGGAGGGGAAGATCACGCAAAACGAGATCGACATGGCCTGCCGTCGGGTGCTGGAGGCGAAATTCCGGCTGGGCCTTTTCCGCGATCCCTACCGCAATAGTAGCGAAGAGCGCGCGGCCCGCGAGATCGAGACGCCGGAAAACCGCGCCGCGGCCCGTGAGATCGCCAGGCATTCTTTTGTGCTGTTGAAGAATGCGGGTCAGGTACTGCCGCTTAAGAGAACGGCTTCGATCGCATTGATCGGCCCGCTCGCCAACGACCACCGCGACCTGATCGGCAACTGGAGCGCGGCAGGAGACGGAAAAAAAGCCGTGACGGTGATGGAGGGTATCAGGAGCATCGGCGGCGCTTCCTTGAAACTGTCCTATGCGAAGGGCGCCAACCTGATCGATGATCCGGCGATCCTCCTGCAGCTCAATGCCAATGGCGGCGAAATAGTCCCCGATCCGCGCTCTCCGGAGGAAATGATCCAGGAGGCGGTCAATACGGCCAATGGATCGGACATCGTCGTCGCCGTGCTGGGAGAGCCGTTTGGCATGACCGGTGAAGCCGCGAGCCGGTCGGATATTTCCCTGCCGGAAAATCAGGAAGCCTTGCTAAGGGCGCTGGTCCGGACAGGTAAGCCGGTCGTGCTGGTCTTAATGAACGGAAGGCCGCTAACCCTGCCCTGGGAAGACGCGCATGCGCAGGCCATCCTCGAAACCTGGTATGGCGGCACGGAAGCCGGAAACGCCATCGCCGATGTGCTCTTCGGTGACTATGACCCATCAGGCAAGTTGACGACCAGCTGGCCGAGGAATGTCGGGCAGATCCCCTTATATTATAACCATAAGAATACGGGCCGTCCCTACGACGGGCAAAGCAACGAGAAATACAAGTCCCGGTACCTGGATGTGTCCAATGACCCCCTCTACCCCTTTGGGTTTGGGATGAGCTATACCCATTTTACCTATAGCGGGCTGACCACCGACCGGGGCTCGATGCGGCCGGGCGAAACCATGCATATCCGGGTTACCGTCACGAACAGCGGCGACTATGATGGAGAGGAAACCGCCCAGCTCTATACCTGCAGGCCGGTCGCCAGCGTGACGCAGCCGGTAAAGGAACTGAAGGGGTTCCGGAAATTGTTCCTGAAGAAAGGAGAGAGCCGGGAGCTTGATTTTACGCTGGCGGCCGATGACCTGAGATACTACGGCCGCGATTTGCGGCTGGTCAATGAGCCGGGCCGGATCCATATTTATATAGGCCCGAACTCCAGAGATACCCGAGAAGCCGGCGTCAGCCTGGCAAAATAACGCGCCCGTGCCTTGCGATCTCGCCAAGCAAGTTTAATTTTGCGCGATGGCAGGCATTAAGAATATCATTTTCGATCTGGGTGGCGTGCTCTTGAACCTGGACAATGCGCGTACCGAACAGGCATTCACGTCGATGGGCGTACGCCGTTTTGCCGATCATTTCGGCCATGGTCATGCGGACTCTTTCTTCCGGGATTATGAGGTCGGCAAGATCAGCGACCGGCAGTTCATCGACGCGCTGAAAGCACTGGCCAACCCGGATACCGGCGAGGAACAGATCGTGAACGGCTGGAACGCGATGCTCCTCGATTTCCCTGCCGAACGGATCGCCATGCTGGACGACCTTCGGAACCGCTATCGCCTCTTCCTGTTCAGCAATACCAACTCCCTGCATCTCGATCATTTTTCAAAGACCTATCGCGCGGCATTTGGACCGAAGGAATTGGAACAACATTTCGAAAAAGCGTATTATTCGCATCTGTTGGGGATGAGAAAGCCCGACCTGAAACCGTTCGAGCATATACTGCAGGAAAATGGACTTGTCGCGTCGGAAACCCTGTTCGTGGATGATGCCCAGGTGAATGTGGAAGGCGCGATCGCTGCCGGTCTGAAAGGATTCTACCTGCGGCCGGGCATGCATGTGACGGAAGTCGATTTCGAGACTATTTTTTGATCTCTTCGAAGTCGATGTACTCCCCGATCGAATCGAAGGAGGGATGCTGATCGGACTTGCCGGCATTCCGTTGGTTCCCGGCGCCGGGGGAACCGGAAGAGGCTTTGCCTGACGAGGGCCCGGATGCGGAGTGGGTGCCGTTCGGACGATGGTTGGGCGGATTTCCGTTCATGCTGTCGCGCATGTGACGGAATTGCTGCCGGACCTGGCGGGTCGTCTTGAAAATGGGCACAAAAAAATTAAAGATCAGCCTGTAAACCAGGTAGGCGAGAATCCCCAGGGCAAATATTTCCGGCAGTGGCATCATGCAGTGGCGAAGTTATTACAAATTCGGCGGGGCTTTGTTAAAGACTTCCTTAAAAAAGCTACGCCACGGCGGGTGATTATTTTTTGAATACCCTGTCTACCAACCAGTTAAGTCCGTCGCCTAGCTTGTCCGCGAGTTTGTCGGCCAGGCGGATCAGGACCTTTTGCAAACGCTCGTTCTTCAGGATACTATCCAGGATGGGGTTACCACTGCCCAGTTCCCCCTCCAACCGTCGCGGCAAAAGGGATCGGATAAAGAGAGAACCGGAATGCTGCTGAAAATAGTCGAGGTTCTCGTCCATTTTTCCTTCCAGCTGCTTTGCTTTCCGGCGAAGTACCAGGATCTCCCTTTCGAGCGAATCCAGGCTTTGGGATTTCCTTTTATTATTTGCGCTCATCGGCGTCCCTCCTCTTCTTCTTCGTCGCCATCCCGCACCTCATCCCGCGAACGCTGGATAATGCTTTGAATAGCAGGATTTACGAATAGTGAACGCCGGAGTACGGCCAGGAGGATGAAAATGACCAGGAGAAGCAGTACGACCAACCCGAATCCGAGGGTATAGCTATGCACCAATCCGGAGACCCAGAAACCGAGCACCAGACCGCTAAACAGCAGGATCAGGAAGGCGAGGAAAAGGGATACGATGATCCAGGCAAAATATCCGGCCGATTTGGCGAACAGGCGAAGGCTCTGCAGGCGATAGATCTCCATCCGGGTCTCTATGTATTCGATCAATAAGGCTTTATTCTCAGAGAAAAATGCGCCTAGATTGTCTGGCTGGCTCATGGGGTGATCTTTCAATAAAAGTACTATAAAAATTTTTTGTAAACCTTTTGAGGCGTTTTTGGTAGAAAGTGTATTTGTCGTACATTTGCCATGGTAAATGAAGCAACAGCAGGGAACGGGGACGTTCCCTGCTTTATTTTCTATGGTCAACGAAACGATCAAGGCGGTGGAGGGCATGGTGCAGGCCCTGCTGGCGGATGAGCCCGGGTATTTCCTGGTGGATGTCCGGATCAAGCCGACAAATAATGTCAAGGTTTTTCTGGACGGCGACCATGGGATCCCGATCGAAAAATGCGTGCAGGTCAACAGGGCTCTTTACAAGCAATTTGAGGCGTCGGGATTGTTCCCCGGGGACGATTTTTCCCTGGAGGTTTCTTCTCCCGGGCTGGACGAGCCGCTCAAACTGCTGCGGCAGTACAGGAAGAATATCGGGCGGAAGGTGGAGTTGCTGTTGCAGGACGGCTCGAAGAAGGAAGGCCGGCTGTTGGAAGTAGGGGAGGACGGTATCATCATTGAGGAGACCCGCGGCAAGAACAAAAAAAAGGAAGTGGTGAACAACACCTTTTTATTTGATAACATAAAAACAACAAAAATTCAAGTAGTCTTTTAACAGGTCCGCCCGGTTGCGGATTTTTAAACTAATGCGTTATGGCCAGTATTAATTTGATTGAAGCCTTCCAGGACTTCAAGGAAGCCGAAAATATCGACCGACCCACGATGATGAAGGTCGTCGAAGATGTGTTCAAAACCTTGTTGCGCAAGAAATACGGCAGCGACGAGAACTTTGACGTGATCGTGAATGCTGAAAAAGGCGACCTGGAAATCGTGCGCCGCCGCATGATCGTGGAAGACGGCGCGGTGAACGACCCGCTGGCGGAGATCGCCTATAAGGACGCGACCCGGATCGCGCCGGACTTCGAGGTCGGGGAAGAACTGTATGAAGAGATCGAGATACTGGATTTTGGCCGTCGCGCCATCCTGGCCGCCAAGCAGACCCTGGCGAGCCGCATCGGGGACCTGAAGAAGAATGTGCTGGTCAAAAAATATAATGAGCGGGTAGGCGAGATCGTGAGCGCCGAGGTTTACCAGGTATGGAAAAAAGAGATCCTGCTCCTGGACGAAGAAGGCAGCGAGCTGATCCTGCCCAAGTCGGAACAAATCCCCCAGGATTACTTCAAAAAGGGAGAAACGATCCGCGCGGTGGTCAGGAAGGTGGAGTTGAAGAATAATTCCCCCGTGATCATCCTGTCCCGCACCAGCCCCCTGTTCCTTTCCAAACTGCTGGAGATCGAGGTGCCTGAGATCTTCGACGGGCTGATCGTGATCAAGAAGATCGTCCGCGAGCCCGGCGAAAGGGCCAAGGTAGCCGTGGAATCCTATGACGACCGGATCGACCCGGTAGGCGCCTGCGTAGGCATGAAAGGGAGCCGCATCCATGGGATCGTCCGCGAGCTGAAGAATGAGAATATCGACGTCATCAATTGGACCAATAATGTGCAGCTCCTGATCCAGCGCTCCCTGACCCCGTCCAAAATAACGACGATGGACCTGGACAGCGAAAAGCAGCATGCAAATGTCTATTTAAAGCCAGACCAGGTATCCCTGGCCATCGGACGCAAGGGGGTCAATATCAAATTGGCGCAAGAATTGACAGGATATACGATCGACGTCTTCCGTGACAACGAGGGCGAGCCCGAGGAATTCGATATCGACCTGGAAGAGTTCAGCGATGAGATCGAGACCTGGGTGATCGACGAACTGAAGCGGATCGGTTGTGATACGGCACGCAGCGTCCTGGATCTGACCGCCGAGGAGCTGGAACGGAGGACGGACCTGGAAAAGGGCACCATCGATGAGGTCAGGAGGGTGCTGAAAGAAGAATTCGAGAAGGAATAAGCGGTTGCTGACCGTGCGACGGGAGCGAAAAGCCGGCTTTATTCTATATTTATCATATGGCAGAAACTACGACACCACGTTTAATGGCCGCGGCCAAAGAATTCAACATCGGGAAGGATACCCTGGTGGATTTTTTGCTGGGCAAGGGATTTAATAAGGACGACCTGAAGCCGACCTCGAAGCTCACGGACGAAATGTACCGTTCCCTCCAGCTGGAATTCCAGGGGGACAAGAATGCCAAGATCAAGAGCGATCAGATCGATCTCCCCAAGGGTAGCCTGGAGGGCAAGAAGAAGAAGGAAGAAGAGGCGGTCATTTTCAAGAAGGAGATCATCAAGAAGCCTGCCGTCAAGGAAGAGCCGGTCGCCGAGGCGCCCGTCGTTTCGCCATTTCCTCCCATCGTGGAGAGCAAGCCGGAGCCTGAAGTCGTCAAGATCGACGCACCCGAACTGGAAGGCCCGAAGGTGCTTAGTAAAATAGACCTTTCCGCCATCGATAGTTCCACGCGTCCCAAGAAGGCGGCCCCGAAAAAGGCGAAGACAGCGGAGACGGAACAGGTCGCCGAAGAGACCGTCGAGGAGAAGGCAGAAGCCGTGAAGGAAAAGAAGACGGAGAAAAGTACGGCGCCCGCCGAACAGGAGGAAAGCGAGCCCGTTGCCGGCAACGGGCTCGAACATGCCGCTGCCGAAGAGGAAGCGCCTCCCGTCATCGAGAATATCAAGGCGGACAAGTTGGAAGGCCCCAAGATCCTCGGCAAGATCGACCTGCCCGCGGATCATGATACGCGGCCCAAGTCGCCGTCCGAAGAAAAAAGAAAGAGAAAACGGATCCCCATCGAGAAGAAGGATACCGGAAGACCGCATATGCCCGGCGGCGGTGGCCCCGGCGCCAGAGAACAAAAGCCCGGCGGAGGGACCCGCTTGCCCATTCGCAAAAATGATAACCGCGCCGGCGGAGGTGGAGCACACCCCGGAGGCGGCGGCAATCGCCGGCCCGATACCAGGCACAGCCCGCGCGAAGCCAAGGAGATCGATAAGAAAGAAATTCAGGAAAAGATCAGGCAGACCCAGGCCAAACTGGCCGGTTCCGGCGGCCGCGGAAAGAGCCTGAAAGCAAAATACCGTCGGGCCAAGCGCGATGAAATGGCCGAACAGACCGGCGCGGAGGAAATGACCGATAACAAGCTGCAGGTCACTGAATTCATCAGCGTGAGCGAGCTCGCCAACCTGATGGACAGCAGCTATGCCGATGTGATCAGCAAATGTATGAGCCTGGGCATGATGGTATCCATCAATCAGCGCCTGGAGGCGGACGTCATCGAACTGGTGGCGGGCGAATTCGGATTTGTGGTCGAGTTCATCGGGATCGACGATGCCGCGGAGATGGAAGAAGAGGATATCGAGGACGACCCGGAAGAGCTGTTGCCCCGGTCGCCCGTGGTGACCATCATGGGCCACGTCGATCACGGGAAGACCTCCCTGCTCGACTATATCCGCAACGCCAATGTGGTCGCCGGCGAGGCCGGAGGCATCACCCAGCATATCGGGGCCTACCAGGTCACGAGCGCAACAGGCAAGAAGATCACTTTCCTGGATACGCCGGGTCACGAGGCCTTTACGGCCATGCGCGCCCGTGGCGCCAAGGCCGCCGACGTAGCGGTCATCGTGGTCGCCGCCGACGATGCGGTCATGCCCCAGACGCGGGAAGCCATCTCGCATGCGCAGGCAGCCGGCCTGCCGATGGTCTTTGCCATCAATAAGATCGATAAGGACGGGGCGAATCCCGAGAAGATAAAGGAACAGCTGGCCTCGATGAACATCCTCGTGGAAGACTGGGGTGGGAAATTCCAATCCCAGGAGATCTCCGCGAAGCAGGGATTGAATGTCGACCTGCTCCTCGAAAAGATAGCCCTGGAGGCCGAACTGCTCGACCTCAAGGCCAATCCGGACCGCGAAGGCTCCGGCAGCGTGATCGAAGCCTCTCTCGATAAAGGACGCGGCTATGTCGCCACGGTACTGGTGCAGAATGGCACCCTGGCCAGTGGAGATCTCGTGGTATCGGGCCAATACTACGGACGCGTGAAAGCCATGTTCAACGAGCGCAACAAGCGCGTGGAAGACGCTCCCCCCTCGACTCCCGTATTGCTCCTGGGCCTGAACGGCGCGCCGCAGGCGGGGGAAAAATTCAGGGTCTACGATGATGAGAGCGAAGCCAAGGAAGTGGCCAACAAGAGAGCCCAGATCCTGCGCGAACAGGGCATCCGCACCAAGAAGCATATTACGCTCGATGAGATCGGACGCCGCCTGGCGCTGGGCAACTTCAAGGAGCTCAACCTGATCATCAAGGGCGACGTGGACGGTTCGGTCGAGGCGCTGAGCGACTCGCTGCAGAAGCTGTCCACCGAAGAGATCGCGGTGCATGTGGTGCACAAGGCAGTGGGCGCCATCACCGAAAGCGACGTGCTGCTGGCTACGGCTTCGGATGCGGTCATCGTGGGCTTCAACGTGCGCCCCTCCTCGCAGGCCGCCAAGCTGGCAGAGAATGAGGGCGTGGAAATCAAGACGTATAGCATCATCTATAATGCGATCGAAGAAGTAAAGAGCGCCATGGAAGGGATGCTCGAACCGAAGATCCAGGAGAAGGTGGTGGCTAATGTGGAGGTGCGCAATGTCTTCAAGTTCGACAAGGCGACCGTTGCCGGCTGCTATGTGCTCGAAGGCAAGATCTTCCGTAACTCGAAGGTGAGGCTCGTACGGGACGGCATCGTCATCTATCCGATCGGCGAAGGCGCCACGGCCGAACTGGCTTCGCTCAAGCGCTTCAAGGACGACGTGAAGGAGGTGGCTTCCGGCATGGAATGCGGCCTCACCATCCGCAATTATAATGACATCAAGATAGGCGATATCGTAGAGGCCTATGAAGAAGAGGAAGTAAAGCGCACGCTCTAAACTTTTGTTAAATAGGGGTCATCCCGGCTTTCCCGCAGACGCTTGCGCGGGATTCCGATTACTTTTGACCTGCACTTTTTCCATATATATGAACAAAAGATTCATCCTGTTCCCCGTTGTACTGCTGCTCATGACTGTCGCAGGCTTTGCGCAGCAACGAGTGGTTGCCGATAAGATCGCCGGCATCGTCGGCGACAAGATCATCCTGAAGTCCGAATTGACGACGGCGATCGCGGACATGCAGCGGAATGGCGCACCCGGAGTGAACCTGCCGGATGAATGCTCGGTTCTGGACCAGATGCTCGTGCAGAAGGCGCTGGTATTGCAGGCGGAAAAGGATTCCCTGCCGGTGAGCGATGAAGAAGTGGAGGCCGAGATCGATCAGCGCATCCGCTATTTCATCAACCTGTATGGAGGGAAGGAGCAATTCGAGCAGATCGCCCAGCGGACCGTCTACCAGGCCAAGGAAGACTTTCGGCAGCCCATACGCGAGCAGCGCCTCGCGCAGGCCGAACGCAACCATATCGTCGAAGATATCAAGATCACCCCCACGGAAGTAAAGGAATATTATGAGAAGATCCCCAAGGACAGCCTCCGGCTCTATGAGTCCGAACTGCAATTGGATCAGATCATCGTTTATCCCAAGGCCAGCCGCGACATTGAAAAGCTGGCCATCGACGAATTGAACGAATACAAAAAGGCCGTGGAAGCCGGTACCAAAAAATTCGAGACCCTGGCCGAGCTCTATTCCATGGATCCGGGCAGCAAGCAGCAGGGCGGACAGATCGAGCTCAGCCGGGATGACGCCAAGATGTGGGACCCGGTATTCTTCTCCACGGCTTTCCGGCTTAAGGAAGGACAGGTCTCGCCGGTCATCAAGACCAAGTTCGGTTACCATATCATTCAGATGGTGAGCCGCAATGGTGATATCGCGGTCGTCCGGCATATCCTGATCATTCCCCAGATCACCCAGCCCGAGATCGATGAGGCGGTCGCGCAACTGGATTCCGTGCGCGCCCAGCTGATCGCCGGCACTATCGGGTTCGGCGAAGCCGTCTCGCGCTATAGCACCGACGATGTGGCGAAATCCATGGCGGGTCAGGTTATGGGCCGGGACGGGTCCACCTTTCTGACCATCGATCAACTGGATAAGGATATGGTCCTGCTGTTAAAGGATGCCAACCTGAAACCCGGAGAATATTCCAAACCAACCGTCTTTACGGACGATCGGGGTAAGAAAGGGGTCCGCATCGTGCTCCTGCTCTCCAAATCCGCCCCGCATCGGGAAAACCTGAAAGACGACTATAACCGTATCGCGGCACGCGCCCTGGACGAAAAGAAGCAACAAGCCCTGGAAAGATGGTTTACCTCCAAGATACCCACCTTCTATGTCATGATCGCCGGGGATTACAGAAGTTGCCAAAGCCTGGCCAAATGGAATTCTGCAGCCACAGCAGGAAATTAGCTTAGGTATTAACCCTTAGTGTACCTGGAAATATCCGCTTAAGAAGGCGCTAATGCCCGCTGTTTTAGTAATTTGTTAATGGATTATTAAACTGAGCTAGGGGTTTACCTTAGCGGCTGTGTCCAGTGAAGTGAAAATCCGACAATTATATTGTATGCTAAGTAGTGCAAAAAAGTCCGTGCCTACGCTAAAGCAGTTTGTTCAACCTTATTTTATTGAAACAGCTCCTGATGGGGCCATCACGGCCGCCTGCCCCCGATTTACAAGTATACTACAAAAAAATAACATATATAATTATCTTGAAAAGAATATTATAGATGTGTTCCGGCAATTGGGCGTGCCCGACCCTGGATTCAAACACTCCGCATTGACCCGGGCAGCCCTGCCGCTGAGCTGGGATTTGAAGATCGACCGGAACGGCATGCGGCCGATGACCATCCGTTGGACACCCACGCCTGCTAATGATCCGGAAGGGGGAGGCTGGCAATTCACCGGGGTCCGGATCTATCATGATGCCATCGATCGAAGCCTGCCGGAACGGAGCGTTTCGAACCGCAGCTCGCTGGATCCGGGTCTGCCGGATCGGATCGTGGATAGCATTACGGATGGCTTCTTCGTGCTGGACAGGAAATTCCGCGTGAAAGGCTGGAACCGCGAGACCGAACGCATCACAGGACTTTCCGCTGCCGCAATGATGGGCGCCTCTCTATGGGAGAAGATGCCCTCGATGGTCGGCACGGAGACCTGGCTTGCTTTTCACAAATCGCTGAAGAAAAAGGTCACAGTCAGCTTCGAAGAATATGATGAACTTTTGGACCGCTGGCTCGAGACCAGCGTCTATCCGTTTACGGAAGGGCTCTGCGTATATTTCAAGGACATCAGCGTCCGGAAAAAGCGGGAGGCCATGCTTTCGCTGGAGAAAAAAGTGCTGGAGCTGAATTCCAATAAGAAGACCTCGGTGCAGGCGATCGTCACGTATTTTCTGAGAGGGGTCGAAAAGATATTTCCGGAGATGTATTGTTCGGTGCTGACCCTGGATGATGACGGGATATCCGTTCGTCATCTCAGTTCGCCGAGGCTGCCCGCGATCTATACGCATGCCATCGACGGGCTGCCTATCGGACCGGCCGCCGGCAGCTGCGGGACGGCCATGTACCGAAAGGAGCGGGTGATCGTGACGGATATCGCTACGGATCCGTTGTGGGCTGGCGCCAGGGAATTGGCCATGCAGTTCGGATTGAGGGCATCCTGGTCCCTTCCCATTCTGAATGCCAAAGCGGACGTACTGGGGGCCTTTGCCAGCTACTATCGATCTCCGAAATCGCCTACGGACCTCGAGCTCGAAATGGTAGAACGGGCAGGCAGCCTCATCCGCCTTATCCTGGAGAACGATGTCGCGGAAGAAGAGATCCGGATCAGCAATCAGCGGTATATGCTGGCCACGCGCGCCGCAAATGACGCCATTTGGGATTGGGACATCCCTACGGGGCAATACTTTTGGGGAGAAGGATTTTATCAGCAATTCGGCTATCGGCCCGGCCCGAAAGTGCGGACCCGGAAATTCTGGGAGAGCCATGTGCATCCGGACGATCACGCACGGATCATGACCGGTCTGTCCGGGTTCATCCAGGGCCGGAACAAGGGCCTTTGGCTGGAGGAATATCGATTCAAGAGATCGGACGGCAAGTACGTGCTGGTTTCCGACCGCGGATTCCTGGTCCTGGGCAAGGACGACAAACCGATCCGGATGGTGGGTTCCATGCAGGATATCACGGAGAAACGGGAAATGGAGACGCGCTTATTGAAGCAGGAGCTTAGCAAGCAAAAACTGGTCGCACAGGCCATGGTGGACGCTCAGGAAAAAGAACGGGCCGAGATCGGAAAGGAGTTGCACGATAATGTCAACCAGATCCTGTCCACGACCAAATTATACCTGGAGCTGGCCCGCAACGACCGTAAGCAGCGGACGCATCTGATTGCGCGGAGCGCGGAGAATATCCACGAGGCGATCCAGGAGATACGCAATATCTCCCGTTCCCTGGTGCCATCGAGCATCAGCGATCTGGGCCTGATCGCCTCGATCTGCGATTTGATGGAAAGCGTCCGGACGACGCGGGCGATCCATGTCGAATTTTATCCTGTCGGTCTCTTTGACGAAAAGGTCAGTGAAAAGGAAAAGTTGATGCTATTCCGTATCATCCAGGAACAGGTCAATAATGTGCTTAAGCATGCGGCCGCAAAAAATCTGATCATCGAGCTGACCCTCGATGAAACGGAGAATCGGATCGAGTTAACGATCACCGATGACGGAAAGGGCTTTTTACCGGAAAAGGTGAAGAATAAGAAGGGGTTAGGGCTTTCGAACATTATGAGCAGGGCGGACCTGTTCGGAGGGAAGGTGACGATCATGTCCGCGCCAGGCCAAGGATGCAAATTAAGGGTTCAAGTCCCTGTCATATAATCTTTAAAACAACCTACTATGAGCAAGATCAATATTCTTATAGCCGACGACCACAAGCTGATCAGGGAAACCTGGAGCTATATCCTGAATAGCGATCCACGTTTCCAGGTCATTGCCGAATGCGGAGATGCCCAGGAGGCGGTTGAACTGGCAAAAGTAAAACGCCCTCATATCGTGCTGATGGATATCAATATGACCCCGTTCTCCGGCCTGGAGGCGACCCAACGGATCCGCAAGATCTCGCCCGGTTCGAAGGTGATCGGGGTATCCATGCATTCCCAGCCGGCCTATGCGAAGAAAATGCTCCAGATGGGCGCCCGGGGATATGTCACCAAGAATTCTTCCAAGGAGGAAATGATCAAGGCCATCCTGGAGGTCAATCATGGAAATAAATACATCTGCGACGAGATCAAAAATATCATATCGGAACAGCTGCTCGACGAAAAGGAAGATTCTCCGAATATCAATGCGTTGACCGAAAGAGAGATGCAGATCATTAATTTCATCAAAGAAGGCCTGTCCTCCAAGGAGATCGCTTCCGGGCTCAACATTTCCCTGAAGACCGTCGAAGTGCACCGGCACAACATCCTGAAAAAGTTGAAGTTAAAGAACTCGGCGTCCCTGGTGAACTTCATCAATACGAATGCGACCTATATTTAAACCCCTAGCCTCTGGCCGGGCCGGCCGGCCTGTCGCCCCTTCCCTGCAGTAGCGCCTCCTAACGGTCCCGGGCACTGCTCCCTGCCGATCATGGCTGGGGTAAACCCCTATGAGGGGGTGAATTTATGCTTTAATGAAGGAGAATTCGACCACCCATTCCTTCCTCGATCCAACATTTTAACTGATCTTTAATATGTCGTTTTAACACAACGTCTAAAAGCAACGCCGTTTTAAAGTCCAATCCAATGAAGCATCAAAGTTCCAGTCCTGAAAAACCCAGAGATTTCCATCTCTGAGACAATGGTTCATCATCCTGTTGGAACTCCGCCCCCAAGCCTATGAAGACTGGGGGTTTTTTCTTTCTCCAAATAAGGTTAACTTTGCGGCTCAGGGAAAAAATCAATGAGCGATGACATAAAACATGAATGCGGGCTCGCATTCATCAGGCTACGGAAACCGTTCTCCTATTATCTCCAGCAATACGGGACCGTTCTCTACGGGTTGAACAAGTTGTACCTGCTCATGGAAAAGCAGCATAATCGCGGCCAGGATGGCGCCGGGGTCGCTGCGGTAAAGCTCAATGTCGAACCCGGCCATCCCTTTCTCCACCGAATCAGAAGTAGTAATAATCAACCACTTGCGGATATTTTTGCCAGGATCATGGGCGAGGTGAAGGAATTGGAGCTCTATCAGCCCGATATCGCCAGGCATCCCGGTCTGATGAAGGGGCATATCCCGTTGATGGGCGAGCTGCTATTGGGACATTTGCGCTATGGCACGCAGGGCAGGAACAATGCCGAATTTTGTCATCCCTTCATCAAGCGAAATATCATTCCCGCCAGGAACCTGGCCCTTGCAGGCAATTTCAACCTGGTGAATACCGACGAGCTTTTCGCCCTGGTCAATATCGATCCGGGGGAGTTCCAAAAACAGAGCGACCTGGCCGCCATGATGGAGGTGATCCATCATTTTCAGGTCCATGCTGATGAGGCATCGCCCGGGAACATGGACGTGGTGGGACTCCTGCGCAAGGCCGTGCCCCTCTTCGACGGGGGGTTCACGGTAGGAGGCCTGATGGGGAATGGCGATGGCTTCGTCTTCCGCGACGCCAATGGGATCCGGCCCGCCTATTACTATATCAATGAAGACGTGGTCGTGGCGGCTTCCGAGCGGGCGGCTATCCGCACGGTGTTTAATGTCGGCGAGAACGAGGTGATGGAACTTATGCCGGGCATGGGGCTGATCGCGAAGTCCGACGGCACGGTCACGGTGGAAAAGATCCTGGAGCCGAAGGAGCGCCGGGCATGCAGCTTCGAGCGGATCTATTTTTCCCGCGGCAGCGATGAGAAGATCTATCGGGAGCGTATTGCCCTGGGGTATAACCTGACTGGCCAGATCCTGCAAGCCGTCGATCACGATCTCAAAAATACGATCCTGTCCTTTATACCGAATACGGCGGAAGTGGCTTTTTACGGACTGTGGAAGGGCATGGACGATTACCTGAAGGACATCAAGACGCAGCGCATTTTGTCCTGGGGCAGGGATATTACCGAAGAGAAGCTGGTGGAGATGATGAGCCGCAAGATCCGCGTGGAGAAGGTGGCGATCAAGGACGTGAAGATGCGCACCTTCATTACCGAGGATATCGGGCGCAATGAAATGGTGCAGCACGTCTACGATATCACCTATGGCACCGTGCGGAAGAAAGAGGACACGCTTGTGGTAATCGATGACTCCATCGTGCGGGGAACGACCCTGAAGGAGAGCATCGTGCGGATGCTCGCCCGCCTGGAGCCCAAAAAAATTATTGTGGTTTCCTCCGCGCCGCAGATACGGTATCCGGATTGTTATGGTATCGATATGAGCAAATTGGGCGATTTTATCGCCTTTCGCGCAGCCGTGGCCCTGATGAAAGAGAGAGGCAAGGAACATTGTTTGCAGGAGCTCTACGAGCGGTGCAAAGAAATGCAGCGAACCGGGGTATTGCATACCGAGAACCTCGTACGCCAGGTGTATAAGCCATTCAGTACGGAGGAGATCTCCGATAAGATCGCCAGGCTGATCACGCCGCCTGAGATCGATATTCCGGTGCAGGTCATTTATCAAACCATCGAGTCGCTCCATAAAGCCTGCCCCACGAACACCGGGGATTGGTATTTCACAGGCAATTACCCCACGCCCGGCGGTAATCGCGTCGTCAACAAAGCCTTCATCAACTATATGGAAGGCAAGAATGTGCGCGGTTATTGACCAATATCAACAATTGGGGTTTAATTGTCATTCTCATGGAAAATCCTTAATATTATATACCTGTTTCATACTATCTCGCCTCTTCCCGAAAACTAAAAGGTTAACAACTGATTAGCAAGTCGTCGCATCAATGGCTAAGTCATTTTCTTTTCTCTTTTAGAAAAACCACAGCAAATGAAACGAGTATCCATCATGATCGTTGATGATCATACCCTTATCCGGGAAACATGGAGCTATTTATTAGGGAAGAACGAGAATTTCGATGTTGTGGCCGAGTGCGGGAACGGGCAACGGGCGATCGAACTGGCCCGCGACAAACGACCCGATGTCATCCTGCTTGACATCAATATGTCCCCGATGAGCGGATTCGACGTGTTAAAAATGATCCGCAAATATTCCCCCAACTCGAAGATCATTGGCGTATCCATGCATTCTCAGCCGGCCTATGCCAAGAAAATGCTTCGGCTCGGCGCCAAAGGCTATGTCACCAAGAACTCTTCCAGGATGGAGATGATGGAGGCGATCGCAGCGGTTAGCGAAAACCATGTCTTCGTTTGCCAGGAAGTGAAAAATATCCTCTCCGAACAAATGCTTGCGGGCGACCAGGGCAATCCGGATATCAACAACCTATCGGACCGTGAAATGCAGATTGTCAGGGCCTTGAAGGCAGGCCACTCCTCCAAGGAGATTGCGTTGGAACTGAATATTTCCCTGAAAACCGTGGAAGTGCACCGGCACAACGTGCTAAAAAAGCTAAAGTTGAAAAATACGGTATCCCTCATCAATTTTATTAATTCTCAAGCCTTTGATTTTTAGATTGTTACAAATACCCACCCGTATTGATTCTTAAGTATAAACTCTTATAAAACTTAGGCCTGTCCGGCTTTTAGCTGCCTACAATTAGTATTATCTTTAGGCACCGTTATGAAGACCCTAATGATAATAAGACACGCCAAGAGTAATTGGGATAATGTCCTCGTTACTGACATGGACCGCGCTTTGAATGACCGTGGTAAACGCGATGCCCCCGCGATGGCCCAGCGGCTCCTGAAGTCAGGCGTCCGGATCGATCATTTTGTCTCCAGCCCGGCCAGGAGGGCCAGGACGACCGCCGAACTATTCGCTCACGAGTTCGGGAAGGACCGCGGCGAGATCGAATTCATCCCGGACCTCTACCACGCCCCCGTACAAACCTTTAAGGAAGTGATCATCAGCCTGGATGATCGTTTTGATCATGTGGCCATCTTTTCGCATAACCCCGGCATTACCGCCTTTGTCAATACCCTGACTTCGGTCCGGGTCGACAATATGCCGACTTGCGGGGTATTTGCGGTTACCAGCCCCGTTACGCACTGGAGCGATTTCCTGGGCACGGGCAAGGAGTTCTGGTTCTTCGACTATCCCAAACGCGAATCCTAGCTTTCCGGCAAGAAAGACAGCTTTTCGACCAGGTCGGCAAGGGCCGCCCGGAGTGGGCCATTCCCCGTTGCCTCGCCCGTGCGCCCCGCGGCGTCGAAGGGCAGGTTCCTGAATGGAAACGCGGCGGCTTGTCTCAGCGCGTCCGGGAGATGGAAATCCCGTTGACTGACGGAGAGGGCCAATTGTTTGCCCGACAGATAGGCTCCCAGGTATTCCTGCTCCGTTTGTCCCGGCGTCGGAATGAAGATGCATTTTTTCCCCAGTCTGAAGAGATCCATGACGCTGCTATAACCTGGCCTGGACAGGACAAGGGCCGCGCCGTCGATCAGCTTGTTCAACTGAGCGGCCGGCAGATGATCGTATTCGCGCGATGCATTTGCGGCAACCTGTGGGGCAACCTGGGCCGGCGGGCCGGCCTTCGCGAGGGCCGGCAAACCCCTGACCAAAATGCTGCGGCCCGTAAATTGCATCAGTTGTTTCCTCATCAGTTCTTCAAAGAGCGAACGCTGCGGTTCCGGTCCCGAGACCAGGACCAGCAGGTCGCACTCTTCCGCCTCTTGTCCGTCCGCCCGGCTGAAGCGCGATAACGGGCCGATATAACGGAGAGGTACAGCCGGTAATTTCCGCGGATGAGAAAGCTCGCCGGCCAGGGGGATCGGTTCGACGGCGGAACCCGTCTCCCAATCCGGCACCCAGCAAGCGGAAAAGCGGCCGATGGCCCGGTAATTCAAACGCTGCAGCCATTTGTCGGCCCATTTGCCAAAGGGGGTCTTGATCATGAGCTGATGGGTGATGAAGACGGAAAAGATCCCCTTGTGGTGAAGTCCGTACCGATTGTCCGAAATGACGGCATCAGGCCGCCCGAGCTCCATATAGGCCTTCAACCAGGCATTTTCCCGCTTGATCCGAATCAATATTTTCGGCAGGGAGAACATTATTTTACCAACGGTAAAGGCACGGTTTTTGCCATATTTTACCTCATAACCAGGCAAATCAACAAAGGATAAAGAGGGGAATTCCTGTTCAAGAAGGGCCTTTTGATCACCGGACGCTGCGATAATCACTTCACATTTTAAGGTTAGTAATTCTTTAATGATTGGAATGCACCGAGTTGCGTGACCCAATCCCCAATCGAGGGGGGAAACCAGGATCCGGGGCGCCAGAGGGGCCGGATTGTTAATTTTTGGAATTGGGGTCAAGCGCAGATACTATTTTATCTACAAAATAGTTTAAATTAGTAAGATTGAAACCATGAAAAGAGCCAGGCTGGTATTGATTCTGTTGGTAATAATTAGTAGCATTGTACTCCCTAACTGCAGTTCGGGCAAGGGGATCGGTGGCACCAGCAAGAAATGCGGCTGTGGTATTAACAAAGGGATGTCGGGATATTAAAATCTAATTGAAATGAAAACTTGTAACAGAGATTTGCTTGTTCTTGTGAAAGACGAACACATGAATGAACAATTGATGGAACAGGAATTGGAACAATTAAACGACCTCTTGTTCCATTTTGAGACCATCGAAAGCTTTTGTGTTGCCCATGAGATATTCGACCTGAACAAGCATAAGGTCCTTTGCAAGAAGGATTCCATGCAAAAGATCGTCAGGCAAAAGGAACTTCGGCCCTTCATCTTTATCTGCAATAAAAATTAGGATAACTCTACTTTCCCCCTCAGGATAATTTTTCCATCGCCTCCTTTAATTTCCGGATCATTTCATCGATGTCCTCCAGGTGACAGGTGCCCACGCTCAGGCGGTACCAGGGCGAGCTTTGTGATGCCCCAAATGCGGTGAACGGCACGACCGCCAGTTTGGCCTCATCGAGGAGATAGGCCGTGACGTCGCTCTGCGTGGCAAGGAGCTTTCCTTCTCCTGTCCTTTTGCCTGCCAGATCGATCTTAATGGTCAGGTAGATGGCCGCCTGCGGCTCGATGGCGTCGACGCTAAACCCCGCCTTCTTCAATTTCACCAGGCCGTCATAGATCCGATGCAGGCGCATGTAAACGGCGCCTCGGAATCCCTTGAGGTATTCGTCGATCTTCTCTTTTTGCAGGAGGAACCTGGCCGTAGCTTTCTGTTCGGCCATCGGCGCCCAGGCCCCGATATGCGTCATGATGGCCTTCATTTTGTCTATCACCGCTTTGGGTCCGAAGGACCAGCCTACGCGTACGCCGGTAGCCGCGAAGACCTTGCTGATCGCGTCGATGAATATGGTGTATTCGCGCATGGCGGGCACCAGGCTGACGGGATCGTAATGCCGGATATTTCCATAGGTGAGGTGCCAGTACATCTGGTCATACATCAGGAAGAGCCGCTTCTCCTGCGGTCCGCGGCGGGCGTTCTCCGCCAGCACCATTTCGCAGATCGACGTCAGGTCCTTTTTGCTGATCGTCGTCCCCGTCGGATTTTGGGGAGAGCAAAGACAGAGCAGGGTCGCGCCCTGTATATGAGGTTGAATATCGTCCGCGGACGGCATGAAATCATTTTCCGGGAAGGCCTCCACGACGACATGCTCGCCGCCCGTAAATTGTGTGTAATGATTGTTGTTCCAGGAGGGAACGGCGTAAATGACCTTATCTCCCTTATCTACCAGGATGCGGAACAGGGAATAGATCAGGGGGCGCCCGCCGCTGGCTACCAGGATCTCATCGGGGGAGTAGGTCAGGTTCTCCCGGTCTTTCAAAAAAGCGGCTATGGACTCGCGCAAATCCAGATTACCTTCTGCAGCGGGATAATTCGTGAAATGCCGACGATAGGCCTCGATGATCCCGTTTTCCAGCTCCTGCGGGATGGGAAAGATGGTTGGGTCGAAATCGCCGACCGTAAAATTGTAGATCTTCTCGCCCTGCCGGATCTTTTCACGGATGTCTCCGCCCAGCTTGACAATTTCAGACCCGATCAGCGCTTCAGAGAGTTGGGATAAAGCCATTGTCCGATTTTTATCCTCCCGGCGGGAGGGGATGAGCCAACTATCGGAATCGAACCGACGACCCTTTCATTACGAATGAAATGCTCTACCAGCTGAGCTAAGTTGGCGGGTATAGGCCCGCAAATTTAGTCAACTCTTTCCTTTTTCCTGGTATTTTTTCTCTGCCTCTTTGGCCTTTTCAAAGTCGAGGACGACGCCATTGATGCAATAGCGCAGACCGGTCGGAGGCGGGCCGTCATTAAAGACGTGTCCGAGGTGGGATTTACAGCGGCCGCATTCCACTTCCGTTCTTTCCATGCCCAGGGTATGGTCAGGCAGGTAAATGATGCTGCCCTTGCTGATCGGCTCGTAAAAACTGGGCCAGCCGCAGCCGCTTTCGAACTTCGTATCGCTCCGGAAGAGCGCGTTGCCGCAGACGGCACAATAATAGGTGCCCACCTCCTTCGAGGTTTCGAAGGGGCTGGTCCAGGGCCGTTCCGTTCCCTTCATCCTGGCCACATAATAAACGTCTTCAGGCAATATCTTCTTCCATTGCTCATTGGGGAGATCTACTGCGGCCTTATTCTCGCGGGAGTAATTCGGATTGGCGGCGTGTTTGGCGGAATCATTCTTTGCGGAGTCCATAAATTGGCTAACAAAATCACGGCCTGCTATGTTCAACGGCCGCCCCGTTCTCCTCCTGATTTTTAAGCAAAAGGGGAAAATGTTAACGGAATTATAAAGGCGGTATGTTATATTTGTTCATTCACAAGGGTAATCAGCATTATGTTTAATTTAATTTTATTCGGGCCTCCGGGGAGTGGAAAAGGAACGCAGTCCGAGAGGCTCATCTCCAAATATGGATTGAAACATCTGAGCACGGGGGACCTGCTGCGCAGCGAGATTGCCGGACAGACCCCCCTCGGCATGGCGGCCCGGAGCTATATGGATAAAGGGCAACTGGTACCCGATGAGGTCGTGATCGAAATGATCAGCTCGGCGCTGGATAATAATCCTCAGGCGAATGGCTTCTTATTTGACGGTTTCCCGCGTACCAATGCACAGGCCGAGGCGCTGGATAAGCTGCTGACCCAAAAAGGCACCGAGATCGCCATCGTCCTGGCCCTCCAGGTGAGCCAGAAGGAATTGGTCAAGAGGCTGCTGAACCGCGGCCTGACCTCCGGCCGCAGTGATGATGTCGATGAAGAGATCATCAGCGCCCGGATCGCCGAATACGAAATGAAGACCGCCGCTGTAGCGGATCACTATAAGAAATACGATAAAGTGGTGTATGTCAAGGGGGAAGGCACGATCGACGAGATCTTCGACGCGCTCTCCGACGAAATTGACAGCCGCAAGACGGCGTAGGGCCGTGGGTACGGGCGCGGGCCGAAGGGTTGCCCGGTCAACGCATTTCGCCCGGGATCACACTCAATTCCACTTTTCTCCCATTCCTCAACACGTCCAGGGACACCGACCGCCCGATCACCTGCTCATTCAACTCCTTGTGCAACTCATCGACGCTGCCTACGGCCTTGCCGGCAAAGCCCACGATGATATCCCCCACCTTCAATTCCTGGTTTCGCACCGGCTGATCCGGAACGACCTCATAGACATAGACGCCCGTCCCCTTTTCAAGTCGGTTGGCAGCGACCATCCGTCCTGTCAGATTGACGAGCTGGCCGGCGATGCCCAGGTATGCCCGTTTAACCCGTCCCTCCATGATGAGCTTACCGGCCACGAATGCGGCCAGATTGGAGGAGACGGCAAAGCAGAGCCCCTGTGCGGAAAGGATCGTGGCCGTATTGACGCCGATGACCTGACCGGCCGAATTGACCAGCGGGCCGCCCGAGTTGCCGGGGTTCAGGGAGGCATCCGTCTGGATGATATCGTCGATGAGCCGTCCATTGTTCGCCCGGAGGGTCCTTCCGAGCGCGCTGACGACCCCGGCCGTCACGGTGTGGTGCAAACCCAGCGGGTTGCCGATAGCGATGGCGATCTGGCCCGGCTGCAATGCATCAGAATTGGCAAAGGACAGGGCCTTCAAACCCGTCGCATAGATCTTCAGCACGGCGATATCGGTAGAAGGATCGGCTCCCTTGAGATCCGCATTGACGCTCCGGCCGTCGGCCAGCGCCACTTTTATTTCCTTTGCGCCGTCGATGACGTGGTTATTGGTCACCACAAAACCATCCGTCGAGATGATAAATCCGGATCCGGCCGCCGGAGCCAGCTGTTCCTGCTTTGTCCTGGCATCCTTTACCGGTTTTTGCACCTGAATATGCACGACGCTTTCGGCAACCTGCGCGACCACGCCGGTGATTGTGCGGGAATAGGCATCGAGGAGTTCCGCGTCCGCCGCCGGGGCATGACTAAGAAAAGTCGGCCCGGAGAGACCCGGCCCGAAGAGAGTGTTCGTATTTTCCATGGAGGGAAGGAGTTCAAAAGGCCGACCAAATCCGTTTTAATGACAGACTGGCATCCGTTGGGAGTTGAAAGCGGCCGGTTGGTTGATCCGCGGCCGTTGAATTGAAGTTTTCAACTAAATTCGTTCCTTATTAAACGATTGTGCTATGGATAGGCTGGGAAATTATATCGGGGGCAGGTGGGTCCAGGGCGAAGGAGAAGGGCAGCCATTGTACCATGCGGTCACCGGACAGGAGATTGCAAGGGCCGGGACCAAGGGACTGGACATGGCCGGAATGCTGGATTACGGACGGCGCACCGGAAATCCTGCCTTGCGCAAAATGACCTTCCCGGAGAGAGGCCGGATGCTTCGCGCATTGGCCCTTTATCTACGCGATAAGGACCGCCTCGAGAAATTCTATCGCGTCAGCTATCAAACCGGCGCGACGCGTGCGGACAGTTGGATCGACCTCGAAGGAGGGATCGGCAATCTATTTTCTTATGCCTCCCTGCGCCGCAAGTTCCCCAATGAGACCTTCTGCACGGATGGAGAGGGATTGCCGTTGGGCAAGGGTGGAACCTTCATGGGACAGCATATCCTGGTCCCGCGCGAAGGGGTGGCGATCCATATCAATGCATTCAACTTTCCCGTTTGGGGAATGCTCGAAAAGATCGCGGTCAATTTGTTGGCGGGCATGCCGGCCGTAGTAAAACCTGCGACCATTACCTCCTATCTCACCGAGGCGGTGGTGCGTGAGATCATCGGTTCGGGCATCCTGCCCTCCGGGGCCTTGCAGTTGATCTGCGGCAGCGCCGGCGACCTGTTGGACCATGTACAGTCCCAGGATGTCGTGACCTTTACCGGGTCGGCGACTACCGGCCAGATGCTTCGCGCTCATCCGAGGGTGCTGGCGGAGAGCGTTCCCTTCACGATGGAAGCCGACTCGCTGAATTGCCTTGTGCTGGGACAGGATGTGGAGCCCGGGATGCCGGAATGGGACCTGTTCATCAAAGAAGTGCGAAGGGAGATGACGGTGAAGGCAGGACAGAAGTGTACCGCGATACGCCGGATCTTTGTACCGGAGAATAAGATGGAAGACGCATGGAAGGCGTTGAGCAAGGCCCTGTCGCAGACCGTTATCGGCAATCCCGAGAATGAAAAGGTGCGGATGGGCCCCCTGGCCGGACGTTCGCAACGGGAAGAAGTGCTGGGGCAGGTGGCCAAATTACTGGCGAGCTCACAGATCCTCCACGGTTCGCTCGACAGCTCCCTGCTAAACGGGCAGCTAGTGGACGCCGATGCCGGGAAGGGCGCCTTTTTAAGTCCCCTGCTGCTTTTGAATGAGCGCCCATTCGACCATGAAGAGCCGCATAACGTCGAGGCCTTCGGTCCGGTCAGTACGATCATGCCCTATTCGGGTACCGATGCGGCCATTGCGCTATCCAAAATGGGAAAGGGCTCATTGTGCAGCTCGATCGTGACGTCCGATCCTTCGATAGCCAGGGAATATGTATTGGGGGCGGCTACTCATCATGGCCGCATCCTCGTGCTGAATGCTGAATGCGCGGCGGAGAGCACGGGTCATGGAAGTCCCCTGCCTTTACTGGTGCATGGCGGTCCGGGTCGTGCCGGGGGAGGCGAGGAGATGGGCGGCATCCGTGGCGTGAAGCACTATATGCAGCGGGTGGCCGTGCAGGGATCGCCCTCGGTCATTACCGCGCTGACGAATGTCTATCAGCCCCATGCCCGTCAGACCACCGGCGATAAACATCCCTTCCGGAAATACTTCGAGGAATTGCGGATAGGAGATACCGTGGTCACGCACAAGCGGACGGTGACCGAAGCCGATATCGTCAATTTTGCCAATGTGAGCTGGGATCATTTCTATGCGCATACCGACCATACTTCCCTTGAAGGCACGTTGTTCGAGAAGCCCGTGGCCCATGGTTATTTTATCCTGAGCGCGGCCGCCGGCCTTTTCGTCGATGCGGCCAAGGGCCCGGTGATGCTGAACTATGGCCTGGAGGAATGCCGCTTCCTAAAGCCCGTCTATGCCGGGGCGACGATCGGCGTGAAGCTGACCTGCAAGGAAAAGATCGAGCAGGAGAAGAGAGAGCCAACGGATATCCCGCGGGGCATCGTCAAATGGGTTGTGGACGTTTATGACGAGACCGGTGAGAGTGTCGCGATCGCGACGATCCTGACGATGGTGCAAAAAATAACGGATTCAATATGATACGCGAATTCAAAGAAGGGCATGTCAGCGTGGAGCGGCACAACGGTGTGACGACCATTGCGTTCTCCCATCCCCAGAGCAACTCGTTGCCGCGCGCTTTACTGGAAGAGTTGACCTGGCAGATCCATGCCGCCGGGGATGACGACGAGACGAGGGTCATCATTCTGCGCTCCGGCGGCGACCGGGCGTTCTGCGCGGGCGCCTCCTTCGACGAACTGTTGGCGGTGAAGAATGAAGAACAGGGATTCCAGTTCTTCAGCGGCTTTGCCAACCTGATCAATGCCATGCGCAAATGTCCTCAATTCATCATCGCGCGCATCCAGGGCAAATGCGTGGGCGGTGGCGTGGGTCTGGCCGCCGCGGCGGACTATGCGATCGCGATGGAAGGAGCGGAGATCAAATTAAGCGAGCTGGCTGTAGGCATCGGCCCCTTTGTCGTCGGGCCCGCCGTGGAAAGGAAGATGGGTTTGGCGGCATTCAGCCATCTCTCGATCGATGCGTCGATGTTTCGCAGCGCCGACTGGGCCAGGCGTCATGGCCTGTATGCCGAACTCTATGCCGACGTGGCGACGATGGATGAATCCATTCGCCGCCTGGCCGATAACCTGGCGCATGCCAATCCCGAGGCGATGGCGCGGATGAAGGAAATGTACTGGAAGGGGACCGAGCATTGGGACCGGCTTCTGTCGGAAAGGGCGCATATCAGCGGCAAGCTCGTCCTGAGTGAGTTCAGCAGGAATGCGATCCAGAAGTTCAAGAAAAAATAGGGGTCGCCGTGGCGCACGCGGCGATCTCAGATATTCAATCCGCCGCAGGCGCTGATCACCTGCCCCGTAATGTAGGAACTCAGGTCGCTGGCCAGGAAGAGGGTCGTGTTGGCGATCTCTTCGCCGCTCCCGAAGCGTCCCAGCGGTATCTTTTCGAGAAAGGCTTTGGAGGCTTCCCCGTCCTTGAGATATTGGGTCATATCCGTTTCGATGAAGCCCGGCGCGATCGCATTGCAACGGATGTTGCGGCTGCCGAGCTCGAGGGCTATCGATTTGGTGAAGCCGATGATCCCCGCCTTGGAGGCCGCATAGCTGCTTTGACCGGCGTTGCCGCGAATACCGACGATCGAGCTCATATTGATGATCGATCCCTTTCTCGCCTTCATCATGGGGCGGATGACCTGCTTGGTCATATTGTAAACGCTCTTGAGGTTCGTCTCCATCACTTCATCCCATTGTTCGGGGGTCAGGCGCAGCAGGAGATTATCTTTGGAAATGCCCGCATTGTTCACGCAGACGTCGATCGTACCGAACTCTTTGACCGCATCATTGACCATGGTTTCACACTGCGCATAGTCGCCCGCATTGCTTTTATAGGCCTTCGCCTTTACGCCCAATCCCTTCAGCTTGTCCTCCAGCGCCTTTGCCTTTTCGTCACTGGTCCGGTAGGAGAATGCGATGTGCGCCCCGTGTTCCGCAAAGGTGAGGGCAATCGCTTCGCCGATCCCGCGGCTTGCGCCGGTAATGAGGACGACCTTATTTTCCAATAGTTTCATGTGCAATTCGTTTTATAAATTGTTCCGGGCTGCAAGATAATAAGGGCTGCAAGATAATAGAATTACAGAATTTGTTTTTATTTGCATCTATTAAGCAGCCTATGCCCGGCCAAAAGCACCTCAGATCCCTTCTTGTCGCCGCATTTGCCCTGGAAACCCTCTGCGTGACCTATGGTTTGAAGGCGCCGCGGGCGGCGCCGTTCCTGGCTGTCCCTTATTTCCTGGCCGGTACCGCCCTGGCTGTCTTGTTGCTGTACTTCCCGCGGCTTGAATTGACCATTCTTCGCCGGCAACCGGGGAAAGGTTTGACGGGTTGGTTCACGCGGACCCATCAGTACAAACTGATCGTGCTCGCGTTGCTGGCCCTGTGCATGCACACGCTTTGCCGCTATTGGTTCGATGAGATCCCTCTAGACATCAACTATGCCGATATGCTGCCCATCATCAAGGTAATGGACCAGCGATTCCTGGCCGGGCATTGGACGCATATCTATGATACGATCCCTTCGATCTGGAATGGCGTGCAGCCAATCTATCTGCCTGCGATGTGGCAGCCCTTTACGCTGGCGGTACTGTTCGACATCGACATGCGCTGGATCACCGTAGCCGGCTTGTTGTTCTCCTTCGGCATTTTCCTGTTCATCTACCGGCCGGAGCGGCGGAACTATACCTCCTTCCTAACCGGCGTCCTGGCCTTCGTCCTGTTCTGGTGGATATTCGCCGACGACATGCCCGGCGTGATCACCGTGTCGGAAGAAGGCGTAGTCATCGCATACTATGTGCTGCTTGTCCTGGCCCTCTTGTCGGGCAATGTCTTGCTTACGGGGATTGCGGTATCGCTTTGTATGCTGAGCCGGTATGCCCTGGTGGGCTGGATACCGGCCTACCTGTTATATCTGTTCCTGCACCGGAAAGGAAGGCAGGCGGTCCTGTTCACCCTGGTGGGCCTGGTCTGTTTTCTCCTGTTATTCCTAATGCCTGTGGGATGGGATAGGTTCATGAGCCTGGCAAAACTACCGGGAAATTATATACGCTTTGCCGCGATCGTATGGCAGGACAGCCCGGACGTATTTTCCAGCAGCCTGGGGTTTGCCGGTTTCTTCGGGCCTTCGAGGATCGCCTTGCTGCATGGTTTCCTGGTTGCGCTGAGCTTTATCGTCCCCTCCTTGTTCGTGCTGATCAGTTATTTTCGCGGGCGTACGCGGGAGTTCGCCAATGTTCCGCTGGCGGCGCTGAAGATGAGCCTGGTGGTCTTTTATTCTTTCATCGACGTGCCGTATCTCTATCTTTTCTATACTTCGTCTTTCGTGAGCCTGATCCTGGTCGCGTTCGTGGTGAGCAGGCAACCAAACGATCCTGCGCCGGGCGCCCTCAGGTCCGCGCGCTGAGGAACATGGCGGTGATCTCGTCGATATATTTCCGGTCATTGGAGAGGCGCGGCACTTTGTGCTGTCCGCCGAGTTTGCCTTTGCTCTTCAGCCAGGTGGAGAAAACCCCTTTTTCCAGGACCTTCAGCCGGGGCATGCCCAATGCGATATCCTTGTGACGTTTCGCCTCATAGTCACTGTTAATGCTCTTCAGCGCGTTGTCGAGTTCGTGGGTGAAGCGGGTAATATCTTCCGGTTCCTTTTCAAATTCCACCAGCCATTCATGAGCCCCATTGCCCTTGTCCGAGAAATAGACCGGGGCGGCGGTGTAATCGTTGACCACGGCGCCCGTTCGCTGGCAGGCGATGGCCATGGCCTTGTCCGAGTTGTCGACGATCACCTCTTCGCCGAAGGCATTGATGAAATGTTTCAGGCGACCGCTGACCTTGATACGGAATGGGGAAAGGCTGGTGAATTGGATCGTGTCGCCCAGCAGGTAGCGCCACAAGCCGCCATTCGTGTTGATAACGGTGGCGTACTGTTTGCCGAGCTCGACCTCCTGGAGCCCGATCGTTCCGGGATTTGTTTTGCCATACTCCTCTACCGGCATGAATTCCATGAAGACCCCATGGTCAAGGAACAGGAGCATCCCGTCGTCGTTCGGATCGGCCTGGGCCGCGAAAAATCCTTCGCTGGCATTATACATGTCGAGATAGTGGATATCCTTGCCGATGAGGTTGCGGAATTGTTCCTGGTAGGGCGTGAAGGATACGCCGCCATGGATATAGAGTTCCAGTGAAGGCCAGACCTCGGCAAGGCAGCTCTTGCCGGTCATTTCCAGGATGCGTCGTATCAGGACGAGGGTCCAGGTAGGCACGCCTGAAATGGAGGTGACATTTTCAGTAATGGTATTCCTGGCCAATCTTTCGATCTTGTTCTCCCATTCGTCGAGCAGGGCGATGCTCAATTCCGGGGTCCTGATCCAGTGGCCCCAGAATGGCGAGTTTTGTAGCAGTACAGCGCTCAGGTCGCCATAATGGACGTCCTCATTCACCTGGTGCACGGTATGACTGCCGCCGATCACGAGGCCTTTGCCGGTCAGGAGATCGGACTCGGGATTGAAATTGTAGTACATCGTCAGCACGTCCTTGGCGCCTTTATAGTGGCCGTCCTGGAGGCTCTCCTCGCTTACCGGGATGAATTTGCTCTTGTCGCTGGTCGTGCCGCTGCTCTTTGCGAACCAACTGATGGGCGTATTCCAGAGGATATTCTGCTCGCCGTTCATGATCCGTTGGATATAAGGCTTTAGGTCGTCGTACTCATGGATGGGAATGGCCTGCTTGAATTCGCGAATGGAGAAGATGTCTGAAAAGTTGTATTTCCGTCCGAATTCCGTGTATTGGGCGGAAGAGACCAAATCCTGCAGTACCTGGCGTTGAACAGCCACCGGATCCTGCCTCCACTGTTCAATGCGCCACAAGCGCCAGCGCGCTAACCTCGATATGGCCGGGCTCAGTAGTTTCACCTTGGCAAAATAGAGAATGATTGGGAAACGGCGAAACCCTATTTCGTCAGGTCGATCTGGCCGGGGATGACCGCCTCTTCCCCATGCCTCGCCGCTTCCTCGTGCAGGTAATCCTTCCGTTTCAGGACAAAGTTCTTCCCCAGGTAGAGACGTCGGACCTGCTCGTCCTCGGCCAACTCTTCCGCCGTGCCGTGCTTGAATATTTTGCCATCGATCAGAAGGTAGGCCCGATCACAGATGGACAGCGTCTCGTTGACATTGTGATCGGTGATCAGGATGCCGATATTGCGATACTTCAGGCGGGCGACGACGGCCTGGATGTCCTCTACCGCGATGGGATCGACGCCTGCAAAGGGTTCGTCAAGGAGGATGAAATGGGGGTCGACGGCCAGAGCCCGGGCGATCTCGGTGCGCCTACGTTCCCCTCCGCTAAGCGAATCGCCATTGTTCTTGCGGACATGATGCAAATGGAACTCGTCGAGAAGGGCCTCCATTTTCATTCGCTGCTCCTTGCGGGTCAGTTTGGTCATCTCCAGTACGGCCAGGATATTGTCCTCGACGCTGAGCTTACGGAATACGGACGCCTCCTGCGGCAGATAGCCGATGCCCATTTGCGCGCGTTTATACATGGGCTGCCTGGTGATATTCGTATCATTCAGGAATACGGTGCCCGAATCCGGCTTGATCAGGCCGACGACCATGTAGAACGTCGTTGTCTTGCCGGCCCCGTTGGGCCCCAGCAGACCTACGATCTCACCCTGGTTGAGCTTTACGGACACCTGATCGACCACCGTCCGGTTACGATAGCGTTTGATCAGGTCCTGGGAATGAATGGTGAGGTTCATGAGGCAAAAATAGGCTACAAGCTACAAGCTGCAAGCCTCAAATCATGAAATTATAAACGATTTAAGAAATATTGGTAAAAGCCGGTTTGCAGCTTGGAGTATCAGGGCTGAGGCTCAGAGGGCATGAAGCTCAGAAGGCTTGCAGCTCAGGAAAAAAGGGTGTATGTTTGCAGATTATTTATTCAGCCCATGAAGGTTATCGAACTGATAAAGCAAGCGAAAGGCACCTGCGTTTCGTTTGAGATACTCCCCCCCCTGAAAGGAAAGACGATCAGCTCCATTTACGATCATCTCGATCCGTTGATGGAGTTCAAGCCAAGCTTCATCAATGTGACTTACCATCGTAGCGAGACCATGTTCAAGAAGAAGGCGGATGGCACATTTGAGAAGGTGGAAGTACGGAAGAGGCCCGGCACGGTCGGCATCTGCGCCGCGATCATGAACCACTACCAGGTGGATGCCGTGCCGCATCTCATTTGCGGCGGTTTTGCCAAACGGGAGACTGAAGACGCCCTCATCGACCTGCATTTTCTGGGCGTGGATAATGTGTTGGTGCTGCGTGGCGATGCGGCAAAGAATGAATCTTCCTTCGAGCCCGAGCCCGGCGGGCATGCCTATGCCATCGACCTGCTGAAGCAGGTGGTCTGCCTCAACCAGGGCATTTATATTGAAGAAGATATCAAGAACGGCAGCAAGACCGACTTTTGCATCGGCGTGGCCGGCTACCCGGAAAAACATTTTGAAGCCCCCAACCTGGACACGGACCTGATGTACCTGAAGGCCAAGGTGGATGCGGGCGCCGAGTACATCACGACACAGATGTTCTTCGATAATCAGAAATACTTCGACTTCGTGAAGACCTGCCGCGACCAGGGCATCAATGTGCCCATCATCCCCGGGCTGAAGCCCATTACCAACAGGAAGCAGCTCACCATGCTGCCGAAGGTCTTCCATGTGGATCTGCCCACCGATCTCTCCAATGCCATCCTGAGATGCAAGAGTGACGCAGAGATCGAGCAGGTAGGTACCGAGTGGCTGATCCACCAGAGCAAGGAGTTGAAAAAAGCGGGCGTACCGGTGCTCCACTACTACACGCTCGGCAAGCCGAAGGTTATTTGGAATGCAGTGAAGGCGGTGTTTTGAGCGTCCTCCGCATCAACAGCCCTCCCTTATAGCAGACTTACAAATGGTTGCCGGCATAAGTGGTGGCTATTGCTGTGGTACTATATCGCGGAGGCGCCTTAGTGGCGAGCTGTTACTGAAGGCGATGGGATAAATGGCTGAAAGGAGGGCTTATGTTTGGCTATAGCCAAGGCCGATGAGCCAGTACAGCGCCGGATGCGATGATAGTACCCAGCAAAGGAACTTAGAATCATCGCCGGAAGTGCCTATTTTGTCAACGACGCGAGCACGGCCTCATTCACCTTTACCGGGTATTGCTTTCGGAGCCCGGCGACCCATTGGTCCTCCAGGAAGTTCTGGTAATCGTTGATGACAAAGCCCCTGGCATCTTTGAAATTCCGGGGAGCCCGGTCCTTATAGATATTCAGGATATAGGAGAAACTGACGGTATTGTCGGCCATATTTTTGGTCACGGGCGTGAAGCGTCCCACCACAAAATCGATCTTTTCCTTTCCCGGAGACGGGATCTGGGTCAGCTCGAACCTTCCCGAATCGGCCTGGACGGCCGCACCCGCGCTATCGGCCCATCTTTTCCAGCTGGCCGGATCGGCCGCCACGCGTTGCCTGAGCAAATTGGCGGTTTGCTCATTATTGCAGGTAAACAGGACCGCATCCGCGCTGGCCTCCCACCAATACTTGTCCTTATGGGCGTCATAGTAGGTGCGAAGGCCGGCATTATCGGTGGACGCTTTTTCCCAAACCTTTCGCTGCATGATCTCGAAGAGCAGGTTTCCCTCCTTGAACTCGTTGAGCTGGAAGGCGAAATCCTTGTTGAAATCCTCAAGATGACTCCGATAATAGTCGAGCGCTACCGTCCGTTGCCATTGCTCGAATACCTCCGGGTTGCTCTTTCCCGACAGGAGTCCGGGCCGCGAGTTCCTGAGCGTTTGAAGGTAATCCAGCCACTCCTTGACGGTATATTGGCGCCTGCCCAGGGTGAACAACACCGTACTGAATTCCAGATTGTGATAACTGGGCAGCCCGCGGTTACGGGCAGCGCTATCGGTAAAGCCCCAGAGATCGGTCTGACTGTACAGGGAAGGCGTGAATCCAGCCTGGCGATAGATCTTATTGATCATGGCCTTGCGGACCAGCTCCATGCGAGGGTCGGCCAGGATGTCCCCCTTCAGTGCGGCCATGGTCTCCTTTGAGAGCTGACGCGGGAAAGGGATACGGGTAATTCGCCGAAGGATATGATATCCGTATGAACTAAGGAAGGGCTTGCCGATCTCTCCGTCCCTGGTCAGGGAAAAAGCCATCGCCTCGAATAAGCTGTCGTACTTGCCCACGCCGAATTCGGGCAGTTCGCCCCCATTCTGATAGGACAGGTTGTCCCCGCTATAGGTCCTGGCCAGCTCGGCGAAGTTGGCGCCCTTCTGAAGACTGGCGAAGATAGAGTCTGCCCGGACACGAATGGCTTCGCGCGCGGCATCTGTCGTGCCCGGTGGCAGGGTCAGGAGGATCTGTGCGACCTTGATCTTGCCGGCGGCTTTCCGTTCGCCGAGGTCCTTAAAAATATGATAGCCTGCCCGGGTGCGAAAGGGCTTCGAGAATTGACCCGGTGTCAGGGCATAGGCCTGGCTTTCCAGCTCATAGGGCAGCGTGAATACAGTGAGAAATCCGACATCGCCCTGGTTGGTTCTTGCCGAAGGGTCTTCTGAATAAGCCAGGGCCGTCTCGCCGAAACCTCTTTTCTTCTTCAGGACGCCGTAAGCCTCCATGGCTTTTTCGTATGCCCTCAGGGTGTCGAAAGGAGAAGCTTGTTTGGGCAGGGCGACGAAAATATGGGCAAGGTGAATATCTTTCTGTCCGCGGACGAATGCTTCATTGACCAGGCGGTTCATGCTCTCCTCATCGGTCATATAGGGCTCCGAAACCTGGCTCCTGAAATTCTGCAACTCCGTCCGCTGGCCGGGAAGGGTATCCAGGTGCATGGCATAGGCTGCCCTGACCTTCAGCTTATAACGGATGTAGAGTTCCAGGTAGTCTTTATAGGATGCGGCAGATGTCGCCTCCCGGCTGTTATTCTTTTTATACGCTTTGAGGAAGGCCTCCTTGCTGACGGGATCGCCGTCAACGGTAAACAGTGTTTGAGCGGAGGCGGGAGCGGCAGGGAATAAGGCGGCGGATAAGAGAAACGAGACGATGGCAGGGATCAGCTTTCTCTCGGTTAAGCTCATATCAATTGGATTTAGAATTCTTCATTTTCAGGGTGATGACCTCATCCAGCTGCTGGTAGGAGAGCTTCTTGGCGATGATGTGTTTGTCCTTGTCCAGCAGGTACAATATCGGCGTCTGGTAAACGTCATAAAGCTGCTTGTAACCGGGCTGGCCGGCCGCCTCGACGGAATCAGCCCTGGCCTTGGTCTCATAAACGTGGATCCAGCCGGCCAAATTGTGGTCGCGTATGAATTGGAGCCATGCTTCACGGCCGCCGTCCACCATGACGCCATAGATCTTCACGCCCTCCTTTTTCCACCTGGCCTGGTACAGCGAATCCAATTTCGGCACCACTTCTTTGCAATGACCACAGGTGGGATCCCAAAAGCAAATGACGATGAACTTTCCGTCGACCTCATATAAAGGCCTGGGCTTGTCAAGCGTATCCACCATCATGAGGTCCGGGGCGGGCGCGCCGATCAGGTTGGCCATGACGCTATAGGCGCGGTCATTCAGGAACTTGCGGTACTTCTCGGTAAAAAATTCGGCCTGGCCGGTATTGATATATTTTTCGAAAAGATGGACAAAGACCGCGTCTTGCCCCATGTAGGTCGGGTTGACATACTTCTGCACGAAATAAACCATCAGGAACTGGAACATATCCTTGTTGGTGCGGGAGAAAAGCAGCATGTGGTCCGCCTCCTTGTCGATCGAATCGGCTTCGGGCGATACCAGGCTTTGAAAATATTTGTCGAGGCGGGGCTCGAAGATCGGGGTCCTTAGGAGCCGGTCATCTGTCCAGGAGATGCTGTCCCAGTAATGCGATTTGAAATAATGATAGGCGAAAAGGCTGTCGGTATTGCCTTTGGGAACCGGGGGTACTTCGGGCTCTTTCAACGCATGGAACAAGGCGGCCAGCAACGAATTCGGATATTTCGCGATCAGGTCGTCCCGGTAGTGCCGGATATCGAGGTCGAGCTGTCTGATCTTCCCGGTCAGCCGGATGGAATCGGCTTTATTGCCTTTTGCCGCCGCCAGCTCTTTTTGAGCCGCCGTCATCTCATTGCCCTTCGTATTGGTGAATTTCGTATAGGCCTGGAAGACCGTATTGTCGGGCGAACCGGTGAAGACGACGCTGCCGGGGAGTTCCGTCGTATCGGCGGAAATGGAAAACTGTTGATCCTTGTCGATCAGCAGTTCGAACAGGATCGTCCTGCCGGGGGAGACGACGAAGTAAACGCCGCCGGGTAATTTATCCTTGCCGGAGAAGCTGCCGCTGCCGCCTTCGTCGAGCATGGCGGAGTCCGCCAGCGCCTTGACCTTTCCGTAGTAATAGCCCAGGTAAACTTTGCTGCTTTTGTAGGGCTTGAGGGTTAGCCGGATACGATGACCGTCCTGGGTACGGGCCTGCAGAAAACAGACGCAGGCCACAAAGGACAAAAGGATCTTACTCATACTCAAAATTAAAGATTTCCATTGCCTACTTTTGCACGGTGTCAAGAAAAAACAAAAATACCTCGCTTTTTCATGTCCTGGTAGAGGATTATGCCGCAGAGGGGCGGTCCCTGGCCCGCGTGGATGGGAAGGTGATCTTCATTGAAAATGCCATACCGGGAGATATCGTCGACCTGAAGCTTTCCAAAAATAAAAAGGATTGGGCGGAGGGCCATATCACGGCCTGGCATCAATACTCGCCTGACCGGGTAGAACCGTTCTGTTCGCATTTTGGCGTGTGCGGGGGATGTCGCTGGCAGATGCTGCCTTATGCCAAGCAGCTCCAATATAAGCAGCAACAGGTGAAAGACAACCTCGAGCGTATCGGGAAGTTGAGCCTGCCTTCGATCCTGCCGATCATGGGCGCCGAGGATACGATACGATACCGCAACAAGATCGAATATACGTTCTCCAATCGCCGTTTCCTTCTCGCGTCCGAACTGCATGACCCGTCTGTGTCCGCGGAAGGGAATGTGGCCGGCTTTCACGCGAAGGGGATATTCGACAAGATCGTGGATATCGACACCTGTTATCTGCAGGAGGAGCCCAGCAACCTGATCCGTCTTGCGGTCAAGGAATTCGCATTGGCTCATGGTCTTTCCTTTTATGATATCCGGTCGCACGAGGGCTGGCTGCGCACGATGCAATTGCGGATCTGCACCAGTGGGGAAGTCATGGTCAATATTGTTTTCGGCCATGAAGAGGCGGAGGCGAGGGCGATGCTGCTCGACCATATTATGGAACGCTTTCCGGGTCTGACCACTTTATTGTATACGATCAATTCCAAGTGGAATGACAGCATGATCGGCCTGACGCCGAAAGCCTATCACGGGAAGGGATATGTGATCGAAAAGATGGAGGACTTTCAGTTCAAGATCGGGCCCAGCTCTTTCTTTCAGACGAATACCCGCCAGGGGGAGAAATTGTATCGCGTGGCAAGGGATTTTGCCGAGCTCAGCGGGCGGGAGACGGTGTACGATCTGTATTGCGGCACAGGCAGCATCGGGATCTTTGTCAGCCGCCAGGCTGCTCGGATCGTGGGGGTGGAGCTGGTGCCGGAAGCTATCGAAGACGCCAGGGAGAATGCGGAGCTGAACTCGATCGGTCATGCGGAATTCTTTGCCGGCGATGTGGCGGAACTTTGCGATGACGCTTTTTTTGCCGCCCATGGGAGGCCCGACCGGATCATTACCGATCCGCCGCGCGCGGGCATGCACGAGAAACTGGTAAAAAAAATATTGGAGATCAGGGCGCCCATCGTCGTCTATGTCAGCTGTAATCCGGCCACCCAGGCGAGGGACCTGCGGTTGCTCGACGCCGCCTACAGCGTCGAAAAGGTGCAGCCGGTGGATATGTTCCCCCATACCCATCATATCGAGAACGTGGTGCAGCTAAAATTGAAAAGCCTCTCATGACCCTGTCCGCCCATTGCAGGAGGTCGGGGATTACTTCAAAATATAGTAATTTGCAGTACTTAAGGAAACAGACATGACAGAATTTCGCCCGAGGCCTTTTCAGATGATACCGCCGGTCATTAAGAATTTGCTCATCATCAATGTATTGATCTTTCTTGCGCAGCAAGCCTTCGGCGACAATACGGAATTGCGTATCAGCAGCATGTTCGGCCTGCATGACGTTCATTCCGTTTATTTCCGGATCTACCAGGTCGTCACGTATATGTTCCTGCATGGCGGTTGGGAACATATCATCTTCAATATGTTCGCCTTATGGATGTTCGGCTCGGTGCTGGAGAATTACTGGGGGAGCAAGCGGTTCCTTATCTTCTACATGGTTTGCGGGATCGGCGCTGCGATATGTGACCTTGGGGTGATGTACCTGGCCAATGCACATTTATTGGCGGACCTCAACTCCCCCTTCCTCACCCAGGAACATGCAGAAGATATTTACAGCACCCTCAATTCGCCGACGATCGGGGCCTCGGGGGCCATATTCGGTTGCCTGGCCGGTTTCGGATTCCTGTTCCCAAACAGCGAGATCCTGATCCTCCCGATCCCCTTTCCCGTCAAGGCCAAATGGGTCGTATTGGGCTATGGCGCCATCGAATTATTCGCGGGATTCCGGAGTTCACCCGGCGACAATGTGGCCCACTGGGCGCACCTTGGAGGGGCCCTGTTCGGCATATTGCTTTGCATATACTGGAAAAGGAGCAATCGCCGCAATTCATATTAAAGCAGAAAGGCGGATAATCAAGGCAGAAACCGGACAAATTTGCGGTACGCCTGCAAACACTTGACGCCCTGCGGCTGTTAACTAATTTTATGCATGTAATGGAAGATAGCTATAGGAAAAAGATGCGGCTGGGGCAGGATGGGAATGCATTGGTTCAGCTGGTCGTGATCAATGCCGTCCTATTTGCCCTCATGCAATTCGTCTATGTGCTGTATGCCATGAGCCCGCGCAGTTCCGCCGGCGATTTTTACTCGACCCTCTTCAATTATCTCGCGCTGCCCGCGAGCCTCGATAAGCTGGGCGGCCGGCCCTGGACGCTGCTCACGTACATGTTCACCGACAAGCTGGTCTTGCGCTTCATTTCCAACCTCTTCTGGCTCTGGGTCTTCGGCTATATTTTACAGGACCTCATGGGCAACCGGAAGTTGATCCCCATCTATATTTATGGCGGCGTGGCCGGCGGGCTATTGTATGTCCTGGCGTTTGCCTTTGTCCCCGGTCTGAAACCGTTGATCCACTCGGCCTCCTTATTCGGGGCGAGCCCAGCCGTGGTGGCGGTTGCCCTGGCGACCACGACCGTAGCCCCCGATTACCGGATCTTTCCGATGATCAATGGAGGCATTCCGCTGTGGATCCTCTCGATGTTGTTCCTGCTGATCAATTTTTCGTCCATTGCACATGGCGACTCAGGCGCTTATGTCTCGCATCTCGCGGGCGGCGGAGCGGGCTTCCTGTTTATTTACCTGATGCGAAGGGGTTACGATGGAAGCATCTGGATGAATGATGTCTTCGACTGGTGCAATGACCTCTTCAATCCCAACAAGAAAAAACTCGCGAGGTCTCCCAGGGACGAGTTCTACTATAAGGTCTCCGGCACGCAACCATTTAAGAAGATCCCCAACGTCACGCAGCAGCGCATCGACGAGATCCTCGACAAGATCAACCAGCAGGGCTATCGCTTCCTCACCGACGAGGAAAAAGACATTCTGAAACGGGCGGCTGACGAAGAAGATTTGTAACTTAGCCCCTACCGATGGTGACATTACGCAAATTCAGCCGTCGTCTCCTCATCGCGACCAACGGGGCGGCGATCGTCCTATTCCTGTTGGCCTGTGCCAATGCATTGCTGCATCCGGGCAAATGGTGGTTTATTTCCCTGCTTGGGTTGATCTTTCCTCTCCTGTTGTTCATCGTGACCGGCTTTTTTTTGCTCTGGCTTTTCTTCCCTTCCCAGCGTCGCTGGGCCTGGTATTCGCTCATCGCCCTGGCGATCGGATGGCCGAATATCCACGTATTCATGGCCTTTCATCCTTTTTCCTCATTTCAGGCCGAAAAGGCACCGCATTCGCTGCGCATCCTGACCTGGAATGTCCGCAGCTGGGACGAATTCATCACCAGGAAACCCGGGCAGTCCGGCCACCGGCCGAACATGTTGGATTTCATCGCGGCCCAGCAGGCTGACGTGCTCTGCTTCCAGGAATTCTTCGAATCGCATAATGCCCGGGAATTGCCTCCAAACATTCCGTACATCGTGCAGCAATTGCATTATCCGTACTATTTTTTTTCGCGGGACTATCGCCGCTATGACGGCGTGTATGAGGCGGGCGTCATCCTGTTTTCCCGTTACCCGATCATCGATAGCCTGCTTATCCGGTATGCCAGGCCGGATGGGCTGCGCGCTACCGAAAGCCTGATCGCCGCCGACCTGAAAGTGGGCCAGGACACCATCCGGCTGTTCACCACGCATCTCCAGTCGGTGCTATTCCATAGCAAGGATTTTCATGATCTCGAGATCATCAAGGACATGGACGACAGTATCCTGCAGGCCTCGAAGTCGATCGTGAAGAAGCTGCGTTATGCCTTTCGCCACCGGGCCAACCAGGCGTTGGAGGTACGGAACGAGTTGGACAAGAGCCCCTATCCGGCGGTGATCTGCGGTGACTTCAACGATGTGCCCAATTCCTATACCTATTTTACGATCAAGGGTGAGCGGAGAGACGCCTTTATCGCCAAAGGATTCGGCATCGGCCGCACCTATACCCATATCTCGCCTACACTGCGGATTGACTACATTCTGGCCGACCCGAACTTAGACATCCTGCAATGCCGGACCTTCCCGCTGCCTTATTCGGATCATCATCCTGTAGTCGCCGACTTGCGTTTACCATAAAATCGTATCTTCGGAAGTTTGAATACATCACTGGTATGTGTGCACTAAAAGTCTATAATTCCTATACAAGGCAAAAGGAAGTTTTCACTCCCCTGACCGCAGGCTATGCGGGCATGTACGTTTGCGGACCGACGGTGAGCGGCGAGAGTCACCTGGGCCACGCGCGCCCCTTCATTACGTTCGATTTCATTTATCGCTATCTGCTTCACCTTGGTTACAAGGTGCGATATGTACGCAATATCACGGACGCCGGTCATTTCGAAGAGGAGGGCCGGGAGGCGGAGGACAAGATCTCCAAAAAGGCGGTCATCGAGAAACTGGAGCCCATGGAACTGGTGCAGAAATATTCCAATCTCTTCCACTGGGCGATGCGTCAGTTCAATAACCTGGACCCCAGCATCGAGCCGACCGCGACGGGGCATATTGTCGAGCAGATCAACATGATCGAGAAGATCATTGCGGAAGGGTATGCCTATGTCGTGAACGGGTCGGTCTATTTCGACGTGAAGAAATATTCGGAGCATTATCCGTATGGCAAGCTGAGCGGGAGGGTATTGAACGACCTGCTGGAGACGACCCGTGAGCTGGAAGGCCAGGATGAAAAGCGCAACCGCCAGGACTTCGCCCTTTGGAAGGCCGCCCCCCCGGAACATATCATGCGCTGGAAGAGCCCCTGGGGAGAGGGATTTCCGGGATGGCATATCGAGTGTTCGGCGATGAGCACCAAATACCTCGGGGAGCAATTCGACATACATGGAGGCGGCATGGACCTGCAGTTCCCGCACCATGAGAGCGAGATCGCGCAAAGCACGATCTGCAATAAACAGGTGCCGGCAAGATATTGGCTGCACAACAATATGATCACGGTGAATGGGAAGAAGATGGGGAAGAGCTATGGGAACCAGATCATGCTGACGCAAATGTTCAGCGGCAACCATCCGTTATTGGAACAGGCGTACTCGCCGATGACGATACGGTTCTTTATCCTCCAGACCCATTATCGCAGCACGCTTGACTTCGGCAATGAGGCCTTGCAGGCCGCAGAGAAAGGGCTGAAGCGGCTTTGGGAAGCGTATGAGGTGCTGCAGAAGTTCCCCCGGGGCGCGAATCAGGGACCAGCCGCCGATCCCGAACTGGATGGAAAGGTGAATACCTTGTTGGGTGAGATGGACGAATTCATGGACGATGACTTCAATACCGCCAAGGTGCTGGCCAATATGTTCGAGCTGGTGCCCGTCATCAATTCCATCCGGGGCGGACAGATCCGGGTGGACGCGCTGAGCGGACCGACGATGGCGAGACTGCAAAGCTACTTCAAGAGCTATCTTGAAGACATCATGGGCTTTACCAGCGAATCGGCCGGCGGCGATCATAAACTGGGCGGCGTGGTGGACCTGCTGATCGAGATCAGAAAGGACGCCCGGGCCAAAAAGGATTATGCCGCATCGGATAAGATCCGCAATCAGCTCCTGGCGCTGGGCATCGTGCTGAAGGATGAGAAGGACGGAGGCGTCAGCTATTCCATGGCTTAAGCCGCGGGGACGTCTTCCAGGCGATAATAGACCTTCAGCCCTCTTTCAGTGGCGATGCGCACGTCCTCATCGGCGCCCTGGGAAGCCCCTTCGAGACGCAGTACGGCATCACACTTCGCCAGCAGACGGTGTGCGACCGGATAAAGGATCTCCTCATAGGCTTTGTCGCCCGGCCTTTTCGAGCCGGCAATTTGCAACAAAGGCAAGGCTACCCATTCCCCGATCATCGGGATATGTCCGAGACGAAACAATGGGAGAGCAGCGGCTTCCAGCTTTGCGAGGTTCCGGCGCATCAATTCAGGATTATCATTGGTCCCGCTGCGATAGGGACCTGCGATGAGTATCAGCATACTTTTTTTTACAAAGGTGGGACCTGGTCCCGGAGATTCCGTTAATCTAGATTAAGAAATCTTTCCCTTCCTTCCCCGGATATTGCTCAGGAACTCCGGGGTGATGCCTAGGTAAGAGGCGATCAGTTTTTGGGTCACCTTGCCCGCGATCTGCGGATATTTTTCCAGAAAATGCTCGTACCGCTGCTTCGCAGGCTGGGAAAGGTTTTGAATAACGCGGAGCTGCTCGCGGATATAGGCATTCTGCATGATGATCCTGAAAAAACGTTCGAACTTCGGCACTTCTGCGTAGAGCCTGTCCAGGTCTTCTTTATTCAGGCGGACGATGACGCTGTCCTCGACGGCCTCGATGAATAGCATGGCCGGCAGGCGGTTGATAAAGCAGTACATGTCTGTGATCCACCAGTCGGCGATCGCGAACATGATGGTGGATTCTTTGCCCTCCCTATCGACGTAATAAGCCCGCAAGGTTCCGGAATGGACATAATGGATGTTCTTGCAGACCTGTCCTTCGTGCAGGATCAATTCTTTTTTGGCGCGCCGTTCCGGCTGCAGCAGGGAAGTAAAAAGATCCGTTTCGGCGTCGTCGAGGGCAATATGCCTGGCGACGTTTTGGAGGATCGGCTCGTAGCTCATGTGGCGGGTTTTCCCCAAAACTCTATATTTACAGTGGTAAAACCAATCCATGGAGTATTTGGGACACCTCTCGAAGGACAAACGGCTAAAGAAGCTGATCGACGCCCAGGAGCCTTTTTCCCTGTCGCGTCGAAAACATATCCATCTGCACCTCTGCAGCTCGATCATGAGCCAACAGCTGTCCACCAAGGTCGCGGCTACGATCCTCAAGCGCTTTTTGAACCTTTATAAGGGCAAGACGCCCATGCCGGAAGATATCCTGGCCACCCCCTTCGAGACCCTGCGATCGATCGGATTGTCCAATGCCAAGGCGAACTATGTCCATAATGTGGCGCGCTTTGCCCTCGACCAGGGCGTCGATCCGCGGCGGCTGGGAAAGATGGACAATGAGGAAGTTATCGCCTATCTCACCCAAATAAAGGGCGTGGGGAGGTGGACGGCTGAAATGCTGTTGATGTTCACTCTGGGGAGGGAGGACGTTTTTGCGGTCGATGACCTGGGCATCCAAAATGCCATGATCCGCCTTTATAAGCTCGACAACAGCGATAAACGGCAGTTTCGGGAAGAGCTTCTCCGCATTTCCCAACGATGGAGCCCCTACCGGACCTATGCCTGCCTTCATTTATGGCATTGGAAAGACAACCGGCCGGTCAAATCGGCCAAATGAGCCCGTGTAAAGCCCGGCATTTAATTTGCCGGTAAAAAATGGAATTTTACCGATTTTTAATAGCCGCAGCCCAAATAATCACGTATTCTTTAATATCACCTAAAAAATAAAAATTGTGAAAAATCTGAAATTACTCCTGATCGTAGCCCTGGCAATGGGTTCGGTGACCCTGTTCAGCTGTTCGAAAAGCAGCAACAATTCGACCCCGGCCTCAGCAGACAGCGTTCTTTATTCGAAGTGGGTTACGGTCGTATTGACGTTTAATACCACGGATTCCGCCTACGAGATGAATATTGCCGCTCCCGCCCTTACGCAGAAAGTGATCGATCAGGGCGCCATCCTGACGTATGTAGAATTTCAAGGCGTTGTGAACTTGCCTTCTGATTTTGGGATCTACCCGTCGTTTTCGGTGGGCAACATCAACTTATTCGCGAATTATGCCATCGCTTCAAGTGATAACCTGACCTTCCGCTATGTCATCATCCCGGGCAAGACGGCCACCACCAATGCTTCCGGCGCTATGCAAACCTATACGGCAGACCAGCTCAAGGGGATGAGCTATGCGACGATCACGAAATTATTCAAGCTCTCCGACCAGGGAAGCGGCGTTCAGTTTATTAGTCCGTCAAAGTAGCCTATTTTACTGCCACCGGCCTGACCAGCTTTAGCTCGCCCACTATATTCGGCGCGCCGCCCAGCTTGTCGATGCACCAAAGTACATACCGGATGTCCACGCAAATGGTTCGGTTATATACGGCATCGAAGGAGATCTTGTGGCTCAGCGCCTCGTAGTTGCCGTCGAAGGCCAGGCCAATCAGTTCTCCATTCGCATTGATGACGGGACTTCCCGAATTGCCGCCCGTAATGTCATCGGTCGTAATGAAGTCGGTCACCAGGTCGTTTCGCTGCTTGTCGATGTATTGCCCGAAATCTTTTCGCCTGGCAAGCTCGACCAGTTTCGGCGGCAGGTCGAACTCATAATCTCCGGGGACATACTTCTCCATTACGCCTTTCATCGTACAGACGTAGTCATAGTGGACGGCGTCGCGTGGATTATAGGACTTTACATTGCCATAGGATACGCGCATAGTGAAGGTGGCATCGGGGTAACGGACTTTTTTTGGATCCATCTGCATGATGCCCTTCAGGTACAAACGGCCCAATTCATTATTGGTAGCCGTAAAATCGCGGAAAAACGGCTCAAACTTTCCCTGCCAGTTCTTCAGGAAGGCGCTGGCATGACGATAGGCGGGGTCGGCCTGCAGGACCGTCGCATCAGGATTGGAGACAAAGGCGTTCCACTTCGCATCATCGAAGATCATCGTGCCCTGGAAGACGGCCGCTGCATATTTTTTATACGTATTCTCATCGCGAAGATCGCCGAAGGAGCCCTTCAGCCCTTCGAAGAATCCGACGGGATGCTGGGATTTGTCGATGTCCTGGTAGAAGAGCCGTGTGGTCGCGGCCAGGATATTCTGATCGGACGCCTTGTTCTCGTCTTTTAAGAAGCGTTGCCTGGCTTCGCCGGCCGCCTGGATCGCTTTCTTAATATTCGGGCCGCCGGGCCTGACAAGCGCATTCTCCACTTCCTGGAGCGTGGCGGCATAGGCCATCAGCGGGCTGCCGAGGACCCCCTCGATCAGGTATACGCGTTGCCTTGAATACGGCCGCCACTGATCATAGGCCTTTGCCCAATCGGCGAACAGGTTCTCAAATTCCGGTTTGCCGTCCGCCCATTTCTGGAAGGCCGCCTCCGCACCTGCTTTTTGACCATAGATATCGTACTTGACAAGTTCTTTGGATTCGCCGTCGAAGAACTTCCAGTAGTTGGCCACGCCGGCGTAGTATGAAGCCAGTTGCAGCTTGACGGCCGGATCCTTTTTCATCTCCTCGTACATGGCCTTCAGGCGAACGTCGCGAAGCTTGACGAGACTGGGATTATCGATATCGATCTTTTGTTTTACTCCGAGGGAGGTCTCATACCGGTTGGTGCCGCCCGGATAACCGTAGGTCATGGCAAAATCGCCGTCCCGAAAGCCCTTGAGGGAAACGGGGAGGAAATATTTTGGCTTGAGGGGGATGTCGTCCGGCGAATAGGCAGACGGCTTTCCGTCCTTGCTCATATAGACGCGGAATACCGAAAAATCGCCGGTATGGCGGGGCCATTCCCAGTTGTCGGTATCGCCGCCAAACTTGCCCACGCTCTCCGGCGGAGCGCCCACCAGGCGGATATCGCTGTAGCGTTGATAAACGAATACCAGGAATTGGTTGCCTTTGAAGAGCGTGCTGACCCGGCCGGTAATGCTCTGTGAGTCGTCCGAATAGCGTTTGTTGATCGCGGCGATGGCTGATTGCACTTTGGCATTGCGGTCCGCGCCGCTCAATCCTTTGGCCGAATCTTCCACTTCCTTGCTGACGTCTTCGATCTTCACCAGGAAGTCGACAAAGAGTCCGGGGGCGGCGATCTCTTCCTGCTTGCTATGTGCGTAGAAGCCATCCCGGAGATAATTATGTTCCAACGTGCTGTTGGAGGCGATCACCTCATAGCCGCAATGATGGTTGGTGAAGATGAGGCCCTGGCTGCTCACGATCTCGCCCGTGCAACCACGGCCGAAAATGATCACCGCGTCTTTGATCGAGGCTTTGTTGATGCTGTAGAGCTGCTCCTTAGTGAGCTTCAGCCCTTTTTTGACCATGTCATTGTACACCTGTTCACCCAACAAGAGGGGGAGCCACATGCCTTCATCGGCAAAGCCGCGCAGGAGCACGGCTGAAAAGACCATCGTTAGCAGGATCTTCCTGGAATTCATAAAATGGTTAATTTTTGCAGCAACAATGTACTGCAAAAATTAACACAACCCATGGGGGGCAAGTGGCCGGGACTTATTTAACCTCCTTGACCACGATGTCTTCTACCAGGCGTGAACCGGTATTGATCTCAAAATGCTGTACGGAGTTATCCGAGAAATTCCTGACCACGAATACCAGCTTGCCATTGGTGTCCAGGTCTTCGGAAGGCGTGAACTTCTTGTCGAAGAACTTGTCGTTGTATGAGGCGATGAACAACTGCTCGCCACGACCGTCCAATACGCTGATGCTGAAGCGGGAGCCCGAAGGATTGTTGTATACTACGTTGAATACGGGCTGACCGGCCAGCTTGCCGACATAGAGGAGTTCCGCGGTGTTTGCGCTGCCGGACTTATGCTCATGCGTTTTCTTCGCGTTGCCGTTCCCGCCTTCTGCGTGAAGGGTTCCTGCCATCAGAAGACCGGCGAGGGTCAGGAGAGAAAAAACGTGCTTGGTGTTTGCTAAGATCTTGCTCATAAAATTGTTTTTGTGTGTTATGAAAATAAATTGGTTGAATTTCCGGGATTACTAAAGCTTTTTGACGGCTATTTCGTCGACATAGCGGCTGCTCACCTTGATCTCGAAAGAGCGCTCGAACTCATTGCCCTTGTCATTGCGGAAGATGAAGACGACCTTGCTGTCCTTGTCCCCCCTGGGCACCCTGAACTGCTTGTTGAAATCTTTATCCCTGAACGTGGACTGGTACAGTTGGCTACCATCCTGGTCTTTGACGACGATGCCGAATGGAGTCCCTTGCGGGTTCTGGTAGGCCACGCTGAAGACGAACAGATCTTCCTGTGTGCCTATATATTTGACTTGTGCAGGGGATCCCTTTTCGCCGGCTACGGGAGCAGGGCTCTGTACCTGGGCCTGAACCTGGGCTTGCGCTGCGATCACTGCGACGGAAAGCAGGGTGACAAAAATAAGCTTGCTGATGACAGCCTTGATTTGCGTGTTCATATAAATGGGTTTTTATGACGATTAGGTATGGCGGGACAATCGCATGTTATGGGCATGCAATCGCGATCAGGCAATAGCAACCGTAAAAAGGGAAATGATGGCTGAAAACAATCGGGTGAAATTTAGCAAGCCGGGAGGCAGAAGACAATCGCGTAAGAATTAAATCGCGATATAGATAACGCAAATATACGACCAGATATTGTCACAGACAAGAAAAGAACATAAAAAGATTGTTAAGAAATAATATCTGATTTTTTTAAATGTACAATTGACTATTTTTTTATTGATCGGATCAAATCCTTCAGCATCGGCTGATCTTTCAGTCTTCGATCCATGGATCGCCTTACCGTATCGGATATGAACCAGTTCATCGAATAGTTTTCCCTCCGGAGATGATTATCTCTCGGGTCATAGGGATCCCTGTATAGCGAAACAGGCGTATACTGGGCAGATCCGATCTGCGGATCCCGTTTCAGCGCGGTAATATAATTTTCCAGGCGCCGGTCGTTCACGGTAGTTTGCATATCATACGCGCCGAACAAGGTGAGTGCCGGAGAGAACAGGTCATTGCTGATCGGCCTCGTCCTTTTTATGATCGGGTCGCCCATCGGACTGTTGGTGATATGAAGGACCACGAACTTCAGTTTCTTGGCGGCATCACGGATCTGCTGGTCCGGCACACTGCGGAGATAATCCATGATGGAGCCGATCATCTCCTGAACGACGCCCGCGCCGGAATTATCGAAATATCCTCCATCCACGAAATAGTTGGAGGTGCAACAGCTATCGCGAAGCCTGCTGCGGCGGCTGGTTGCGTTCCGGGGGATCCGTTCATCGATCCGTCCTGCGGGGCTGATATACGGGAATCTCGCACCCAGGATCGATGCGGTGCTGAGGCGCATGGTCTTCGAGCTGTCGAGCAGCGTCAGCATGTCGATACGGCCGTCGAATGCGTCACCGTTGATACCAATATTGGTGACCACGCCGGGGTTGCCATCCTGCATGCGCGTGCTGTTGATACAGAGGATCGGGAGTGTGGCGGGTGCGTCCGGGCGGGGGATGGCCTCATCCATCGTCATTCCAAAGTCCATGGGATAGCAGGCGGCGCTATCGGTCATCGTCTTTTGCTCTTCGAAGCTCTCCTCGAGCGCTGCCGCCCGGTCGGTACCGGGTCCGACGTGCAGGATGAACCGGAAGTAGTCGGGGCCTAAGAGCCGCACGAGGGTATAGCTGAGAAAATCCCTCCCCAGAAAATTCCTGGCCGACTGCTCATAGCAGGGACGCCTGACCGGCATATTCTGCGTGTGATGAAGAAGGGAAAAAAAGCTGGCGACGCCGACGCCGCCGCCGGAGGTGCCGGACAAACAGAAAACATGCCTTGAAAAGGGATCTCCGCCGACCAGGGACGAATCCTCAAGCCGTCCGAGCACCGATGCGGTCCAATAGGCGGAGCGTGATGCGCCTCCGTTGGACAGCACGAAATATACCGGGTATGGATCTTTGCCGGAGCTATCGATATCGTGCATGCGGTCGGCAATCCATCGGCTAAAGTATTGCGTGACGGAAGGCTTTTGCAGGAACACTCCTCTTGGCGCGCTTTCGGGCAGCTCGGTCGTCCGTACGAAATGATTTTCGGGGGAATGGATGATGAAGGCGAAGAGGAATACGATGAAATGCAGGTTAACGGCGGATTTCACGGAAAGGGCGGTAAGAATGTTGCTGAATCCGAGCAATATCGCAAAGGCGAGGATCACGGATGGAAAGGGACCGATATGGACCGCGAAATCCATGCTGTTGATCTCGGAAAGATAAACGACAAGGGCGATTGCGCAAAGCGCGTTGAAGCAGACGAAATAAAGCAGCTCCGCTTCCGGGATGCGGAGGAACCGCATGATGGAATAGACCGAACGCGGCAGAAGATCGACCGGGTGAGAGGCCTTTAACTCGGCCATCGGCTGTTCGTGTTCGACGGTTCTCCGGCGAAGGTTGGTGTGCAACAGGTAGAGGAGCTTCAGATAAAATACGGACCAGAAAAGTTCGGTGATATCGTTGGACAGGACCTTATCGAAGAGCAGCAGCGCGAGGAACAGGACGAACAGGGCGGCGAGCGCATAGAATAACCGTCTTATGATCCGCTCTTTCCGGGGCGATCCCGCCGAAAAATCGGCGATGAACTGGTCGAGCAGGCCGAAGGCCAGCAGGGCGGCGATAAATATTCCGGCAGCCAGCCTGCCTTTTAACGGATGCGCGGCGACCGGGGATTGCAAGGCGGCAAGCTCGATCGCCAGAAAGCAGGCCAGGCCGAGCAGCCTTGGAAAGGTCGATCGCAGGCCGCTGGGATCGCCCGTCTTGTCGTCCTTGAGGTAGGCGTTCACGCGGGAAGAGTACCAGGTGACATAGGCCCAGAAACCGATCGCGATAAAAAAGTAGATACGTGCTTTCGGATTTTCGGTGAATGCCACCACCAGGTCCTTGCCCTGGTCGAGGCTCCAAAAACACCAGATGGTAAGCCCGATGAACAGGATGGAGGGAAAGAAGAGCCAGATACACTGGAGGAGCAACGACAGCGTCCGGTTCAGGGTTTGCAGCAGTGTGCGGTCTGGCTGGATCATGGATGGCTTTTTGGCTCTTCGTGCAAGACCTGCCAAAGCAGGTCTTTAAGTGCGGTAAGACCCTGTTGTGTGACGGAGGAGATGAAGACGTGGGGGATCCCGGCGGGGAGCTCCCTGGATATGGCTGCCTTCAGCTCGTCGTCCAGCATATCGCTCTTGCTGATCGCGATCACGAATTGCTTGTGCAGGAGCTCGGGATTGTACTTTTCCAGTTCTTTCACCAAAATGTCGAATTCGCGATGGTGGTCGGCACTGTCGGCCGGGATCAGGAAGAGGAGAACGGGATTGCGTTCGATGTGGCGCAGGAAGCGATATCCCAGGCCCTTGCCTTCCGCGGCTCCTTCGATGATGCCCGGCAGATCGGCCATGCAGAAGGACAGGTCGTCGCGGTATTCCACCATGCCGAGCTGCGGCGTGAGCGTCGTGAAGGCATAATCGGCGATCTTTGGACGCGCTGCCGAGATGGCCGAGAGCAGGGTGGATTTTCCGGCATTGGGAAAACCGACCAATCCCACGTCGGCGAGGACCTTGAGCTCCAGGACCTTCCATCCTTCCACGCCCGGTTCGCCCGGTTGTGCGTGCTCAGGCGCCTGGTTCGTGGGCGTGGCGAAACTCGCATTGCCCAGGCCGCCGCGTCCTCCCTTGAGCCAGACGACTTCCTGCCCGTCCTCGAGGATTTCCACTTCCTTTTGCGAAGTCTCTTCGTCGCGTGCGATCGTCCCCAGGGGCACTTCAATAATGATGTCCTTTCCAAACCGTCCCGTGCAATTATTGCCGCTGCCGCCTTCGCCGTTCTCGGCCAGTACGTTCTTATAATAGCGCAAGTGGAGAAGGGTCCAGAGATCTTTGCTGCCGCGGAGGATGATATGTCCGCCGCGCCCTCCGTCGCCCCCGTCGGGACCAGCCAGGGCATTGAACTTGGTACGCATGAAATGCTTGCTGCCCGCGCCGCCGTGGCCGCTCTTGCAAAACACTCTTATCTGATCGACAAAATTTGACTTCTCCACGTCAGGACATATTCCGGTGAGGCGCAAAGTTAGCTATTCCGGCTGTCTTTCCAGGGTTTGTACGGATGGGCGTCCGATGCCTGGCCGGCCTTCGGTTCGGATCCTTCTGCGGGCGGCTCCCGCAAGGGCTCGCAGGGCCCCCAGTTCTCCTGCATATCTTTCGGGAGGCGGCGGTACAGCTCCGTCCCCTCGGTTTTCCATTGCAGCATCTCCTCGCTGACCGCTTTGATGATGCGGGCCGGGCTCCCGGCTACGAGACTGCGCGGCGGGATCTTTTCGCCGGCCTTGATGAAGCTGAGCGCTCCGATGATGCATTCGTCGCCGATCTCCGCATCGTCCATGATGACGCTGTTCATGCCCACCAGGCAATTGCGGCCAAGGGTAGCGCCATGCAGCACGGCGCCGTGACCGATATGCGAGCCCTCATGAAGGACGACCGTTACGCCGGGGAACATGTGGATCGTGCAACTTTCCTGGACGTTGACGCCGTCCCCGATGACAATGCGTCCCCAGTCGCCCCGAAGTGCGGCGCCCGGACCGATATACACATTTCTACCGATGATGACCTGGCCGGTAACGGAAGCCAGGGGATGGACGAAGGAGGAAGGATCGGCGACCGGCCTGAACCCTTTGAATGAATAGAACATGAAAAAGATGTTTTATAGCCACTGTTTTTCTTTCCTGAAAACCGTGCCCTTGAACAGAGCCACCAATTCGCCGTCCTCCCTTTCCACCCGTACCTCGTAAATGGCGGTCCGGTTGCCCAGGCTCTTTTCTTCCGCTACGGCGACGATTGTTTCCCCCGCCAGCAGCGGCCGGATATGGGAGATCGAGCATTCGATGGAGACGGCATGGCGGCCACGGCTGTTGGAGGCGAAGGCGAGGGCGCTATCGGCGAAGGAAAAGCTGATCCCCCCATGCGCGATGCTGAACCCATTGCACATTTCCGGCCGGACGGTCATGCGAAGCCGGCAATATCCTTCCCGTTCTTCCAGCCTCTCGATCCCCAGCCACCGGCTGAAGAGATCCTTCTCCGTCATGGCATCGATGATGCGGGTGACCTTATTATCCATTGGGCAAATTTTTATCATTGACCGGGATCGGAGCCGGGGGCCTGGGCCCGGGGCCCGGCGATCATTCCCCCGTAAACGTGGGTAGCCTCTTTTCCATAAAGGCCTTCACTCCTTCACGATAGTCCCTGGTGGAACCGGCCCGCTGTTGGAGCGTGTCTTCCAACGCCAATTGCGCTTCCAGGGAATTGGTGAACGAGGCGTTGAGGGCGTGTTTGATCAATCCCAGCGCCTTCGTCGGCATTTGGGCGAGGCCTGCGGCCAGGGCCATGGAGGCGCCGGACAATTCATCGTCGGGATAGACCTTGTAGATCATACCGATGCGTTCGGCTTCGGCCGCACTGATCCGCTCTCCCAGCATCGCCAGCGCGGAAGCCTTTTGCCAGCCTACCAGGCGGGGCAGGAACCAGGTCCCCCCGCTGTCGGGGATCAATCCGATCTTCGAGAAGGCCTGCAGGAACGAGGCCGACTGCGAGGCCACGACGATGTCGCAGCAGAGGGCGATATTGGCGCCGGCGCCTGCTGCCACTCCGCCGACCGCTGCCAGCACCGGCTTCGGCATATTGCGGATGCGCGTGACGATCGGATTATAGTATTCGGAGAGTATCTTCTCCAGTCCGGGCCCAGCGGGATCGACGACTTCGGCCAGATCCTGCCCGGCGCTGAAGCCTTTGCCGGCGCCGCTGAGATGGACGGCACGCACCTCATGGAGGCTGGCGCATTCATCCAGCTTGCCCTGGAGGAGCAGGGACATTTCCCCGTTAAATGCATTCAGTTTGTCGGGACGGTTGAGCGTAATGAAGGCGACGTTGTTTTGTATGGACAGGAGGATGGAAGACATAACTACGCGTTAAAGGGATTAATGGCACTTAAAATAATCGAAGGGTTCCCGGCAGTCCTCGCATCGGTAGAGCGCCTTGCAGGCGGTGCTGCCGAACTCGCTGATCATCCGGGTATGGTACGAACCGCAGCGGGGACAGGCTATCGCCTCATCCCGGTGGAATAATTGCGTATGGCATACCTGCTGCAGGGGCGTGGGCGGGGCGATGCCGAATGCGCGCAACTTCTCTTTGCCCCGTTCGGTCATCCATTCCGTGGTCCATGCGGGCGACAGCACGGTGCTAACCTTCACCGGCCCGTATCCCTCCTGCAAGAGCGTCATCCGGATGGTCATGGCGATCACGTCCATGGCGGGACAGCCGCTATAGGTAGGCGTGATGACGACCTCCACGGCCTTATCCACCACCTTGACATCCCGCACGATCCCCAGGTCGATCACCGAGAGTACGGGAACCTCCGGATCAGTCACCTCTTCGAGGAGGGACCATATTTTATCTGTCGTTGCGTTCATCACAATAACCTTGGTTTCACGATCTACCATTCACATCCGGGATAAGCCCGTTGAAGAAATTGCATTTCGGCAAGCAGGTAGCCCAGGTGCTCCGTATGGCGTCCTTCTTTTCCCCCGGTGAGCATTCCGGCTCCTCCGGACAGCGTCGCCATTTCAAAGACCTCCCGGACCCGTTGCTCCCAGCGGGATCGCAGGGGAAGGAGATCGACGGCCAGCCCTGCCTCTGCCAAAGATCGTTCATACTGAGCAGGCAGGAACAGTTCGGCAGTGAGCCTGGACAATTCGCCAACCGCTTTTTCCATGCGGGCATGGCTTTCTGCGGTGCCGTCACCCAGGCGGATGACCCATTCACTGCTCCAGCGGAGATGGTAGGTGACCTCTTTTAAGGCTTTTTCGGCAATGGCGGCCAAGGTAGCATCCTTCCCTTTCTGCATTTCGCCATAAAGATAGAACTGATAGGCGCTGAAATAGAATTGCCTCAGCACGGTCTTCCCCCAGTCGCCGTTGGTCTGTTCACATAGCAGGCAATTCTTAAAATCCCAGGCATCGCGAAGGTAGGCCAGGCTGTCCTCGGTGACCGCTGTGCCGTGATTAAGCGGGCTCGTGGGGTCGGCAGCGGGCGTTTTGTTTATCAGGAGGGCAGCATATTGATAGAATAGCCTCGCCTGGCCGATCAGGTCCAGGGCGATATTGGACAGGGCGATATCCTGTTCGAGGATGGGGCCATGTCCCGTCCATTCGCTGTTGCGGTGTCCCAGGATCAGGGCGTTGTCGGCCAGATGAAGGGTATAATCGATGAGGGCTTGCCTGGTTTGCATTTACATATGTTTCAATTCATCGGGGAGATCGTAGAAGGTAGGGTGGCGATAGACCTTATCGTTAGCGGGATCGTACAAGGATGCGGCCTCATCGGGATTCGTGGCATGGATATGCCTGCTCTCGACGACCCAGATGCTGACGCCTTCCATCCGGCGCGTGTAGACATCGCGGGCGTTCTCGATGGCCATTTTTGCGTCGGCGGCGTGCAGGCTGCCGGCGTGCTTGTGATCCAGGCCCTGCTTGCTGCGGATGAAAACTTCCCAAAGTGGCCAGCGTTCTTGTGACATAGTTCGGCGATTGAAATAGTGGTGAGATTCAGGCGGCGTCCTTCTCCTGCCTTTTTTTCCCGGCATAGGCCAGGGCCGCTTCGCGCACCCAGGCGCCATCCTCATGTGCCTGCACCCTTGCGGCCAGGCGTTCCTTGTTGCAAGGCCCGTTGCCGTTGACGACATTCCAAAATTCGTCCCAATCGATGGCTCCGAAATCGTAATGTTGTTTTTCTTCATTCCATGACAATTCCGGATCGGGCAGGGTCATGCCGAGCAGCTTCACCTGTTCCGCGCAAATGTCGACAAAGCGCTGGCGAAGCTCGTCATTGCTGAATCGCTTGATCTTCCAGGCCATGCTCTGTGCCGAATGCGGCGACGACTCGTCGTTGGGGCCGAACATCATGACGGAGGGCCACCACCAGCGGTTAATGGCGTCCTGGCACATCCGGCGTTGGTCGGCGCTGCCGCGGCTTAGCGTCAGGAGGATCTCGAAACCCTGGCGCTGGTGAAAACTCTCTTCCTTGCAGATACGGACCATGGCACGGGCATAGGGGCCGTACGAGGCCCGGCAAAGCGGAACCTGGTTCATGATGGCGGCGCCGTCCACCAGCCAGCCGATGGCGCCCATGTCGGCCCAGGTGAGGGTCGGATAATTGAAGATCGAGGAATATTTGGCCTTGCCGCTGTGCAGCTGAGCGATCATTTCTTCGCGGCTGATGTTCAGCGTCTCTGCCGCCGAATAGAGATACAGACCATGACCGGCCTCGTCCTGCACCTTGGCGATGAGGGTGGCCTTTCTCCGCAGGGATGGCGCCCTGGTGATCCAGTTGGCCTCCGGCAGCATACCGACGATCTCGCTGTGGGCGTGCTGGGAGATCTGACGAATGAGCGTCTTGCGATAGGCGTCGGGCATCCAGTCCCTGGGCTCGATGCGGATCTCGCTATCGATGCGATCCTGGAAGATCTTTTCCAATTCCTGCACAGACATAGGTTATCTGATTTTGATGATCAAAGATAGTCGATTTTTGGACAAAAACTAACGGGTGTTAGTGTTGCGGTACATTAAAAATTAGGATATTAGTAGCATGAAAAAACTTTTGCTTGCCGGAACGGTCTTCCTTTTTGCCGCCTGTGGCCGGCCGGAGAACCAGGAGAATGCTTCCGCTCCGCCGGAACCGTTCTCTGTCGAAGGAAAGAAATTGCTGGTCTATACCACGGCAGACAGCAGTGCCCTGCGGCTCAGCCCGACGGACACGCTGACCTTTACCGACCTCCCGCAGCCGCCTGAGACGGACGTCTGCGTGTTCGTGGACCCGAGCCATCGCTTTCAAACCTTCCTGGGCGTCGGAGGGGCATTGACCGATGCCGCGGCAGAGACCTTCGCCAAATTGCCGAAGGACAAACAGCAGGAACTGCTGACCGCCTATTATGACCCGGAGAAGGGGATCGGCTATACGCTTGGCCGCACCAGCATCCACAGCTGTGATTTTTCCTCTGCAAGCTATACCTATGTTGCCGACCAGGACAGCAGTCTAAAGACCTTCAGCATCGATCATGATCAAAAATTCAGGATCCCCCTGATCAAGCAGGCCATCGCGGCGGCGGGGGGGAAGCTAACGCTGTTTTGCAGCCCCTGGAGCCCTCCGGGTTGGATGAAAACGAACAATCAGATGCTGCATGGCGGCAAGCTCAAGCCGGCCTACTACCAAACCTGGGCGGACTATTATGTAAAATTCATCAAGGCCTATGAGGATGCCGGCATCCCCATCTGGGGCACTACGATACAAAATGAACCGATGGCGACCCAGACCTGGGAGTCCTGCGTCTATACCGCGGAAGACGAACGGGATTTTCTAAAGAATTACCTGGGCCCGACTCTTCAGAAGGGGGGATTGGGAGATAAGAAGATCATCGTTTGGGATCATAACCGGGACCTGATCTATCAACAGGCCAATACGATCCTGAGCGACCCGGAGGCGGCCAAATATGCCTGGGGAGTGGGGTTCCATTGGTATGAGGATTGGAGCGGGGGTACCCAGGTATTCGAGAATGTGGGCCGGGTGCATGAAGCCTTCCCGGATAAGAACCTCTTGTTTACCGAGGGATGCAATGGTCCGTTCAATATGGACAGCATTCATAACTGGAACCTGGGGGAACGCTACGGCCGGTCGATGATCCAGGACCTCAATCATGGGAGTGTGGGCTGGACGGACTGGAATGTGCTGCTGGATGAAGCGGGGGGTCCCAATCATGTCGGGAATTTTTGTTTTGCACCGGTCCATGCCATTACGCGCACCGGTCAACTGATCTATACGAACGCTTATTACTATATCGGTCATTTCTCCAGGTTCATCCGGCCAGGCGCCAGGAGGATAAGCAGCGCGGCGAGCCGAAGTCCTTTTTTAACGACCGCTTTCCGTAATGAGGATGGGAAACTGGTCGTGATCGTCATGAACCAGACCGGCAAGAGGATACCCTATAAATTATGGATCGCGGGCAAGGCGGCGGACGTAACGAGCCTTCCCCATTCGATCGCCACCCTGGTGTTATGAGCTCGCCGGGTCAGGCTCGTCTGGGCATGGAACGGCTCACCCTTTCAGGGGATTTTGGCGTATGTACATCGAATGTTCATATGATTTATTGTGAAATATTGGATTGGCCGATTGGAAAGTATATCTTAGGATTTAACTAAATTCTAACGATATGTCTATTATTACTCGCGCTAAAAACATTCTGTTAACGCCTGCTGCGGAATGGGGGGTCATCAGCATGGAAACGGAATCACCCGGGTCCCTGCTGGGAAAATATGTCCTCCCGATGTCGCTGATCCCTGCCATCGCCACGTTCATCGGTTGGGGAGTGATTGGTGTGAACGTGGGATTTGTGCGTATCGGGAGCATAGAATGGGGATTGACCAAGGGCATAACAAGCTTTGTCAGTTCGATCCTCACTTATTATGTATGCACGTATATCGTCGATGCGCTTGCCCCGAGTTTTGGCTCTGAGAAAAACATTGGCCGTTCCGCCCAGCTGGTCGGCTACTCCAGCACGGCATCCTGGGTCGCCGGAATATTCATGATCCTTCCCGGTTTAAGCATCCTGAGCATCCTGGGATTGTACGGCATCTACCTTTTTTACCTGGGCATTCCCGTGATGAAGAAGACGCCTGAGGACAAACATATCGGTTACCTGCTGGTGACAGCCCTGGTAGTCATCGTCGTATTTATCGTAATCGCCATGATCTTAACCAGCATTGTTTATGCCATCATGGGCAACCCCTATGCGTTGGGCGGCCTGAACGACATGCGCTGGCGTTAGTCTCTATTGCCGGCAGGGCCGCGGGTCCGCGGAAACCTTACCTGGCATCGAAATCTATAACTACTTTTTCCGTTCTGGGATGGGACTGGCAAGTCAGGATAAAGCCTCTTGCCAGTTCTTCTTCTTCCAGGGCGTAGTTGACTTCCATATCTACTTTCCCTTCGACCAGGCGCGCCCGGCAGGTGCAGCAAACACCTCCTTTGCAGGCGAAGGGCAGGTCCGCCCCCTGGCGCAATGCCGCGTCAAGGATCGGCTCCCCGTCATAGTCCAGGTCAAAATCGAAGCTGACGCCGTCTAGTCTGATGCTGACCTTCGCACGGCCCGCGGGTTTGCCCGTCGCCCCCGATCTCCCGGCCTCCGGCGGGTTTGCGGTCCCCCCGGGTTTCCCGGGTGGGGATGCTGCGACGGTCTCCGCGGGTCTGCCCGCCAAGGTATTGAACAGTTCGAAATGGATCTTCTTCTTATCGATGCCCTGCTGTTCCAGCCATTCCTTTACCGAAAAGATCATTTTCTCCGGGCCGCAGAGGAAGACCTCATCCATGGAGGAGAGGTCGATCAGCTTTTCGCAAAGCTGTGCACATTTTTCGGGGTCGATCCTTCCCTGGTTGACTGGCGTATCGGCCGTTTCGCGGCTAAGGACATGATGCAAAATAAAACGATCCATGTAACGGTCCTTCAGGGCTTCCAGCTGTTCCCTGAAGATGATCGACGCGCGGTGCCGGTTGCCATAGACGAGCGTGAATTGGCTCCCGGGCTCGGTAGCGAGCGTGGTCTTGATCAGGGACAATACCGGCGTGATGCCGCTGCCCGCCGCAAAAGCGAGGTAGTTCTTTGCCTGAGCAGGGTTCAGTTCGGTATAGAAGCGTCCGGTCGGGGGCAGTACGTCCAACTCTTGTCCCTTGGTCAGGCGTTCATTGGCGAAGCCGGAGAAACGGCCCTTCGGAACCTGTTTGACGGCGATCCGCAATTCGTTGTCGAGGGGGCTGCTGCAGATGGAATAGGAACGGCGGATCTCTTCGTCGCCGATCCGGGTGCGGATGGTGATATTCTGGCCTTGCCTGAATAGAAACTCTTCTTCCCATTCGGGGGGGATGGCAAAGGCAATGGATACGCATTCGGGGGTTTCCCGGCGGACGTCGCTTACCTGTAATTTTCGGAAGTGCTTCATTTTTTGCTACAAGCTTGCAGCTATTTTTTCAGTCCCTCGATCAGGTACCTGACCATATTCGCCTCCAACGTTTCGGCGCTTGTGCTCTTTCGCGAGCGCTGCCAGGAATCAATGCCGCTGACGGCCGAAAGGATGGTCAGCACCGCCACATACGGATCGATCGGCTTCATCTCGCCCTTCGCGATACCCTCCTCGACGATATCGCCGAGACGTTTGCGATAGCTCCTGCGCTGGTTCAGGAAATTCGACAGGTAGGGTTCGGGCAGGTGGCGCCATTCATGGTCGGCGATGAATACAAATTCATATTGGTCCAGCATCATGCGGATGTGCAGGCGGATGATCGCCTCCATTTTCTTCAGCGTCGACTGGTTGCTGGACTCGACCGCTTCGAGGTTCGACATGAACTCATTCGCCACCTTGAAGCAAATGGTCTGAAGGATCTCCGACTTGGATTGAATGTGATTATAGAGGCTGGCGGCCTCCACGCCTACATGTTCGGCCAGGTCGCGCATGGAGGCAGCCCCGAAGCCCTTCTCACGGAAAAGCCTGGAGGCCTTCTCGATGATCACTTCTTTCTTGGTGCTGTTCTTCCTGCTTTGGATCTTTGCCATACGGGAAACAAAGATAATTCAAACTAACGGGTGTTAGTTCGCTTAATGAAAAATTTCGTGTAGGTTTGCACGGTTTTGTCACAAAAAAACACGCTATGTCACTGATCATCGTAGGTTCGATGGCCCATGACGCCATAGAAACGCCCTTCGGGAAGACCGATTGGATCGTGGGAGGCGCGGCCGTTTATGCCGCTTATGCGGCGAGCAATTTCGTGCAGCCGATCAATCAGGTATCCATCGTGGGGTATGACTTCACCGATGAAGAACTGGCAGACCTCGAGCGCCGCGGCGTGAACATGGAAGGCGTGAAGAAGGTGGCGGACAAGAAGTCGTTCTTTTGGAGCGGTAAGTACCATATGGACATGAATTCCCGCGATACCCTCGTGACGGACCTGAATGTGCTGGCGGATTTCGATCCGGTGTTGCCGGACAGCTACCAGGGCAGCGAATTCCTGATGCTCGGGAACGGGGTTCCGGCCCTTCAGATCAGCGTGATGAAGCAATTGAAAGAGCGGCCGAAGCTCAGCGTCCTCGACACGATGAACTTTTGGATGGACACGGCCCTGGATGACCTGCGACATGCGCTGACGATGATCGACGTGCTCATGGTAAATGACAGCGAGGCCAGGCAGCTCAGCGGTCAATATTCCCTCGTCAAGGCGGCGAAAGACATCCAGAAAATGGGCCCGAAATACGTCATCATCAAGAAGGGGGAGCATGGCGCCCTGCTTTTTCATGGCGATAAGGTCTTCGTGGCGCCCGCCCTTCCCCTGGAGGACGTATTCGACCCGACCGGGGCCGGAGATACGTTTGCCGGCGGGTTCATCGGCTATATCGCGCATACCCGGGACGTCTCCTTCGAAAATATGAAAACGGCGATCATCGTCGGATCAGCCATGGCCTCCTTCTGCGTGGAGAAATTCGGCCCTACGCGGCTGAAGGAGATAAGCAAGGAGGACATTGATGGAAGGATACGGCAGTTCGTCGATCTGGTGAACTTCGATATCGAGCTGCGCTGATTGGCGGAGGCCCGCTGCCGCGGCATTATTTTGCAAATAAATTTGGAATATTTTGTTTTATACTTATTTTTGTGCGGCAATGACCATGAATATGTTCAATACGAAGCAAGTCAAGAAGCAGTCCCCGCAAGAGGAAGGTGATTGATTGTTTTGTATCCCAAGATAATAGAGCCTTCCCAAACGGGGAGGCTTTTTTGTTAACGTTAACCAGATAAATCTCAAAAAGCACAACAATGAAAGTTGCAGTCGTAGGCGCCACCGGGCTCGTAGGCACTAAAATGTTACAGGTACTGGCAGAAAGGAATTTTCCCGTAACGGAGTTGTTTCCGGTCGCATCGGAACGGTCCGTCGGCAAGGAGGTGGAGTTTAAAGGCAAGAAATATAAGGTGGTCAGCGCTACCGATGCGATCGCTGCCAGGCCGGCGATTGCCCTGTTCTCGGCTGGGGGTAGCACCTCCCTTGAGTGGGCTCCGAAGTTTGCGGCGGCAGGCGTCACCGTTATCGACAACTCGTCGGCATGGAGGATGGATCCGACGAAGAAGCTGGTCGTGCCGGAGTTGAATGCGGATGTACTTGGAAAGGAGGACAAGATCATCGCCAATCCCAATTGCTCTACGATCCAGATGGTGGTGGCCCTGAATGCGCTGCACAGGCAATATAAGGTGCGGCGGATCGTGGTCTCGACCTACCAAAGCGTGACCGGCACAGGCGTCAAGGCGGTTACCCAGCTCATGAACGAGCGGCAGGGCGTGAAGGGCGAGATGGCCTACAAGTATCCTATCGACATGAATGCGATCCCGCAGATCGACGTATTCCTCGATAATGGCTATACCAAAGAGGAAATGAAAATGGTCAATGAGACCAGGAAGATCATGCGCGACGATTCCATCCGGGTGACGGCAACTACCGTGAGGATCCCGGTCATCGGCGGCCATAGCGAATCGGTGAATGTCGAATTTGAAAAGGAATTTGATCTGGAAGAGGTGAGAGCGTTGCTCTGCAAAACGCCCGGCGTGGTCGTGGTGGATGATCCTGCCACACAGCAATACCCGATGCCCAAGGACGCGCATGAACGTGACGAGGTCTTTGTCGGCAGGTTGCGGAGGGATGAGACGCAGCCCAGAACGCTGAACATGTGGGTCGTCAGCGATAACCTGCGGAAAGGCGCCGCCACGAATGCGGTGCAGATCGCTGAATACCTGAACAAACATAAACTGATATAAGAATATGAGACTCGAAGGCATTTGGATACCGTTGGTCACCCCATTCCGAAACGACGAGGTCGATTTTGCCTCCTACAGGGAGCTGATCGATCATTATACCACGAAAGCCATTTCCGGGCTGATCCCCCTGGGTACCACCGGCGAAAGTCCGACCGTTTCAGAGGAGGAATTCGAATCGATCCTGGACAAGACGATGGAATACAACGAAGGCCGGGTGCCCGTCTATGTGGGCCTCGGCGGGAACCATACGACCAAACTGGTGAAGCAATTGAAAATGGCCGAAAAATATCGCGTCCAGGGCATCCTGTCCGTCAGTCCGTATTATAACCGCCCGGACCAACGCGGTATCACGGAACACTTTCGCAGGATCTCGGAAGCCACCGATCTGAATATCGTCATGTATAATATCCCCTACCGCACGGGCAGGAATATGGAGAATGCGACGATACATCGGTTGTCGGAGTGCCGGAATATCGTCGGCATCAAGGATTGCAGCGGCAACCTGGACCAAACGCTTCAACTGCTGCTCAATCGACCCCACGAGGATTTCTCGATATTAACGGGAGAGGACATTCTTTTTTATACCACGCTGGTGCATGGAGGAGATGGGGGGATCCTGGCGTCGGCCAACCTGCACACGGGGCTCTTTGTCGATATCTATCGCCTGGTACGCGCCAACGACCATCGCGCCGCGCTGGAAAAATGGAAAAAGCTGGCGGCGTTCATTCCCTTGTTGTTCGAAGAGCCCAATCCGACGCCGATAAAGTATTGTTTGTACAAGGCGGGGGTCCTGCAATCGCCCGAGGCCCGCTTGCCCCTGGTGGAAATTTCAGACCTTCTGAAGCAAAGGCTGGACGCAGGCCTCGAGGCCTTTCATGCGCAGCCCGCGGCTTCTCCGGTGGCATCACCGGCAGCGGAGGAGGAACTCCCCGTCTACCAGCCCGCCTTGTCATGACCGGCGCGTATTCCATCCGGGCAGCGGAGGACCGCGATGCGGCCTGGCGTCGGAAAATGTAGGCAATTATTCGACGGCCCTGTTCAGGAAGGCGGTAAATTCCTTCATCGTTTCAAACGTTTCAAGCACCTTTTTGACCAGGGATCCGGATACCATGTCGGCATCGGTGAGGGTGCGGGTGACGACAAAACTCTTCATCTTCAGGAATCCGATGGCTGGGTTTTGCTCTTCGTAGCCCTTTGGCAGCCGTGATAGCACTTCGCCTCCTTCAATGCCGTCGGGGAACAGCCGTCGGAAGGCCGGCCGGCCGATGATCTTTTTCCATTCGTCGAAATTGTAGTCTATCTCCTGGCGGATCCCGGCCAGCTCTTCGGGCGTCGGCATCCACATGCCGCCTCCGACCATATTATTGCCGGGCTCGCAATGAAAATAAAAGCCGGCGCCGGGCGCATTCTTTCCCTGTCTGTTGAATGCGGCGCTCAGGCTGACCTTATATGGCGTTTTATCCTTGGAAAATCGAACGTCCCGGTAAATGCGGAATAGGCAATCCTTTGCTTTGAGTGCGGCGATGGCCGGATCCGACTTTCCGAGGCCGTCGATCAGCTTTTGCACACAGCCTTCCATATCCTGCCTGGCAAGCAGGTAAGCATTCTTGTTGGATTCGAACCAGGGTTTGTTATTGTTCTTTTTGAGGTTGGTAAGGAAACGGAGCGTAGAAGATTGCAACATGAATTCGAAGCTTGACACGGGTGCCGGCGATGCTATTTGATCCTTCCCCAGTTTTCGCCGCTCTTGATGCGGTACATGGTCATTTCGCTGACCTTGTATTTTTCGGCCAGGCGCTTGATGGTGAGTTGACGGTTCTTGCTCGACAGGGTCTTCTTGATGGTCTTAACCTGGCCGGCGGTCAGTTTCAGTCCGACGGTACGGTTGGCCTGCACCTTCTTGTAGGCGATCTTGGCGGGACTCTTTTGCTGATGACCGATCATCTCTTCGAGGCTTGCCCATTTCAGGTTTTTGGCGGCATTGTCCAGTTTGTTGTGGTTTACGTGAATCACGTATTTGTGCCTGGCGGATCCTTTCGAAAGGAAGAGTCTTGCGATCTCCCGGTGGATGTACAGGGTGCCGTTATTACCCGGGCGATGCAGGTTAAGCGTTTTGTAGCCGGTTGTAAGGCTGCCGTTGAGCAACTTGCCATCGGCCACGATATCCTCTGAGTAACTGGCTACGCGACCCAGTGAGGATAGTGCGTATTTTTTTCGGAGTTGTTTCCAGCCGGGAAACTGCAAAGGTTTCCACACTTCGCCGGTGAGTTTTCTAATCATGCCTACAATTTTTTTAAAGTTACGGAAAAGATTTTCGAATTTCCAGTAACGTAAGAAAATATTATTATATGTTCGGAGGCCCGAAAGCGGCGGGTTTCAACGGATTTTTCCGTCTCGGTCCGGGCGCCTCAGTCTTCGACCAGCTTGAGGAATTCGTCCTCGGTGAGGATGCGGATCGAGGGGATTTTCCTGGCTTTCTCCAGCTTGCTGCCGGCGTCTTCACCCACGATCAGGTAGTTGAGCTTGCTGCTAACGCCGCTCAGTAACTTGCCGCCGTTCTTTTCGACCATTTCTTCCGCTTCAGCGCGTTTCAGGCGTTGCAGGGTACCCGTGAAAAGGAACGTTTGCCCATCGAGGTTGCCTCCGGTAGGAGCGGCCGACCGGTGACTGGTCAGGTTGAGGCCCAATGACTTCAGTTGGTCGAGCAATTTCAGATTGTCCTTGTCGTGGAAGAATTCGTACACGCTGGCCCCTACTTTGGGCCCGACGTCCTCCAGGTTTTGCAGGTCTTCCATGGAATAGTCCGCGAATTCGGAAAGGTTGGATACTGCCGCGGCCAGGATCTTTGCCGTCGTTTCACCTACATAGCGAATGCCGAGGCCATAGATCAGGCGGTGCAGGGGCTGATGTCTCGAGGTCTCGATAGCCGACTGCAAGTTGGCGACGCTCTTTTCGCCATAGCCTTCCAGTTCCCTGATCTTGTCATAGGGCAGTGTATAGATGCCCGGAATATTCCTAAGATATCCGAGGTCGAAGAACTTGCGAACGTTAGCGTCTCCGAAACTGCGGATATCCATTGCGTCCTTGCTGGCAAAGTGGATGATCCGTTCCACGACCTGCGCTTCACAATTGATATTCATGCAACGCCATACGGCCTCCCCCTCGGGCTTGACCAGATCATGCTTGCAGACCGGACATTTCCTTGGGAATACGATCGGCGTTTCCTTTCCCGTGCGCAACTCGGCAAGCGGCTTGACGATGTACGGGATGACGTCTCCCGCACGCTCTACCAGTACCCGGTCGCCGATACGAAGATCCTTTTCGCGAACAACCTCTTCATTGAACAGGGACACGGAACTGATGGTCACGCCGCTAAGCGGGACGGGGTCGATCTTTCCGACCGGAGTAATGCTGCCGGTGCGGCCTACCTGAAATTCGACCTTACGTAACGTGCTGGTGGCCTGGCGGGCCTTGAATTTGAAAGCGATGGCCCAGCGGGGATGGTGAGTCGTCATGCCCATCTTATCCTGCAAGGCGATATCATTCACTTTGATCACCATGCCATCGATCTCATAGGGGAGGCCATCGCGCCCTTTTTCGAATGCTTCGCAGTAGTCGATCACTTCCCGGATGCCCTTCAATAGGCGTCGTTCTTTTTGCGGGCTGCGAAATCCGAGGTCCCAGAGCATTTTGAGTGAGCCGCTGTGGGTCTGCAAGGCTTTGTGGATCTCTCCTGCCGCGGCTTTGCGTTTACCGGAGGCCGCAGGGGAGGCGGAGGTGGCGGAAAGATGACCGTCCGCCATTTGCCAGCCGTCAATCGTCGTGAAATAGCTCACGTGATAGAGAAAAGCTTCGAGATTGCGTCGGCTGACCTCCCTCGGATCCTTGATGCGAAGCGACCCGGCTGCGGCATTGCGTGGATTGGCCAATGGCGCCTGACCCTCTTTCGCCAGCTGTTCATTGTATTTGGCAAAATTGTCTTTATTCATCAGCACTTCTCCGCGGATCTCGATCAGGTGGATGCCATACTGCGAAAAAGCGGCCTTCAGGGGCACCGACCTGATCTGCCGGATATTGGTCGTGATCTCGTCTCCTGCCACGCCATCCCCGCGCGTCACTCCGCGCAGGAGCAGATCGTCTTCATAGATCAGGGAGATGCTGGCCCCGTCGAATTTCGGCTCCACGCAGTACTCCAGTTCATTGAGGTCCGACAGCTCCCTGGCTTTGCGGTCCCAGTCGAGCAGGTCTTCGGCGTTGTAGGAATTCTCCAGGGATAGCATCGGAACCAGGTGCTGCACGGTGGGAAAGTCTTTGGTCAACCCCTTGGCGACCCGTTGCGTGGGCGAGGAGGCGTCCACCAATTCAGGATGTGCGGACTCGACCTTTTCGAGCTCCTTATATAATGTATCGTACTCGAAGTCGGAGATCAGGGGATCGTTCATGATGGCATAGCGATACTCGTGGAATCGCAGGGCTTCACGCAACTTTTCCAGGTCCTTGACGGCGAGAGATCCGCTCCGGGCGCGGGTCAGCAGGGCTGCGGTCTGCTTCTGAAGTCGTTGGGTCTGATCGGCGGAATACATAGCTGGGTTTTGATACGGTAAAAATAAGTGAATCGATCCGCCTGCCAGGAATTTTGCCTCCGGGAGCAGGCCGGCAAGGAATGGATAAAAATAGTACAGAATAAATTTCAGCAGTATATTAAATTCGTACTTGTATGGACCTTAAAACACCGTCGGCAAGCAGCCATAAGAATGTTTCAACCATCCTCAAGCAGCTGGAAAGCGATGGGATTATCGGCATTTCCGTCGATTGCGTGATCTTCGGTTTTGACGATAACGAATTGAAGGTGCTGCTGATCAAGTCCGACCTGGAGGGGTTCGAGGATAAATTTTCCCTGCTGGGCGACCTGGTACACAACCATGAGGATCTGGATCAGGCCGCCTATCGCATCCTGCGGGAACGTACCGGGATGGATGACGTGTACCTGGAGCAGGTAAGGAGCTTTGGCCAGATCGGCCGCCACCCGGCGGGCAGGGTGGTCACCATCGCGTATGCCTCCCTGGTCAATATCGAGCACCACAAATTGAAGATCCTGGCGAATGAAGTGCACTGGCACCGCGTGACCACGATCTCCGAAATGGCCTTCGACCATAAAACGATCCTGATGGTTTGCTATGAATGGCTGCAGCGCCGTATCCAGGAGCACCCCCTGGGCTTTAGCCTTTTACCCAAACAATTCTCGCTGAGGGAGTTGCAAAATCTTTACGAAGCCATCCTGGACGTCAAGCTCGACCGGCGGAACTTCCGCAAGAAATTCTTTTCGATGGACCTGTTGGAGGATACCGGCGAACTGGAGACGGACGTTCCGCACCGTCCCGGCAAATTGTACCGCTTCAACTATGATAAGTACAAAAAGAAAGAGAGGAAGAAATGGTTCGGGATCGATTTCTGATCGGCGTCCCTGCTAAAATTTAATATAGAAATCTTTTGCTGAAAATTGGAAAAATCAAAAATTTTCCTAAATATTGTGTATAATTTACACATTAAGATTGTGTAAATTATACACACTGTAACAATCAAAATTAACGAGGGTATATGAGAAAGAAAAGATTGCTTGCCAGGACGGGCGTCCTTTACCCGGCCTTACTGGTATGCCTAACCGCTCTTCTGGGCATTCCTGCAACAGCACAAAACAAAGTGATCACCGGAAAAGTCACGGACTCCAGAGATGGCAGCCCGTTGAGGGGGATATCGGTAGTGCCCACTGGATCACAAAGAGGAACCACTACCGACGACAAAGGGGAGTTCCGCATCACCGTCGCCCCGGGCACGAGAAGCCTGTTCTTTTCGTCCATAGGATTTACCACCCGTGAGATACCCGTGGAAGGAACCGTGATGGCGGTCACGCTGACGGCCTCCAACGTATCACTCACCGATGTCGTGGTGATCGGCTATGGTACGGCGAAGAAGAAGGACCTGACCGGATCTATCGCCACGGTGGGCACAAAAGATTTCCAGACGGGCGCCATTACTTCCCCGGATCAACTGATCGCGGGTAAGCTGGCGGGCGTCAACGTCACACCGAACGGAGGCTCGCCCGGCGCCGGCAGTACGATCCGTATTCGCGGCCTGGCCTCGCTCAGCGGCAATAACGACCCGTTGATCGTGATCGACGGGCTCCCGCTTAGCGGCAGCGGCATACCCGGCATCGCCAATGACCTGGACCTGGTCAACCCCAACGACATTGAAAGCTTTACCGTGTTGAAGGATGCGGCCGCCTCGGCCATTTACGGTTCCCGCGCGGCAAGTGGGGTCATCATGATCACGACAAAGAAAGGGAAGAGCGGGCCTCCCCAATTCAATTTCAATACGGCGCTGGGGGATCAAACCCTGGCTAAAAAGGAAAGCGTTTTGAGCGCCGACCAGTTCCGGACCTATGTCAACGCCAACGGCACGGCGGCGCAAAAGGCGATGCTGGGAACAGCCAATACCAACTGGCAGGATCTGATCTATCGCCAGGCCATATTCAGCAGCAGCAACATCAGCATGACCGGTTCCGTCGGCAGCCTCATGCCTTACCGTATTTCTTATGGCTATCTGAACCAGCAGGGCATCCTGAAGACAGACATGCTTCAGCGCCATTCCGCCGCCATCAGCCTCAGCCCACACCTCCTGGACGATCACCTGCGGATCGATATCAACGCGACAGGCGCGATCGCTACCCCGCGATTCGGCAACCAGAGCGCCATCGGCAATGCGGTGACCTTCGACCCGACCCAATCACCTTACAAGAAGGGCAGTCCCTATGGGGATTATTTCGAGTGGGAATCCTCACCGGGCATCCCCAATGTGAATTCGAATCGCAATCCCGTCGCCTTGCTCAACCAAAAGAAGGATGTGGCCTCGGTGAAAAGGCTATTCGGCAACGCGGTGATCGATTATAAGCTGCATTTTTTCCCGGACCTGCATGCCAACCTGAACCTGGGCCTCGACAAGGCGGACGGCTCGGGCACCATCAACGAGCCCGGCAATGCGGCACAAGCCTGGACGACGACGAGCAACCACGGATATAACACCCAATACAAGACCTCGCTGGATTATCGCGTGCTGGAGTTCAAGCTGGACTATTCGAAGAGCATTCCTTCCATCCGAAGCACGGTAAGCGCCATGGCGGGCTATGGATATTATGACAATAAGATTACGACGAACAATTACGCCCATTTCGATTCCAAAGGGGACACGATCCCGGCAAGCGCGCCGCTGTATCCCTTCGGCATTCAACAGAATACCTTGCTCTCCTATTTCGGCCGCGTGATCTACGAATTTGCCGACAAATATATCCTGACGGCCTCCCTGCGTACGGACGGATCCTCCCGCTTCGCGCCCAACGACCGTTGGGGAACTTTCCCCGCCGTCGCCCTGGCCTGGCGCCTCAACCAGGAGAACTTCCTGAAGAATGTCAATTTTCTCACCGACCTGAAACTTCGCGGCAGCTATGGGATCGTGGGCAACCAGGACGGGATCGGCAACTACAGTTATCTGCCGACCTATTCGCTTAGCCAGAACGGCAGCCAGTACGAGTTTGGCAATACCTACTATTATATGTATACGCCGGCCCCATTTGTGGCCAACCTGCAATGGGAGCAGACGGCCTCAACGGATATCGGCCTGGACTTCGGTTTATTCGGCAACCGGATAACGGGTACGATGGACTATTATTATAAGGACATCACCAAGCTTCAAAACCTGGTCTTTATCCCCGACGCGACCAACTTTTCGAACCAGGCTACGATCAATATCGGCGACATGATCAGCAAGGGCTTCGAGTTCAACCTGAACACCACGCCGGTCAAGACCCCGAACCTTACCTGGGATGTCAATTTCAATTTCACCTACGAGGACATCAAGGTCAAACAGTTGACCAATGGCGGCAACCAGCCGGGCTTCTTCGGCGATGCCGCGGGCAATATTTCCGGCGGTACCGGGAACACGATCCAGATGCAAACGGTCGGATATACGCCCTTCTCTTTCTTTGTCCTTCAACAGGTATATGATCCCAAATCAGGCATGCCGATCGAAGGGTTGTATGTGGATCGCAACCGCGACGGCCAGATCTCGCCGCCGCCGAGCTCTCCCGACGCTTATCACTACAAGTCACCCTTCGCCCCGTATATCGTAGGGTTCAGCACCGGCGTCAAGATCAAGTCCTGGGAGTTCAAGACGGTCCTCCGCGCCAATTTCGGCAACTATGTCTATAACAACGTAGCGGCGAACGTGGCGGTGCAACGATCGATCCTCAACCCGAGCAACTTCCTGGAGAACACGCTGACCTCCTATACGAAGTCGAACTTTATCAACAACCAGTATTTTTCTGACTTCTATGTGGAGAACGGGAGCTTTGTCAAAATGGACAACCTCAGCGTAAATTATTATGTAGGCAAGATATGGGACGGCAAGGCTCGTTTGAATCTGAACCTGAACTGCCAGAATGTGTTCGTCATCACCAAGTATTCGGGTCTCGATCCGGAGATCTATGGGGGTATCGACAACAATATTTATCCCAGGCCCAGAACCTATACGCTGGGCGTAAACATTGGGTTCTAATTAACAATACTATTCAAATTACCAGATATGAAAAAGGATTTGTTTAAAATAGGGAGCATGGCGGTATCGGTAGTGACCCTGTTGAGCGCTTGCACAAAGGACCTCAACCGCAACCCCATCAATTCCACGACGGCGGCCAATGTATACAGCACGGTGGCCGGCTGCAAGCAGGCGCTTGCCAAGGTGTACGGCGCCTACGCGCTGACCAGCAGCAATGGTTCCGGCGCTTCAGATCTTGGCGGCATCGACGCCGGCACTTCCGATTTTGTGCGCCTGCTCTGGGACGCCCAGGAACTGAGCACCGACGAGGCCGTATGCGCCTGGAACGACCCGGGCGTGCCCGATTTCCACAATATGAACTGGACCTCGGGGAATGTGATCCTGGACGGCCTGTACAGCCGGTGCCTGTACCAGATCACGGTCGCCAATTCTTTTATCATCAATACCGCCGATGCGAACCTCGGCGCTTTCGCCGCCGCCGATCAGACCACGATCAAGCAGTTCCGGGCAGAGGCGAGGTTCCTCCGTGCCTTCCAGTACTGGGTGCTGATGGATCTGTTTGCCAATCCGCCGTTCACGACGGAGAAGAGCCCGATCGGGGCCAGCTTCCTACCGCCCCAGACGGATCGTACCAAGCTCTTTGCCTATGTCGAGGGTGAATTGCTCGACCTCGACAAGACCAATGCGATGGTGGCGGCAAAACAGAACGAATATGGACGCGCGGATCAGGCCGCTGTTTGGGCCTTGTTGGCGAGATTGTACCTGAATGCCGAGGTCTATCTGGGTACGGGCAATGGCCGCTATACGGATGCGATCACCTATTCCTCCAAGGTGATCAACGCGGGCTATGTGCTGCTGCCTAACTATCGCAACCTCTTCCTGGCGGACAATAACACAAACAATACCGAGCAGATCCTGTCGATCGCCTATGACGGGCAGCATACGCAGAACTATGGCGGTACCACCTTTATCATCAACGCCTCCATCGGCGGCTCCATGACCCCCGCCAACTATGGCGTGCCGGGCGGAGGATGGGGCGGCAACCGCGTTACATCCACCATCCCCAGCCTGTTCCCCGATGTGACCGGCTCCACGGACAAGCGGGCGCTGTTCTATACCAATGGACAGTCCGAGACCATCAACAGCATCGCGACCTTTACCAACGGATATGCCGTGACCAAGTTCCAGAACGTGAATTCGAACGGCACGACCCCGACGAATGCCAGCGTCTATGCCTCCACCGATTTTCCTCTTTTCCGTCTTGCCGAGCAATACCTGATCTATGCCGAAGCAGTGCTTCGGGGCGGCACGGGCGGTTCGCAGGCTCAAGCCATCACCTACATCAACAAGCTGCGCGAACGGGCGTATGGCAATGCCAATGGCGACGTGACCAGCCTGACGCTGCAGGATGTGCTGAATGAACGGGGCCGGGAATTGTATTGGGAATGTTTCCGGCGGACCGACCTGATCCGCTACGGATTGTTCACGGGCAACAGCTACCTCTGGCCCTGGAAGGGTGGCGTATCCTCGGGAACCAATGTGGATGGCCACTTTAACGTCTTCCCACTGCCTTCTGTCGACCTGGCCGCCAACCCGAACCTGATCCAAAACAAGGGCTATTAAACATTGAATACTCAAAATAATCGATCATTATGAAACGCTTGATAAGAACATTCCTCCTCATTGCTGCGCCGGGCCTGCTCCTGCTGGCCTCCTGCAAGAAGGATGAAGCCAAGGTATACTTTACCGGAGGAACGGCTCCCGTGCTGAAGGCTTCCCTGTCGGATTCCATTCCGCTGCCCTCCACCGACACCACGGCCACTGCGGTGACCTTTACCTGGACGAACCCGAACTACCAGTTCAACACGGGGGTCAGCTCCATGAACGTGACATATTATATTCAGTTCGATACGACACCCAGTTTCAACAGCAGCCATTATGCGGCGGTGTCGATCAGCCCGGATCTCAGCAAGACCTTCACGGTTGCCGAGCTGAATGCTTTGTTCAGCAATGGCATGCTGCTGAAGGCGGATCAGAAACATACCGTTCTGGTGCGGGTGGAGTCCTTTATTCAACCCTATACGTCTGCGAGCGCGCTGGCCGCTCCGCTGTTCTCCAGCGTCATGACGTTTTCCGTCACTCCTTTTTCTCCCCCGCCGGCCGTTCCGCCCCCGTCCTCGGGTACGCTCTTCCTGATCGGGGATGCGACGCCGGAAAGTCCGCAATGGGATAACAGCCCGAATCTGGCCAGCCAGCAATTCACTAAAGTCAGCTCTACGGAGTTTAAGATCACGATCGCGCTCACGGGTGGCAAATCGTATTTGTTTATTCCGGTCGACAACGGGGATTGGAGCCATAAGTATGGCGGTTCTACCGATGGAACAACAGCGCCGGGCGCGTTGCTCGTGGACGGTAAGGTGCCGGGTGCGAATACGCCGGCGCCGGGTGCGAGCGGCACCTACACGATCGACGTGAACTTCCAAACGGGGAAATATACGGTCACCCCGCAATAACATAGCATGCAATCATCAATTCTAAAAAAAGGTTATGAAAAATAGTTTAAGAACCCTTGTTGCGGCCCTGCTCCTGTGCCCGGTGCTGTTTACCGCATGCAAGAAGGAGTCGAATGCTTACTATGCGAACGGGAGCGCACCCGTATTGAAGAGCTCGACGACGACGGTCGCCCCCGGCCCGGCCGATTCCTCCAACAACGTGCTTACGCTCAGCTGGAGCAATCCGAAGTACGGCACCGATTCCCTCCACCAGAAATTTGTCATTGAGCTTGATTCGACGGGCAGGAATTTCGCTCACGAGGCAACGGTAACGGTAAATGGTCCGCTTAGCTACTCCTTTACCGGGAATCAATTCAACAGCCTTCTGGCCAATTTCGGCTTTTCCGCCGGGAAGGCATATACCCTGGATGTGCGCATCACGTCTTCGTATGCAAACAATAACGAGCAGTACAAGTCGAATGTCCTGACCGTCAATGCGACGCCGTACGCGGTGCCGATCAAGCTGAACGCCTCTTCGACCGCTCCGCTTGTCCTCCAGATCAGCAACGCCACCAATAACGCGATCTCCTTTACGTGGAATCCGAGCACCTACGGCAACAAGACGATCGACTATGTCCTGCAAATGGATACCGTCGGCGGAACGTTTCAGCATCCGCAGGCCTGGCAGCTGGGCACCTCGCTCGGCGATGCGATCGATGTCAATGACCTGAATACGGCGGCCATCGCAGCCGGCGTGATCGGCGGGACGACAAAGAACGTGGAGTTCCGCATCGTTGGGTATGTTGGCGGTTATTCCACGGTACTGACCATGTCTCCCGCGGTGACGATCAATTTGACGACCTATGTCGCTGCGCCGGCGGCCCTGTATATCGTCGGCGATGCCACGGCCGGTCAATGGAACAATCCTGTTCCGACGCCTTTGCAGCAGTTTACGAAGATCAATGCGGTCTCCTTCGGCATCATTCTCAACCTGACAGCCGGCAAGAGCTATCTTTTCCTGCCCGTGAACGGCGATTGGGGCCATAAGTTCGGCGGCTCGACCGATGGGACGGGATCGGGTGGCGGTACACTGCTGGCAGACGGCGCTGTGCCAGGATCGAACACCCCCGCGCCGGGAGCAACAGGACTTTATGAGGTCGTCGTCAACTTCCAGACAAACACCTATACCGTGACGCCATATGCCGGAACACCCGTGCCGGCGAATCTGTACATCGTCGGCGATGCAACGGCGGGCCAGTGGAACAATCCGGTGCCCGTCCCTTCGCAACAATTCACACAGGTCAGCAATGCGGAATTCCAGATCACCATACCTTTGACCACCGGAAAGTCATATTTGTTCCTCCCGCTGAATGGGGATTGGGGCCATAAGTTTGGCGGATCGACGGATGGAACGGCGACCGCTGGTACAACCCTGCTGGTGGACGGCGCGGTGCCCGGCTCGAATACGCCGGCTCCGGCGGCAACCGGGAGCTACGTGATCGACGTGAATTTTTTAACGATGAGCTTTACCGTGACGGGACCATAGGCCGTAAGAATACAATTTTGGGTTCCCCTAATTCGTCTGGAGGTCAACATGATGAAGAAGATTTGCTTTGCACTGGGTGGGTTGCTGCTGATAGCGCAGGGACTGCATGCACAGGAATTGACCACGAGCCCGGCCTTCCCCGTCGATACATCGGCGGTTACGATCACCGTGGATTGTACGAAGGGCAACCAGGGCCTGCTCAATTATGCGAATACCAGTGATGTGTATGTGCACACAGGCGTGATCACTAACCTGAGTACAGGCCCGGGCAATTGGCGGTATGTAAAGTTCAACCAAAATTTCAACCAGCCGAACGCCGCTCTCCAGGCGATCTATCTTGGCAGCAACAAATACTCTTTTACGATCCCCAACATCCGCGCGTACTATGGTGTGCCGCCCGGCGAACAGATCCTGCGTATCGCTATCCTCTTTCGCAACGGAAGCGGCTCATTGGCCCAGCGCAACAGCGATGGCGGCGACATGTATGTACAGGTCTATACCCTCAGCCTGGCCGTGCGGTTCGCCCTGCCGCCGTCTCAACCTAAATATAACCCGGTATTGGAGCCGATCAATAAGAAGGTCGGCGATTCGATCGCGGCGAAGTTCCTGAGCAATCAGCCCGCTACGCTGAACCTTTACCTGAATGGAGTGCTGGCGGCCTCGGCGGCCGCGTCGGATTCTGTCGCACGCGTTCTTCCCATCACGACAGCAGGCAATCAGCAGCTGGTCGGTGTTGCCGACAACGGCCCGGGAACCTACGTGTCCGACACGCTCAACTTCTTCGTCTCGGGCGCGGTGACCATCGCGCCGATCCCTGCCGGCGCGAAGGAAGGGATCAATTATCCCGCCGGAGACAGCTCGGCGACCCTGGTGCTGTATGCGCCGCAGAAACATAAGATCGTGGTAGTCGGCGATTTTAACAATTGGACACAGCAGACGAAATACCAGATGAATGAGACGCCGGACAGCAATTATTTCTGGCTGACGATCGGCGGACTGACACCCGGAACGGAGTATGCCTATCAATATGTGATCGACGATTCGTTGGTGCTCGCGGATTATAACACCGAAAAGGTGCTGGACAAGAATGTGGATCCGGGCATTCCCTCGTCGACGTATCCCGGTCTGAAGCCTTTCCCGGCCGGTGCCGCGGGCACGCTGGCCAGCGTGCTTCAAACCCATCAGACGCCGTACAACTGGCAGGTCACCAATTTTCAGCGGCCGGACAAGAAGAACCTGCTGATCTATGAGCTTTGGCTAAGCGACTTCACTAATGCGGGCAACTGGCAGGCCCTGATCGATACCCTGAGTTACCTGAAGCATCTCGGGGTGAATGCGGTCGAGGTCGAGCCCTTTACGAATTTCGAGGGTTCGAATAGCTGGGGCTATAACCCTAATTTCTATTTTGCACCCGAAAAAGTGTATGGAACCGCGACCGCCGTCAAACAGTTCGTGGACGCCTGCCATCAACAGGGCATGGCGGTGATCATGGATATGGTGATGAATCACTCCTTTGGCAGTTCGCCGATGGTACAGATGTACTGGAACGGCGCTTTGGGCGTACCTGCCGCCAATAATCCCTGGTTCAATCCCTACCCGACGCACGCTTTTAACGTGGGATACCAGTTTAACCATGAGAGCGCGGCCACAAAGACCTTCACACAGCGCGTGATCAACTATTGGCTGACCAATTATCACGTCGACGGATATCGTTGGGATCTGGCGAAAGGGTTCACACAGACCAAGACCTGCGATGCGACGGGCAACAATTGTAACGTGGGCGCCTGGGGGAACTATGACGCAAGCCGCGTCGCGATCTGGGATACCATCTATAACCAGATGCAAGCCGCATCATCGAACAGTTACTGTATCCTGGAGATGTTCGCGGATCAAAGCGAACAAAAGGTAGAAGCCGCAACGGGCATGTTATTGTGGGGCGTCGATCTGAACACGTCCTGGAACCAGGCTTCGATGGGTTACGGCACGACCTCGCCCGGCGGCGCGACCTGGGATCTGAGCCCCATCATCTATTCTGCGCTTGGATGGGCAGTGCCCAATAATATCGTCTACCAGGAAAGTCATGACGATGAACGCCTGATGTATAACAATGAGCAGTACGGGAACGGGAACGGATCGGGGTATTCGGACAAAGACACGGCGACGGCTTTGAAGCGGGATGCGATGACCACCGCCTTCTGGGCAATGGCCCCGGGGCCTAAGATGCTAACGGAATTTGGCGAGCTGGGGTTTGATTATTCGATAAACTGGTGTACGAATGGCACGGTAGACCCCTCCGGTTCCTGTCGTCTTACGCCAAAGCCGATCCGGTGGGATTACCTGAAGAACCCTGCAAGACAGGCCTTGCACGACGTGTATGCGGCGATGCTTAAACTCCGGAACCTCTATCCGGGGCTGGCGAGCCCGGCCGCTTCGGGATTGGTCTACTCACTGAACGGTGCAGTCAAGAGCTTGCAGGTCAGCACCGATAGCCTGAGTGTCGCCGTTATCGGCAATTTCGACGTGGCGCCGAATTCCGGCAGCATAACCTTCCCCACCTCGGGCACCTGGTATAATTATTTTACGGGCGAGCCCTTTACGACAACAGGCAGCTCACAGAGCTTTAACCTCGCCGCCGGTGAGTATCGCGTGTATGTCAGCAAGAACCTGACCAATACGGTTACGACCCCGGTACTCAATATCAATAACGACCCGAACGCCCTGCATATCGCGGTCTATCCCAATCCCCTGACCGGCGGGGATGGAACGATCTCCTATCAATTGCCCGGCTATGGAAAGGCCTCGCTGGCCGTGATGAATTTCCAGGGCCAGGTGCTGGCCACTACCGAATTGGGTGATCAGGCCGCCGGCCCCCACAGCCTGCCGATAAGCCGGCTGCCCCTGCGTATATCGTCGCTGTCGACAGGATATTACGTGCTGAAGCTCGTCTTCAGGCAACAGAGCGCCCAGACAGGCATATTAGTAGGCAGGAGATGAAAGGGCAGGATGATGATGACGGCGGCTGCAGACCGGTTCACAGCACATTCTTCTGGTGCTCGATGATAAACGTGATGATCTCTTCCAGACTGTGGTCGATGCGGCTGATCGCATCATGGATATCGTCCCGGCTAACCTGTGCCGCAAAGGACGGCGTCTTCAACTTCTTCAGTACGCTCTTCACGTCCATGCCCTCATAGCGTGTGGGGCGGATCAGGGCGGCAGCATGTATGAAGCCGGACAATTCATCGAATACATAGATCATTTTATCCATGTTGCTCACGGGCTCCACGCCAAAATAACGAGGTCCATGCGAGGCGATGCAGTGGATCAGATCCGGATCGACGTTCATTTCTTCCAGCTTTTCGATAATGACCCGGCAGTGTTCCGTGGGATATTTTTCCCAGTCGGCGTCGTGCAGAAGACCGGCCAGCTCCCACATGCGTGCGGTCTGTTCGTCGGCGCCTTCCTTCTCCAGCGCCCAGGCCTTCATCACCGCGGCTACCTGCTGCATGTGCAGATGCAGGCGTTCATTGGGGACCCATTCATTAAGGAGGGAATAGGCCTCTTCCAGCGGGATCAGGTTGCCTTTGTTGGCGGGGTTGCCGAACTGGCTGCGCCCCAGGGCGTGTGTAAGCGATGACATGGCTGTAATTTAGCCGTTTTTTCTTTTCCTCGGGGCCGGTCTGCCGGCGTAGGTCGGGAATGAGGCGGAACGGGGCCTGGGATTTCGCAAATGAGCGAAATTTTAATTGAAAATCAATTAATTGCAGATAGTCCTCCAAAATAACCCCTCTTTTTCTTGGAACTTGGGCCGCATTCGTCCTACCTTTGCCGTCCAATTAATTTTCATGTGGCCGGGATAGCGGCCGCTTAATTAAAACAACAAGAAAATGAGCAAATTACATTTCACCACCAAACACGCGAATGAGGCTACCGTGAAGCGCGACTGGTATGTCGTGGACGGTACTAATCAAACCGTCGGACGCGTGTGCTCCCGGATCGCTGCGATCCTTCGGGGCAAGAACAAGGCCTATTACACGCCCCATGCCGACTGTGGCGATTTTATCGTCTTCATCAATGCGGATAAGGTCATTTTCACCGGCGACAAGCTGGAAGACAAGATCTATATCAATTTTTCCGGGTATCCGGGCGGCAAAAAGGAAGAAGCAGCCAAGAGCCTGCTGAAGCGCCGTCCCGAGGCGGTGATTGAAAGGGCCGTCAAGGGCATGTTGCCGAAGAACCGTCTTGGCCGCAAGATGTTCAAGAAATTATTTGTGTATGCCGGCGACAAGCATCCCCATGGCGCTCAGCAACCTAAAACACTCACTTTCTAATCATTCAGAACCATGGAAAAGCAAAAGAATGCAGTTGGTCGCCGTAAAGAAGCCGTTACAAGGGTATTCCTGAGTAAAGGGGAAGGCAAGATCATTATCAATGATAAGGATTACAAGGATTATTTCTCCCTGGTCTACTTACAGAACCAGGTGGAGATGCCTTTTAAGGCGATCGAGCAAGGCGACAAATATGACGTAAAGATCAATGCCACCGGCGGAGGCATGAAAGGTCAGGCAGAGGCGGCCAAGTTGGGCATTGCCCGCGCGCTGCTGGAAGTCAATCCGGAATGGCGTCCGGCCCTGAAGGCTGCCGGTCTGCTGCGTCGCGACCCGCGTTCTGTTGAGCGTAAGAAGCCCGGTCGCAAGAAGGCCAGGAGAAGCTACCAGTTCAGCAAACGTTAAAGAAAAGATCATTACTATTTATAAGTCCTATGTGAGGCTTGCAGCTTATAGCTTGCGGCTCGACAGAGGCTCAAAAAACAAAAAATGGAAAATAACACTTCATTACAACAGCAACTCCTCGAAGCCGGTGTTCATTTCGGTCACCTGCGTAAGAAGTGGAACCCCAAGATGCTGCCCTATATATTCGCCGAGAAGAAAGGCATTCACATCATCGACCTGAACAAGACCACGGAAAGTCTCCAGGAGGCTGCGGCGGCCTTGAAACAGATCGCCAAGAGCGGCAAAAAGATCATGTTCGTCGGCACCAAGAAACAGGCGAAAGAGATCGTGACCGAATGCGCCAAGAAAGTGAACATGCCCTTCGTGACCGAACGCTGGCTGGGCGGCATGCTCACCAATTTCAACACGGTCCGCAAGAGCGTAAAGAAGATGCTCAGCATCGACAAAATGCTCAATGACGGCACGTTTGACAGCATCACGAAGAAGGAACGTCTCACGCTGGCCCGCGATAAGGATAAGATGGAAAAGGTATTGGGCGGTATTGCGCAGCTGGGCCGTGTTCCCGCCGCGCTGTTCATCGTCGATATCGGACACGAGCATATTGCGCTGGCAGAAGCCAGGCGTCTCGGGGTCATGACTTTCGGCATGGTCGATACCAATTGCGATCCCAATAAAGTGGATTTTGCGATCCCTGCCAATGACGACGCCACGAAATCCATTGCGATCATTGCCGGGTATGTTACGGCCGCGATCGCCGAAGGCCTGGCCGAAAGACAAGCCGCGAAGGATGATGAGGTCGAAGAATCGGGTACCGATGAGAATGAACGGAAGGCGGCCCGCTTACAGGCGGAGGCAGAGGGAGAAGCATCCCGTGCAAGGGGTGAGAAAGTGAAAGGCACCAGCCAGCCTAAACGCAGGATGCCCAATACGGCCAGACGTACGGGGGCGAGGTAGGAGCCCGATGTAGGGTATTTTAAAACTGTAAAAAGTCAATGAATATGTCAACTGCAACGATAACAGCAGCAGATATCAACAAATTGCGCCAGACCACCGGCGCGGGGATGATGGATTGCCGGAAGGCATTGGTGGAGAGTGATGGCGATTTTGAAAAGGCCATCGATTATCTGCGCAAGAAAGGGCAGAAGGTAGCCGCTCTGCGCAGCGACCGCGAAGCAAAGGAAGGCGTGATCATCGCCACGACGACGCCCGATAATAAGACCGGTTTGATCACCACGCTGGCCTGTGAAACGGATTTTGTCGCCAAGAATGCGGATTTCGTCGCGTTTGCCAGGAGCATCATGGACGTTGCGCTGAAAAACAATGTTCATTCCCTGGACGAGCTGCTGGCCGCAAAGCTGGACGGCGCTTCCATTTCAGATAAGATCAACGACCAGGTCGCCAAGATCGGCGAAAAGGTGCAGCTGACCCGATTTGAAAGGGTGGACGCCACCGGCGTCGCCGCCTATATCCATGGCGCTTACCGGATGGGCGTATTGGTCGGTCTGAGCAAGAACAGCCCTGCCGTGCTCGAAGCCGGAAGGGATATTGCCATGCAGATCGCAGCCATGAATCCGGTGGCTGTCGATGCCGACTCGGTTCCGGCCGAGACGATCGCGCGTGAAAAAGCGATCGTTACCGAGCAGATCCGCAATGACCCCAAGATGGCGGGCAAGCCGGACGAGATGATCGACAAGATCGCCGTCGGCAAGCTCAATGCTTTCTTTAAAGAAAATACACTTGCCGCACAGCCTTTCGTAAAGGACTCCTCCAAGACGGTTTCCGATTACCTCAAGGCTGTTGACAGCGAAGTGAAGGTCACCCTCTTCCGCCGGGTGCAGTTGGGATAGGATAATCCATACGCTAATACATGCAGGCCCTTCCGCGAAAATTTTGCCGGGAGGGCTTGTTTTTTGAATGCGGGGGCTATGTATATGAAAAAAATGCTTTCTTTGCACAACGTTGAACTTATACATTGAACATGCAGCCTAGCTACAAGCGTATCTTGCTCAAATTGTCCGGAGAGGCATTAATGGGGGACAAGAGCTTTGGTTTCGACAATTCGGTCATCGCGCAGTATGCAAAAGATATCAAGAGCATTGTCGATCAGAAAGTGCAGGTGGCGATCGTGATCGGGGGCGGTAATATTTATCGCGGCGCGAACGAGGCCGAAACGGGAATAGAACGGGCACATGGCGATTATATGGGGATGCTGGCTACGGTGATCAATGGCATGGCCATGCAGGCGGGGCTGGAAAAGATCGGCGTGTATACCAGGCTGCAGAGCGCCATCAAAATGGAGCAGATCGCGGAACCCTATATACGTCGCCGGGCCATCCGCCATGTGGAAAAGGGTCGTGTGGTCATCTTCGGCGCAGGTACGGGGAATCCCTATTTTACGACCGATACGGCCGGATCGCTCCGGGCCATCGAGATCAATGCGGAGGTGATCCTGAAGGGCACGCGCGTGGATGGCATCTATACCGCGGACCCGGAAAAGGATCCCAAGGCCGAAAAATTCGAACGCATCACTTTCCAGGAATGCATCACCCGGAACCTCCGGGTCATGGACATGACGGCCTTCACCTTATGCATGGAGAATCAATTGCCTATCATCGTTTTTGACATGAATAAACCGGGCAATCTCCTGAAGGTGGTCTCCGGTGAAAAAGTGGGCACCCTGGTAAAAGATTAATTTGCATATCCCACAGAAACATAGTATTTTACGCGACTGATCGCTCACCCCGCAGTCTTGTCACTGCCTCCCCTCCTCTTTTGATCCCTTGAAAAACATCCCTGATCTCTATTATCCATCCCGGAAAGCCATACTGTATTCGTCAGGCACTAAACCCCTTCCGAACCGTTATGAATACCTTAAACAACTTGAACTTGATATTGGGATTTCAACTGGCTATGGACCTTCCCGTATTTATCATTTGTGAGCTTGGAGCGCTCGTTCTCGGCTTCACCATTCTTTTTGTCTGGAATTCCAAAAAGCAACTCCGGATCAGCGACCATACTCCCGCTACCGGCATCAACGAAAATGACAATTGGAAGCTGAAGTATTACAACGACATGGATATGCAGGAACGGTCGCAGCAACAATTGCGCGAACGCCTGAATGAACTGGAAGGCAATGAGCAGATCCTCCACATGGAGCTGGAGGAGTCACGCAAGGAGGCGGAAGATCTTCGCGCCGACCTGGAAGACCTGCGGAATAAATTGGATGATACGAGCCGTCAGCTCGAAGAATTGCAGCGCCCCGATCCCGAGGCAGAAGCGGCGGCGGCCAGTCCCACCAACGACTATCTCACCCAGCTCCGGAGCGCGCAGGAAAGGCTGGTCGAGCACAATTCAAGCATCCATCGCCTGTTGCAAAATATCGAACTCCTCGGGGAGGCGGAAAAGAAGAACCAGGAATTGCAGCTGCATAATTCCCAGTTGAATGAGCAGTTGAGGGTTTCTGAGCAGATGATCGCCGAAAAAGAGAGCGAGATCAACTATCTGCGGCATCAGCAGAAACTGGCGGAAGAAATGAGCCTTCGTCTGGACAAGGCTTATGAAGAATACAGTGTTTTGCAGGAGAAGATACAGAAGCTCCAGGCGCACCTGATGCAGCCTGTTAAGAGGGGCCCCGATTTTGAAGAGCTCCAGAACGCCTATTTTAAAATGGGCAAGGAACACGACGAGATCAAGCTTCGCCAGACCTCCTTGCGCGAAGAGAACCAGCGGCTCACGCGCATACTGGCTGATACGGAAGAGAAGCTGAAAGAGGCCAACTTCCAACGACTGCAGTTCCAAAAGCGCTGCGCCTTCCTCGAAGAACTGAACCGCGACCTGCAGGAGATCTCCGAGCACAATAAGAAAATAGAGAGTCAGCTGCGCCGGGTCAGCGACATGGAAGCCCTGCTGGCCAGGGTTACGGGGCAAACCTCCGACCCCGATCATCCCAATGGATAAGAATTCGGTAACTTTGGGACATGAGCGACACGTACGATATCGCCGGCATCCGCAAAGAATATAGGCTACAATCCCTGTCTGAGGACGATGTCCACGCCGATCCTATCCCGCAATTCGCGAAGTGGTGGGGAGAAGCCATTGCTTCCGGCATCGAGGAAGCGAATGCGATGACGCTGGCCACCGCATCGGCCGATGGCATGCCTGACGCCCGCATTGTCCTGTTGAGGGGATTCGATGAGAAAGGATTTATTTTTTTTACCAACTATCAAAGTGCGAAGGGCCAGGAATTGCTGACCAACCCGAGGGCCTGCCTGGTCTTTTTCTGGAAGGAGCTGGAACGCCAGGTTCGTATCAGCGGGCTTACGGTTTCCGTTAGCGATCAGGAAAATGACGAATACTTTCACAGTCGTCCCGAAGGCAGCCGCATCGGGGCCTGGGCCTCTCCGCAGAGCGAGGTGATCGAAAACCGGAACTGGCTGGAAGAGAACGAAAGAAAGATGCGGGAACGTTTTTCAGGCGGTATGATCGAACGGCCTCCGCATTGGGGTGGTTACCGGGTCAGGCCTACGCATATCGAGTTCTGGCAGGGAAGGCCCAGTCGTCTCCATGACCGCATCCTGTACCTGTTGCAGAAGAATGGGACCTGGAAGGTCTCGAGGCTGGCGCCCTGATCGTTTACTTCTTCTCCTTTTTTGCAGCGGATTTTTTGGCGGGTTTCGCGGGACGACTCTTGCCGAACGAGCCTTTGAAAATCTTTCCCTTCTTCGTCTTCTTATCTCCTCTTCCCATAAAATAAATTTAATCGGTGGTAAAATATTTGTGGCAGATGGTATAAAAAGCTCCGGTACCGTAGGACTTATCCTGGTAGCGGAGCTTTGGGATCAGGACGCCGCCGGCGTCCTTCGAATGTCCTAGCATTATAATTTTGCCGACAACTCTTTTCCGGCCTTGAACTTGGCAACTTTCTTCGCCTTGATCTTGATAACGGCGCCGGTCTGAGGATTGCGACCATTGCGGGCAGCCCTCTTCGACACGGAAAAAGTCCCGAAGCCAACCAGCGTAACCTTACCGCCGCCTTTCAGCGTTTTGGTAACGGCTTCGACAAATGAATCCAGGGTGGAGTTTGCCTGAGTCTTTGTAATACCTGCATCATCGGCAATCTTAGTGATTAATTCAGCTTTGTTCATAGTGTAATTTTTTTGTAATTAGCAGTAACAAATATACCCGCTTTTTGCATCCGACAAAATTTTTTTAACGCTTTTTAAGGATGGCCGGAGGCCCTATAAGCCGCATGGGACAAGGATTATACGACAAGTCGATCATAAGATCACGAGGGCCTTTTGCCGAAGGTAGGGCCGAAACCCGCGTCTGTGGCCTATTTCGCGAGCGGAAGGCTGAAATCCTTGCCAGTCGGGGGTTGTCTTTTCCACAATTACTGCACAAGCCGCGACGAACGGTGATCATCCGGGAGGGCTGATCAATTCCATGACCGTTCGGAATGCGATGAAGCCTGCTCCCCATTTGTTCAGGGCATCCTGTTGCAGCGCCGGGGCGAACCGCTCCCTGTAATGTTGATATTCGTCAAGCGATGAAGCGTGCAACTGCAGTACGAAAGTTGGTCCTTCCGATTCGTCCTGATCAAGCAGCCGGTGTATGCGATAGCCTTCGAACAGCCCGGTGGATAGTATCGCGGGAATATGCTCCCGTAAGGCCCAGTCGAGCCATTGGTCGGCAAGCCGGTCCTGTACTTTGATGGTGAAATTGCAGACGATCATTGTTTTTTACCAGTAATGGCTTTAGCCATGTTAAGACTGAGATACGTGAGCAGTAAGAGAACGACACCGAGGATGATCCAAAGCATGAATGCGCGATGGTCCGTTGGCGCCGGTCTCCCGGCGAAGCTACGAACAATCGGTTGCAAGGGCCCGGAGCCCAGTTCATGCGGATCCCGGCCCAGGCTGTCCGCAAAATACCTGAGGTCGTAGTCCGGCGCCATGGCATGGGCAAAACCTGCCATCAAGCCATAGCCTGCGCCGGGTTGCAGATAGGTGAGCAGGTATTGATCCAATTCAGCCGTCCTGACCGCTTCGACGATGAGCGGCTTATCATCCCCATTGGCGATCTCCAGAGTCAGGCTATTGGTCTTCACCGAAGGAATGGACAGGGTCGTATTACCGGGCGTCAGATCGGTCTCCGCAAGTTGCCGGCGGTCCTGGCTCCCGTTGTCGTACACTATGGCATGACGCTTGAACAGGGCGGGTCCCTTCAGGATCAGTTCCAGCCTATCGATACGGTAATGGTCCCGATATTGCAGAGTAATATAACTGTGCCTGTTCGTGCTGTCGTTTTGTATGAGGGCGGGGAAGGGGACGCCGAGGTATCTGCCATTGATCGAATGCCGGGTCGTGATCCCCGCCCTGAGGATATTGACGGGCAGAAGGCCTTTGTCGTCGAGGATCAGCTTGAAAAAGCGATAGGTGCTGGACGGGAAGGAAATGGCCTGCACATAATGGTCGGCGGTGTCGCTGCCCGCCTGCTCCAGCACGATATGTTCGCGGATGACGAACCATTTCTCCCGGTCATCACTGCCGCTCAGGATGGCCGTGCGATAGACGCTGCTGTTCTTAATGATCAGCAGCAGATGGTCAAGACCGGCCGTCGACCGGTTGGCGATCACTATTTCAGTCGAACTATCTTTCAACTTTTCATTCGACAATATCGGGAAATCGATGAAATTCTCTGCGGTGAATACGGGCAGGTCGCTTCGCAGCACATAGGGCATGAACTTTCCGTCCTTGTCGGCGATACGCAGGTCGGAAAGATCTTCCCGGCATTTGGCAACCAGCTCCGGGGTCAGGGTAATGCGATAAAAGCCCGCCTGCCGGACCGTATCGAGCGCCGACCAGTAGGCAAACGAATCGGGCGGGAACGACGACTGGGGCGGGGACTGGGCCAGGCAGGTTGCGGAGGCCAGGCAGGCTACAGAGACCAGGCAAAGGATGGTCGGGCTATTTATTCTTCCTTTCTTCATCTTCGATAATAATTTTTTTGAGTCGCTGGTACATGAAGGAAACGACAAGCAACAAGACGCCCAGGCAGAAGAAGGCGGCGATCTTTCCGGCAACGGGTATGTCCCGGATGTCGAACAGGAACAATTTCAGCAACGTGATCGAAAAAATGACGAGCGACAGGACGCGAAGGGGCTTGAACTTATAGGCCATTCCGATCCACATGAACGCAAACGAGCAAAGCCCCCAAAGGATCGGGAGGCCCGTCCTGACATAGATATGCCCGATCCGGTCCAATCCCGTAGTCTTGCAATAGAACAAGCTGTTGATCAGCAGATGCGCCTCCACGCTGAGGAAGATCACCGCAAAGATCCCCATCCAGCTGCTGACCACGGAGGGGGAAGGATAGGGCCTGGTTTTTCCGGTGCGCATGCGTACGACCAACCGGAGGAACATGCAGACGATCACCAGGGAGGCGGCCCAGTGCGCGATAAAATGGGCGTGATACTTACCGGCTTCCAGGATCGCCGCCTGGACCTGGTATGCCTCCGCTACCAGCACAAGATAGACGACCAGGCAGCCGGCCAGTACCCAATCGGTATAGGAACGGGTGCGAAACCAGCGACGGTCGGCGATCAGCGTGATCAGGAACAGGAGTGCAAAGCCATAAAGCACCAGGTATAGCGCATAGAGCTCGGTGCCCGGGAAATAAAAACTGAACTGGTGCTCGATCTCCAGGGCGCCGCCGAAGAAGAACAACACGCTGCCCGTCACGAGGGAGAGGTACCGTGCCATCCGATGCTTCGCGGAAGGATCCGGGCCTTCTCCCTGCCCTTGCAGCAGGAACAATGCAAAGCAACAGCTTGCGGCAAAGAGGGTTGTCATCAAACCCTTGTTGAAGACAATGGGCAGGGGATCCGATGCGGTCCCGTACACGTTAACCCAGTCCATGACCAGGCTGCAGAGCATCGCAAATCCTACGAGATAGGCCGCAGCGCGAATAATGCGGATGCCGGATTTGCGGGAGAGCCAATACAAGAGGACCATTTCCGAAGCCCAGAACAAGGTGATCGCGTGCCCGTGCAATTGGATGGGGGCGGTCAGCGAAACGAAGCTGAGGGTGATGCCGACCAGCAGGTAAAGGATATTTGTATCGACCGTCTTCCTGCGGAAAAGAAAATACGATCCGGCCAGATTGAAAATGCCCATGGAGGCGCTAAACAATCCCCGGTATGGCGACCATTCCATTTCCGTGATCAGATAGAGCCCTGCCGCAAAATAGCAGCAGGTATTGGCCAGCAGGATGCCGAAATCGGAAGCGATGAAGCGCCGGCCTTTTCTTATCGTAAAGGCAATATTGATGAAGAAGAACAGCACGTAAAAAGCGGTCGCAAACAGGAATCCGCCTGAATAGGTGGCTGCTGACGTATCATCCGGCAAGGTGGCGAGCCAGCTCGCGAAGAGGATCGTCGTGAAGACGAAGGCCAGCAGATTCATCAGGCGCCAGGTTTTATAATAGGCGATCACGAGCAGGCCGGTATTGAGGATCAGCAGGTAGCTGAACAGGGCGCGATAGTTGCCGCTTCCGTTGCTTACCAGGAAGGGCGCGGCAAAACCGCCGACCAGTGCGATGACGGCCAGTTCCTGCCGGCCATAGAGCAGGGAGAGGATCACGGCGAATGCCGTGATGACGACCATGATCACGAAGGCGGTCGATTGTCCGAATAGATGGTATTGGTGGTAGGCGAGGGCGATGGAAAAATAAAAAATGGCGAGGCCTCCGCCTACCAGTACGGAAGAGAAGGCTGAGTAGCTATTGCGTAGACGGTGCGCGACGCCGACGAGTATCCCCCCGGATAGCAGGCCGATACCCACGCGGCCTACGGGCCCGATCCAATCGTTATCGATGGCATATTTTACAAAGAAGCCGATGGCCAGGACCAGGATCGCGATGCCGATCTTGCTTACCAGGTTCTCGCCGATGAATTTTTCCAGGTCCTGGCGTGCCGCGCTGTGGTCGCGAGGTAGTTCTGGCGCGGGAGGGGGCGCTGGCGCCGCAGGAGGAGGGGGTGGGGGAGGCGGAGGGGCGGCCGGAGGGGCCGGATGAGGCGGAGGAACCGGAACACGTCGAATGAAGGGCTCGGTCTCGACGGGAGGCCTGGTCGCAGGAGGCGGTGCCGGCGGCTGAACCAGAGCAGGGGGGCTGGGTTGCGTGGGCGCGCCGGCGGAACGCATGGATTGCGCGGCGATCCGATCGTTCAATTGGCCGATGTCCTCTTCGAGACGGTCGAAACGGCGCATGGTCTTATATTGAAAGGACAGGATCAGGATGATCGGCGTGATCAGGACGATGAAAAGAAGTATAATGAGTGCTTCCATATTCGGGGGTTACCTCCTCATCTCCAGATACACGGGGCAATGATCGCTTTGTTTGACATCATGATGGATGTCCGCACGTACCAGGCGTTCTTTTAGCGGAGACGTCACGTTAATGTAGTCGATCCGCCAGCCCTTGTTCTGCAGGCGAACCGAGGGGAATCGCTGGCTCCACCAGGAATATCGGTGCGGCTCAGGGTTCATGTGCCGGAACGTGTCGATCCAGCCCTGTTCGATGAATTTATCCATCCAGGCGCGCTCATCGGGCAGGAAGCCGGAAGAATTCTTATTGCCTTTCGGATCGTGGATGTCGATCTCTTTATGCGCAATATTATAATCTCCGCAGAGGATGAGATTTGGCCTCTTTTTTCTCAGGTCTTCCAGGTAGGCGAAAAATTCATCCAGCCAGGATATTTGAATGTCTGGCGTTCATCGCCCGTCGTGCCTGAGGGGAAATACGCATTGATCAGGCGGATATCGCCGAAATCGAGTTGAATGACCCGGCCCTCGTCATCACTGGTCTTATGACCGGTGCCCAATTCCACCTGGTCGGGTTTGACCCGGGTAAGAACGGCCACGCCGCTGTACCCTTTCTTCTGTGCGGAGAACCAATAATCATGATAACCCAGGTCGGTGAATTGTTTGTGATCGACATTTTCTCTATGCGCCTTGGTCTCCTGGAAGCACACTATATCGGCGGGATCTGTCCTGAGCCAGTCGAGGAGGCCTTTGTTCATGGCGGCGCGGATGCCGTTCACATTATAGCTCGCAATACGCAGTGAGGACATAGAGGAGATTGCATTAAATTCGCTAAATTATGGAAAATCCGGACAAGACCCCTGCTCCCAACCCGGGCAGGATCATCCCCGCCAAAGAACCACTATACCTCGAAGGTCCAAGGAGCCGGGGATACGAACTGGGCTTTGCGTTCAAGGTCTTCCTTGAATTCATGAGGGGGTTCCGGACGTTGCACTTCGTCGGCCCCTGCATTACCGTTTTTGGCTCGGCACGTTTCAAGGAGGATCATCCCGACTACCAGTCTGCGAGGGAATTCGGCAGGCAGATCGCGGGCATGGGTTTTACGACCATGACGGGCGGGGGACCAGGCATCATGGAAGCGGCCAACCGGGGCGCCTTCGAACGGAACGGCGCATCCGTAGGCTGCAATATCAAGCTCCCCTTCGAGCAAAAACCCAATCCGTATACGCAGACCTCGATCACCTTCGACCATTTCTTTGTCAGAAAGGTACTGATGATCAAATATTCCTATGCCTTCATCATCATGCCCGGCGGCTTCGGGACGATGGATGAATTCTTCGAGACGCTTACCCTGGTGCAGACCAAGACTCTGATCCGGTTTCCTATCGTCCTGTTCGGCAAAGCATTCTACCGCGAACTTTGGGAGTATATGGAATATCTCGCTGAGCAGGGAACGATCTCCAGAGAGGACCTGTCGCTGGTCCTGCTTACGGATAGCGTCAGCGATGCGATGGAGCATATTCAAACCTTTATCAGCAAGAACTACCAGGTACAGCCGCGCCGGCGTCGTTGGTGGTTGATGGAAAAACGGCCCGGGGTTGCCGTTTCGGCGAATGTTGCATAAAAAGCTATCTTTTCTTGCCAGGAATGCTGACCCCGAGGTTGAGGATCCATTCATACGTGCCGAATGCCTGGTGCGCCTTGCCTTTGTAGATCTCGAGCCCGGAATAGCGCGCGTAGTCCAGCTTGTTACAGAATTCCAGATAGACGGTATTGAAGAAGGTTGCGCGCATCGTGCCTTCGAGTCCGATGTTCCATCCGCCAAACTGAAAGCCCTGGTCGTTTGGATGGCCGAACAGGCTATTCTGCACGTGGGGGATGACGGGACCGATGCCGGCCTTGCCGAACAGATCGAGCTTGATCTTTTCATCCCGGGTCATGGTCAGATGCTTCCGTTTGACCACATTGAAGAGCAGGAAATTAGCGCCGTTATTGAGAAAGTAGTAGAAGCCGTTCTGTTCGTTAAAGGCAATGGCGCTGTCCACCGGATGATTGTCGAGGACGCCTTTTATCCGGACATACTGATCGGCAAAAATGAACTTGGTATGATCGAAGTTGATCTCGAACCCCAGGCCCTTTGCCTCATTGAAGATAGTTCCCAACCGGTAATTGTATTGAGGGATCGAAAGCGCCTCGCTGAAAAGACCTTCATCCCAGCCGCGATGGTCGACCCCGCGGACATGCATAAACGTGTAGTCGTTGCCCAGGGAAGGTTGGGAGATATGGATGCTCGTATGAGTGTACCATTCCGTATTGTATCCCCAGGAGAAATACCATTCGCTCTTCGGAGCCGGCTTTTGTTGGGCCGGAGAAACGAAAGGGATCAGGGCGATCAACACGGCCACTCCCGCACTCGTCCGCAGCCACCTACATAAACTTCTCATATACAGTTAACGATAATAGAAATTGGATTGACACGCAAAATTAATCAAAATCAATCATATTCCAGTACGGGACGAAGCCACCGTTCTACTTCTTCGAGCGGCATGCCCTTGCGACGGGCATAGTCTTCCACCTGGTCCTTTTCGATCTTGCCCACGCCGAAGTACTTGCTTTCCGGATTGGCGAAATACCAGCCCGATACGGAAGAAGCCGGGAACATGGCCAGCGATTCGGTCAGCACGATGCCTGTTTGGCGCGTAGCGTCAAGCATGGTGAACAGCTTTCGTTTTTCCGTATGGTCGGGACAGGCCGGATAGCCGGGCGCCGGACGAATACCCAGGTACTCTTCCCGGATCAATTGATCATTGCTCAGGTGCTCTTCCCCGGCATAGGCCCAGAACTCCTTGCGCACGCGTGCGTGGAGCAGTTCCGTGAAGGCTTCGGCCAGACGGTCGGCCAGGGCCTGCAGCATGATCTTGTTATAGTCGTCGAAATGGGCTTCGAAGCGTTTGATATGTTCCTCGATGCCTTGCATGGTCACGGCAAAGGCGCCGATATGGTCGCGCTTGCCTTTTTCGGCAGGCAGGATGAAGTCGCTGAGGGACATATTCGGTTGGCCGGGAGCCTTTTTGACCTGCTGGCGGAGGAATTCCAGGCGGGTGCCTTCTCGTACCGGCGCGTCGGCGCGTGTATTTCCTGCCGCCGTATCCACCCACACGGTGTCCTTGCCGTCCGAATTGGCGGGCCAGAAGCCGATCACGGCGCGGGCAGTCAGCCATTTCTCTTTGATGATCTTATCCAACAGGGCCCTGGCGTCGTTATACAGGCGTGTCGCTTCGACGCCCACCTTCTCATCGGTCAGGATCTGCGGGAATTTGCCGTGCAGTTCCCAGGCGATGAAGAAGGGACCCCAGTCGATGAACTCCGCGATCTCGCACAGGTCGTATCCATCGAAGGCCCTGGTGCCCGTAAAGGTCGGAGGCACCGGTTTGAAGCTATCCCAATTGATCTTTACTTTATTCTCCTGTGCGGCGGCAAAGCTCAGGTATTGCTTGGCTGTCTTCTTGTTCGCAAAATCCTCCTTCAGCCGTTGGTACTCCGTTCCGATGCCTTGCAGGAAGGCTGCCTTTTGATCCTTGTTCAGCAGCGACCCCACTACGGTCACGCTGCGCGAGGCGTCCAATACGTGCACGACCCCTTTCGAAAACTCCGGAGCGATCTTGACGGCGGTATGCATGCGTGAGGTGGTGGCGCCGCCGATCAGCAGCGGCAGTTCGAAGTCCTGTCTTTTCATTTCCCTGGCCACATGCACCATTTCGTCGAGCGAGGGCGTGATCAGTCCGCTGAGGCCGATGATGTCGACCTTCTCGCGTCTGGCCGTCTCGAGGATCTTGTCCGTTGGCACCATGACCCCCAGGTCGATGATATCATAGCCATTGCAGCCCAGTACGACGCCGACGATATTCTTGCCGATGTCGTGCACGTCCCCCTTTACGGTGGCCAGCAGGATCTTCGGCGCGCCGGCCGCTTCGGAGTTGTTGGTCCCCGCGGCGAGGTGCGCTTGTCGACGTTGCTCTTTCTCCGCTTCAATATAGGGAGTGAGCACGGCGACGGATTTTTTCATGACGCGTGCGCTCTTCACGACCTGGGGCAGGAACATTTTGCCGCTCCCGAACAGATCCCCTACGATATTCATGCCGGCCATAAGCGGCCCTTCGATCACGTCGAGCGGCTTCGGATATTTTTGCCTTGCTTCTTCCGTATCTGCGTCGATATAATCCGTTATGCCATTCACGAGGGAATGCGAAAGACGAGCTTCCACGGTACCCTTGCGCCAGGCCTCATCCTTCACTTCGGCCTTGCCCTTCGCCTTGACCGTCTCGGCAAAGGCAAGCAGCTTGTCGGTGCCTTCCGGGTCGCGATTGAGGATGACGTCCTCGCACAGCTTCCGCAGGTTGGGCTCGATCTCGTCATAGACGACGAGTTGTCCGGCATTCACGATGCCCATATCCATACCCGCCCGGATGGCATGATATAAGAAGACGCTATGCATCGCTTCGCGTACAGTCTCATTGCCGCGGAAGGAGAAGGACATATTGCTGACGCCGCCGCTGATGCGGGTCAGCGGCATCTTCTGTTTGATCTCCTTGATCGCCTCGATAAAGTCGACGGCATAATTATTATGCTCTTCGATGCCGGTCGCGATGGCGAAGATATTCGGGTCGAAGATAATATCCTGCGGGTCGAAGCCGACCCGTTCCGTCAGGATCTTGTATGCTCTTTCGCTGATATCTACTTTCTTCCGCAAGGTGTCAGCCTGACCGCTTTCGTCGAAGGCCATGACGATGACGGCGGCTCCGTAGCTCTTGCAGATAATGGCCTGCTCGATGAATTTGTCCTCACCCTCCTTCATGGAAATGGAATTCACGATGCATTTCCCCTGCACGCATTTCAAACCGGCCTCGATGATCGAGAACTTCGAGGAGTCGATCATGACGGGGATCTTCGCAATATCGGGTTCGGATTGCAGGAGGTTGAGGAAGGTTTGCATCGCTTTTTCTCCCTCCAGCAAGGCGTCGTCCATGTTCACGTCGAGGATCTGCGCGCCGTTCTCGACCTGCTGGCGGGCCACGCTGAGGGCCTCTTCATATTTGTTGTCGCGGATGAGACGTGCGAATTTCTTGGAGCCGGTCACGTTGGTACGTTCGCCGATATTCACAAAATTCATTTCCGGTCGCACGATCAGGGGTTCCAGGCCGGCGAGCCGGAGAAAGGGTCGTATGGTTGTGGTAGATGACATCATGTTAGATTAATTCCGATTCCATTACCGGCAAGGTCCTCGGCGCGATCGACGCGACGTGTTGTGCGATATGCCGGATATGGTCGGGCGTGGTGCCGCAGCAGCCGCCAACGATATTTACCCAGCCGTTGGCCGCCCATTCCTCGATAAAATGCGCCGTCTGCTCCGGTTGTTCGTCATACTCGCCCATCGCATTGGGGAGACCGGCATTGGGATAGGCGGAAGTATAGCAGGCGGCAATCTGGCTCAGTTCTTCGATATGGGAGCGCATCTCGGCGGCGCCCAGGGCGCAGTTCAGGCCGACGCTCAGGGGGCGAGCGTGCGCAACCGAGACATAAAATGCTTCGAGGGTCTGGCCGCTCAGGGTTCTGCCGCTCGCATCGGTAATGGTCCCGCTGATCATGATGGGCAGCTCCTTTTTCCCGGTGTCCCGGAAATATTTTTTGATCGCGTAGATGGCGGCCTTGGCGTTCAGCGTATCGAAAATGGTTTCGATCAGCAGGAGATCCACCTTTCCCTCCACCAACGCGGCAACCTCCTCATAGTAAGCATTGGCGACCTCGTCGAAGGTGACTGACCGGAATCCCGGATTGTTGACATCCGGCGAGAGGGACAGCGTCTTATTCATAGGCCCGATAGCGCCTGCCACAAAGCGTGGTCTGGACGGATCCTTTTTCGTGTATTCGTCCGCCGCCTCGCGGGCCAGCCGGGCGCCCGCCAGGGCCATTTCGGTTACATACGGCTCCAAACCGTAGTCAGACTGCGGGATCGAGGTGGATGCAAAGGTGTTTGTTTCGATGATATCGGCCCCCGCCTCAAGGTATTCCCGGTGGATCCCGCCGATGATCGCCGGCTGGGTCAGGTTCAGGATATCGCTGTTATTCTTCACATCCGTATGCCAGTCTTTGAACCGCTCTCCGCGATAGACCGCTTCGGTGGGCTTGTGCCGCTGGATCATGGTGCCCATAGCTCCGTCAATGATGAGAATGCGATGTTTGAGGCAGTCCTGGATCGTACTCATAATGCTGAAATTGAACGTTTTTGAATAGGGATAAACGTCCCGGGAGGGAAAAAATTTCCTAAACTGCCGATAACGAGGGAAATAACCGGGGAGATCGATAACCGGGCACAATGGCTGCCGGGATCAGGAAGAAAGATTATTTCAAACGTTTATTAGTTCAGTTTTTCCGAAGCCCCTGGGGCGACTCTATCCGGAGCAGGCTGAACAATAAACAAATCCGCCTGCTACCTGGGTGCAAATATACGGACAAAGATCCAGATCGTCAAGAGGGGATGCTACCGGTTCATCACATAGCTCTCTACCGGCTGCCGGTTGGTGATCGAACGGGCAAGGGTCATTTCATCGGCATATTCCAGTTCGCCGCCGAAGGCGATGCCGCGGGCGATCGTGGTCACTTTGACGCCGAGGCCATGCAATTTCTTTTGGATATAGTAGATCGTCGTATCTCCCTGGATATTGGGATTAAGCGCGAAGATCAGTTCCTGGACGTCCTCTTTTTGCACCCGGTTGACCAGCCCCTCGATGTTCAGTTGGTCGGGGCCGATCCCATCCAGCGGAGAGATCACCCCTCCCAGTACGTGATAGGTGCCATTGTATTGCTGGGTGCTTTCGATCGCGATCACTTCCCGGATGCTTTCGACCACGCAGATCAGCTCTTGTTTTCGCATCGAGTTCGAACAGATCGAACAGATATCCGCATCGGCCACATTATAACAGCGTTGGCAAAATTTGATCTCCTGACGCATCCGGATCAGCGTCTCGCCGAAGCCCTGGACCGCCGACGCGTCCATCTTCAGCAAATGCAGGACCAGCCGAAGCGCGGTCTTCTTCCCGATGCCCGGCAGGCGGGAGAATTCCTGAACCGCGGATTCCAGTAATTCGGAGGAAAATTGCATGGGGCAAAGATACGATCACAAAGCAATATCCTTGTCATTATCCCAATTTGCCTTTACGGTGAATTTGGGCAGGATGGTCCGGATGATCTCAGGCTGACGATGCTTGCCGAAGAATTCGCCCGGATCCCAGACTCCGTTCCGGTTGTCATCGTAGAGGATACGGAGCTCATAATCCCCCGGCGGAAAGAGCGAGGTCTGGAACTCCCTTCTTCGCTGGAAAGGATAGGCATGCTTCACCGTGCCTCCCTGCACGAACTGCAGGACGGGGTTCTTCGACAGATCCAGGCGGGAGATGCGGATCCTGACCTCACCGTATTCCGTCTCTTTTTTCGTATGAAAGCTGATGGTGTCGACCTTCAGCAGGTGTCTGCCAATGGAATCAACGGCGAAGTCCCTGGCCAGGATGAAAGAGTATTTGGTATCGGTAGGCCAGGGCATGAGATAGAGCAGGGTGAAAAGCCTGTTCGTCGAATCCCTGACGAAATGGTATTGGCCGGGATCGATGTCCTTGAAGTCTTCATCGGTGAGGCGGATCTTCGTCGAATCAAAGACCTGCAGGGGGGTTTCGAATTGAAAATGCAGGGTATCCAGCACGTCGAACTGCCCCGCAGAGATATTCGTGGTAAAGGGCAGCCTCTTGTCTTTTTCTTTGTCCTTCGCGGAAGATCTCGATCCGCTCTTGGCGCCGCCCGAACCCTTATTGCTCTTCACCTCTTCTTTCTCCGCATAGGCATATAGGGTGATCTCCTCATGGGGACTCCCGACGTCGACCGGGGCATCGGCAAAGCCGAACAGCTGGCCGGGAGACAGGTAGCGCAGGCTGCCTCCTTCATCCTTGAGGGCATACAGGGCATAGCGGCCGGGTTCCAGATAGCGGAAATGAAAATGGCCCAGGCTATCCAGGCGGGCGGTGTATCGGGGCCGGTCCTTAACGACCGCCGAATCATCCAGTTTCCGGTGCAGCATGACGATCAGGGTGCTGTCCGGCTTACCCGTAGACGCCACGATGACATTGCCGGAAAGCTCGGCCGAATCGATGTAGTCCCCGGTGGTGAAGACATACGTGAAATTGCGGAGCACATTGCCTTCATTATAATCCCTGATCCCCCTGCCGAAATAGAAGGCATAGGTCGTGTTGGGTTGCAGCGTATCTTTCAGGCGGATGGTTATGGTGCGCAGATGGGCGTCGACAATGGGATCTTTCTTCGGCACGGGCGACACGATGAGGTTGCTTTGTAAATCCTTGGAATCGATATACTCGTCGAAATTCAATACGATCCTATTGCCGGTGAAATGGTGAACGGCGTCATGCGGAACCGCCAGCAGGAGCTTGGGAGGAATGCTATCCCTGGGTCCGCCCAGCGGAGGGACAATATTGGCGCAACCGGAATACTGGGTAGTGCCGGCGAGGAGGAGGAAAACAGAAAGGAGAGACAGCAGGCCATTGTTGATCTTCATGCTGGGGGCTTGTCGAATATAATGTGCAAACTTAGGAGGTTCTATGGTAAAGATTTGTTATTCTTCCTCGGCGATCTCATGCAGGGCGACCTCCAGGCGATTGGTCTTCACGAAATTGCACCAATGACAGTCCGGCCGTCCGCAACCGGTATAGAATTCGCGGAGCTGGATCCTCTTCCAGGTATCGACGACCTGACGGGTCACGGCATCGATATCTTCCGGCGTGATCAGGATCTTCACTTTCTGGTACTCCTTCTTCTTATCCGGTTCGATAAAATCGAATTCCGTGCTCGTCACCTTCCAGTCCTTCTGCTCATAATTGTCGACCAGGATCTTATAAAAAACGGCCTGTCGCCAATAATCCCCGCCATGGTCCTCCGGCTCTCCGGGATCGGGCGGACGCAGCTTCTCCCTGGCTTTTTCCACGTCCCCGGTCTTATAATCGACCACATTGACTTCCTTCCCCTGGAACTCGAGCTTGTCCAGTTTGCCTTTTAGGGGAACGCCCCGTACCATCACCTGCCTGATATTTCTCTCCACGGCCACGATCTTATTCCACCTGCCGACATATTTGTCATAGTAGTTTCCGAGTACGTCCAATCCGTATTCCATCCTGCGGGCGAAAGCCTCCCTGGTGAAGCTTTCCCGGTGACGGTGCATATACCATTGAAAATCCTGCAGGAGCTCCTCTTTTGCGGGGAACTGCTCTTCGGCATGGGCCTTCATCTTTTCGAAGAGCCGCTGCAGCGCGAAATGCGCCGCGGAGCCGAACTCTGTCGCCTCGTTCTTCGGGGAAGGGATGCGGATAAGGTTCTTGTAATAGAACTCGAGCGGGCATTTGAGATAATTGTTGAGCGCGGTGACATTCATCACGAACTTGTCCAGCATGCGGGAAATGAAATTTTCCTCTGCCGCGGCAATCTCCGGGGCGATCCGCTCACTGAAGGGCAGGGCTTCGAACTCCGCCATGGCCAGCGGGTCCAGGAGGATCCTTTCGACAGGCAAGGCGTGACGATCCAGGATCTCGGCGATGAACATCGAGGGCTCCAGTTCCTTCTTCCCATCTTCGCCGAATCGGGCATAGGAAATGAACACATGTTGTTCGGCGCGGGTGAGCGCCACATAGAAAAGGCGGCGCAGTTCTTCGTCATCGCCCGACCGGTCCTTTGGCGGCAGGGCCGTTTCGGCATTTGTCCCTGATGGGGAAGTGAATAGCGTGTCGGGGTATTTATATCCTCCGCCGGGCTTCCTCTTCTTCTCCCATACCGAGGCATTGCATCCCGCGAGGAAGACCGTCTCGAACTCCAGTCCCTTGGACCCATGGGCAGTCAGCAGGTTTACAGCCGCCTCGCTGCCGGTGACCTGGATGACCGGGATGGGGATATCATTGGCCTTCATCTGGTCGAACATCTGCACGAGCTTGTCGAGGTTAAGGTCGGGGTTTCGTCTGGTCTCTTCTTTGACAAACTCGAACAGCGCCGTGAGCACCTGCATCAGCCAGATCTTTTCCGGGCTGTTCATGATGCTGGTCAGGATCCCCGCATGGCGGATGCAGTGTTCGAACAAGGTTTGCAGGGTGACATTCGGCACGTCCCCGATCAATCTTTCGAGGGCGCGGCTGGCCCTTTTCATGCCCTCCGGCAGACCGGTGTCAAATAGATCGCGGGCAGGCCGGTCGGACCTTTCATGCAGCAGACGTCGAAGGGACGTGCGCTGTTCGCTGAATTGCCTTTCCGCCACTTCCACCGATAATTTGGCGATCTCGATGGGCGGAATGCCGAAAAAATCGAAGTGAAGGATCTCGAAGAGCATCTCATCGCCCCCATAGGGAATATCGTGCTCAGCGGCGAGATAGCGTAACAATAAGATGATCTTTTGCGCAAACGGGATCCGGAGGAGGTCAACGCTGCGTTTGCTGAAGGCGGGCATATTCTTCAACTGGAAATAGCGGGCGAGTTCCTCCCCATATTTATTCTCTTTATAAATGACCGCGATCCTTCCCGGCGGCGTGCCGCCAGCGAGCAGCGATTCGATCTGCAGGGTGATGGCCGTCATTTCCTCCCGGGCCGTGCGGTACTCGCGGATGGCCGGCGGATGGTGATAGCGGCTGGTCACGGGATGACTGGATACCAGCTGCTTCGACAGTCCGGGCATTTGCCTGACCAGCCTTCCGGCATTCCGGTCGATCAACGTCATGGAGACATCGAGGATCGGCTGGGTGCTCCGGTAATTGTTGGTCAATACGACCTTCAGCAGGTCCCTGGCGTAGGTATCGGCGAAACCCTGCATGTTCTCTACATTGGCGCCCTGGAACCGATAAATACTTTGGTCGTCGTCGCCGACCACGAACACATTCGGCTGCTCCCAATACCCGATGAGCATGGCGATCAGGCGGTTCTGGCTGCCGCTGGTATCCTGGTATTCGTCCACCAGGATGTATTGATAACGCTCCTGGTAGCTGCTAAGCAGGGCCTTGTTCTCATCGAATGCCCGAATGACCCAATTGATCATGTCGTCGAAATCGTAGCGGTTATGGCTGCGCATCAACTCCTGGAAGGGAATGAATTCCCCGACCGCGGCCCGCAACTTTTCCATCCGTTCGGTCTCTTCGGCGATCTTGTCGGTGCGGAGGTCCCCTTTCTTATACACTCCCGTGGCCCGTTTAGCCGTGTAACCGTCCCGGTTCGGCAGGTCGGCAAGGTATTCGTCGATCCTGGCATTGATGAAATCGGGTGTCCAACCCTCCCTTTTCATGGTGGAAAACAACTGTTGGAGATTCCCCATCTCGAAATAGACGTCGCCCCGGTAGCGTTTAAGGGGATGGTTCTTGGGAAATTTGTCGATCAGCTGGGTGAAATACCGGATCCTTTCCAGGTCGGAAATGGGATCGAGGGTGCTCTTTTCAAACAGCTGCAGATTTTCCTGGATCAGGTCATGGCAGAAAGAGTGAAACGTGTGGATATTGACCTTATAGGCATCCGGCCCGATGAAGGACAGGAGCCGGCGTCTCATCGCGATCGCGCCTGCGTCCGTATACGTCAGGCAGAGGATATTCTGTGGGAAAACGTCCGTCTCCAGCAGGATCTTTCCGATGCGGGCCGCGAGGATCTGGGTCTTGCCGGTTCCGGGGCCGGCGATCACCATAACAGGACCTTCCGTCGTATCGACGGCAAGGCGTTGCTGCTCGTTCAATTTATTGTATTCCTCCCGAAAATGCTCCTGAAGTCTTTCCCGGTTGATGGACATAACGCAAAGGTAAGAATGTTCGGGCAAGGCTTTTGGAGGGTTTCGGGGGCCAAAATGGGTTATTTTGGTGACTTATTCGAGCCTGGCGGGGTATAAAAAAATAAGCTTATAACACTATAATCTGCTCAAAAAAAAGGCTATTTTGGGAATCGAATACGCGATAATTGGAATTTGTCTTGATCTGGGAATAAAATGCCGGATTCTACGTTAAATCTATATCCTATATAAACGCATATATGAAAAGCCACCAATCTTTTAAAGTATTCATCGTGGAAGACGATGTCTGGTACGGTTCCATGCTCCAGCACTATCTCTCCCTCAACCCCGAATACGAAGTCAAACGATTCGAGTCCCCCCGCGATTTTTTTGCGCAGCTCCATGAGGCCCCCGATGTGGTGACCCTGGACTATTCCCTTCCTGATTGCGATGGGGCGGAGGTTCTAAAAAAGATCAGGGAGACCAATCCCGATATCCGGGTGATCGTGATCTCCGGCCAGGAGGACGTGGCCACGGCCATCAACCTGCTCAAGAACGGAGCGTTCGACTATATCGTAAAGGACGACGATACCAAGGACCGGCTCTGGAACAGCATCCTGCATCTGCGCGAGATCAGCAACCTGAAGCAGGAGGTGGAGACCCTGAAGACCCAGGTAAGCCGCAAATACGATTTTTCGCAGATCATTCTCGGCAAGAGCGAATCCATCCTGAAAGTCTTTTCCCTTATCGAAAAAGCGGCCAAAACGAATATTACCGTGTCGGTAACAGGGGAGACGGGTTCGGGTAAGGAAATGATCGCCAAGTCTATTCACTATAATTCCGACCGCCATAAGATGCCCTTCGTGGCCGTGAACGTGGCCGCAATTCCTAAAGACCTGATCGAGAGCGAGTTATTTGGACATGAAAAAGGGGCATTCACCGGCGCCGTCACCAGGCGGATTGGGAAATTTGAAGAGGCGGACAAAGGCACCCTGTTCCTGGACGAGATCGGGGAATTGGATATCAATCTGCAGGCCAAGCTATTGCGGGTTTTGCAGGAGAAGGAGATCACACGGATCGGGAGCAATGCGGTGACGAAGATCGATGCGCGGATCATTGTTGCGACGCATAAGAACCTGCTTGAAGAGGTGAAGAACAAGACCTTCCGGGAAGACCTGTATTACCGTTTGATCGGACTCCCGATCCTGCTGCCGCCACTGCGCGAGCGCGGGAATGATATTTTGATCCTGGCTAAACATTTTATCGACGGATTTTGTAAGGAGAATAAGCTGGAGAAAAAGACCTTTTCGCCGGAAGCGCAGCAAAAGCTGGTACAGTACCCTTTCCCGGGCAATGTGCGCGAATTGAAATCCATCGTGGAACTTGCCGCGGTCATGGCCGATGAAGAAACGATCCAGGCCGAGCATATTACATTGAACACCACGGCCAGCATTGCCGATCTGCTGAATCGGGAAATGACGCTGAAGGAATTCGAGATACAGATCCTCCAGCATTACCTGGATAAATATGACCAGGACGTCCTGTTGGTCGCCAAGAAGCTGGATGTCGGCAAATCCACGCTCTACCGCATGATCCAGAACGGAGAGTTGAAGATGAAATAACCTTAATCCTATACGTAAGTAATCAGCCGGCATGAATTGGCAAGAAGAACTAGCGAACCTCAGAGAACAACTGGAAGCCGAAAAAGCAGCACGCCGGGAGGCCGAACGCTTGTTGGCCGAAAAGAATTCTCCCTTTCCGCTCGCGGCCGAGATCGCGTCCAAATCATTACCCGAGCAACTCTTTTTTTTCGAAGAGATCCTGAACAGGACCCCCGCCGACATCATCGTTGCAGACAAAGATTACCGTTACCTGTTTGTGAATCCGAGCGCCATCGTGGATCCTGAGCTTCGGCGTTGGATGATCGGCAAGACCAATGAGGAGTTCTGCCGGCATGCCGGCCGGGGCGATATGATCGCGAGGGCCAGGAGGCAGACCTTCGAACGGGTATTAAGAACGCGCCAGATGGTGGAATGGGAGGAGGAGACACGCACCCAGAACGGCAAGGTGAAATACTACCTCCGCAAAGTGCATCCCGTGCTGGACGAACAGGGCGAAGTGCAGTGGGTCATTATCTATGCGGTGAATATTACCGAAAGAAAGGAATTTGAAGAACAGATCCGGATCAGCGAGAAGCGGTACCGCGACCTGTTCAATTATAGCCAGGCCCTGATCTGCACCCATGACATGAGCGGCAGATTGCTGGCGGTCAACCCCGAGATCTGCAAGACCCTTGGATATATTGAAGAGGAAATGATCGGCCGTAAGATCCAGGACTTCATTCCGGAAGATCATCGTTCCCGGTTCGAAGACGAGTACATTCGGGCCATACAAAATGAAAACAATACCGTCGGAGGCGTTTTTTGCGTCATTAACAAGGAAGGGGACAAGATCTATCTGCTATACCGGAACTATCGCGTCGAGGAGCCGGGTCTCGAACCCTATGTGATCGGATTCTCGCAGGATGTTACGGAAAGGATCAAGATAGAGAAGGAATTGCGGTTCGCAAAAGACCTGACCGATGAAGTGGCCAGGGCGAAAGAGGCTTTCCTGGCGCATATGAGCCATGAGATACGGACCCCGATGAACGGCATATTGGGTATCGCCAGCCTGCTGAGCAAGACGAAGCTCGCCGATCAGCAGCGCAATTACCTGAAGTTGATCCAGGAGGCGGCCGGCAATCTGCTGGTCATCGTGAACGACATCCTCGACCTGGAAAAGATCGTGGCCGGCAAGCTGCAATTGGAAAAGATCGCCTTCAAGATCGTGGATAAGATCGCCACGACGACCCAATCATTCATATACAAGGCCGAAGAGAAAGAGCTCGGTCTCATATTCCAGAACTCTATCCCGGGCGACCTCGTCGTCGTGGGCGACCCTTACCGGCTCAGCCAGGTATTGAACAATATCCTGAGCAATGCACTAAAATTTACCGAGAAGGGTCATATCAATATCACCACGTGCATCAGGGAACGGGAGGAGGATACCGTGCTGGTCGAGATCGTCATCAGCGATACGGGCATCGGCATCAGCGAATCACGCATCTGGACGATCTTTGAGCCTTTCGAACAGGCCGATGCAACCATCTCGCGCAAGTTCGGCGGTACGGGCCTGGGCCTGACCATCTGCAAGAATATGGTCGAAATGCAGCAAGGTGAATTGCTGGTGCAGAGCACGGAAGGCAAGGGTTCTGCTTTTATCATCCGTATTCCTTACCAGATCAGCGTCGAGACCATGGAAGAGGCGGAGGAGGAAACGGAAGAGATCGATTTCAAGAGCCTCGGGCCCCGGAAGGTGCTCGTGGCCGAAGACGTGGAATTGAACCAATACCTGGCGCGGCATATCCTGGAATCCTGGGACTTTGAAGTGGCGATCGCCGCCAATGGGAGAGAGGCCATCGAGCTGCTGAACAAAGATTCTTTCGATTGTATCCTGATGGACGTGCAGATGCCGGAAATGGATGGCATCGAAGCCACGCAGCGTATCCGCAAACTGCCCGATCCGGTGAAGGCCTGCATTCCGATCATCGCACTTACTGCCAATGCCCTGAAGGGGGACAGCGAAAAATACCTGGCGGCAGGCATGAACGACTATCTCGCCAAGCCATTTGACGAAGACAACTTATTCCGGGTTATTCAGCGCAACCTCGTCATGCATTCATCGCCGGTAGAGGTCGACCGAACCCGTTCAAATTCACCCATAGCAACCAAAAATCATATAGGCATGATCCCATCCAATGATAAACTTTATGACCTCTCCATGGTACGATCGGTATCGGGCGGAGATGAAGGCTTCATAAAAAAAATGGTAAGTCTTTTTATTGAAACGGTTCCTCAGAACATGAAGGAGCTGATCGTGGCCGTCGAGGCGGAAAACTGGGACCAGGTAGGAAAAACGGCGCATAAACTGAAATCGACCGTGGATTCCATGGGAATCAAGTCGATTCGCCAGGAGATCCGGACGGTTGAAATGAATGCCCGTCAAAAACAGTCCGTTGAGGAGATCCCGGCCCTGGTGAAGCAGGTCGGTGACGTGATCGACGCATGCATTGTTCAGCTAAAGGCGGAAGTAGGGGAGGAATAGTAGTGTATTTCTAACACATTGACCATGAACCCCATACCGGTGAACAATTCTTCAAAAAGCGCTCTTATTTTCCCAATTCTGTACGAATCCTTCCCAAAACGAGAATCCGCCTTCGCGGAGCGCCCCTGGCGGCTATTGTAAATCAGCGAGTTAACCCCTCTTTTTTTATGGCACTATTTTCCAGGTCTTTAGCCGCACTATATTAACACGACCATGGAATTACATCAACAACCCGTTATTTTCGTCGTAGAAGATAACCTCATGTATCAAAACCTAATCGCCAAGGAGCTTGAATCCGCAGGCGGCAGTCTCTTCTTTTACACTACCGGGGAGGCGTGTCTCGATGACCTGGCCAAGCAGCCCTCGGTGATCGTGATGGACTATAACCTGGAAGGGGAGATGAATGGGCTCGATACGCTGCAGAAAGTCAGGGCCACCCATCCGGAGGTCTATGTTATCTTATTCTCGAGTCAAAAGGGGTTGAATACGAAAGAGATCTTCCTGCAATATGGCAGCTTTGATTTCCTGGAAAAGAATAGTCTTTCGCTGCGGGCGCTCCGCCAGATGGTCGATTGCGTTACGTCGACCGGGTCGAGATAATTCCGCCAGGCCGGGCGCGTTAATTGTGCCTTCTCTTATCCCGGGATACGGGAAATATACTTCTCTATTTGTTTGATCTGGTCGACGATCTGTGGGGTCGTCGGCTTCAGCGCTTTGGCTTTGCGAAAGAAATCCTTTGCGGCGCGAAATTCCCGTTTAGTCATCATGACCGAGCAGAGCTGCAGATAGGCGGCGGCCTGGTTCTCTTTGTCCGGTAGTCCTTTACGGAGGGCCTGACGAATATAGCTTTCCGCCTGGCGGATATTATTCTTCTGCATTTGCAGCATACCCATTTGCAGGAGGCTGGCGCCTTCGGCCTCCTTCATCGGCATGCCGAGGTCGAGACCCTTCTTCATATTCTTTTCCGCCCCGTCGAAATCCTGTTTCATCATGGCGATATTGCCTTTCAGGGTAAAATATACGGAGCGGATGGGCTTATAGAGCAGGTTGGGAAATTTGACGGAGTTCAGGATCTTTTCGGCCTCTTCCATATTTCCGCTCTCCATGTGTTCCTGGATCAGGCGGAGCGGGCCGAAGAAGAAGTACCCGAACAACAGGATGAGGGCGAGGAAATAGGCCGGGAAGGCGGGCCAGAAGCCCCCGTAGAAATTGGCCGCGATGCCGACAAGCAGCAGGAAGAGGGCCAGTTGAGGGCGGTATTTGACGATGATATTATAGAACTTCATAATCCGGTAGTTTGAAACCCATGACGAGGTTCGCCATGGGGACGGCAAAGATAGGACTATGCTTAGAATTTGTCGTCGTCGATCTCGATCCAGTAGCCGTCGGGGTCCTGCAGGTAGATCTGCTTGACGCCGTCGGGCCTGACCTGGGGTGCCTTGGTCGTGCCGGCCCAGTTGCCGTATTTGACATGGGCCTCATCGAGGCGTTTGCTGAAGGCCTCGACGTCCGGCACACTGAATGCCAGGTGTATATTGATATCATGGGGGATATCCTCTTTGGCGCCCGAGACGATATGCAATTCGGAGTGCTCGGCGATCTGAACCCAAACGTGTTTACCATCGTGGAAGGGTTCGGGAATGGCCTTCAGTTGTAGGACGTTCTGATAGAAATCGGCGGCCCGCTTGAGGTCGGTCACGAAAATGGTGGTATGGTTGAAATGGGGAGCCTGTGCCCTGGCGGTCGCCGCAATAAATGCCATTGCGGTCAGTATCGTCATGAAGGTAAACGCGCGGGACAAGTTAAGTTTTTGCATTGTTGTTGATTTGAGGAAAATTGAAAGTAAGGAATTATCGGCGGCTAAAAAAAATGCCTTATTTTTGCCGCCCCAACTACCGGTCCTGTAGTTCAATGGATAGAATAGAAGTTTCCTAAACTTTTGATACAGGTTCGATTCCTGTCAGGACTACCAGGAATTTTGGCCTTGATTGTCAAGGCCTTTTTTGTTTTGACCTGCCAGGAAGCTCGGACCTAGTGAGAATATAATTTTCAGGTCGCTGACTAGGATGGTCTTAACAGTTCATATATTCCTGCGCCTGTAAAGATTAGTCCAACGCAAAAGAAAATAAGTCTTCCAATTGTTTGAGATTGCTTTGTTTCGAGCATAAAATCTGAAGGCTTATCCGGGTTATAAATTACCACAACTTTATCTCCTTCCTTGTATTGGCCTGTATATGCGATCATATAATCAGCACCTAAATCTTCTGTTATCCATTCCTGCTTATTTGTTACAAAGCGGACGGTTATTTTGTCCTTTACCGTTGGACGATCCAAAGAGGAACCTGGGGAATAATCCAATTTGAAAATTATCCCCTCGCATCGCACGCCTTTAATTTTTAGGCTCTCCGACTTGGGCTTTTTTAATAAAGAGGCAATAATTAAAATTACCCCAATGACTGTCATCAAGTAGGGCTGGACTTGTTCAAGATTTAGTGATCCCATAATAGCTCAATTTCCTTCTTCCAAAAGGTTCTTATGAATGACCTGCAAAGAGGACTTTAAAGAGGGAAGATCATTCATGATCACATTCCAGACCACGGGTAGGTCTGTGCCGAAATATTCATGTATAAGCCTGTTTCTCACCCCTTTATCAAAGCCCATGGAATCTGCTTATTTCGGTTCTTGATATCATCCGGAAGTTGACCTGCGGCTTCACCAATAATCTGGATGTTGTATAAACACGCCTCAATAACGAGAAAATTGGAGACAAAATTCTCAAATGAAAGAGAGGAGGAGATGGCAGTCGTCTAGACATAGATGATGTCCTTTTCAACGTAAGGAAGGTAACCAGGCTTTATTGAACGCTTAGGGACGACATCTACTTTAATCCCAAAGAGGTTTTCAATCTCATCGGCCATGGCGACAAAATTCAAACCCATGGGTCCCGAGAGTTCCACGGCAATATCGATATCGCTATCTTTTGTAGCTTCTCCACGGGCATAAGAACCGAATACTCCCATCTTGGAAATAGGATACTTCCGTTGAAGCTCCGGTTGATGCTTTCGCAACTTTTCCAGTATGGTAGCCAGGGTGTACATATCATGCAAATTACTGAGATTTTTTTACTCCTTGTTATAGATTAGTCCAGGCAGAACAGTATTATATTTCAATAAGTTATAAAGATTCAAGCCTATTTCGAAAGGAATAGTAATTCCAGACAGTAAGGGTGGGCCAAACTGACATACTTTAAGGGCGTCTTCAGATTGTCAGAATGTCTGCCAGCCGCTTCAGATGATCGTGAATTTGGTTCGAGTTTTGTCCTGACAAGTCTACCATGTACTCAACCCGCTGATACATAGCGGGTTTTTATTTTGTACAATTTTGAATCAATGTGCAACGTCTTCAGTTTCAATTTGAAATATAGTTCGATTCCAGGAAGGATATTGTGCGTTGTATGCGAGAGCTTGATTGTTCACTTCTTGAACCCTATTCTATCTCTATCATCCCATTTTCTTTGTGCCGCTTTTTCATCCAGCAGATTTTCCATTGCATCATAAATGTGATTTAATTGGGCATCATGCTCACCTAATCTTTCTTTTATTTGTTTCAATTGTTCTTTCAAATCATTTTGCCGGAATAGTATTCGTCGCACTTCAACAAAAGCTCTCATGATCGCAATGTTCATGGTGATTGCTTTATCGGAATTCAAAATGCCACTTAACATAGCCACTCCTTGTTCGGTAAAAGCATAAGGCAAATATTTACTGTGTTGCCCTCTGCCATTCTTTATGGTTTCATTTTGCAACCTTAAAGGAGTCTCCTGTTTTTCTAAGGTTTCAATTTGAAACCTTAAACCTTCAAATTCTTCTTTGGTAAGTTGAAACATGAAATCTGATGGGAATCTCTTTAGATTCCTTTTTACCGCGAGGTTAAGAGCTTTAGTTTCAGTTTCATATAAGGCCGCCAAGTCTCTGTCCAACATTACCCTTTCACCCCGCAATTCATATATACGATTTTGGATACTCTTTATTATCTGCATAAAATACTAAACTAATTAGTACGAAATTAGCTATTTCTGAGATCACAAAATCGAAAAGATTGACTTCAAGTCATCAAGGGAAAACTTCATTTGTTCGGGAAGGGCTACTGTAAGTACCCTTAATTGGCAGACAGGTTGAAATTAGACAGACAGCTTAATTTTAAACTATTTGGTAAACGGGGTACTTACATACTGATGCCAGCGAGGCAGTAAAAATATTCATTTGGAATTTTTTGTGCTCCCCGGGTAGCCTATCCCCGGCCCGAAAAAGCATTCAATGGATTTAATTTTGCCATTCTTGATAGTATAATATTCAGTATTGCGGACGATCTTGTTATCCGTTGTAGTTATATTGTAGATGGCAAATGCATTGTTGCCCTGAACCATTATTTTGGAAAACTCAACTTTCTTAAAGAATTTGCTCGTCGGAAAGCATTTCTGTTTGTAAGTCGCCACGGAAATATGATCATCTCCTGCCGGGCTCGTGAATGTGAAATCATCAGCAAACTGGCTGACAACCATGTTCCAATCCTTATTCTCAAATCCTTGCAGATAAGCCCTGATAAGCTTCTCAGAATTTTGAGCTTTGGAAGAGACTGCCATGCAGCAAAGCAGGCTGGAAAGTAGAAAGAGTTTCATAAATAATTTTATGTAAGACAAATGATTTTTAGTTTTCCGTACAAAAGGATATCTTTTTTTAGGAGTTTTTTAGAATCGCAGTTCCTGAATAAATGAATATGGAACTTGTTTAGAATCAACTACTTTCCCAAGCTGCCAACTATCAAACCGGCGGCCATGAAATTTTTCAGATGACCCTGAAAAGAGTTCGACATTTGTCCTGTCAGGACTGCATAGCAACAATCTGTTAATGTAAACTGATCACTCTGGTTATTAGCCACTGATTATCTTTGTGTTGCCACACAACTACAAATTTGTCGGGCTTTGATCGCGAATCGCTCTCAGCATGGTTTATAAACCTGTGAAGCCCCATTTCAACTGCACCAAATCCTGGAATGGGGTAAACTTCGATACTACCTGGTACCAATTCACGTGTTACCTTACCGCAAATATTCTTCTTAATAGCATCGAGTAGTTCCTGCTTTGAGGTCGTCAACCCGCCATTGTCGTGGTAAAACTCAATATTGTCGGCATAAATACGCGCCTGGGTTTGCATATCGCAACTATTGTATGCGTTAAAATAAACGCTATCCATATGCATGATCGTACTATATAGCTCTTTTGACTGGGGGACATATTTATAAGTGTCCTGCGCCTGGAGTTTTATGCAGTGAGCCGTTATTAAACAGATAGATGTTGGCAAGATAAGTTTCAAGTTTATCATAATCATTATTTGCTGCTAAACTAATGTATTCTTTATATCCACGAGCTCGGACTTTGTCTACCCGGGACAACAATTCTGGCCAAAAGCCCCAAGCCCAAATTTTGATGAGTTGATTCTCTGCAGACTTTTGTAAATTTGACAACAGACACCATTAAAAAAATAAAACAATTCGTCATGGTCAAGAAATATTATAGCTTGATTTTTCTAATTTTCAGCTTATCATTCATGGTAACCCTGCCTGGCTTTGCCCAACCGAAGATATTGTCAAAAGGAGACATAGCGCCTGTATTTACGGCCCAGGCTAGCCTGGCCGGCAATGCATTCAATTTTTCATTAAAAACTGCCCTTGCCAGGGGTCCCGTTGTGGTCTATTTCTATCCTTCTGCCTACACCGGCGGTTGTGATATAGAAGCACATACTTTCGCTGAACTAAAGGATAAATTTACAGCGGCAGGAGCGACCATTATTGGTGTATCTGCGGACGATATTCAGCGACTGAATTCATTTTCTTCCGATTCGAATTACTGTGCAGGCAAGTTCCCGGTTGCGTCAGACCCCGGAGGCCAAATTGCGGCAACATACGGCCTGACCATATCATCTCCAAAACCCGGAATTAAAGATGTACGTGGCCAGGACCTGACACACGGCTTCATCCCGAGAACCACTTTTGTCATTGGTAAGGACGGTAAAATTAAAGCAGTCTTTTCATCTTCAACCGATCATATTTCACCTGCCGACCATGTTGAAAAGTCGCTGGAGATTGTAAAAGGGCTATAGTTCGCGAGCCTGGGTTGCTGAAAATCTGCCGCAAAGTGATTAGATGATTGTCCTGCCTGGACTTCAATTCATTTCAACCCGCTGATCTGCAGCGGGTTTTGTCATTAATTTTCTTCTGCCTGAAACTCAATAAGGCTGGAAAACTCTTCGATGTAAGTTCGCAAGAATCGGGTTTTTTTCCCGCAGTATGTGCGTGAATTTTGTACTTCACCTAAAAATAAGGCGATATGCACAAAGTCAGCGAACCATCTATTTTGTATTTCGGCACGCCCGTCGTGTTGATTAGCAGTGAAAACGAGGACGGCTCAGCCAATCTCGCCCCTATGTCGTCGGCATTTTGGTTGGGTTGGCGTTGTATCCTCGGTTTGAATGCTGCCTCCAAGACCACGGCAAACATGATCCGCACCGGCCAGTGCGTACTGAACCTGCCGTCGGTGGACAATGTCGCGGCGGTCAATCGCCTGGCATGCCTCACCGGCAGCAACCCGGTACCCGCTGTCAAGGTAGCCAGGGGCTATACTCACGAGAAGAACAAGTTCGGGACCGCAGGACTGACGGCCGTTCCTTCATTGACGGTAGTGCCGCCTCGCGTCCTGGAATGTCCGGTACAGATGGAAGCCGTCGTCGCCGCGAAACACGATCTCATGGAAGACGATGATGTTGCCCGTGGCAAGATCGTCAGTTTCGAAGTGCGTGTGACGCGTGTTCACATTCATCCGGATATCTTGATGAATGGCTTGTCCGATCGGGTTGACCCCGACAAGTGGCGGCCATTGATAATGAGCTTCCAGCGATTTTACGGCCTCGGCGAGGAGGTACATGAATCGACCCTCGCGAAGATCCCCGAGGATATTTATCGGATGCCGGACGTCGCCAGATCACGCGCAGCCGGGCTGATAAATCCCTGAATTGTAGCGGAAAATTGCCTCTATGCCATTTTCACTGTTCTGTTTTTCTGAATCATTACCGCGTACATAACAAGGACAAAGGCCACATAAAAAAATTGACCACGTGATACGCCTACTCCGTATGGAAACCAAATGCCCGGAATAATATGCAAGTCGGATATTTCTTTTGGAAATAAGGCGACTAACATCAACAAAGCTGCTACTAATACCAGCAGATCTTTTATGCCTTGTTTACGCATTCCCTGGAAAATTATGAATAGCAGCAATGCCAGAAGCGACAACCTGATATAATCTGCCATTGTTTGAAAGTAGATATGTGCGGCGTGTGAAACCCAGGAAATTCCAAACAATTGGGCTGCCATGAATAGTAAAGTAAGTGCTGCAATAATCTTAGGCAGCCATTTCGGTTTATGCAGGTTGAACCATTCCCACCAGGCCATTAGCCAACTGCCAAGTACCAATGGTCTGAGTATAACAGATCCAACGATGACGGCCTGAGCGCTGTTCTCGATATGAAACCAGAAGTAAACGGCCTGGTTAAGTCGCATCATCCCCAATAAGATCAAAGCTGTCACAAACCATCTGCATGAGTGTGGTGGTTTGCTATCTCTATTCAGTACATATATTGTTATGGCCAGCATTAGAAATAATACCGGCCAAACAACTTCCACGATATAACCTTTTATTGTTTGTTCCCATTGGAATCGGTATTTATTTTCGATATGAGTTTTTTCTCCAAGGGTTGGGGCGATACGAATGCCGCCCGCATCGACGCCTCTGCTGGCTGAACTCATCCACACCCGGAAGGCGATGATGATACGTTTTTCTTTTTTATAGCTGTCCGGCAACAAAAAAATGCGGGGTTGAATACTGTAAACCTTTGGAATGGCTCCAGAGAAGTCGCCCATGCTCCCCGCAAGCGACCCACCAATAAATAGCTGATAGGCATCGTCAACAGCGGGTGGTGCTGCGAAAGCTAAACTCTTTCCCGGCAAGCTGTCGACAGAAACTTTCAAGCGGTACCAGGCATAGCCGGAATAGTTGGGATACCCTTTAGCAGCCCAACCCGGTACATAACCTGAAAGCCCAACATCGTCATCGTGTGCTCCTATCGGCGCGGTAAGGTACATGGTGTCCCAGCGCGAGTCATCGTAATCGGCTTCAGCATACTGGCTACTATCCCCGGTTGTAAATTTCCAGGGGCCGTTAAGTGTGGTGAGACTTTTATCAGCGCGCAATAGACTCTCTGTAGTTGAGGAATAGGAAAGGTACATAAAAGTACAGGCTATCAATATTAATGTGATAACCAGCATCAAATAGCAGAGCAGAAGTTTCTTCCTCAGCGGCGTGATGACGTTTTATTGTTGAATTTAGGAAATTGTTTCCACCCGGGCTAATCATCATTTTCATAAATAAATTTGCGCAACTCGAAAGTTGCACATATATTTGCAACCTATGGGTTGCATAATTAAATATTGAAAAATGAAACAGGACATATTCCAAGCCATAGCTGACCCAACACGCAGGGCTATTTTAACTTTAATTGCTATACAATCATTAACGCCGAATGCAATGGCGGAAAAATTTGATATGAGCCGGCAAGCAGTATCAAAACATATCAAAGTATTACAGGAATGCGAATTGATCAAGCCTGAGCATTCTGGCAGAGAAATTTATTATCACTTTAATCCAAAAAAAATGCAAGAATTTGACAATTGGTTAGCCCAATTCAGGAAAATTTGGGAAACTCAATTTAGTCAACTTGACAAAGTATTATCAACAATTAAAAAAAAGAAGAAATGACAAACAGTTTGCTATTTGATTTTACCGTAGACAAAGCAACAAAAACGGTATTCATAACGAGAGAATTTGATGCTGACTTATCGCTGGTATGGGATGCTTTTACCAAACCAGAAATTCTTGACCAATGGGTGGCTCCTAAACCATGGACGTCAAAGACAAAATTCATGGACTTCAAGGTTGGTGGACGAAGATTTTATGCGATGGTAAGTCCTGAAGGGCAAGAGCGTTGGGCAATTCAGAAATACATTTCAATTAGCCCAAAGACCAATTTCAAAATGTTTAATGCTTTTGCGGACAAAGACGAAAACCCTGAATTGCCCGGTTCTGAATGGGATTACACTTTTAGCGAACAGAACGGAAAGACAACAGTGCGTATTACTATTTATAATGAATCCCTTGCCCGCATGGAGAAGATGATTGAAATGGGCTTCACAGAAGGATTTAAGATGTCAATGAACAATTTGGAAAATTTGTTGGCAACTTTATCCGGTAAATGATTTAAGAGAGAAAGGAATTCCGTCTTGGTCTTGTCAATAAAATTCAAACAAATGCTAAGTCGTTATGCAAAATTTACTCAAAGCGAATAATCCACTTAAATTAGTACTGCTGATTGTAATTATAATGTTGACAGCGTCCCGATCAAACGGGCAGCAGATCAAACCTTCCAGCAGTGGTTACGCACCCGTTAATGGCATCAAAGTTTATTACGAAGTATATGGCGAGGGTAGGCCTGTCGTTTTAATACACGGTGCCTTCTACACGATCGATATGAACTGGGGCCAATTGATCCCTGAGCTGTCAAAATCCAGGAAGGTAATTGCCATTGAATTGCAAGGACATGGGCATACCCCTTTTTCAGAGAGAAAGTTATCGATTACTACTTTAGCAAGCGATGTAGAGGGCGTGATGGATTACCTGAAAATTGACAGTGCTGATGTGGCGGGATATAGTATGGGCGGCTCTGTAGCTTACCAGTTTGCTGTACAAAGCCCTAAACGCTTAAGAAGGTTGGTGATCATTTCCTCTACCTATAAGACAACTGGTTGGTTACCCATAGTAAATAGCGGGTTTAAAGATTTTAAACCCGAATTTTTTGATAATACACCCATAAAGGCCGCATACGATGCGGTGGCGCCTGATAAGACAAAATGGTCGGACTTCTTAAAGGAGATGTTTGACTTCGCTAAAGCTCCATTCAATGTAGGTGACTCTAATATTTCGAAAATCGCTGCGCCTGTATTAATTATATCGGGTGACAATGACGGGCTGGATAAAATTGAGTTGATGAAAACATATCAATTGTTGGGTGGTGGTGTTTGCGCGGACCTGCAACCCATGCCAAGGTCGCATTTGGCTATTGTTCCTTCGCAAGGACATGTGAGCGTGATGATGCAAACGAAAATAATCTTAGGCTACCTGAATGACTTTTTGAAGTAATGTTTGGGGGACTATTCAAATAGTCAGGCGTTCATGTTTTCTATTTTTTCATGGGTACATCAAACTTTCCATCAGTAACTTCAATTTCTTTTTTATAACCACTGCTATATGCCCCTTCTCTTAAAGTGAATTTACCCGAGAAAGTACCCGTCGCGTTGGTTGAGGAGATTTTGGTGACATTTACAGTAAAAGAGTCTGAAAAGTAGGTTGCCTGGTGATCTTTATCTGCTCTGATATCCACTTCGATACCCCAGCCATTTTCCTCGTGGCCAAAGCTTACAGAACCTGTTTTGCAGGGGATGGAAAACCGCAATGCATGTGCGGAATTCGGGATTGCTTCGGCGCTTTTAGCATCGTTGAGGAAAAAGAGCAATTCTTGCCCCTCGTCAACGTCATTTATACTTCCGATATTGAAAATTTGCATTGGGTCTGCAGCGCCGCCGGAAACCGATTGGCCATCTATGATGCAGGAAAAATGCGCTTCATTACCGGATGAACTTGTGCCGGCCAAGCCACCGTCATCTCTGTTTTTTATTGCTCCGGAGCTATTGTTTCCTGAACACGCGGTCAAAAGGCAGATGGGCAAAATAGTCGCAAATATAATCTTATTGAATACCATATGTTAACTTTCGCTATTGAATAGGAGTAAAGGTTTTATCGAACTCCAATGTCTTTGCAGGACTATCCTGTGCAAGCGTAAAACCATTCCATGTCATTCTGTGCGGAGAACCCGGATCATTGTTAAAATATAATGTCACAGTAAAGCTGCTTATATTCCACTTATCGTGGCCGTTGGGTTTTATCATTATAAATATTGAACCTCCGCTTGAGAAATCGGTGAGATTGGCTTCTCTCGTGACAGGCAGCGGAGGAAATTTGCTATTATCTATCTCACCAGTAGGCTCCGATTTATCTAACTTGGTGGGCAATGTTTCATTGTCTCCGGGGAAATATTCGCCGGTAGTCATCCCTTGTACGTAACTGCCTTTGTCGGCGATGCCGTAATAGGCTGCTGTTCGTTTGTTATCGTCAAGTATCGAAATGGACACATAGGTGTCATTATCTTTGCCGTCATTTCCTACCACAATATTTATCACGGCATTTTGCAGATCCGTAGG
>JAUZNZ010000014.1 GCA_030706735.1 Bacteroidota bacterium | reverse complement strand
GTTCTCCCTGGTCGACCCCGATAGTTCAGGCCTCCAGTTGCCCGGACAGATCCGCGACATCGTTACCATTCCCGGCAAGGATCATGTATATTTATTGTTCCTCCGTAATGACGATACCCCCGCACTCTATCAATGTACCGCCCCTATCATGAAACAAGCAACAAAACCGGACAAATGACAGCCAGTAAAAAAATGATACTCCTTCCTGCGGCGCTGGGCCTCATGCTCTGGATGGCAGGATGCCGGCACAAGGATGGCGGGGCGGAGGGATCCGATAACAGACAGCCGGTCTTCAACGTGCTCGAACATTCTTCGACCGGCCTGGACTTCAGCAACACCCTGCATCCGAACGGCGGGTTCAACGTGTTCGATTACATGTATTTTTATAATGGCGGGGGGGTGGGCGCGGGGGATTTCAATCATGACGGCCGCATCGACCTCTTCTTCGCCTCCAGCCAGGAGGACAACAAGCTTTACCTCAATATGGGCGATCTTCATTTTAAGGACGTTACCGGCGCCGCGGGGATCCCGCAGGATAAGGGATGGTCGACAGGCGTTTCCGTAGTGGATATCAACAACGACGGCTTGCTCGATATTTATGTTTGCAAGGTGGGAAACCTGAACGGGCTTCCCATCACCCGCAATCAATTGCTTGTCTGCCAGGGGATCGGCAAGGATGGGGTGCCGACCTTTAAGGACGAAGCCGCGGCCTACGGGCTCGACTTCTGCGGGTTCAGCACGCAGGCGGTCTTCTTCGATTACGACGGGGACGGAGACCTGGACATGTACCTGCTCAACCATTCGATCCACCAGAACGGGACCTTCGGCCCGCGCCAGCAAAAGCTGGCCACCTATAACCCCTTGTCCGGCGACCGGCTTTTCAGGAATGATGGCGGGCATTTCACCGACGTAACAAAAGATGCAGGCATTCACAGTTCGGTGATCGGCTATGGCCTGGGGATAGTAGTATCGGATATCGACCTCGACGGCTATCCCGATATTTACGTCGGCAATGATTTCCACGAAAACGATTACCTCTACATCAACGACAGGCATGGTCATTTCCGGGACGAGCTTACCGAGCGGGTCATGCATACCAGCCAGTTCTCGATGGGCGTCGATATCGGCGACGTCAACAATGACGGCTATCCGGAGATCATTTCCATGGATATGCTGGCCTATGATCCGTACATTCTCAAACGATCGCTGGGAGAGGACGATTGGAATACTTTCTATAATAAGATCGGGATGGGCTACAATTATCAATACACCCGGAATAACCTGCAGCTCAATTGCCGGAATGGTTGTTTCAGCGAAGTCGGTCTCTATGCCGGCGTGGCTGCCACCGACTGGTCATGGTCCCCGCTATGGGTCGATTTCGACAATGACGGGCTGAAGGACCTGTTCATATCGAATGGCATCCCCAAACGCATGAACGATATCGACTTCATCAATTTCATTTCCAACCAGGAGCTTCAGCAAAAAATGCGGGATAAGGCCCTGGACAACTCCGATATGGCCCTGATCAATAAGTTCCCCGAGATCAAGCTGCCCAGCAAATTCTTCAGGAATACCGGCGAATTGAAATTCGAGGACCTCAAGGACCAGGTCTCCGGCTCCCGACCCACTTATTCGAATGGCGCCATCTATGCCGACCTCGATAATGACGGCGACCTCGACATCGTCGTCAACAATATCGACGAGCCCGTTCTGTTGTATCAGAATACGGAGAATGACAAGGCGGCCAGGCCCTACGTGGATATCACCCTCCGGGGTCCCGAAAAGAATATCAATGCGCTGGGAGCGAAGCTGATCCTGTTTGCCAATCAGGGGATACGCACGTATGAGAAGTATCCGGTGAGAGGCTTCTTATCGAGCATGGAGATCCCCTTACACGTGGGTCTGGACAAGACGGTCGTGGATTCCGCGTTCCTCGTATGGCCGGACAATACGTATCAGCCGGTGACCATCAAGCCGGGACATCCGCAGCTGCAACTGGCCTGGCAAAAAGGGCTACCCCACTTCGACTACTCCCGCATCACCTCGTACTGGAAGAACCCCACCCGGCCCGTCAGGGACATTACGGCGGCCACCGGCCTGCTTCACCGTCATAAGGAGAATGACTTTCACGAGTTCGACCGCGAACCCCTGCTGCCGCATATGCTGTCGACCGAGGGGCCCGCACTGGCGGTCGGAGATATCAATAAGGATGGCCTGGAAGATGTTTTTATCGGATCGTCGAAATGGGAGAAGAGCGCGATCTTCCTGCAGGACAAGGCGGGAAAATTCAGGCGAAGCGCCCAGCCCGCTCTCGAAGGGGACAGCCTCTATGAGGATGTGGACGCCTGTTTTGCCGATATGAACCATGACGGGAATGAAGACCTCATCGTAGCCAGCGGCGGAAATGAGTACTATGGCCAGGACACGGCGCTGACGCCGAGGATCTACCTGGGTGACGGATCGGGACATTTTTCAAAAATGCCCAACCCCTTCGGCGAGTTGTATGTGAATGCGAGTTGCGTGGCGCCCTGCGATATTAACGGGGACGGCTATACGGACCTGTTCATTGGAGGCAGGGACATATCCTGGGACTATGGGAAGACGCCCCAATCCTATCTGTTCCTTAACGACGGCAAGGGGAAGTTCGTCGATGTGACCGGGAAACTGGCCGCCGGCCTGGATCATGTGGGCTTCGTGACGTCCGCGCAATGGATCGACCTGGACAAGAATGGGGAGAAAGACCTGCTCCTCACGCTGGAATGGGGCGGCATCGTGGCATTCATGAATCACCATGGGGTGTTCACCAGGAAATTGCTGTGTGACAAGAAGGGCTGGTGGAACTTCGTATTGGCCGTGGATATCGATCATGACGGCGATATCGACCTGATCGCCGGGAACCTCGGCCTGAACAGCCGCCTCAAGGCTTCCGAAAAAGAGCCTGTACGATTGTATTATTCCGACTTTGACAATAACGGGAAAAAGGAGCAGGTGTTGACCTATTACCTCGATGGCAGGGAACTGCCCTTTGCCAATAAAGAAGAACTGGAACATCAAATGCCGATCTTGAAGAAGCAGTTCCTTTATGCGGAGGACTTCGCGAAGGCCAGCCTGCACGACCTCTTCCCCGATGAACAGCTTGCCAAGGCAGACACCCTGACGGCAGACTATTTTTCCAATGCCCTCCTCATCAATGACGGCCATCTGAATTTCCGCGTGCAGGCCCTGCCCTGGCAGGCCCAGCTGGCGCCCTATCGGGATGCGGTCGTTATCGACGCCAACGGGGATGCCCTGCCGGACATCCTGCTCGTCGGCAATTATTATGACAACAATATCCAGATGGGACGCTACGATGCGGATTATGGAACCGTCCTGATCAACAAAGGACATGATTCCCTTGTCGCCAGCACGCTGAATGGCGTGGTGATCAAGGGCCAGACCCGTCATATCCGCCGCCTCGATATCGCCGGACAGCCGACTCCCTCCTATGTGCTGGTCAGGAATAATGACAGTACGATGGTGATCCGGTTTGCAGGGGCCGGGGCGAAGGAGTGATCAATACACCGGGCAATAGACCTTCGTCACCCATTTCGCCGTATCGTGTTCGACGCTGCGATCTGTCACCCAGGACTGGAAAGGGATCGCCATCGTGGTCCGCTGGTAGTCATACATATATTCCTGCAACTGTTCCAGGGCCTTGTTCACGGTATAATCGCCGCCCCGCACTTCCGTCATCAGGTATTTGCCGCGCACCAATTTGCTCGAGATTACGTTCTTATCGCCCTTCAACTCCCGGTTGGTAGGGATCGCTACCATCGCCTCGAATTTTCCCTGTCCGGCGGGCGTTATATTCACCATCGGATTACCTGTCTCCCGGACGCTGCCGGCGGCAATGATCGACTTCAACTTGTGAATGAGTGCAGACAGGTCGCCGGTGCCGGGACGCGATGGATAGATGGAGCGGATCGCGATCAGGAAGCTGTCCGTGGTAGAGACCTCCCGGATCCGGATACCATACACTTTTTCTTTATCATCGAGGAAGGCGCGTAATGCAGACAGGATTTCCGCCAAATCCGCTTTCAATTTCCTGGCCGCCCGGTATTGGTGGATACGTCCGATCGGATCCCAGCCGGCATTGAGATGAAATGCCCATTCCAGGGACGTGGAATCGCGGGTATCCGCAGATCCGACGATGGTGATGCGGCTATGGATCGTCGAATCCGGCGTCACGATCTGGACCTCCATCAGATGGCGGTACCTGCCGGGCATCCGGTACCGCATGCCGCCGTATTCGAATCCGGGACTCCGGCCGTCGGCCAGTGCGCCGGCAGGCTGACCCCTGCCGCTATCGCCGGGCCACCAGTTTCCCCATTGCCGCTCATCTCCGATAAATTTATTGGCAGAATTCACGTTGCACTGGATCCCTTCCACATTCGCCACCGTCAGATCCGAAGGAAAAAAAATATACACGGCGGCGATCGACAAAAAAAGTAGGATACAAAAGCCTGTCAACCATTTTTTCATAGCAGCAATGAAAATAAACAATAATGTGTAAATTACACACTTACGATTGTAAATTTATATACTCCTATATACTCCGATCATGCGCAGGAACAAACTACAACTACTTCCTTTCTCCCTCTATTTTATCGGCATTTTGTTGTTCGCTGGTCTGCCGGGCAAGACGCACGCGCAGTCGGCATCCTCCGTCGCTTCGTCCCCTATTTCATCAGATACCTGGAATATCCGCGCCACCTCCATTGATCCGGCTCACTATTACGGCGTGACGGTGGCCAATGGCATGATTGGCATCGTGTCTTCCCCGCAGCCTTTTACGGCAAAGGATATCGTGCTCAATGGCGCCTTCGATCTTTATGGCCGCGGCCGTGTAAGCAATATCCTGAAGACCTTCAATTTTGTGAATATGTACCTCGACATCGATGGTACGCGGATCTCCGGTTTCAGCCAGGTGTCCAACCTGCAGCAGGTACTGGACATGCGCCATGCCAGGCTCACGACGAGCTTCGATTTCAGGGATGCGGCTTCCGTAACCTATTCCTGGTACGCTCTCCGTCATCTGCCGTATACGGCGCTGACGGACGTCAGCATCACCGCAAAAAAAGACATTACGATCACGCCGGCCAGCGTGATGGAAGCGCCCGACATGCTCAAGGACGTCGAAAATTATTATAACGAGATCGACCGCCCGCATGCCCGGATCGCCCTGCTCACCTCCACGGCCAGGAGTCCCACGGGCAAACTCCTGATGGCTGCCAGCAACAGCATCCTGTTCGACGAGCCTCACGGCGCCGAGCCCGCGCTGATCCATGAGATGTGGGACAATAACATGCACCTTGTCAAATTTACGAAGAGGCTCAGGGCGGGCGAGACCTATCATTTCGCCGTCGTCGGCTCGGCCGTCACGTCGGCGCACAATACGGATCCGCTCAATGAAGCCGAGCGCCTCACCATCTTTGCCGCTCTCGAAGGCAGAGATCGCCTCGTCGCGTTCCACGATCGCGCCTGGGACGAGTTATGGAAAAGCGATATCGTCATCGAAGGCGATGACAGCACCCAGCGCGATGTGCACAGCATGATCTATCATCTTTATTCCTTTGCCCGGGAAGGCACCGCCTATAGTCTTTCGCCGATGGGGCTCAGCGGCCTGGGCTATAATGGTCACACATTCTGGGACACCGAGCTATGGATGTACCCTGCCTTGCTCCTCTTGCAGCCGCGGATCGCAGCCTCCCTGCTCGAGTATCGCTTTGAGCGGTTGCCTGAGGCCCGCGAGAATGCGTTCTCTCACGGATACAAAGGCGCCATGTTCCCCTGGGAAAGCGCGGCTAGCGGCAATGAAGAGACGCCGGTATGGGCGCTCAGCGGACCTTTCGAGCATCATATCACCGCGGATATCGCGATCGCTGCGTGGAATTACTTCTGCGTGACGCAGGACAAGGATTGGTTGAGGGATAAAGGATATCCCATCCTGAAGGCCACTGCGGACTTCTGGACGAGCCGGGTGGAGCGGAACGGACCCGGGCATTACGACATTAAAAATGTGGTGGCGGCCGACGAGTGGGCCGAGAACGTGGACAATAATGCATTCACGAATGCGGCGGCTCGCGCCAATCTGCAATATGCCACGGATGCCGCCCATCTGCTCGGGCTTAAGGCGGATCCGGACTGGATGACCGTGCGCGCCAACATTCCGATCCTTCACTTTGATGACGGCACCACCCGGGAACATGCCGCCTATCAGGGAGAAAAGATCAAGCAGGCCGACGTGAATCTGCTGGCTTATCCGCTGAAGGAGGTAACGAGCCCGGAGGCCATCCGCCGGGACCTGGAATATTATGAGCCAAGGGTCGGGGAAGGTCCGGCCATGACCCATGCCATCTTCGCCATACTTTACGAACGCCTTGGCCGCCCGGCGAGGGCCTATGAGGACTTCAAGGCGGGATACCTGCCGAACCTCCGTCCGCCCTTCGGCGTCATGGCTGAAACGGCCACCGGCGATAACCCTTACTTCGCCACGGGCGCGGGCGGCATGCTTCAGGCCATGCTAAATGGCTTTGGCGGACTGGAAATCACCCCTTCCGGGATCATCCAGGGGCGAACCACTCTCCCGCCCCGTTGGAAGTCATTGAAAATCACCGGAATAGGTCCAAATCGGCTGGATTATTCCGTAAAATGACCGGCGGGATCGGAAACAAATTTTCCCAAACTACTTGTTTCTTAACATACTAAGAAGACCCATTTTAACGTCTTATCTCCCAGTGACTATTTGACGATAGTAGCTTAGTTTGACCCGATTAAAACATCAGGAATTCAATATCCCGAAGGTCTTTTGAGCCTACAGTCATCTTTTATGAACACTTAAAGCTCCTAACCCGATCTTTAAAATCTAAAAGACTATGTTGAAGATACCTGTCCGATTTCTTAAGAAGAGCTTCAGGAACCTGTACGTGCTCATGTTTTTCAATGGTTTCCTGCTTGCCTCCCTGTTTTATTTCCACATGGAGACCGCTTACGAAAAGTCTCTCTTTCTTTCCATAAAGGACGATATCAACCTCAAGATGGATGCCGACGATAACCAGGACTCACTCGTCATCAAGACGATGGAGACCTGTCACTATCTGATGGGCAACAGGGCCTCGATGTTCAATGACGGAACCGTAAAAGGGGTCAAAGCCGATTTCTTTGGTCCGGCCTCTGTCGATCTCATGACCACGAGGGGCGCCTGCGGATCTTATGCGGAAGTACTGGCCCGTGTCCTGGCGACCTATGATCTGCCGATCCGCATTGCACAAATGAAGGCCAATGGAACCTGGGCCGCCCACAATATCGTGGAGGTAAAGACGAACCATGGCTGGGCCGTCCTCGACGCCACCTTCAACGCTTATTTTGTCCGGCCGGATTCGCACCTCGCCAGCTTTGCCGATGTGCAGAATGACTGGGCTTATTATGCCAAGCAGGTGCCGCCGGGCTATGATCTCACCTACCGTTTCGAAGACGTCCGTTATACCAATTGGACAAAGGTGCCGGTCGTGATGCCTGCCATCAAGAAGGCGCTGAATTTTTTCATGGGCGCGCAAAAAGCGGATACTATTTCTATCCGAAGCCTTTTCCTGGACATTTATGCGATCTACTTTTACATCACCTTGCTTATTTATCTGCCCTTATTCTTCATCACTTTCGGAAGCTTTGTAAAAACGAAGCTCTTTCCGGATAAGGACATCCCCCTTACGGTCGGCAATGTCATCAAATACCTGAAGCCCCGTTTTAATAACATGCCCTTCAATCGGATGCAAAGTTCCTGACCACCCGCTCCCCCCTATGGCAGTATGGGCATTTTAATGTAGGTTTGGCACATAAAATTTACCAAATGCTGAAAGTTGGCGTATTTGGCGTCGGTCACCTGGGGAAGTTTCATTTGAACAATTGGAAAGAGATCAAGACCGTCGAGCTGGCCGGATTCTATGACCCCGATGAAGTTACCGCCGGCGAAGTTCTTGAAAAATACCAGATCGCCCGCTTCCTGGATCCGGAACTCCTGATGGATGCCTGTGATATCGTGGATATCATCGCTCCCACTCCTGCGCATTTTGAACTCTGCGAAAAAGCCGTCCGTAAGGGTAAGCATGTATTCGTCGAAAAGCCGCTGGCGCACACGATGGAAGAAGCCCGCGAATTGGTGCAACTTGTTCGGGAATCCAATGTCAAGCTGCAGGTAGGTCATGTGGAACGATTCAATCCCGCCTTTCTCGCGGTACAGTCCCTGCCTTTGAATCCGCTCTTCATCGAGGTGCATCGTCTGGCGCAGTTCAATCCACGGGGCGCCGAAGTCAGCGTGATCCTGGATCTGATGATCCATGACATCGATATCATCCTGACCCTGGTCAAGAGCGAGGTCAAGAACATATCGGCCAGCGGCGTCGCCGTAATGACCGACACGCCGGATATAGCCAGCGTCCGCATCGAATTCAACAACGGCTGCGTGGCCAACCTTACCTCGAGCCGCATTTCGATGAAAAAGATGCGCAAGATGCGCCTCTTCCAGAAGGACGCCTACATCGGCATCGATTTCCTGAATAAGAAGTCGGAGGTCATCAAGCTGAAGACGCCACGCGACGTCGATGTCTTCACGTTCGATATCGAAACGCCCAACGGAAAGAAGACGATCGCGCTGTCCAATCCGCAGGTTCCGGAAGTCAATGCCATCCGCCTGGAACTGGAAAGATTCACGGAAGCGATCCTCCACAATACGCCGACCCTGGTTTCCGAGGTCGATGGGTTGCGGGCCATGGACATAGCGCACCAGATCCTGCAAAAAATCAAACACAACACCATCAACTCCTGACCCGCGTCATGCCGTCGCCCAAAAAGATACATATCATCTGGTATATTCTCAGCGACTATTTCGCGGCCCTGCTGACGGCGATCATCTTTCATTTCAGCCGGCGCATCCTGTTGTCCGAACCTATTTTTGTGGATGGGCACCTCTTGCTGACCAACCGCTTCTGGTTGGGCACTTCGACCATCCCCGTGGGATGGCTCCTGCTGAACGGGATGGTAGGAGCCTATACTTCCCTCTACAAGAAATCGCGTCTCGACGAGATCACCAGTACGTTTACCTGCAGCATCATCGGGTGCACGATCGTCTTTTTCGCCATTGTCATCAACGACCCCGTAAAGGATTACCACTATTTTTACAAAACCTACTTCATCTTTCTCTCCTCCCAGTTTATCCTGACCCTGCTTGGCCGGATGATCATCCTGGGCATCGTGCGAAGGCAGGTGCAGAGGGGACAGATCGTATTCAATACACTCCTTGTCGGCTGGAATGCCGCCGCCACAAAGATTTACAAGGACTCGCGGGAAGGCCTGCGTTCTTCGGGCTACTTATATACGGGCTATGTCGGCATCGGCAGCGCTCAGCAGCAGCAAAACGGCATCTCCGCCTATCTGCCTGAACTGGGGAATACCGACGAGATCGAAAAAACGATCGACAGGAACAATATCGAGCTGGTCGTTGTGGCTCTCGAACGATCGGACCGCGCCGAGGTCGAGAAGGTCATTGAAAAGCTCAGCGACAAGGATGTCGAGATCAAGATCATACCCAATACGCTCGACATCCTCTCGGGCTCGGTCAGAACAAATAATGTATTCGGCGCGGTACTCTCCGATATCTATACCGATCTGATCCCCGACTGGCAGCAGAATATCAAGAGACTGATCGACGTGGGCGTCTCCCTGCTCGGGCTGCTATTCCTTTCGCCGCTGATGCTTTATGCAGCCATCCGCGTCCGGCTGTCTTCACCGGGCCCGGTGATCTATGTGCAGGAACGTATCGGGTATAAAGGCAAGCCGTTCACGATCTACAAATTCCGATCCATGGTCGTCGACGCGGAAAAGAACGGCATCGCCCTATCCTCCCTGAACGACCCGCGCATTACGCCCTGGGGCAAGACCATGCGGAAATGGCGGATCGACGAACTGCCTCAGCTCTGGAATGTGCTCAAGGGGGAAATGAGCCTGGTCGGCCCGCGACCGGAGCGCCAGTACTATGTAGATCAGATCTACCGCAGTACGCCTTATTTCCGGTACCTGCTGAAGATCAAGCCGGGCCTTACCTCCTGGGGGATGATCCAGTTCGGGTATGCGGAGAACGTCGAAGAGATGATCGAACGGATGAAATATGACCTGATCTATATCGAGAACATATCCCTGGGACTCGACCTGAAGATCATGCTGCATACCCTGCGGATCATTATCACGGGGCAGGGACGATGAGGGAATTATCAAGGACCGCTTATGTTGTTTAACTCATTTCAATTCCTCCTTTTCTTCCTCATCGTCACCCCATGCTACTATCTTACCCCGCAGGCATGGCGCTGGCTCCTCCTGCTCCTGGCCAGTTGCTGGTTCTACGCCGCCTTCATCCCCGCCTATCTGCTGGTTCTATTTGCCATCATCCTCATCGACTATACGGCGGGGAGGCTCATGGAATTTGCCTCGGGCCGCAGGAGAAAAGCGCTCCTGGCTATGAGTATTGCCGGCAATCTCGGCATACTCGTGATCTTTAAATACTATAATTTTTTCGTGGACAATGTCGATCAGCTGCTTGCCGGCATGGGCCTTCATACCCGCGCCATCCCGTTTTGGCATATTATTCTGCCGATCGGTCTCTCCTTTCATACTTTTCAGGCCATGAGCTATACCCTGGAGGTTTATAAAGGGAGGTGGCGGCCCGAAAAGCATCCCGGCATTTATGCGCTGTATGTCATGTTCTACCCTCAACTCGTAGCCGGCCCGATCGAGAGGCCGGCCCGTCTGATCCCTCAATTCTACCAGCGACATCCGCTTGATTTCGATGGCCTCGCCCTCGGGCTAAAGAAGATGCTGTGGGGACTCTTTCTCAAAGTGGTCGTGGCTGACCGGCTGGCGATCTATGTCAATTATATTCATTTCCGCCCTGAATTGCACAGCCGGATCGCCCTGATCACCGCGGCCCTGTTCTATTCCTTCCAGCTGTATTGCGATTTTGCGGGATATTCCCTGATCGCCATCGGAGCGGCCAGGACGATGGGGTTCTCGCTCATGGAGAATTTCCGCCGGCCATTTTTTTCCGCCTCGCTGAGGGAATTCTGGACGCGCTGGCATATCAGCCTTTCGAGCTGGTTCAGGGATTATCTTTACTTCCCACTCGGCGGCAGCCGATATGGCACAGGGCGTACCTGCCTGAATATCTCCGTCGTCTTTCTACTCAGCGGGCTCTGGCACGGAGCCAACTGGACCTTCGTAGCCTGGGGATTATTCCATGCCCTGATCCTGGTCGTCGAAACGCTGATCCGCCGTTTGGAAGGAGGGAATCCCGCGCGTCGGCGCCGCCGGTGGCGCATCCCCGGCATCCTGTATACCTTTTCCGTCTGGACCTTCAGCCTGATCCTGTTCAGGGCCAGCAGCGTGCAAAAGGCAGGGACCTTCATCGAAAGACTATTCGCTCCCGGGACGCCCTGGATCATTCCCGGCGACTTCGACGTGCGAACGACGCTGATCTATTCGGTCTTTGGCATCGTCTGCGTGCTGGCGGCGGATATCGGAAAGGAATTTGGAAAAGGAAGCGCGCTGTTCATGTACCATCGAAAAGCAACGGTCCGGATTTCCGCTTATGTTACCCTGGTGGTCATGATCCTATTGCTGGGAGTATTTGACGGCGGCCAGTTCATTTATTTTCAATTCTAGGCAATCGTTATGCAAAAAAGAAGATCATTTTACATGCGGCTGCTGCTGATCGGGCTTATCCTCTTCGTTGCCGACCTGGGGATCGGCGGGCTCATGTCGCATTTTTATTTCCGGCTCCGTCACGGAGAGCAGGCCCGGACGACGCTGGTCATGGATTCCATCAGGGCTCCGATCGTGGTACTCGGCTCGTCGAGGGCTGCACATCATTATATTCCTTCCATCATTACCGACAGTACGGGGCTTGCGTGCTATAATGCCGGAAAGGACCAGCAGGGCATTTTCTATTCCCTGGCGATATTGCGGTCGATCCTGGGCCGGTACCGGCCAGAATGGCTGATCCTTGACCTTACCCCGATCGCCTTTCAACCAGACCAGGCCGGCCTCGACGAATTGTCCATCCTGCTGCCCTATTACCGCCGGCACCCCGAGATACGCGCCGTCCTTAACAAAAGGAGCCGCTGGGAATGGTTAAAGACGCATTCTTCGTTATATTGCTACAATTCCCTGCCCCTGCAGATCGTTTTCAACAACTTGTATGGAACGGGGGATTCCGGGGTCATCAATGGATATATTCCAAAAGATCAGCCGATGGCCCGCACCCCGGCCACTGCATTCACCGAACGGGAGTTGACCGATCCGCCGGACAGCGCCATCGTCGGGGCATTCTCGGAGATCATTTCGTTGTCTGCAAGCAATCATTGCAAGCTCGTCGTCGTGGTTTCGCCTGTTTATTTCTCATTGCCCGAAGGCAGTTCGACGACCCGGCTCGCCGGCATGATTTGCCGCGATCATGGGGTGCCTTTCCTGGACTATTCAGGCGCGGGATCCGCCGGTTTTAGCGGCCACCCCGCCCTGTTCAGCGACGAGCAGCATCTGGATCATGCGGGCGCCGTCCTGTTCACGCGGCAGCTCTGTACGGACCTGCGGGCCAAGGGCTTGCTGACGAAAGGGACGGCGCGATAGGTTCGATGACGGGGGGATCGACGGGATCAGGTGGATCAGCACGCGAACGCAAATTGGAAGAGCTCAATTTATGAATAAACAAAAAGAAAGGTTCCTGTTGATCCTTGCCGGCTGCGGCTTCTGCTTCACAGCCTGGTCGGGTCCGCACGCCGGTGACGCAACCGGGCCGGCGCCTTCGCCAGCCTACTGGCAACAGGAACTGCATTATTCCCTTCAGGTAACGCTCGATGACCGGGCCCATTCCCTGCAGGGGGTCGAATCGCTCGACTATGTCAATCATTCGCCGGACACCCTGTCCTTCATTTGGTTCCATCTCTGGCCGAATGCGTATAAAGATAATTCCACCGCATTGTTCAGGCAGCTGGCCACGCTCGAGGATCGGAAGGAAAAACTGAAAAAGGTCAGGGAGAATGGATATATCAACGGACTGGCTTTTACCGTCGACGGGCAGCCTGCCGCCACGCAGGCCCACCCGAAATACAACGATGTCGTCAAGCTGTTGCTGCCGGCCATGCTCGCGCCGGGCGCCCGGATCCGGATCGCCACCCCTTTCTTTGTAAAGATCCCTTCTTATTTCTCGCGCCTTGGTCATGAGGGCCATTCGTACATGATCACCCAGTGGTACCCAAAACCGGCCGTCTATGATCGCCAGGGCTGGCATGAATTTCCCTATCTGGATCAGGGTGAATTCTACAGCGAGTTCGGCAGTTTCGACGTACATATTACCCTTCCGTCCGCTTATGTCGTCGGCGCCACCGGAGAACTGCAAACCGGAGATGAGCTTGCCAGGTACCGGACGATCGGGAAGGCCAACCTGGCCGATTCCGCCAACCCTGCAGGCTTTACGGCTTATCGCGCAACGGACCCGGCAGCCATGAAGACGCTCGACTATCACGGCGAGAATATCCACGACTTCGCGTGGTTCGCCGACAAATCACTGTTTATCAACTATGACACCTTGCGGCTTCCTTCGGGCCGGGTCATCGACGTCTTTTCCTACTATCGCTCCGGCGCCGGAAGGCAATGGCTGCATAGCATTTCATTTATCAAGGATGCCGTTCTGCACTATTCGGATTGGGTGGGGGAATACGGCTACCCGGTAGTAAGCGCCGTGGAAGGTCCCGGTAATGTTTCGTCCGGCGGCATGGAATATCCGATGATCACCCTGATCACCAGCCCGGGCGCGTCGAAGGATGAACTGGACGGCGTCATCGCGCATGAGGTAGGACATAATTGGTTCTATGGTATGCTCGGCAGCAACGAACGCGAGCACCCCTGGATGGACGAGGGGATCAATAGCTATTATGAATTCCTGTATGAGGCGGAGAAATACCGGACGAATTCCGCGCTCGGAAACCTCATACCGCGGGACATCCGCAAAAAAGGGCTTGATGACTTCCTTGACGCGGTCTATGCTGTATTCAACCAGGTCCGAACGGACGAGCCGATCGAAACCCCGGCCACAGGCTTTCGTTCAGAGAGCGAGTACGGCCTGGTGGAATATGCGCGCACCGCCGTTTGGATGTACATCCTTCAGAAGGCCATGGGGCAGGAAGACTTCAAAAAAGGCATGCGGAACTATTTTACCGAATGGAAATTCAGGCATCCTTATCCGGAAGACCTGAAAGCCAGCCTGGAAGAGGTGACTCATGAGCCATTGGACAACGTGTTCGCACTGCTGAACAAGTCGGGGTCATTCTGACGGCTGCCGATCAACGGGTGAATATCTTATTTTTGACAAAATAACCAGCGATTGAAATCACGAAAGGGATCTTTCTTCTACCTTCTTTTCTTCGGGCTTGTCGGATGCAGCTTGAGACTTGAGGCTCAGACCTACTGGCAGCAGGAGGTAGATTACAAGATCAACGTCGTTCTCGACGACCGGGAAAAGACCCTCGACGGTTTCGTGACGATGCGGTACGTCAATCATTCTCCGGACACCCTCCGGTATATCTGGATCCATCTCTGGCCCAATGCCTTCCGCAATGATGAAACGGCCTTCAGCGAGCAATCGCTCGGCAATGGCAGAACGGACTTTTACTTTTCCGACAAAACGCAAAAAGGGTATATCAACCGTCTTGATTTTCGTGTCGACGGAGCGATCGCCGTTACAGAGGACCACCCGCAATACATCGACGTGGTGCGGGTTATTCTGCCGCATCCTCTTGCGCCGGGCGGCCGCAGCAGCATAACTACCCCTTTTCACGAGAAGTTGCCTTATGCGTTCGCCCGCAGCGGGTACGCACATGGGACCTTTCATATTGCGCAATGGTACCCCAGGCCCGCGGTCTACGACCATAGCGGCTGGCATCCCATGCCCTATCCCGACCAGGGCGGTCTATACGGAGAGTTCGGCCATTATGACGTCACCATCACTGTTCCCGGCGGCTATGTAGTGGCCGCGACCGGGCGGGCCGAGGAAATCTCCCCTGCCACGCCGGCGACCCGCACCTGGCGTTGTATTCAGGATCATCTCCAGGACTTTGCCTGGTTCGCGGATAAACAATACCATACCGACCACGATACGCTCTCCCTTCCCTCGGGCAGGGTCATCGACCTGTATGCCTATTACCGGCCTGCCGCGAACATCCAATGGAAGAGCTGCATGCAATACCTGAAAGACGCCATCCGGTTTCGATCTTCGGCGATCGGCGAATATCCCTTTGACGTCGCCGCCGTGGCCGAAACGAGAATGGGACCGCCCGGCAGCGCAGGCTATCCGACCCTGGCGGCGATCAATGGGGATAAAGGCGTCTTGGACCTGGACCTGTCCATCGAACACGCGATGGGCTGCAACTGGTTCGGCTTCGACCTGGGTACGGACGGGCAGCGTTGGCCCTGGATGGATGAAGGCATGAACGCATTCTATGACCGGCGATACAGGGAACAGAAGTATCCGGGGAGGACCTATCTGCACGGAGACGCAGGTCCCTGGCCATTTTGGCCGGATGACATGGCGAGGATCACCCTTTCGGCCGCCGCCGCACAAAAACTTGACCAGCCCATTTCGACGGCGGCGGAAACATTCAGCCAGGGCAACTATAGCCTGATCGCCGCCCAAAAGACCCGGCTCTGGCTGGAAGGGTTGGAGCGAGCGCTCGGGAAAGCGCTATTCGACAGCGGTATGCAGGCGTATTTCCGTGACTGGCAGTTCAGGCATCCTTATCCGGAGGATTTTCGAGCCGTAATGGAAGCAACCAGCCATCGGGAACTGGGCCGATCCTTCGCCATGCTCGATCAGCGGGGCGCCATGCCGCCACCAGTTCCCCACCGCAGGATACAGGCCGCTTTTGAAACGGCCATCATCAAGGCCGACAGCATTTCCTATATCAATATCTTTCCCGCCATCGGCTACAACAAGTATGACGACTTCATGGCCGGACTGGTAGTCCATAACTATGACCTGCCCGCGTCCCCTTTCCAATTCCTGTTCTGCCCCTTGTATGCACATGAAAGCAAGCAATTGAATGGACTTGCCCGGTTCAGTTATAGCTGGTTTCCTTCAGGCCCCGGGGAAAGCGGAGCCATTCACCGGATCCATCTCGCGGTCGCCGCCGCGAAGTTTTCCACCTTCTCCGGCACGGACAGCAATGGCAGGCAGCTCTATGGCGGATTCTATAAGGTGGTTCCATCCCTGCGCCTCACCTTGAACAATGCGTCCGTGCGCAGTACGGCGGACAAGTGGATCGAATGGAAGACCTACCTGATCGGCGAGCGCGCGCTGGACCATTATGTGCGCAAGTCTGCCGACTCCCTGTTTTATCCCACGAAAGGAAACTATGCCTTCCGCTATCTCAATCAGTTGAGTATCCACGCCGGCGATAACCGGGTACTTTACCCTTACCGTGGTTTGCTGCAATTCCAACAGGCCCCTGAATGGTACCGGATCAATTTCGAGGGCAATTATTTCTTCAACTATTCGAAAGGCGGGGGCATGGCGGTCCGGCTGTTTGCGGCAAAATTCGGTTTTGTAGGCGGAGGGAACAGCTCACTGGACCTGTCCGGTTATGAACCGAAGCTGACCGCCGTCAGGGGCAATGAGGATTATACCTACAGCAATTATTTCATAGGCAGGAATGAATTTACCGGCTTTGCGAGTCAGCAGATCATGATGCGGGACGGTGGGTTAAAGATCCGTACCGACCTTTTTCAGGGCCTTCAGGGCAGGTCGGACAACTGGGTAGCGGCCATCAATTTCAACAGCACCCTGCCGCAGGGTCTTGTGCCTGCCTGGCTGCCCCTCCGGGTCTTTTTCGACGTGGGCACCTATGCAGAAAGCTGGAAGCCAAATCCACCGACGGATAAATTCCTGTATACCGGCGGACTACAATTATCGCTGTTAAAGGATGTGGTCCATATTTATGCGCCGCTCTTCTACAGTCACGTTTTCAGCGATAACCTGAAGACGGTGCCGGGCGAGAATGGCTTTTGGAAAAAAGTCTCGTTCAGCATCGACCTGCAAAAACCGGATCTCCATCAAATTTTCCCCTATCATGATCTCTGAACAGGATATCCATTATCTGCGGCGGCAGGAGATCGATGCAGACAAATGGGATCGTTGCATCGGGCAGGCCGCCAATGCGCTTATCTACGCCCGCTCCTTTTATCTCGATCATATGGCGCCGGAAAAATGGGACGCCCTGGTGCTTGACGATTACCGCGTCGTCATGCCCATTCCCTGGAACCGCAAATGGGGGATCCGCTATGCCTGTCAGCCACCCTTTACCCAACAGCTGGGGATATTCGCTGCGGGAGAGATCGCGCCTTCGCTGGTCGGGGCCTGCCTGTCCCGTCTGGCGGAGCATTTTCGATTTGCCGAATTATTCCTGAACTACCTGAACCCTTATCCTTCACTGCCTTCCCATACCAATTATATCCTGGATCTGAACATGCCCTATGCTCAGCTCGCGGGCGGCTATAAAAAAGATCTCGTCCGCAACCTGAAAGAGGCAGCGAGTTCCTCCTTTGCCTATATCCGGGACTTCGAGCTCTCCACGGCTTTGTCCATGTACAGGGAACGCTACGGTCCCCGTACGCCACATGTGAAGGAGGAGTCCTGGCGACGATTTTCAACACTTTGTTCCTTTCTCCGGGAGCGGGGGCAATGTATCCTGAGAGCGGTACGGGATCGTAAGGGGAAGGTTTTGGCAACCGCCCTGTTCCTCGTGGGGGAAGGGCGCATGCACTTGCTGCAATCGACCAATCTGCCGGAGGGCCGGCATACGGGCGCCAACCATTTTCTCCTGGACCGGGTCATTGCGGAATTTGCAGGGCAGCCCTTGTTGCTTGATTTCGAAGGATCCGACCTGCCGGGGATTGCGCATTTTTATGCCAATTTCGGCAGCCGTGATGAGCCCTATTTCTTCTATCGCCTCAATCGACTGCCCCTGCCGCTCAGGCGGTTGAAATGATTACCGCTCGCGCAATGCGGCTCCGGCAAATTGCAGCAGCTTCTTATGCAGGTCTGCAGGACGGAACGGCTTTCTGATGAAGTCCTGGAATCCGTGCTTTTGCAGCTCTTCTTTCATATTTTCGAATATACTTGCCGTGAAGGCGATCGCCGGAACCTCGCTATCCGTTTTGCGTATCTCTTTGATGGCGGCATAACCGTCCATTTCAGGCATTTCCAGGTCCAGCAGCAGCAGATCGAAGGCTCCTTTTCGGAACTGATTCAGCACCTCGTGCCCGTTCTTCGCCTCCGCGGCCTCGACGCCCCATTTCTGCAGGAATCTTTTCGTCACCTTCATGCTGATATTGTTATCCTCCGCCACCAGCACGCGCATACCTGCCAGGCTGGAGAGGTCTTTGGTTCCCTGCTCGTTTACATACGGTCTCCGTCCCGTCACCAGGCGCAGACCGACCGTGAAGAAAAAGCGGCTTCCGGAACCCACCTTGCTCTCGACCTCCAGTTCGCTTCCGAAGATCTGCACCAGTTTTTTACTGATCGCGAGCCCGAGTCCCGTTCCGCCGTACTTGCGGGTGGTGTTGATATCGGCCTGTGAGAAGCTGTCGAAGATATCCGAGAGCTTATCTTCGCTGATTCCGATCCCCGAATCCAATACGGAAAAGGTCACAGAAATTTCTTCGCTGCTGGCCGTGTTGACCTTGGCAGACAGTATCACCTTACCTCGCTCCGTGAACTTCAGGGCATTGGACAACAAATTGTGCAGGATCTGGTTGATGCGGATCTCGTCGCTCATCACAAATACATCCAGGTGCTCGTCGACATCCAGCTTCAAACCCACCCCTTTGGCAATAAATTGTTGCTGGAAGAGGGTCCTGGTCTTCTCCAGCAGCACTTTGAGGTTAAAGCAGGTCATGTCGAGCTGCAGTTTGCCTGCCTCGATCTTCGAAAAGTCCAGCACATCATTGATGAGGCCCAGCATCAGTTCGCTGGAATATTTGAGGACATTGAGGTGCTCTTTCTGTTCCTCGAGATATCTGTCCTGGAGCATCAGGTTGATCGTACCGATGATGCCATTCAGGGGTGTTCTCAGTTCATGGCTCATGTTGCTGAGGAACTTGGACTTCACGAAGGCCGTTTTTTCCGCCAGGTCCTTAGCTACGTGCAGGCTCTTTGTCCGAATCCGGTATGCGACAAAGGCCAGGCCGACCAGGGCCGCCCACATCAAGGTCCTGAACCACCAGGTCATCCAGAAAGGGGGTCGGATCGTCACGGGCAGTGAAAGGATGGTGGAGGTCCAGGCGCCGTCATTATCCATCGCCTTTACCTTGAAGACATAATCTCCCGGGTCAAGGTTCGTGTACGTGACCCGGCGTTGGTTGCTACCGCTGCGCAGCCATTCCTTATCGAACCCCTGCATCATGTATTCATATTGGTCCCGTTCCGAATGCGCGAAATCCAGGGCCGCGAATTGTATTGAAAAAACGTCCTCGTCATAGTTCAGGGTGATCGATCGGGTCTCCGAGATGTCCCGTTCAAGGATGACATGGTTGTTGATCGCCACGCCGGGTGTCACCGATTGATTGAATACCTGCAGATCCGTGAGCACGACATTGGGTACCGTTCTCCCATTGCGTATCTTATCGGGCTGAAAGAGATTGAAGCCTTCGGCTCCGCCGAAGACCAGTTCGCCTTTGGCCGTTTTCAGGCCAGGATAGGCATTGAACTCGCCTTCCTGCAATCCATCCGCCTTGCTATAGTTCGAAAAACGAAATCCATACGTGCCATCGCTGTTGGTGACCACGGTCACATTGGAAAGGCCGTCCGGCAGGCTCAGCCAGAGGTTGTGATCGTTGTCCTCCACGATGCTGATGATGGCATTGTCGGGCAGGCCGTCGGCTTTTCGGAAGACGCGGAAAATGTTCTTTTTCGGATCGAACAGATTGAGACCATCGATCGTGGCGATCCAGATCAGGCCCCGGCTATCCTGGATCATATTGGTGGCGCCGTCGCTGCTGATGCTCTGCGGGTCCTTGTCGTCGTGGAAATAGTAGGTAAACCGTCCCGTCCTGATATTCAGCATCTCTATACCGTAGGAGGTTCCGGCCCAGATATTGCCGTTCCGATCCTCCAGAATGGATGCCACATACAGCGAAGGGATCTTGCCTGACGGCAGGGTGGAATCCCCGTTGCGATAATGATAGAAAACGTTCTTCTTCCTGTCCATGCGATCAAGGCCATGGGAAAGGGTGCCGATCCAAAGATTCTGGTGCGAGTCCTCCATGATATGCCAGACATTGTCATCCGAAATGCTGGCCGGGTTGGCCGGGTCGTGCCGGAAATGCTGGAATTTCCCTTTATCAAACCTGTCCAGGCAACCGAAATAGGTGCCGATCCACAGGTGTTGTTCGTGGTCGATGCAGAGGCTTACGACCACATCGCTGCTGAGGCTTTGGGGGTCTGCGGCACTATGGCGGTATTGGGTGAAGACGTTCCTGGAGCGGTCGAAATAGATGAGTCCTCCCCCGTTGCTGCCGATCCAGAGATTGCCCTGCGCGTCTTCGGCAAAACAATTGACATCCTCATAGGGAAGGCTGCCGGGGTCGGCGGCGCGGTGCCGGAAAAGCGCGAATTTGGAATTCTCGTCGTCATAGTAGCTGACGCCATGCTTGTGGGTGCCCACCCACACGATGCCCGTATTGTCCTTGTACACGGAGTAGATGGCATTCTCTCTCAGGCTCTTGTTATCATCCGGATCATTCATCAGGTATTGCACCGAAAGGTCTTTCTTATTTACGAGGTTGATGCCGCCGTGGTCGGCTCCGATCCAGATCGTGCCGTTATTATCCTGGGTGATACCCTGTTCTCCGCCGACCACGATATTCGAATTCAGCCGGTGTCGCGGATCATTCTCGTAGAAATGGATCAGGGAATCGTTGAAGGGCTTATAATAAAATACGCCGTTGGCAAAATTATGGGTGGTTATCCAGAGTTCGTCCTGCTTGTCGACAAATACCGAATAGAGCAGGTTCTCTCCATTATTAGCCTTTTTGACGGTCTCGGAGTGGAACAGGACATTGTATTTCTGGCCATTGAGTTTCTCGATCGTACCATTGCTGTACACGACCCACACGTCGCCCTTCGAATCCGGGCAAAAGGTCGCAATGCTGTGCCCCGCGTTCGGGGTGGCATCGGTCGTATCTGTCTTCCAGCGCGATGCGGCGGGGACCTTTTCCGAGGCATGGTTGGCCGGCGAATATTTGTAAAGACCGTACTGCTTATAGAGGAACCAATAGCAGCCCCAGGTATCCTTCAACACCAGGCTGATCTCTCCGTCCGGCATATTCCAGTGCGAAAAATAAGCAGCGGCATTGCGGTCAAAACGTTCGGTAGCGGGGTCATAAATATTGAGGCCACGATTCGTGGTATTGACGCCCATTTTGCCTTCGGGCAACTCAAAAATACTGCTAATGGAATTTTCTCCGATGGTGGAAGGATTTCCGGGGTCGTTCCGGAAGATCTTGAAGTCGGAGCCGTCATACCGATCCAGGCCGGAAAATGTACCGAACCACATGAAGCCCTTTTGATCCCTGAAAATGCAATTAACCTGGTTATTGGAAAGACCGGCGTCCTTCCCCAGGTGCTCAAAGCTGATATGGCCCTTTTGGGCAGCAGCAGCCAGGCTGACAGTAAGGAAAATAAGGAGACATACGCTCCGGGAGGCGTTCATAGCAATATTGGATTGACTAGATCCTTATCACAACGAATAAGCCTAATCCCTAGTATGACCGGCCCCTTTTTTCGGGCAAACGGGATAAAATACTACCATTGGAAGCCGGCGACGCCACCGCCGATTGACCCCCCGAGCCGTCAATGTAGCCCCTTCAGGGCAAGGGGCGGCGGGTTGGATCGGGCCTGGCTGCCAGGACCCCTTCGGCCAGGATCATATCGAAAGGGGTCGTGATCTTGATATTGCCCCTCTCCCCTTCCACGAGGTGCAGCTTTCCACCCATCGCTTCGACCACCGTAGCCTCGTCGGTAAAGCGCTCCTGGTAATCCATGCCATAAGCCGGCCGGATCATGGTGCTTAGAAAGGTCTGGGGGGTCTGCACCAATTTCACGCGGCGGCGATCGACGGGTTCGCTGAGACCGCCGCCGGCCGCCATCAATCGTACGCTGTCCGGGCAATCCACTACCGGGATCGCCGAACCGCATCGGACCGCCTCATCATAACATAAACGGATAAGCGCTGTTCGGACCAGGCAGCGCACCCCATCGTGTACGAAGATCACCGAAGGCTCTTCAACCGGTCCCGGGATAGCCCCCAGGCCGTTCCGGACGGAATGCCACCGCGTTGCCCCGCCGCCCGTGATGCGGATGCGCTCCGCGGAGCCGGTCGAAGCGGCGATCGTCCGCCCCTCTTCCCTGTATTCTTCAGGTAATACCAAAATGATCTCCAGGTCTTCGAATGCATCCAGGAAGACCCTGAGCGTATGCCAGATCACCGGCTTGCCCCGCAGTAAGAGGAACTGCTTCGGGGAAGCCGCGCCCATTCGCGTGCCGGAACCGCCTGCCACTATAACGGCATATTTTTTCATCCCCATCTATTTATAGATCGCCACGGTATCCGTACCATCGCTGCTCCGGACGCCGCGGTACATGCCGAGGCTGTTGAACACCAGCGCCGCATTGCCCTTCGAGTCCACGCCGATCATACCCCCTTCTCCGCCGATCGCCACGAGCTTTTCGTCGACGACGATGCGCATCGCCTCTTCCAGGCTCAGTCCCTTATATTCCATCAGGCAACTGACATCATGCGCGGCGACGGTCCGGATAAACATTTCCCCATGCCCCGTGCATGATATCCCGCAGGTGTTGTTGTTGGCATAGGTGCCGGAGCCGATCATGGGGCTGTCCCCGATCCGCCCGTATTTTTTGTTCGTCATGCCGCCCGTGCTCGTAGCCGCGGCGATATTTCCCTGGCGGTCGCAGGCGACCGCTCCTACCGTGCCGAACTTTTTATCCTTCATGAGTTCTTCCAGTTTCTGGTGCGTGTGGTCAAGTGAATAGGCATCCGAATCGCGGATCGCTCTCCATTGATCATAGCGGAACTGGGAGAAGAAATATTCATCAGGTTCCATTTTTACCCCCTGCTTGATCGCGAAGTCGCTCGCGCCCTTCCCGCTGAGAAAAACATGGTTGCTATGGGTCATGACTTCCGTAGCCAGTTCGATGGGATTCCGGATATTTCGGATGCCTGTTACGGCGCCGGCGTCGAGCGTTCTGCCGTCCATGATGGCGGCATCCATTTCCTGCACTCCCTTTTTGGTAAAGACCGAGCCGCGACCTGCATTAAACAATATATTGTCTTCCATGATGACGATGGTCGCCTTGATCGCATTGATGGCCGATCCGCCCTCCTCGAGCACGGCGTATCCTGCATGCAGCGCCTCCTGCAACGCCAGCAGGTAGGCCTGCTCCAGTTCGGGGGTCATGTCTTCCTTCAGGATCGTGCCGGCGCCGCCATGTATGGCCAGTGTAAAGCGTGACATATATAAGGTTTGTTTGAGGTCAGTTAAGCAGTTGTTCGCATTCCTTCAACAGTTTCAGGGGGTCCACGGCGACCGTGCCAACCTCCTCGCAGACCAGGCCGCCTGCGATATTAGCGATCTCCGCCATCAGGCGCGGATCCCTGGTCGCCGCGTAGACCAGCGCCGCCACGGCAATGACCGTATCTCCGGCGCCAGATACATCGGCGATATGCCTTAAATGGGAAGGGATGATCGCCGATTCGTCCGGAGTCTGGTAAAAAACCCCTTTTTCAGACAAGGTGATAAAGGAGATCCGATGCATCAGCTTTTCCCCCAATTGCCTGTGAATGTCCTGCAGGCTGGATAGTTGAATATCGTCAAGCAGCAGGTTCAGTCCTTCTTTCACTTCTTTCAGGTTGGGCTTGAAAATGGAGACGCCCTGATAAGAAAAAAAATTCTTGCGTTTGGGATCGACGGCCGTAATGATGTTGCGGTCCTTGCACATTCGGATCACTTCGCGGATCACGCGCGGCGTAAGGACGCCTTTATTATAATCCTCAAATAAGATGACCTGGGGGTTCTCGAGGGCGAGGTACTTCGAAACCTGCGAGATCAGCAGGTCCTCCTCCTTCTCCAACAGATCCGCTGTGGTCTCGGAATCCAGACGCATCATCTGCTGGTTGCGGCTAATGATCCGGGCCTTATTGGTCGTGATGCGGACGCCGCTCTTTTCCAGCCAACGGGTGTCGATCCCATTCCGTTGCAGGAGTTCTTCGAGGATCTTGCCCTCTTCGTCCGGACCGATGACTGAAAAGGTGGCGACCTGCGCGCCCAGTCCGGCGAGATTCAATGCCACATTACCTGCCCCACCGATCCGGTGCTCTCTCTTGTCCAGGCTGACCACGGGAACCGGCGCCTCCGGCGAGATCCGTTCGACATGTCCCCACCAATAGGTATCCAGCATGATGTCCCCGATGACCCCCGCCTTGATCTTCGCAAACGATTCGAATAGCTTGTTAAAATCCGTCATATCGATTGGCCCGACTTTTTGCCTGCAATATAATACAAAGGTATGCCCGCCAGCACGATCGCCAGGCCCCAACCCGCGTAACCCGGTTTTTGGATGATCAGCGCCACGCAAAATACCGTCGCCAGCAGGATATAGATCGCAGGCAATACCGGGTAGCCAAAAGCCTTGTAGGGCCGCTCCAGGTCGGGACGCCGCTTGCGAAGGACAAAGATGCCCAGGACGGTCAGCGCATAGAAGAGAACGGCCACGAATGCGATCATGTCGAGGAGGTCGCCATATTTGCCGCTGAGGCAAAGGATGCCTGCGACCACGCATTGTGCCCAGAGGGCCCATCCGGGCACCGCATTCCTGTTCAAGGCGCCTGCCTGTCTGAAGAAGAGTCCGTCCCGGGCCATGGTATAATAGACCCTGGCGCCGGCGAGGATAAGTCCATTATTGCAACCGAACGTGGAGACCATGATCATGATCGCGATCACATAGGTGCCAACGTGTCCGAAGATCAGTCTTGATGCCGCGACCGCCACGCGTTCCTGCGGGGCATAGGCGATCCCGTCGAGGGGCATAACGCTCAGGTACATGAGATTGGCCGACACGTAGATGACCGTAACGATCAGGGTGCCGAGAAACAGGCTCATCCCGATATTTCGTTTGGGGTTCTTCATCTCGCCGGCTATGAACGTGACATTATTCCAGGCATCGCTGGAGAAGATGGAGCCGACCATGGAGGCGGCAATGGCGCCCAGCACCGCGAGCCCGATGACGGGCGTGCCGATGAGGTCGAGGCCCCCCCTGGTACCCGCCTGGCTTAGCTTCTGCATGTCCCAGGCATTTGTCCAGTTGGACTCCCAGACATGATGGTTTGCCCCAAGCAGGAAGCCGAAGATGATCAGCCCGAACAGCGACAGCAGCTTGACCACGGTGAATGACGTTTGAATGATCTTGCCCGACCTGATCCCCCGCGTGTTCACCCAGGTCAGGAAAATGATCAGTAAGATCGAGACCAACTGGGCCGGATAGAGTTTGAATGTGCCGACCTGCAGCAAGACGTTCTCCGGCAACAGGTCCAGCCGATGCCAGAAATAACCGGCAAATTTCGAAAAGGCTACTCCCACGGCGGCGATGGTGCCCGTCTGGATCACGGCAAAAAAACTCCAGCCATAGAGAAATCCGGTAAGGGGGTTGTAGGCCTCCTTCAGGTAGACATACTGGCCGCCGGCCCTTGGAAACATGCCGCTCAACTCGCCATAGCTCACCGCCGCGGTGATGGTCATGAACCCGGTGATCGCCCATACGAAGATCAGCCAGCCTGCGCTGCCTACATTCCTCGTGATGTCTGCGCTGACGATGAAAATACCGGAACCGATCATGGAGCCTGCGACGATCATCGTGCCGTCGAGCAGCCCGAGCGAAGGCTTAAAATGCGGGGTCGATTGGGAGGCCGTTTCTGCCATAGCGATGCATTGGATTATTGAAAGGGGAAGATAAGAAAATCAATGCATTCCGCAGCATCCGTGAAAACCTAATGCTTGCTTTTATAGGCCTGGTTCAGCCCATCAAGCAGGTCCGAGGTAATGTTATAGACGGTATCCCGGTAATAGATGAAGGAGCTTGGGTCATAGGCGAAAATAAAGGAGTAGTTCCGCTGTTTATTATACTCTTTCACGTAGTCTTCGATGAGTTTGCGAAGGCTGTTGCGCTTCTCCTCCGTACTCTTAAACAACTCCTGTTGCAAGGCCTCCTTGCGGTTCTGAAAGGTTTGCTGCATCAATGAATATTCCTGCTGCGCCTGTTCGTTCTCCGCCGGGGTCATGGTATTCCCTTTTTTCTGCCATTCCACGATCTTTTTCTGGTACTTCTTTTCCATATCGCTCAACTCCGCATTCATTTCATTTTCCTTCGTCTTGGCTTCGGCCTGGGCGTCCTTATAGTAGGCGTAGTGGGCGTAAAGCGTGTCCATATCAAAATAAGCGATCCGGAAATCGTTGGCCGAGGTCTTCTTCTCGCGCGCGGAGATCTGCTTCAACTCGTCCGTGTGTTTAAACAGCAAATAGAACAGCACACCGATCAATAGCAGGGAAAGAATGCTTAGAATGGTAGAAATACTCTTCATCAAGGGATTTATTGCAAATTAATGGCTTTGGCGTAAAGGAAATTGTTAAAAATGAAGAGGTCGCCCCTGCTTTTTTCCCGGGACGACCTCCTGATTATGTGATGGTTACGTGCTATTCCTCTTCGTCGAACTGCATGGCCTCCCGTGTCGTTTGCAGCAATTCGTATTCTTCTTTGCTGCCGACGATCATGTTCTCGAAATCGCGCAGACCCGTTCCGGCCGGGATCGGGTGCCCCGTGATCACGTTCTCTTTCAGGCCCAGCATATCGTCCGTCTTGCCCTGGATGGCGGCGGAGGACAGAACCTTCGTCGTTTCCTGGAAGCTCGCGGCCGATATCCAGCTTTGGGTGCCCAACGATGCTTTTGTGATCCCAAGCAACAACGGTGCGGACGTGGCGGCGCGGGCATCCCGGAACTCAGCCAGCTTCTTATCATTGCGCCGCAGGATCGAATTTTCTTCCCGGACCTCGCGCAGGCTTACGATCTGGCCGGCCTTCAATTTGCCGGACTCGCCCGGATCGGTGATCACCTTTTTGTCGAAGATCCAATCATTTTCATCGAGGAACTCGAACTTGTCGACGGTATCTTCTTCCAGGAATCGTGTATCCCCCGGATCGACGATCGTAAGCTTTCTCATCATCTGGCGCACGATCACTTCGATATGTTTGTCATTGATCTTCACCCCTTGCAGGCGATAAACCTCCTGGATCTCATTCACGACATATTCCTGCACCGCAAACGGCCCTTTAATAGACAGGATGTCCGCCGGGGCCACCTGGCCGTCCGACAGCTGCGCGCCTGCTTTGATGAAGTCACCGTCCTGCGCCAGGATCTGGCGGGTCAGCGGCACGAGGTATTTCTTCACGACGCCATCCTTGGCTTCGACGATGATCTCGCGGTTGCCGCGTTTGATATTTCCGAATGCCACCACGCCGTCGATCTCGCTCACGATGGCCGGGTTACCCGGGTTACGCGCTTCAAACAGCTCCGTCACACGGGGCAGACCACCCGTGATATCCCTGAGCTTGCCGAGGACGCGCGGGATCTTAACGATCACCTGACCGGCCCTGACGCCCTCGCCCTCTTCCATCACGATATGCGATCCGACGGGGAGGTTATATATCTTCACTTCCTTGCCGCCTTCGATATGGATCGAGGGGAGCTTGGTCTTGTCCTTGGTTTCAATGACCACCTTTTCGCGGTGACCTGTTTGTTCGTCCGCCTCCTCCCGATACGTGATGCCTTCGATCACGGCTTCGAACTTCACATTGCCCGCGATCTCGGAGATCACGACATTGTTGAACGGATCCCAGGTGCAGATCACGTCTCCCTTGGCGACCTTCTGCCCGTCCTTGACGTTCAGGGTCGAGCCATAGGGCACGTTGTTGGTGATCAGCAGGCGATCGTTCTTCACGTCCATGATCCTCACTTCTCCCGTGCGGCCGATGACGATATGCACTTTTTCTCCGTCATTGTTCTCGGTAATTACCGTACGGAGGCCGTCGAACTGGATCGTTCCGTCGAACTTGGCTACCATGGTGGATTCTACGGAAGCGCTGCCCGCGACGCCGCCCACGTGGAAGGTACGCAGGGTCAGCTGAGTACCCGGCTCACCGATGGACTGTGCCGCGATGATACCGACAGCGTCTCCTTTCTGCGTGGTATAGCCCGTCGCCAGGTTCTTGCCGTAGCAACGAACGCAAACGCCGCGCTTGCTTTCACAGGTCAGTACCGACCTGATCTCCACGATCTCGATGCCGGCGTCTTCAATATGCCTGGCTATTTCTTCGGTTATTATTTCGCCGGCCGAGACGATCAGCTTCTCGGTCGTCGGATCATACACATTATGTAAGGAAGTACGGCCAAGGATCCGGTCATACAGATCTTCCACGACGTCCTCGTTATCTTTCAGCGCCGAAGTAGCGATCCCGCGCAACGTGCCGCAGTCCTCTTCGGTGATCACCACGTCCTGCGCGACGTCTACCAGTCGGCGGGTCAGATAACCGGCATCGGCCGTTTTAAGGGCGGTGTCGGCCAGACCTTTGCGGGCGCCGTGGGTAGAGATGAAATAATCCAATACGTTCAGTCCCCCCTTGAAATTGGAGAGGATCGGGTTTTCGATGATCTCGCTCCCCGTTGATCCGGATTTCCTCGGCTTGGCCATCAGTCCCCTGATGCCGGCAAGCTGCTTGATCTGCTGCTTGCTGCCGCGGGCCCCGGAATCCAACATCATGTAAACCGAATTGAATCCCTGCTTGTCGTTGGCCAGCTCATGGATCAGCGTTTCCGTTATCCGGGTGTCCACGCGCGACCAGATATCGACGATCTGGTTGTATCGCTCATTGTTCGTGATCAGGCCCATGTTGTAGTTATCCCATACCTCATCGACCTCCACCTTGGCGTTGTCGAGCAGTTTTTCCTTGGTATCAGGAATGATGAGGTCATTGATATTGAAGGAGAGGCCTCCGCGGAAAGCCATGCGGAAACCCAACAGCTTAATGTCGTCCAGGAACTTTACCGTCTTCGGGATATTCGTCCACTTGATGATGCTGCCGATGATCTCGCGCAGGGACTTCTTGGTCAGCAGGGCATTTACGAAGCCTGCCTCCGCGGGCACATTCTGGTTGAACAGGACGCGGCCGACCGTCGTTTCGAGCAGCTTGGTTTCCAGTGTATCTCCGCCCGTCCGCACTTTGGTCCTGACCTTGATGTAGGCGTGCAGGTCGACGCGGCCTTCGTTGTAGGCGATGATCACCTCTTCGGCGCTATAAAAGGCCTTGCCTTCGCCCTTCACTTTTTCCTTATCGGTGGATTTCTTTCCCTTTGTAATATAATAAAGGCCAAGCACCATGTCCTGGGAAGGCAGGGTGATCGGCGTCCCGTTCTGGGGGTTGAGGATATTATGCGAGGACAGCATCAACAGCTGGGCCTCCAATACGGCCGCACTGCTCAGGGGCACGTGCACAGCCATCTGGTCACCGTCGAAGTCGGCGTTGAACGCGGTACAGACCAGCGGATGCAGCTGGATGGCCTTGCCTTCGATCAGTTTCGGCTGAAAGGCCTGTATGGACAAACGGTGCAGTGTCGGGGCGCGATTCAGCATGACGGGATGGCCCTTGAGGATATTCTCGAGGATATCCCATACGATGGCTTCCTTCTTGTCGACGAGCTTGCGGGCGCTCTTGACCGTTTTCACGATCCCTCTTTCAATGAGCTTGCGGATAATGAACGGCTTGAACAGCTCGGCAGCCATGTCCTTCGGAAGGCCGCACTCATGCAGCTTCAGCTCGGGACCTACCACGATCACGGAACGGCCGGAGTAGTCCACGCGCTTACCGAGCAGGTTCTGACGGAACCGCCCTTGCTTGCCTTTGAGCACATCGCTAAGCGATTTGAGGGCGCGTCCGCCTTCGGCCTTCACGGCATTGGACTTGCGGCTGTTATCGAACAGGGAGTCGATGGCCTCCTGCAGCATACGCTTTTCATTGCGCAGGATCACTTCGGGGGCCTTGATCTCCAGAAGACGCTTCAATCGATTATTGCGTATGATCACGCGACGATAAAGATCATTCAGGTCGGAAGAGGCGAAGCGGCCGCCATCCAGGGGCACCAGCGGGCGCAGTTCCGGGGGGATGACGGGAATATATTGCATCACCATCCATTCGGGCCGATTGGTGATCCGGGAATTGGCGTCACGGAAAGACTCCACCACGCTCAGGCGTTTCAACGCGTCGGCTTTGCGCTGTTGCGAGGTCTCGTTGGCGGCTGCGTTGCGCAGATTGAACGAAAGCTGATCCAGTTCGATGCGTTCCAGCAGGTCATGGACGGCTTCGGCGCCCATCTTGGCGATAAATTTATTGGGGTCGTCGTCGGGCAGGTATTGGTTGTCCTTGGGGAGGGTATCCAGGATATCCAGGTATTCCTCTTCCGTCAGGAGGTCGCCGTAGTTCTGGCCTTTGTCCGCGCGGATGCCGGATTGGATGACCACATATCGTTCGTAGTATACAATGCTCTCCAGTTTTTTCGAGCTCATGCCCAGCAGGTACCCTATCTTGTTAGGCAGGGATTTGAAGTACCAGATGTGGACAACCGGCACCACCAGTTTGATATGGCCCATGCGTTCGCGGCGAACCTTCTTTTCGGTCACCTCGACGCCGCAACGGTCGCACACGATCCCTTTATAGCGGATACGCTTGTACTTTCCGCAGGCGCATTCGTAATCCTTCACGGGCCCGAATATGCGCTCGCAGAACAATCCGTCTCTCTCCGGTTTGTATGTGCGATAGTTGATGGTTTCCGGCTTCAGTACTTCCCCATACGATCTTTCGAGAATGGAGTCTGGTGAAGCTAATCCGATGGTGATCTTTGAAAAGGTGGCTCTGGGACGATTTTCTTTTTTGATAGCCATATTACAACTTGAGGTTTTTACTCTATGCTATTCTACTGAATATCAGCGACCTAGCTTATGAGCACGATTGCCGGAAGGTCAATGTACCCAAATTAAGGAGGGCAAAGGTACGGAATTAACAACAAAAAATGTGTTTTGGTTCCCGCTAATATTCCCCGGTTAAGGCCTGATTATCCCCAGCAATACGCGGCGTGCCCCGGGTGGCCGGGGCACCGTGAAATTCATCTCTGAGGGCCCCCGGTCAAAGAAATGAACTTTTTTCAACTTCCTGATTTATAATACGTTACATAAGGTTCGGTTTCCTGCACGCCCGTTTACGGGCGAACCTATTGCTCAGGCGCGACGGTTCCCGGTCAGGTATTTCTCCCGGATCACGTCCTGCACCGGGATGTTCCGGATCTTGCTTTCCAGCCAGGAGATGATATCCAGGTAGGCAAAGGCCCTGGTCTCGAAGCGGTTCTTCTCATAGGTCCTCAACTTTTCCAGTAACTTTTCGAATTCCGGCCGGATCTGGGCCGCCGAAAGGGAAAAAGACTTGCGTATGAAGGCGAATATCTCCTCCTCCACCAGGCTGAGATTACCCATTTTTGCCATGAAGCGATAGACCGATTTTGTGAGGTACTCGAGCAGCTGGAAATTACCCAGTTCATAGTGGGCGATCAGGTGCAGCAGCCGGGAATAACACTGGAGATCCGTTCGCAGGTCGACCCGCCAGTTGATGATCTTATTCAGATAGTCGATCGTCCGGCCATAGTCCCCGCTGCCAAAATAGAGACAGGCGATCTTGTAGTAGAAGACCAGTATCCGGTGACGATCGAGGTAGATCTCGAACTCTTTCAGTTTGTCCTCGATATACGGCACCAGCGCCAAACCCTCCGTGAACGTGCCATCCAGGAAATGCCGGTTCAGTTTCGAGATATGCAAGTAGATGAAGGTCTGGATCAGGTTATTGTGGTTATGCATCACGATCGCCGAGTGGGAAAATTCCTCGAATTTATTCAGCATCTCCACGAACTTCTGAAAGTTCTGCAGGTCGAAATGCGCACTGAGCAGGTTATGCAGTCCCTTGATATAGTGCGCCGTTTCCACGCCGATCATGAAGGGTTCTTTGTCGAAAAGATCGACCCATTTCTGCGTATACCGGTAGTACATGAGGTAGTCCTGGCGGATGAACGCATACCAGCAAAAGCTCTGATACTGGTACAGTCGCTCATAAAATCCTTCGCAGCGACTCAGGTCCGGAGGAATATGGGTCTCGAAAAATTCCTGAACCGCCATCTCATCCTTTTCATTACGCGCCAGGCCGTTACGGATATACCAGCTGTATAGCTGCAGCGCCAGGTTGGAGAGTTTGCTCATCAACCCGAGTTCCTCATTCACCTGGTCGACTTCGGCAGCCAGGCGGTCCGCCCGATCCTGCATGCTTCGCGTGATGTGCAGCGCCTCGATCTTTTTTTCAAAGAAAAGCACCTGCAGCAGAAAGGTGACCTGGTTATTGGCCTTCGCGTTCTCCTTTATCCGGTCGAGTACCTTAAGGCTTTGCAGGTACAGTCCTTTGTTATACAGGATGCGGGCATGGTCCAGCTGCTCATGCAGTTGAATATCAATATTTTCCTCATTATGGATCAGCCGCAGGCTGGACAGGATCTGGCGATAAAGGTGCGCTTTGGCGTTCGACAACTGCTGCTTTTTTATCGACTTGTTCCGTTTCAACAACTGCTCCTCGTCGTATCCCTCCATCTTATCCAGGGCATCGAATAACTGTATGATCTTCAGGTCCTCACTGGTTGAGTTCCGCTTGACGTAAAGCTTGAAGTTGCGTTTTTCCGACTTTTCGAGGGATTTAACCAACTGGAACAAGGCGTCTGACGATCGGTTGGGCATCGTAATTTTTAGGTTTAAAAGTGGCGACAGGAAAGGATTTCGGGCGAATTAGCCCCCCTTACGCAGCGTAAAACCATCCTCATAATGATTTCATAACGAACTGGAACAAGGGTAATTTCGAACGTATGGCCTAAAGGTATCCTTGTTTTTCAAAATTACTACGCCTATCACTATGCCTGAAAAAAAAATCTTCATTTTCGACACGACGCTCCGGGATGGCGAACAGGTCCCCGGTTGTAAGCTCAATAGCAGGGAAAAGATCGAAATCGCTCTGCAACTCGAGGCGCTCGGGGTGGACGTCCTGGAAGCAGGCTTTCCTATATCCAGCCCGGGCGATTTCCAATCGGTCGACGAAATCTCGCGCATTCTCCGGAATGCCACCGTGTGCGGTTTGAGCCGCGCAGTGGAAAAAGACATTGAAACGGCCGCAAGGGCCCTCAAGCACGCAAAACACCCTCGCATCCATACCGGCATCGGCACGTCGGATTTTCATATCAAAAGTAAGTTCAACGCTACCCGGGAGGAGATCCTCCAACGCGCCATACAGGCCGTGAAATGGGCCAAGAGTTATGTCGACGATGTCGAATTCTACGCGGAGGATGCCGGCCGCACCGACAATGATTACCTCGCGCGGGTCATCGAAGGGGTCATCGCCGCCGGCGCCACGGTTGTCAATATCCCGGATACGACCGGTTATTGTCTCCCGAATCAATACGGCGACAAGATCGCCTACCTCATGAACAATGTAAAGAATATTGATAAGGCGGTCATTTCCTGTCATTGCCATAACGACCTGGGTCTGGCGACGGCTAACTCCATCGCCGGCATCATGAATGGGGCCCGGCAGATCGAATGCACCATCAACGGGCTCGGCGAACGGGCCGGGAATACTTCCCTGGAAGAAGTGGTCATGGTCATCCGCCAGCACAAGCACCTCGGGTTCTATACCGGCATACGGACACAGGAGCTGAACCCGATGAGCAGGCTCGTATCGGATACCATGCGCGTGCCTGTGCAGCCCAATAAAGCGATCGTGGGCGCAAATGCCTTTTCGCATTCGTCCGGCATCCACCAGGATGGCTTTCTCAAAGATGCATCGACCTATGAGATCATCAATCCCGACGAGGTGGGGGCCGACGGTTCCAAGATCGTGCTCACCGCGAGGAGCGGGCGCAGCGCGCTGGCCTTCCGTCTGCACCGGCTCGGCTATCCCTACAGCCGGAACGACATAGACGTGTTGTACGAACGCTTTTTACAAATAGCCGATAACAAGAAAGAGGTCGTGGAGGAAGATCTCCATCAAATGGCCAAGGCCTATTCCGGATCGACCGTAAACGCATAGCAGGCGAGGGAAACCGAAATTCAAAAACAGCAGACCATTGGCAAAGACACTATTCGAAAAGATCTGGAACGATCACATCATCCGCACCATCGACGGCGGGCCGTCCGTGCTGTACATCGATAAGCATTTCATCCATGAGGTCACGAGCCCGCAGGCTTTCAAGGGTCTGGAGAAACGCGGGCTCCCCGTCTTCCGTCCCAGGCAGATCGTGGCCACCGCGGATCACAACGTTCCTACCGTCGATCAGCACCTGCCGATCAAAGACGAATTATCCCGCATTCAGGTTCAGCAGCTTATCGAAAATTGCCAACGGCACGATATCGAACTGTTCGGCCTGGGCCACCCTTACCAGGGCATCGTCCATGTCATCGGGCCGGAGCTGGGCATAACGCAGCCGGGCATGACGATCGTTTGCGGAGACAGCCATACCTCCACCCACGGGGCCTTCGGCGCGATTGCTTTCGGCATCGGGACCAGCGAGGTCGAAATGGTCATGGCGACGCAATGTTTGCTGCAAAGCAAGCCCAGGCTCATGCGCATCAATGTCGAAGGCCGCCTCAATAAAGGCGTGGTATCCAAGGACATCATCCTTTATATCATTTCCGCCATCTCCGCCAGCGGCGCGACGGGTTATTTCGTGGAATATGCGGGCTCGGCGATCCGGGGGCTCTCCATGGAGGCCCGCATGACCATCTGCAACATGAGCATCGAGATGGGCGCGCGCGGCGGCATGATCGCTCCCGACCAGACTACATTCGACTATCTGAAAGGGCGGCAATTTGCGCCAACCGGCGCGGCATGGGACGCAGCGGTCAGCAAATGGTCCACGCTCTATTCCGATGAAGGGGCGCGTTTCGACAAGGAGATCCTGATCGACGCCGCGGCCATTGAACCGATGATCACGTACGGCACCAATCCCGGCATGGGAGTGGGCATCAGCGGCCATATCCCGGCGGAATCGGAGATCGGCGAAAAGGAGAAACCGTCCTACATCAAATCATTGGCCTATATGGGTCTGCAGGCCGGATCGGCCATCAAAGGGAAGAAAGTCGACTATGTATTCATCGGCAGCTGCACCAATTCCCGGATCGAGGACCTGCGCATGGTCGCCTCCTTCGTGAAGGGCCGGAAAAAAGCGGATCACGTGGAAGTATGGATCGTACCCGGGAGCAAACAGGTCGAAAAGCAGGCGATCGAGGAGGGCATCGACAAGGTATTCGAAGCGGCCGGATTCCGGCTGCGGCAACCCGGCTGCTCGGCGTGCCTGGGCATGAACGAAGACAAGATCCCCGCGGGGAAATATTGCATTTCGACCTCCAACCGGAATTTCGAAGGCCGGCAGGGGCCGAATGCCCGCACTCTGCTGGCCAGCCCCCTTACGGCTGCGGCAGCGGCCATTACGGGAGAAATTACCGACGTGAGGGAATATTTGTGAGGAGCTTCAAGCGAAAAAAATGAATGACCAGGCAATAAATAAGATCGTTTCGACCGCGGTACCGCTGAACCAGGAGAATGTCGACACCGACCAGATCATCCCGGCCCGCTTCCTAAAGGCGACGAGCCGCGATGGGTTTGGAGAGAATCTATTCCGGGACTGGAGGTATAACGCCGACGGCTCAGCGAAAAAGGATTTCGTGCTCAATGACGCGACCTATAAGGGGAAGATCCTCGTAGCCGCCAAGAATTTCGGTTGCGGTTCCAGCCGGGAGCATGCCGCCTGGGCCATCAAGGATGCGGGCTTCGACGTGGTGGTGAGCAGCTTCTTTGCCGACATCTTTAAGAACAATGCCCTGAACAATTTCCTGTTGCCGGTAACGGTGAGCGAGGATTTCCTGCAAGGCCTTTTCAAAGCGATCCAAATGGACCCCTCCACGCGGATCGACGTGAACCTGGCAGAGCAAACGATCTCCGCCGCCGGCCAACGGGAGCACTTCGATATCAACAATTATAAAAAGACCTGCCTGCTGAATGGCTATGACGACATCGATTACCTGCTCAGCATCCGGGGAGAAATAGAAAAATTCGAACAGCAACAAGCATAACATGCAAAAGAACATCGTAGTCATTGAAGGAGACGGCATCGGTCCCGAGGTCACGCGGCAGGCCATTAAGGTGATCAATGCGGTGATAGAACCGAACGGCCACCACTTTACCTACAAGTACTGTCTGATGGGCGCAGACGCCATCGACAAAACAGGCAATCCTCTTCCCGACCAGACCATCGAGGCCGCCCTTAACAGTGACGCCATCCTGTTCGGGGCCATCGGCCATCCCAAATACGACAACGACCCGTCCGCCAAGGTGCGGCCTGAACAGGGCCTGCTGAAGCTCAGAAAGTCGTTACAATTGTTTGCCAACATACGGCCGGTGGCAACCTACCCGGCCCTGCAACACCTGTCCCCGCTCAAGGCCAAGAACCTTGAAGGAGTGGACTTCATCATATTCCGGGAGCTGACCGGAGGCATTTATTTCGGAAAGAAGGAGTTGAGCGAAGACGGCCAGCGCGCTTCCGACGATTGCGTGTACACGACCGAAGAGATCGAGCGCATCGCCCACCTTGCCTTTAAACAAGCCCAGCTGCGGCGAAAGAGGCTTACGCTGGTGGACAAGGCCAATGTGCTCGAGACCTCGCGGCTCTGGCGCAAGACCGTTCAGCAGATCGCGCCGCAATATGCCGACGTCAAGGTCGATTTCCTGTTCGTCGATAATGCGGCCATGCAGATCATCCTCAACCCCAGGCAATTCGATGTCATGCTGACCGAAAACATGTTCGGGGATATTCTCAGCGACGAGGCCAGCGTGATCAGCGGCTCGCTGGGCTTATTGCCTTCCGCCTCCATCGGGAAAGGTGCGGCCCTGTTCGAACCGATACATGGCTCCTACCCCCAGGCTGCAGGGAAGGATATTGCGAACCCGCTCGGCAGCATTCTGTCTGCAGCCATGCTGCTGGACCATTTCGGGCTGAACAAGGAAGCAGGCAAGATCCGCGAGGCGGCCAACTGGACGCTTCAGAACGGCTTTGTAACGAAGGATATCGACCCCATCAACTTCTATTTCACTTCGACGATCGGGGAACTGATCGCCGATTATGTGGGCGGGAAGATACCGGGCGGCGTCAAGAAGGAGAATATCGAATTGAGGAAGTCGACGATAATTTAAGAAGTTCTTTGTTTTTTTCAAATGACCGGAGTATATTGCAGCATCAGACGTCCTCATGTCGAAAAGCAGCTTATATACTATCATCACTAAGGTTTCCGCAATAGCCGTCATTATTGTGGTGGTGATTATTATTCCTGCATTTCCGGGAGGAGGGTGGTAAAGTAAAATATTCAAATTCAAAATACCGTGACCCGCCTCCCAGAGGCGGGTCACTTTTTTTTAACTAAAGACCAACCATGACCTACTATAACGAACATACCCTCATCTGGCGGGACGGCCAATTCGTCAAAGCGGCGGATACCGTGACGGACCTCTATAGTCAGTCCCTGCACTATGGCTATGCCGTATTCGAAGGCATCCGCTCCTACCGCACGGCGGGCGGCGAGACGCGCATATTCAAACCCGTTGCCCATTTTGAGCGGCTCCGGCATTCCGCCCGCGCCCTCAACCTGCCCTATGAGCATCGTACCGAGGACCTGATCGCGACCACCTATGAGCTTCTGGAAAGGAATAACCTGCAGGACGCCTATATCCGTCCGATCGTATATGCGCCGGCGAACATGACGTTCAATTTGAATACGCGATCGCATATCGCCATCGAAGTTTGGGAGATGGCTCCCTTTCTGGGTGAAAAGTTATTGCGGGTCATGACCTCCAGCTTTCAACGTCCGAATCCCAGGGCATTCAGGATCGAGGCGAAGGCTTCCGGCCATTACGTCAACTCCATCCTGGCCAGCCAAGAGGCGAAGGCGAAAGGATATGACGAAGCGCTGCTCACCGACATGCATGGCTTCGTAGCCGAAGGACCCGGCGCCAATGTCTTTTTCGAAGCGGAGGGCAGGCTGTTTACGCCTGCGGCGGGACATATCCTCACCGGCATTACCCGGGCCACGGTGATCGAGATCTGCCGGGAGCGGGGCATCCCCGTGGAAGAAGGCTGTTTTACCGTGGAAGAGGCCAGGCGGGCTGATGCCGCCTTTTTCTGCGGTACCGCGGCAGAGGTCATTGGCTGGCAGTCCCTCGACGATTCTGTTTATCGCAAGCCCTGGGAATCGACGATCGGCAGGCTCGTGCAGGAGGCTTACAAGGACAGGGTGATAGAAAAAGACCATCAACTGGCGACGGTCTGAATCAAGACGGTCCGAATCAAGACGGCATGAATTAAGACAGCATGAATCAAATGGAACGAAAATCGCAAATGGAACTTAACAAATATAGCAAGACACTCACGCAGGACCGGACACAGCCGGCGGCCCAGGCCATGTTATACGGCATCGGGCTCTCGGACGAGGATTTGAAGAAGGCGCAGGTTGGGATCGTCAGCATGGGCTACGACGGCAATACCTGCAATATGCACCTTAACGATCTCGCGCGTCTGGTCAAAGAGGGGGTATGGGACAATGACCTGGTCGGCCTTATTTTCAATACCATCGGAGTAAGCGACGGCATGAGCAACGGCACCGACGGGATGCGGTTCTCGCTCGTCAGCCGGGACCTCATCGCCGACTCGATCGAAGCGGTTTGCGGCGCACAATATTATGATGGGATCATTGCCCTGCCGGGCTGCGATAAGAACATGCCCGGTTCGGTCATGGCCATGGGACGGCTCAATCGCCCGTCGATCATGGTCTACGGAGGAACGATCGCCGCCGGACATTATAAGGGACAAGACCTCAATATCATTTCTGCGTTTGAAGCGCTCGGTCAAAATATGGCCGGCAAGCTGGACGACGCGGAATTCAAGGCCATCGTCATGAACTCCTGCCCGGGCGCGGGAGCTTGCGGAGGGATGTACACCGCCAATACGATGGCTGCCGCGATCGAAGCGTTGGGCATGAGCCTTCCCTACTCCTCGTCCAATCCCGCCCTCAGCGAAGAAAAAAAGAAGGAATGCCGGGATGCCGGGGCTGCGATACGCATCCTGCTGGAAAAAGACATCAAGCCCCGGGACATCATGACCCGGCGTGCTTTTGACAATGCCATCACGGTGATCATGATCCTGGGAGGCAGCACCAATGCGGTCCTGCACCTTATCGCCATGGCACGCAGCGTGGACATACGGCTGACGCAGGACGATTTCCAGGCGATCAGCGACAAGATCCCCGTGCTCGCCGATTTCAAGCCCAGCGGAAAATACCTGATGCAGGACCTGCATGCGCACGGAGGGATACCGGCCGTGATGAAATATCTACTGGAAAGGAAATTATTGCATGGCGACTGTCTGACGGTTACCGGCCGGACCCTGGCGGAGAACCTCGCATCCCTGCCCGGCCTCGATTTTACCAGACAGGACATTATCCGGCCACTCGAAAAACCCATCAAGGCGACGGGGCATTTGCAGATCCTCTATGGCAATCTGGCCGAAGGAGGCAGCGTGGCCAAGATCAGCGGGAAGGAAGGCGAGCGTTTCGAGGGGCCTGCCCGGGTATTCGACGGGGAGCACGATCTCCTGGATGGTATTCATTCCGGGAAGATCCGGCCGGGCGATGTCGTAGTGATACGGCATGTCGGGCCAAAGGGCGCGCCCGGCATGCCGGAAATGCTCAAGCCGACCTCGGCGCTTATCGGCGCGGGATTGGGCAAGAGCGTCGCCCTGATCACAGACGGCCGTTTCAGTGGCGGCACCCATGGTTTCGTGGTCGGTCATATCACCCCCGAGGCGTTTGAAGGAGGACTTATCGCCCTCGTCCGGGACGAAGACGTGATCGAGCTGGATGCAACGAAAAATACCATCGTGCTCAAGGTCGGCGAGAAAGAGATCGCTGCCCGCCGCGCGGCCTGGAAACAGCCCGCATTGAAAGCGACAAAGGGCATCCTCTTCAAATATGCGCGCCAGGTAAAAACGGCAGCGGAGGGATGCGTTACAGACGAAAACTAAAAAAGATTAAACATATTTTATGCACAATGAAACAGGTACTCCGGACATTTCGAGGTCAAAGGCCAGGACAGCCACGGCTCCGGCGGATTCTCCGGCAGCGGGCGCCAACGGGCTGAAGACGGCCGTCACCAAAGAGATCAGCGGATCAGCCGCCGTGCTCGAAGCCTTTCTGGCGGAAGGCGTGGACACGATCTTCGGTTATCCGGGCGGGGCCATCATGCCGATCTATGACGCGCTCTACGATTACCAGGAGAAGTTGAGACATATCCTTGTCCGTCATGAGCAGGGAGGCATACACGCCGCCCAGGGCTATGCCCGCACATCCGGAAAGGTAGGCGTGGTATTCGCCACCAGCGGCCCCGGCGCCACCAACCTGGTCACCGGTCTGGCCGACGCCATGATCGACAGCAGCCCCGTGGTCTGCATTACGGGGCAGGTCTTCGCGCACCTGCTCGGAACAGACGCTTTCCAGGAGACGGACGTCATCAATATCACCACGCCCGTCACCAAATGGAATTACCAGGTGACGGACGCCACGGAGATCCCCTCCGTACTGGCAAAGGCCTTTTATATCGCCGCCAGCGGGCGGCCCGGCCCCGTATTGATCGATATCACCAAGAATGCGCAACTGCAAAAGTTCAGCTATGCAGGGTATACGAAGTGCGCGCATATACGAAGCTATCGTCCCAAGCCCATCGTCCGCAAGGAATATGTCGAGAAGGCCGCGCAATTGATCAACGAGGCCAAACGTCCCTTCGTCGTGTTCGGGCAAGGCGTCATCCTGGGCCATGCCGAAAATGAATTCCGCGCATTCATCGAAAAGAGCGGCATCCCGGCTGCCTGGACGATACTCGGCCTGAGCGCCCTGCCTACAGATCATCCGCTGAATATGGGTATGCTCGGCATGCATGGAAATTACGGGCCCAACGTACTGACCAATGAATGCGATGTGCTCATCGCCGTGGGTATGCGCTTCGACGACCGCGTTACGGGCCGCCTCGACAAGTATGCGAAGCAGGCCAGGGTCATCCATCTCGATATCGATCCGGCGGAGATAGACAAGAACGTGAAGGCCACCGTACCGGTTTGGGGAGATTGCAAGGAGACGCTCCCCCTGCTTACCGAACTGGTCGAACCAAGGGTCTATCCTCAATGGTTGCAAAAATTCAAGGACCATTATAAAGAAGAAGAAGAGGCCGTCATTCTTTCGGAATTGAATCCGGCGGCCGGCGAATTGACGATGGGCGAGGTCATCAACCTGCTCAACGAACTCACCGGGGGCGATGCGGTTATCGTAACCGACGTGGGACAGCACCAAATGGTGGCCTGCCGTTATGCCCGGTTCAAACGCTCTCAAAGCAATGTGACCTCCGGAGGCCTCGGTACGATGGGCTTTGGGCTGCCTGCGGCGATCGGCGCCAAATTCGGCGCTCCGGATCGCACCGTGGTGGCCATTATCGGCGACGGCGGGTTCCAGATGACCCTCCAGGAGCTGGGTACGATCATGCAATGTGAAGTGGAGGTGAAGATACTGATCCTGAACAACCGGTTCCTGGGCATGGTGCGCCAATGGCAGCAACTCTTCCACGACAAACGCTATTCCTTCGTGGATATCACCAGTCCCGACTTTGTCATGCTCGCGAAGAGCTATGGCATCGAAGGCCGGAGCGTGTCCGAAAGAGAGCACCTGAAAGGCGCCCTCAAGGCCATGCTGGATCACCCGGGATCTTATCTCCTGGAGGTCTTCGTGGGGAAGGAAAACAATGTGTTTCCCATGGTGCCGCAGGGATGCAGCGTCAGTGAAATACGGTTAAAATAAATGCTATGCCTGCAACGACCGACACCAAATGGAACGCTCACCTGTATGACGACAAGCATGCGTTCGTCTTCAAATACGGTGAGGACCTCGTCAAGCTGCTCGCTCCCTCCATCGGGGAGGAGATCCTGGACCTGGGCTGCGGTACCGGCCATCTGACACAGCTCATCGCCGAGGCCGGCGCCGACGTGACGGGGGTGGACAGTTCGAACGAGATGATCGAAAAGGCCAGGGCGGCCTACCCCGGGTTGCATTTCCGGGTGGCTTCGGCAACCGACCTGCCCTACAACCAGGCCTTTGACGCCGTCTTTTCCAATGCCGTCCTGCACTGGGTGCTGGACAAGGAATTGGCGATCGACGGTGTCTACCGCAGCCTGCGGCCGGGCGGCCGTTTCGTCCTGGAAATGGGGGGCAAGGGCAATAACGATCAGGTCCTGCTGGCGATCCGGAAGGTCCTGACCCGGCATGGTTATTATACGAACGCGGCGACGCAGCGTTGGTACTTCCCCTCGCTTGGTGAATATACGAGCCTGCTGGAGAAGCGGGGATTTCTCATCGGCTATGCATCGCATTATGACCGCGAGACCCGTCTCCAGGATAGTGAACAGGGCATTACCGACTGGATCAGGATGTTTTGCAGCGACTTTTTTTCGAATATCCCGGAGGATATCCTGAACGGATTGCTGGAAGAAGTGCAGGATATGTTGCGACCCACGCATTACCGGTATCAGGCCTGGTGGGCGGACTACAAAAGATTGCGTGTCGCGGCGACGAAACAGTAAAGACGAAACAACAAAAAAAAGACATTATGAACCCGAATAAGCAAGAATACACCATCACCGTGTATACCGAAAACCAGATCGGCCTGATCAACCGGATCGCGATCCTGTTTTCCCGGCGGAAGATCAATATCGAGAGCCTCAATACCTCGCCATCGGAGGCCGAAGGGATCCATCGCTTCACCATCGTCATCAACGAGACCGAAGAAGTGGTTCGCAAATTGTGCCGCCAGATCGAAAAGCAGGTCGATATCCTGAAGGCCTATTACAATACCAATGACGAGATCATCTGGCAGGAGATGGCCCTGTACAAGGTACCCACCGACGAGATCGCCGAAAAGGTAAAGGTCGAAAGGCTGTTGCGCGAATATGGGGCCCGCGCCGTCGTGATCCGCAAGGACTATACGGTATTTGAAACGACCGGACAACGCGAAGAGACGGACCGGCTCGTGGAGGTCCTGGAGCCGCATGGCCTTATCGAATTCGTGCGGAGCGCCCGGGTGGCCATCATCAAGGACAGCCACGGCTTCCATGAAAAGCTGAAGGAATTCGAGCTCGCCGAGCCCGGCGAGGAGGTGGTGGAGAATGAATACCTCGACAAGCAACAGGAAGTTTTTACCATGTGAATCCGGGCCGTGCTGCGGCCCTCCGATAATAAACCAAACAAAAAAATAAAATCAAAAAAAGTCGATCATGGCAAAATTAAATTTCGGTGGAGTGGAAGAAAATGTAGTTACCAGGGAAGAATTTCCGCTCGCCAAAGCACAACAGGTGTTGAAGAATGAGACCGTAGCCGTCATCGGCTATGGCGTTCAGGGCCCCGGGCAGGCATTGAACCAGAAGGACAACGGGATTAACGTGATCGTCGGTCAGCGCAAGAACTCTAAATCATGGGACAAGGCGGTCCGCGACGGCTTCGTACCCGGGACTACCCTCTTCGATATCGAGGAAGCCCTGCAAAAGGGCACCATCATCTGTTATCTGCTCAGCGACGCCGCGCAGATCCAGCTCTGGCCAACGGTCAAAAAGCACCTTACCGCCGGAAAGGCCCTCTATTTTTCCCATGGATTCGGCATCACGTTCAATGAGCAGACCCATATCCTTCCGCCCAAGGACGTGGATGTATTTCTCGTCGCCCCGAAAGGCTCGGGCACTTCGCTGCGGAGAATGTTCCTGCAGGGTCGCGGCCTGAATAGCAGCTATGCCATTTACCAGGATGCGACGGGCAAAGCGCGCGATCGCGTCATCGCCCTGGGCATTGCCGTCGGCAGCGGATATTTGTTCGAGACGGATTTTCGTAAGGAGGTATTCAGCGACCTCACCGGCGAAAGGGGAACGCTCATGGGCGCCATTCAAGGCATCTTCGCCGCTCAATATGAGGTGCTCCGCAAAAAGGGCCACTCTCCTTCTGAAGCCTTCAACGAGACCGTCGAAGAACTCACGCAATCCCTCATGCCTCTTGTCGCCGAGAACGGGATGGACTGGATGTATGCGAACTGTTCCACTACGGCACAGCGGGGAGCCCTCGACTGGTGGAAGAAATTCCGGGACGCCACCCTGCCGGTATTCAATGAACTGTATGAAAGCGTCGCCTCCGGCAAGGAATCGCAGCGCTCCATCGATTCAAACAGCCAGCCCGATTACCGTTCGAAGCTGGAAGCCGAACTGAAGGAGCTGCGCGAGAGCGAAATGTGGCAGGCCGGCAAGACCGTCCGCAGCCTTCGACCCGAAAACCAAGGCGCCCTCAAGGCCGAACCTAAAGCATCCAAAGAAGAAGCCCATGTCTGATAGCACCCCATTGGCCCAGGAGGCGACCGCTTCGCAGCGACCCGTCGAGAGAAGGGTTCAGGAACTGGATTTCCACAAAGCGGCCATGCGATTGAAAAAGATCGTCAACCGGACGCCTCTTACGTACAATGCGAGCCTCTCGCGGAAATACCAATGCGAGGTCTTCCTGAAGCGAGAGGACCTGCAGGTCGTTCGCTCGTATAAGCTGCGCGGGGCCTACAATATGCTGGTCAGCCTGACGGAGGAACAGCTCCGCAAGGGAGTCGTCTGCGCAAGCGCCGGCAATCATGCCCAGGGTTTCGCCTACTCCTGCCGCAAGCTCGGCGTCCGGGGCGTCGTTTTCATGCCGATCATCACGCCCAATCAAAAGGTGAACCAGACGAAGATGTTCGGCGAAGAGAATATCGAGATCGTACTCACCGGCGATACGTTCGACGACTGCGCCGTAGCGGCCAGGAAGTTTACCGAAGAACGGGGAATGACGTTCATCCCTCCGTTCGATGATTACCGGATCATCGAAGGGCAAGGCACCGTCGGCGTCGAGATCCTCGCCGATCAACCGCTAATCGACTATCTGTTCGTCCCGGTGGGAGGCGGCGGGCTGGCGTCAGGGGTAGGCACCTATTTCAAGACCTATTCTTCGGCCACGCGCATCATCGGCGTCGAACCCGAAGGCGCGCCATCCATGACCGCCGCACTGAAGGCCGGCAAACCGGTGACCCTCGACAACATAGAACGCTTTGTCGACGGGGCTGCCGTCAAACGGGTGGGCGACCTCACCTTTCGGCTCTGCCGCGAGGCGTTGGACGACATGCACCTGGTGCCCGAGGGCAAGGTCTGCTCCACGATCCTGCAGTTGTACAATGAAAACGCCATCGTGGTGGAACCCGCCGGCGCCCTCTCCATTGCCGCGTTGGACCACTATGCCACGGAGATCAAAGGCAAGATCGTGGTCTGCGTCGTGAGCGGCAGCAATAACGACATCGATCGCATGCAGGAGATCAAGGAACGTTCCCTTCAATATGAAGGATTGAAACACTATTTCCTGATACGCTTCGCGCAGCGGCCCGGCGCGCTCAGGCAATTCGTCAATGACGTGCTGGGGCCGGATGACGATATCACCCGGTTCGAATACATTCAGAAGCATAATAAGGAGACGGGCCCGGCCCTCGTCGGCGTCGAGCTGAAGACCCGGGAAAGTTATGACTTCCTGTTGCAGAACCTCGGTAAATACCAGGTCAACTATACCGAACTGAATAAGGACGACAATTTATTCGGGTATTTGGTTTGAAGCCGGGCCGAAGCGCGTATGCGTAACGGGCGGTCGGCGGGATGGTGCGGGGCCGGAAAATGGGGAAAACGGGCATTAAACGTGGAAAAAGGAGGTTCATAAATTTCGAATAATTAAGGTTTTTTACGTAATTTTATAAGGTTGCCTGCTATTGTTCTTAGATCATTGTCTAAGGTTATATGTAAAAAATTGAAAAAAGTCTAATCTACAAGATAAGTATGGCAATAAAAGGTTTATATGCGCCTGAATTTGAACGTGATGCGTGCGGCATTGGGTTTGTTGCCAATATCAAAAGCAACAAATCGCACCAGATTGTTTCGGATGCCCTAACCATCCTGGAGAATATGGAGCACCGGGGCGCATGTGGTTGTGAGAACAATACCGGCGACGGCGCCGGCATCATGATCCAGACCCCCCACGAATTTTTCTTCGACGAATGCGTTAAACTGGGCATCCATCTTCCGCCGTATGGCAAGTATGGGGTGGGTATGCTCTATTTCCCGCGCGATATCCGCCTTAAAGAAGAATGCCGGGATATTTTTTCCCGTTCGGCCGAAAAGCTCGGGCTGGAAGTACTGGGTTACCGCAAGGTGCCCGTCAATCCCGAGGGCATCGGCCCGACAGCCCTTTCCGTCGAACCTGAAATGGAACAGGTGTTCATCGCCTGTCCCGACCATATCAAAAAGGCGGATGACTTTGAGAGGAAGCTGTTCCTTCTGCGCAATTATGCCAGTCATACCATCAATAGCACGGTCAAGAAGGACCCCATCGGATTCTATGTCGCCTCCCTCTCTTACAAAACCGTCGTATACAAAGGACAGCTCACCAGCCTGCAGGTCAGGGGCTACTTCCCCGACCTCGGCAACAAGCGCGTCGTATCGGCATTCGGCCTCATTCACAGCCGTTTTGCCACCAATACCTTCCCTTCCTGGAAGCTGGCCCAACCCTTTCGGTACATCGCCCATAACGGGGAGATCAATACGCTGCAAGGCAATTTGAACTGGCTCAAGACGAGCGAGAAGAGCCTGACCACGCCCTACTTCACCAAGGAGGAGATGGAGATGCTGCTGCCCATCGTCACCGAGGGGCAATCCGACTCCGCCTGTCTGGACAACGTCATCGAGCTGCTTACGCTCTGCGGCCGTTCGCTGCCGCATGTCATGATGATGCTGATCCCGGAGGCCTGGGACGGGAACGAGCAGATGGATCCTGTCAAGAAGGCGTTTTATGAATTCCATGCCTCCATCATGGAGCCCTGGGACGGCCCCGCCTCCATTTCATTTACCGACGGCAAGATCATCGGCGCAACGCTGGATCGCAATGGGCTCCGTCCTTCCCGTTACTGCGTCACCACCGACGACCGGGTCATCATGGCTTCCGAAACGGGCGTGCTGCCTGTCGATCCGGCCATGATCAAGGAGAAAGGCAGGCTGCAGCCGGGCAAGATGTTCGTGGTGGATCTCGAACAGGAGCGGATCATCAGCGACGACGAACTGAAGAGCACGATCTGCTCGCAGAAACCGTACGCGGAGTGGCTCAATAAATACAAGATCCGCCTGGAGGAGCTGCCGGAACCGCGCGTGCTCTTCACCCATCTCGAACACGATCAGATCTTCAAATACCAGAAGGCCTTCGGCTATTCGACCGAGGACCTCGATACGATCATCGCGGCCATGTGCCTGGACGGCAAGGAGCCTGTCGGCTCCATGGGCACGGACGTGCCCCTGGCCGTGCTCAGCGACCAGCCACAGCACCTCAGCAGCTATTTCAAACAGCTCTTCGCCCAGGTGACCAATCCGCCCATCGATCCCATCCGCGAGCGGCTGGTCATGTCGCTGGCGACCTTCGCGGGGGGCAATTCCAATATGCTGGAGGAGGATCCGCTCGCATGCCATAGCGTCGCGCTGAAACATCCTGTACTGAGCAATCACGAGCTCGAAAAGATCCGCAGCATCGATACCGGTATCTTCCAGGCCAAGACCTTGCAAACGTATTTTCGCGCCGACGGCAAGCCGGGATCGCTGCAGGCCGGCGTGGAGCGCCTTTGCCGTTATGCCGTGGACGCCGTCAATGACGGGTTTGAAGTGCTGATCCTGTCCGACCGGGCCATCGATTCGGACCACGCGCCCATCCCTTCCCTGCTGGCCACGGCGGCGGTACATCATCACCTGATCCGGAAAGGGTTTCGCGGGCAGGTGGGCATTATCGTGGAAGCGGGCGATGTCTGGGAAGTGCACCACTTCGCTTGCCTGATCGGCTTCGGCGCCACGGCCATCAATCCCTACCTGGCCCTGTCGACCATCCGGGATATGAAGCTGATGGAGCGCCTTCAAACCGACCTGGACGCCGAACAGCTCAAGAAGAACTATATCAAGGCGGTCAATGACGGGTTGCTCAAGGTATTCTCCAAAATGGGCATTTCCACGCTGCAGTCCTACCAGGGTGCGCAGATATTCGAGATCATCGGGCTCAACCGTTCGGTGGTCGATAAGTACTTTACCGGCGCCACCTCGCGGATCGAAGGCATGGGACTGGACGAACTGGCCAGGGAGACCCTTGCCAAGCACTATTTCGCATTCAGCCGGAAGGACGTGCCCGTAGAAAGGCTGTTGCCGGGCGGCATTTACCAGTGGAAGCGGAAAGGGGAATTCCACCTTTTCAATCCGCAGACGGTGCATCTCCTTCAGTATTCCACGCGGATGAACGACTACAATGTATTCAAAAAATATTCCAAGCTGGTCAATGAGCAAAGCGAAAAGGCCGCCACGCTCCGCAGCCTGCTTACGTTGAAGCGTAACCGTCCTTCCATTCCCATCGACGAGGTCGAACCGGCGGAAAGCATCTACAGGCGGCTCGCTACCGGCGCCATGTCCTTCGGTTCCATATCCCACGAGGCGCATTCCACCCTGGCTATCGCGATGAACCGGCTGGGAGGGAAGAGCAATACCGGCGAAGGCGGAGAGGATGAAATGCGCTATGAGCCGCTGCCTAACGGAGACTCCATGCGTTCGGCCATCAAACAGGTCGCCTCGGCGCGTTTTGGCGTAACGAGCTATTATCTCAGTATGGCCGACGAATTGCAGATCAAGATGGCGCAGGGCGCAAAGCCCGGCGAGGGCGGGCAGCTGCCCGGCCATAAAGTGGATGAATGGATCGGTCGCGTCCGTCACTCCACGCCCGGTGTGGGCCTCATATCGCCCCCGCCGCATCACGACATTTATTCGATTGAAGACCTGGCGCAGCTGATCTTCGATCTGAAAAACTCCAACCGCGCCGCCCGTATCAGCGTCAAGCTCGTATCCAAGGCCGGCGTCGGCACGATCGCGGCGGGCGTGGCCAAGGCAAAGTCGGATGTGATCCTGATCTCGGGGCACGACGGCGGCACAGGCGCCTCGCCGATCAGTTCGATCAAGCATGCGGGGCTCCCATGGGAATTGGGGCTGGCGGAATCACATCAGACGCTTGTAAAGAATAAATTGCGCAGCCGGGTGGTGTTGCAAACGGACGGACAGCTTAAAACGGGCCGCGACATTGCCATCGCCACGTTATTGGGGGCCGAGGAATGGGGACTCGCCACGACGGCGCTCGTCGTCGAAGGCTGCATCCTCATGCGCAAGTGCCATCTCAATACCTGTCCGGTGGGCGTAGCGACGCAGGACCCCGAATTGAGGAAACGATTTACGGGCAATGCCGATCATGTCGTCAATTTCTTTACGTTCATTGTCCAGGAATTACGTGAGATCATGGCCGAACTGGGTTTCCGCACCGTCAATGAAATGGTCGGACAGGTGGACTGCCTGGGCGTCAGGGAAAATATCCATCACTGGAAATACAGCAAACTCGACCTATCTCCCATCCTTTACAAAGAGCCGGAGTCGATGTATACCGGATTGCACAAAATGGAGGAACAGGATCATGGGCTGGCCGATGTACTCGATTGGCGCTTGTTGGAGGCGGCAAGACCCGCGCTCGAGCGGCAGCAGAAAGTGTATGCGGCCTTCCCGATCAGGAATACGGACCGGACAGCCGGAACGATCCTGTCCAATGAGATCTCCAAACAATACAAGAGCGCCGGTCTGCCGGAAGATTGTATCCACTTCAAGTTTACCGGGACGGCCGGGCAGAGCTTCGGAGCGTTCAATACCAGGGGGGTCACGCTGGAACTGGAGGGGGATGCCAATGACTATTTCGGAAAAGGGTTGTCCGGGGCCAGGCTGATCGTTTATCCTTCCCCATGGGCCGGGTTCGTTCCGGAAGAGAATATCATCATCGGGAATGTCGCCTTTTACGGCGCCACCTCCGGTGAAGCCTTTATCCGCGGCAAAGCCGGCGAACGTTTCGCCGTCAGGAATTCGGGGGTCAGGGCAGTGGTCGAAGGCGTTGGCGACCATGGATGTGAATATATGACCGGCGGGCGGATCGTCATTCTCGGCAATACCGGCAGGAATTTTGCCGCGGGCATGAGCGGAGGGATCGCCTATGTGTACGATGTAAAGGGACAGTTCCCCTCCCTCTGTAACCCCGAGATGGTCGACCTCGATCCGGTCGGCGAAGAAGATATTGCGGAGATCAGGGAGTTGATCCATCGTCATTATGCCTATACCGGCAGCACGGTGGCCAAATTTGTGTTGGACGATCTCGAAAATCAGGTGAAGAATTTTGTAAAAGTATTCCCGAAGGATTATAAAAAGGTCCTGATGGAGAAAAGTCATAAACAGACCGTGCGTTCTTAGGGCTTCCCCGAAGATCGCGCAGGTCGCCGGCCTATGGCCGGAACGGACCACAGAGGACAGCCTCAACTTTCTGAGAACGCGGAGTCGGCTCTCATGTGTGACTCAGCCACTCCGTTGTTCTCTGTGGTTTTTAACTGAATCAACAAGAACGAACATGGGTAAACCAACGGGATTCCTGGAATTTACGCGGGAGTTGCCCGGCAAACGGCCGGTGCAGGAAAGGAGAAATGACTATAAGGAGTTCGTGTCCCGGTATTCCGGCCAGCAGCTGAACCACCAGGCGGCGCGTTGCATGAATTGCGGCATTCCGTTTTGCCATCACGGCTGCCCGCTTGGGAACGTCATTCCTGAATTCAATGACGCCGTTTACCGCCAGCGCTGGGAAGAGGCCTACGAGATCCTGAGCTCCACGAATAATTTTCCGGAGTTCACCGGGCGCATTTGTCCCGCTCCCTGCGAAAGCAGCTGTGTGCTCGGCATCAACCAGCCCGCCGTCGCCATCGAAGAAATTGAGAAGCACATCATTGAAATCGCCTTCGATAAAGGGCTGGTAAAGGCGCGCAAGCCCAGCTTGCGGACGGGGAAAAAAATTGCCGTGGTCGGTTCCGGCCCGGCCGGATTGGCTGCCGCCGATCAATTGAATATCGCCGGGCATCAGGTGACCGTATTCGAACGGGACGACCGGCCCGGAGGATTGCTGCGTTATGGCATACCTGATTTCAAGCTTGAGAAATGGGTGATCGACAGACGGATCAGCCTGATGGAAGAAGAGGGCGTCGTGTTCAGGTGCAACGCCGAAGTGGGCACGACCGTCAGCGTCAATGACCTGCTGCGTGAATTCCATGCCCTGGTGCTCGCCGGCGGCTCGACGATCCCGCGCGACCTCCCTATTCCGGGACGCGAACTCAAGGGCGTCCATTTCGCGATGGATTTCCTGAAACAACAGAATAAACGAGTCAGCGATACGGCTGTAGAGGGGGACGAGATCTGGGCCACCGATAAGCATGTGGTCGTCATTGGAGGAGGCGATACCGGGAGCGATTGCGTAGGCACGTCGAACCGGCATAAGGCGCGTTCGGTCACGCAGTTCGAACTGCTGCCGAAGCCCCCCTCTTCCCGGACCCCGTTCATGCCCTGGCCGACCTATCCGATGATCCTGAAAACTTCTTCTTCTCATGAAGAAGGGGCGGAGAGGCACTGGGCGATCGCGACCAAGGAGTTCGTCGGCGACGGAAAGGGTAATCTGAGAGCGTTGAAGATCATTGACCTGGAGTGGAAGTTCACGGAAGAGGAACGGGCCGCCCATTTTGTGGAAGTGCCGGGCAGCGAACGTGAGATCCCCTGCGAACTGGCTCTGCTCGCCATGGGCTTCGTCCACCCCCAGCATGAAGGCATGCTGGGCGAGCTGGGCATCGAGCTGGACGGGCGCGGGAATGTCGCCGCCACGGAAAAGGAGTACCAAACTAATATTGCCAAGATCTTTACGGCGGGCGATATGCGGAGGGGCCAATCCCTGGTCGTCTGGGCCATTAGCGAGGGCCGCGAATGCGCGCGGAAAGTGGATGAATACCTGGTCGGGAGCTCGCTGTTGGAGAGGAGGGATCAAAGTCTGATCACGATATAATTATATAATTAAGCTTGCCATCGCGTACATCATCGGCCGGGGGTAGTCTCCCGGCCTTTCTATTTTGAATAATGCTCAGTTTTTAACTATTTTTTTAAATGTCTTCAATATTTTATTTCCCCGAATTACTGGTCGAACAGTATTAAAATAATTGATTATCATTTATTTAACCAACAAAAACTCCCTCAATTAGATCATATTATTAATTATAAAATATAAATTATTAAAACAAAAAACTACATCAATATACTATATTAGCTTAATAATAATTAATTATTAATAATTATAATATAATCCGTCGTCGAAAACTCCCACAACCTGGAATGCCTGCTTCACCGTCCTGGTCAAATTGTGAAGGGCCTCCACCAGCTTACCCCAGCGAACGATGCGCTTTGCCAGCCGTACTTGTCCACAACCATTTTTTTAACCAAAACCACCAGCAATGCTAAGGAACATCCCCATGTTTAGGAAAACCGCATTATCCGTATTGATCTCCGCCGGCGCACTGGCAGCATCGGCCCAGGGAACGGACAGCAGCAGGAAAGCCGCCGACAGCAGCAAACCGGCCCCCGCCGCCCCGGTATCGATCACCGGCTCGGCAGATTTCTATTATCGCTACGATTTTACGAAAGCCAATAACGGCCTGACCAGCTTCACCAGTTCGCATGATGAATTCAAATTGGGAATGGCTACCGTAAAGCTCGAGCACAAGACGGCCAAAATGGACATGGTCGCCGACCTCGGCTTCGGACCCAGGGCGCAGGAATTTGCTTATAACGATCAGGGGATCGTCCAGGCCATTAAACAATTATATATAAGCTACTCGCCCAACGCCTGGGTGAAATTCACCGGCGGCACCTGGGCCACGCATATCGGTTACGAGGTCCTCGATGCCTATGCCAACCGGAACTATAGCATGTCCTATATGTTCACCAACGGCCCCTTCTCGCACACCGGCGTACGCGCTGATTTCACGGTAGGCAAGAGCGGCATCATGATCGGCGTGTCCAATCCCACGGACTGGAGAACGCCGCCCTCCTCCCAGCAGAGCAATAAGAACATGATCGCCCAGTATAGCTACGCGCCCAGCGATAATTTCCATCTCTATCTGAACTACGTCGGCGGGCGGGACGTGAACGACAATAAGATCCATCAATACGATCTCGTGGCGACCATCAAGGCCAGTTCCCAGTTCAGCGTGGGCCTGAACGGCACGTATAATCATTCCAGTTATGTGGCCGACAACTACGCGACGGGACATAATTGGTACGGCGGCGCCGCGTACCTCAACCTGGACCCCACCTCCTGGTTCGGCCTGACGCTGCGCGAGGAGTACTTCAGCGACAAGGACGGGATCAAATTACATCCGGTCGGTGGAGCGACCGGGGCAAATGTGATCGCCAGCACGCTTTCGGCCATGTTCAAGGTCGACGGCTTCATCTTCATACCGGAATTCAGGATCGATAATGCCAGTGAAACATTATTCACCAAGAACGATGGAACCGCGACCAAGACGGACCCGAGCTTTTTGTTGGCAGCGATCTATTCATTCTGATTTTTTTTCCTGCTTGAGTTAACCGCATCCTAATCTGAGATCCCAATCAACAAATCAACTTTTATTCACAAAAACTAAACGCAATGGGAGTATCCAATTTCATCACTAGCAAGTTGTTCAAGGGCAGCGGACAAGCAGAACCCCTGGCCCCCATGGTCAAATTAACAAAAGCCGAGAAATGGCGCATAGCCGGCGGCATGTTCGCCGGTAAGATGATCGGACTGTTCCTGGTCCTGGTCGCAATTGGCTTTTTACCGGCCATCCTCATGGGTACGCCTGCGCACGCCCAGGGCGCGCCGGCCTATACGGCGCATGAGACAACCTTGATGAATACGGCCAATACGATCTGGACTCTCGTTGCCGCCTTCCTGGTATTCGGCATGCAACCGGGCTTCGTATTCCTGGAAGCAGGATTTGCCCGCAAAAGAGAAACCGTCAACGTATTGATGGAATGTATATTCGATACCTGCATTTGCGGCATCCTGTTCTGGGGCATCGGATACGCCTTCATGTTCGGACAAGGGAACGGCCTGATCGGTTGGGGCGGAGGAGCGCTCGCCGGCGGAGATCCCAAACCCTGGTTCTTCCTGCAAAATATTCCGGATACGTACGGCTCGACAGGAGTTCCCATATTGGCGCATTGGATCTTCCAATTTGCTTTTGCGGATACGACGTCTACGGTTACGTCAGGCGCCATGATCGGCCGCACCGGTTTCCGTGGCGACATTCTCTATAGTATCGGTGTTACCGGTTTCATCTATCCCATAATCGGCCATTGGGCCTGGGGACCCGACGGCTGGTTGGCGCTCATGGGTTCGAAGGATCATTTCTTACCCGGACTGGGACAAGGGTTCCGTGACTTCGCCGGATCAACCGTCGTTCATACGATCGGAGGCGTCGTCTCCCTCGCGGGTGCGATCGTTCTCGGACCGCGTATCGGCCGCATATTCAAACGGGACGGAGGCGGCATGCCCGCTCCGCATAACCTCACGGTGGCGGCCGTGGGCGGTTTCATCCTCTGGTTCGGATGGTATGGGTTCAACCCGGGAAGCACGCTCTCGGCGGTGGACATGCAGGGTATCGGCCGCGTAGCGACCAATACCACCCTCGCGGCCTGCGGTGGCGGCATCGGGGCCATGTACATGGCGCTCTGGTTCGGTGAAACGAAAGGAAAGTTCGATCTCGGCTATACGACCAACGGCTTCCTCGGCGGCCTGGTCGCCATCACCTGCCCCTGTTACTGGGTGTCTCCATTCGGCGCGATCATGCTTGGGCTCGTTGCCGGCGTCGTAGTATGGCTCGCCGTCAACCTCCTGGAATATCTGCGTATCGATGATCCCATCGGCGCGGTTGCGGTGCATGGCGCATGCGGCATGTGGGGAACCTGGTCGCTCGGATTGTTCGCCTGTGGAGTCTATGGCGCCACCGGACCAACCGGCGCGGACAACTCCTCTCCCGTGGCGGGTCTGTTCTATGGTGGCGGCACAGCCGTACTGAAGGCTCAGCTTATCGGTAATATCACGATGGCCCTGGCGACCTTCGCGGTGGCCTGGGTACTGATGTCCGTGGTCAATGCGCTGCCCCATCCCTGGAAGCTGCGCGTGCCGGCAGAAGGCGAAACGGGCCCAGGCGGTCTCGACGTGTACGAGCACGGCGTGGAGGCTTATCCGTCGCAAGCTTAATTTCGGATTCTCTCCATACTTTGGGGGGGGCTGTCTCAGGTTACCCTGAGACGGCTCCCTTTTTTTGTCGCTTAACAAGCCGATTCAGAATGAATAGATCGCTGCCAGCAGGAGGCTCGCGTCCGACTTGCTGTTCGTCCCATCCCTTTTCGGGTACCAGGGATTGTTGGCGGCGTCGAGCCGGAACTCCGGAATGAAAATAAAGCCATCGACCTTGAAATTCGCGGAAAGCGTGCTGGCGATAACAGATCCTCCCGGCGTTTTGACCGCGTCCTTATCGCTAAAATATTCTTCACGCAGGGTCAGGCCGAACCAGGGCGCCGGATCCAGATTGAAGTAGGCGGCCGCTCCATACCAGTTGTGCCCGGCAGCATAATTGTCGGAAGAAAAGCCGGAATGGTTGTATGTGCCATTCAGGCCGACGCTGAATAGCGAGTTGGCTTTCATGGTGGCGACGAGATCGTATTGATGGATCTTATTGTCTGCCGGGTCCTGGCCGCCTACGTAGTTCAGATAGAGATGGAAATGATCGCTGGGCGCGTAGCTATACTGGGCGATCATGTTCTTGTTTTCCTTCCCCGGAGCGGGTACGCTTCTGAAATCCGTGGGGTTTGCGATCCCGATCATGAACCCACTCTTGCCTACCGTAAAATCAGCGCGTACGCCGGTGTGCGAGAACGGGCCGTTGGTGAACATATAGGACATGCTATAGTTCCGGTTGGCATAGGCATCGAGAACCTCGTAACCGATATGCGTGGCCCAGGTACCGCCGGTGAATTTCACCCAGGCGTTGGGCGAGTAGCTTATGTATAATTGTTTAATGGCCTGGACGATCCCCTGATCGTTATAAGCAAATTCCAGCGCCCTGGGGCCGAAGCCGAGGTCGGCGACCATGTCCAATTTGGCCGTCTTGTGCTCCAATTTGACGGTGGCCATGCCCAGCGTGAACTGGTCATGGGTCCTGGTAAAGCTGGTCATGCCGCTTGCCGCCCTGTTAAAGGCATAACGATAATAAAAATCTGCCGAGCCGGTGATCGACAAGGCAGGGGCCGTGTCTTTTTTGGCCGGAGCCGCATCTTGTCCATATCCCTGATAAACGACGAGGAAGAGCCCGAATAAGGCCGACATTCTTTTACACATAAACTGTTTTGTCGCAATGGATGGCCAAATGCATGCCAATGCAGCCGGGGATCGCGGGAAAACCGGCTCCGGGCTCAGGATTGCCGGGGGTTTCAGACAAAAAAGGGGAGCCGGGACGGCAACAGGCAATCTGCCGCACCCTTGTTAAATCGGGAAAAAAGTTTTTCATTTTGAAAAGGACAGGCCGGAGGAGATCCTCAGGCGGAATTCCGCGCGGCGTTGATGATCCCGAAGGAACTGCGAATGATGAGTTTCTCGTAGGCCTCTTTCAACGCCTTCTCTTCGCCCTTCTGGGGTTTGTCGCTCTTTTCGAATTGCTGGAATTTGCATAACGCATATTGCTGGATGGTACTCAGCGGCAGGACGATCCGCTCCCGCATCTGGATGGACAGTTGTTCCACGGGATAGTCGGCCATCAGTTCATTCTTGCCCGAAAGCGAAAAGATGTATTTCTGCGTCAGTTCGAATTCGTTATAGATCATCATCCAGATCTCGCCGTAGACCGGGTCCCTGGAATAGTGCTCCGTAAGCGGGAAGAAGCATTTCTTCATCGCCATTTCGCAATTATCGAGAAGGGTCTTGAAGAACATCGAATCGGCATATAATTGCTTGATCGCTTTCCATTTCCCCTTTTTGTCCAGGACCTGAAGGGCCTTCCCCACGCCGTAGTAGCCGGTCACGTTCTGCTTGATCTGGCTCCAGGATCCCACATAGGGAATGGCGCGCAGATCTTTCAATTCCAGCTTGCCGGAATTCTTCCGCCGGGTGGGCCGGCTGGCAATATTCGTTTCATTGTAGAATCGCAAGGGGCTGACCTCATTTAAATACTGCAGGAAAGAAGGATGTTCTTTTAGTGTGGAGTAGGCCTTGTAGCTCTCTTCCGCCAACTCCTGCAACAGTTCCTCCTCGTCGTCTTTCAAGGTCACCTCCTTGGATGAGAACAGGTCATTGGAGATACCCGCATGCAGGAGCTGCTCGATATTATATTGCGCCGTGTCGATGGTCCCGAAATTGGAGCTGACCGTCTGGCCCTGGATGGTAAGCTGGATCTGGCGATTGGCAATATTCTTTCCCATCGAGGCATAGAATTTATGGGTCTTGCCCCCACCCCGTGCCGGCGGGCCTCCGCGGCCATCGAAGAATACCACCTTGATGCCATATTCTTTGGAGATATGCGACAGTTCTTCCTTCGCCTTATAAATGCCCCAGTTCGCCATCAGATATCCTCCGTCCTTCGTCCCATCGGAAAAGCCCAGCATGATCGTCTGCATATTGTTACGTTGCTGCAGATGACGCTTATAGGTCTTGTTCTCATATAATTCCTTCATGATCGCCGAGGCCCGCTGAAGGTCGTCCACCGTTTCGAACAAGGGAACGATATCCACGGCCAGCTTATCTTTTTTCCATCCGCTCAGCAGGAACAGCCCGAATACTTCGAGCACGTTCAACGCGCTATTGCATTGACTGATGATGTACCGGTTACAACCCTCTTCGCCGTTCAGGGTCTGGATCGTTTTCACCGCCGCCAGGGAGCGCAGCGTGTCGCTGACCAGGGGATCTTCATACAGCTCGGGTTTCGCCGTACCGGTCAGCCCCGTGAGGACGGAAGATTTCTCCGCCTCGCTCATGGATGCGTAGTCTGCCGGCACCAGCTTTTCCGCGGCCGCAATGGCCGCCAGTACGGCGCCATGCACCACGCTGTCCTGCCTGAGATCCAGGGTGGCAAAGTGGAGCCCGAAGATCATGACCTTTCCGATCAGGCTGTCTACGAGGTTCACGAAGAGGCTATTGTGCTGGTAGATGATCGTTTCCCTGATCTCGACCAGGGGCTTGAGGAGATCCTGCGGCGACAGGTCGCTCTTATGATCGGGGATGAACAGGTTATTGAACAGCTTCTGCTCCAGTTCGGTCAGCACCGTGTCGACGCCCTTGAACGTGAGCCGGCGTTTCAGCCTGCGCACGTCGAGGTAATAACATTTGATGATCGCCCCCCGCAAGGCATCCGCCACGCGCAGCGTGGTCTCGGTATTTACGAAGGGGTTGCCGTCACGGTCGCCGCCCGGCCAAAAGCCCATCTTGATCACGGCATTCTTTTTGTCGAGCGCATGCGGGAATTGATTTTGGAGGCTGCTGATGATCTTCCCGCAGGCCGCATAAAAAACATTCTCCAAATACCAGATCAGGCTGACCGCTTCATCGTAGGGTGTCGGCTTTTGCTTCTTCAAAAAAGGCGTCTTGCCTAACTGTTGCATGTACAGGTTGATCTCCCCCGCATTATTCTCGACGACGGCCCGCGAGAGGTCATTGATGATCCCCAGGACGGCGCCGGGATAAAATTGCGTGGGATGAGCAGTCAGGACCATCCGCACAGAATAGTCTTTCAGCTTTTCAGTCAGTTCCTCCTCCTTGTTGGTCTGCAGGATCTCGGAGATGAGATGCTTCACGGTTCCCGTCCCGCCCATATCGTTCACATGGCGAAAAGCGGCATCTTCCAGCGCATCGAAGAGCACGATCTGCCGCTCGACGTACTGTACGAATCGGAACATGATGTCGGCACGGTCCCGCTCGCTGGTATAGGTCGTGTGCTTTTGAAAGAATTCGTCCAGGATCTGCTGGGGACTTAATTTTTTCTTATAACCGTCTTCACAGACCGTCAGCAGCAGGGATAGCAGGATGCCCGTCTTCTCGATCCGGTGAAAGGGCAGGGAGGTAAATAAACTATTGTAAAGCTGGAATTTTATCCCAACCAGGTTCTTGAACTGCTGCAACCCCTGGGAAGACTGGTAGCTCATACTGACAATTTAAAAATTTCGAGGAATTTGGCTGACAAGCAGTAGTAAATCAAACCTAAGGGCTAAATTAGTCCATTTCCTTTAAAAAAACCCTTACATATTGTTTTTTCATCGAATTTGCCTACCTTAGCAACTCCTTTTTCACAGTGGTCTATAAAACACACGATATTGTCTCCTCCTTTTCCGTCCTGACGTCTTCGTCGGCGGCTGCATTCACTACGACCATTACCACCGGAACAACCCGTTAAGGGTTGTGTTTCTCCATATTAACCAATGGGCTTCTCCTGAAGCTGACAGAAATCAAAAATCACCCATTTTCGTCAAATCATTCCTTTTATGCAGGTATTAAAATTCGGTGGAACCTCCGTAGCCAATGCAGAGAACATCAATAAAGTGGTCGATATCGTCAGGATGGCACTTCGGAAAGGCCCCACCGTCGTGGTCGTCTCAGCGCTCGGAGGAATAACGGACACCCTGCTTCAGGCCGGCGCACTGGCCGCGGCGGGCGACGAGTCCTACAAAGAGAAATTACAATTGGTCGAACAGCGTCACCTCGATACCGTCAAATGCCTTCTGCCCCTCACCCGGCAAAGTCAGCTGCTCAGTTTGGTCAAGACGCGATGCAATGAGATAGAGGATATCTGCAACGGCGTATTCCTCCTGAATGAATTGTCCGCCAGGACCCAGGACAAGATCGTCAGCTATGGCGAACTGCTGTCATCACAGATCATTGCCGCCCGCTTTTCGGCGAGCGGCCACGCGAACGCCTGGAAGGATTCCCGCGAGGTCATCGTAACGGACTCCCATTTCGGATATGCCGCGGTCGATTTCCCGGCAACGGACGCGCGGATCCGCCATTATTTTGACGGTGCAAAGGATGATCTCTTCATCATGCCGGGATTCGTCGCGGCAGACGGCAAAGGGATCACCACCACACTTGGCAGAGGGGGTTCCGACTACAGCGCAGCCATCCTGGCGGCGGCCCTCGACGCGACCGTGGTGGAGATCTGGACCGATGTCTCCGGCATGATGACCGCCGATCCGCGCCTCGTTGCCAATACCCGACTTATCCCGCGCATTTCCTATCAGGAGGCGATGGAGTTGTCCCATTTCGGCGCCAAGGTCATTTATCCGCCGACGATCCAGCCGGTCATGAGCAAGAACATTCCCGTCTGGATCAAGAATACCTTCGCGCCCGCAGACCAGGGGACCGTCATTGAATCCGACTCTTTCCGAAACGGAAATACGATCCGCGGCATCTCCAGCATCGGCGGGATCGCCCTGCTGAGCCTCGAGGGCAGCGGGATGGTCGGCATACCCGGCTTTTCCAAGCGACTGTTCGAAGCGCTGTCCAGTGAGAAGATCAATGTCATTCTCATCACCCAGGGATCTTCGGAGCACTCCATTTGCGTGGGCATCGACCAGCCAAATGCGTCGCTTGCCAAAGATTGCGTCGATGCGGCATTCGATCATGAGATCCAAACCGGCAAGGTAGAGCCACTGATCATCGAAAAGGAGCTGTCGATCATCGCGCTGGTAGGCGATCACATGAAGAGTCATCCCGGCATCAGCGGGAAAATGTTCGGCGCATTGGGTAGGAATGGGGTGAATGTGCGCGCCATCGCGCAGGGTTCTTCGGAACGGAATATTTCTGCGGTCATCGCCACCCGGGACGTCAAGAAAGGGATCAACATCCTGCATGAGGAGTTCTTCGAAACGACGTATAAACAGCTGAACTTGTTTATCACCGGAACCGGCAATGTGGGCAGCCGCCTGCTGGATCAGCTGCGGCAGCAGCAGGCCTATCTCCAAAAAATGCTCCGCCTGCAGGTTCGTGTCATCGGCATTGCGAACAGCAAGAAGATGTTGCTGAGCGACGAAGGTATCGACCTGAATAGCTGGAAAACGGCACTGGCCGCAGGAAGTCCGATGAACCTCGAGAGTTGGCTCAGTGGCATTATGTCGAAGAACCTGCGCAATGCCGTCTTTTGCGACGTCACGGCCAATGCGGAGGTCGCGGGTTGCTATGATCGCCTCCTGCAAAAGAGCATTTCCATAGTAGCCTGCAACAAGATCGCCTGTTCGTCACCGTATGGGTATTACAAGGAACTGAAGGACCTGTCCAGGGAGTTCAATTCGCTTTTCCTCTTCGAGACGAATGTCGGCGCGGGGTTGCCCGTTATCGGCACGCTCAATGACCTGCTCCGTAGCGGCGACAAGGTGACCCGCATCGAAGCCGTGCTCAGCGGGACGCTGAACTTCGTATTCAATAACTACCATGCCGAACGGCCTTTTGCCGAGGTCGTCCGGCAGGCCCAGGACGAAGGATATACGGAGCCCGATCCCCGCCTCGATCTCAGCGGCACCGACGTCATGCGAAAGATCATGATCCTGGCCCGGGAGGCGGGAGAGAAGATGGAGATGGAAGAGATCCGGAACGAGTCCTTCATGCCGGCGTCCTGCATGCAGGGATCCGTGGAAGATTTTTATGCCGCCATGGCGAAGGAGGAGGATCATTTCCGGCAGCTGTACCAGGCCGCGGAGCGTGCGGGTAAAAAGCTGAAATTCGTAGCGCGCTATGAGGCAGGCAAGGCTTCCGTAGGGCTCCAGCATATCGACCCCCAACATGATCTGTATCATTTGTACGGGAAAGACAATGTAGTGCTCTTCTACACCGACAGATATCCCCAGCAACCGCTCGTGATCAAGGGCGCCGGGGCGGGAGCGGAAGTGACGGCCTCCGGCGTATTCGCCGATATCGTCCGGACGGCAAGAGTGTAAGACAGCAAGAGTGTGAACAAACCCATGCCATGCAACAAATAACCATAAAAGCCCCGGCGACGGTCGCCAACCTGGTCTGTGGATTCGATGTCCTGGGCATGGCCCTCGAAGAGCCCTGCGACATCATGCAGGTAGGCCTGCTTGACGAGCCATTCGTGACCGTTAGTAGCCGGGATGGCTTCCCACTGCCCTCGGATCCCGCACAGAATACGGCGGGAGCGCCATTGCTCGCGATAATGGAGGAACTTGGAGCGAGCCGTCCCGGCCTTGGTTTCGAAGTCCTCATCGACAAGAAGATCAAGCCGGGCAGCGGCATCGGCAGCAGTGCGGCCAGCGCCGCGGGAGCCGTCGTGGCCGCCAATCATCTGCTCGGGAATATTTTTTCCAAACAGGATCTGGTTCGCTTCGCCATGTTCGGCGAAAAGGTGGCCTCCGGCGTCAAGCACGCCGACAATGTCGCCCCCTGCATTTTCGGCGGAATTACCCTCATCCGCTCCATTTTCCCACTCGATATCGTTTCGATCCCTGCGCCGTCCTTGTATGTAACCGTGGTACATCCGCAAATCGAGGTGCGCACCGCCGATGCCAGGCAGATCCTTCGCAAGAATGTCCTGTTGAAGGATGCCATCCGGCAGTGGGGCAATATCGCAGGTCTCGTAGCCGGCCTGATGAGGGACGATCATGAACTGATCGGACGTTCGCTGGAAGACGTCATCATCGAGCCGGTACGCAGCATCCTGATCCCGGGCTTCGACGAGGTCAAGCGTCAATGTAAGGAGGCCGGCGCCCTCGGCGGAGGGATCTCCGGTTCCGGGCCTTCCATTTTCATGCTCAGCCGGGATGCCGCGATCGCCGGCGCCGTAGAGGGCTGCATGAAGGGCATTTATGAAAAGATAGGGTTGTCCTATCACACCTATATCACCACCATCAATCGCGAAGGCGTAAAGGTCTATTCCTGATAACATGCAATACTACAGCCTCCATAATGCATCCGTGACAGCCAGCTTCAGAACGGCGACCATACAGGGACAGGCCCCGGACAAGGGATTGTATTTTCCTGAATCCATCCCCGCCTTCCCGGATGATCTGATCAGGCATATCGACCGTTATTCGCGTGAGGAGATCGCCTTTTCGGTTATCCGTCCCTATGTGGGGGAGGATATCCCGGAAACTGAATTGCAACGGATCATCGGGGAAACGATCCACTTCGACTTTCCGTTGGTCCCCGTGACGGATACCATCAGCGTCCTGGAACTCTTTCATGGCCCCACTCTGGCCTTTAAGGACGTGGGCGCCCGGTTCATGAGCCGTTGCCTCGGTCATTTTGTCCGGGACGGCGTGGTCGCCGCAGGTCGTGGCGTGACGGTACTGGTCGCCACGTCGGGGGATACCGGCGGTGCGGTTGCGAATGGCTTTTATGACGTGGACGGGGTCAATGTGGTGATCCTCTACCCCTCGGGGAAGGTCAGCTCCGTGCAGGAGTTGCAGTTGACGACCCTGGGAAAGAATATCTCCGCCCTGGAAGTGAGCGGCAGTTTCGACGACTGCCAGCGCATGGTCAAACAAGCCTTTGCCGATCCCGAGCTCAACCGCCGGCTTTTCCTCACGTCGGCCAACTCCATCAATGTCGCCAGGTGGCTGCCTCAGCAATTCTATTACCTGTTCGCCTACCAGCAGTGGCCTGAAAAGGATCGCCCTCCGGTGATCAGCGTACCCAGCGGGAACTTCGGCAATATCTGCGCCGGCCTGCTGGCGCATCGCTCCGGTCTGCCGGTCCGCCATTTCATCGCTGCCTGCAATGCCAATAACGTCGTGCCTTCGTATCTGCAGACCGGGCGCTACCAGGCCCGGACCGCCATCCCCACCTTGTCGAACGCGATGGATGTGGGTGATCCGAGCAACTTTGTGCGCATCCTCGAGTTGTTCCACAAGGAATTCGATGCGCTGACCAACGTGTTGACCAGCTATAGCATTTCCGATGAGGAGACCAGGGCAACGATCCGTGAATTGCTAGCCAACCATCATTATCTGGCCGACCCGCATGGAGCCGTTGGTTATCTCGCCCTGGCGCGCTACCTGGACGAGCAGGGGTCTGCCGGGGGAGAGCAGTTGAAAGGGATCTGCCTGGAGACGGCCCACCCGGTCAAATTCTATGATGTCGTCGAACCGATCACGGGAGAAAAGATCCCCTTGCCGGAGAGCGTACAATCCCTGATCGGCCGGAAAAAGCAAAGTACCCGGGTAGAGGCCGATTATTCACAGCTGAAGGATTTCCTGCTGGGATAGATCCCACGCGGGCCGGGAGCCTACCTGTTGTTTGGCTCACTGTTGTTTGGTGAAGCCGACCTCGTATTCCGTGCCGTCCACCGTGCTGGTGCGCGTGAGGTATAATTTCTTCTTCCAGGTATTTCCATTGTCCTTGCTCTCCTCCTCGAGCCGGAACCAGCCGGGGGTGGGATGGGCCTTATCATTATCCTGGGTGAGCAGGATATTGTTCCCTTTGACGGAATAGGCGCCATTCCCGAAATAGGCGTCCGTGATGGTCACCGCCGAGGTGGAGGTAAAGCCATATTGCTGGGAGGCCGCCGCATTGGCATAACGACCATTAGGTGCAAAGGTGATTTGGTCGCCCGCTGTGGCCGTGGCCATCATCCAGGTACCCGCCATTCTTTTCATCATTTCTCCTTCGGGGAGCCTTTTATCCCAGCTCCTGAATTGCAGGCTATAAAAGAATTTCGGCCATACATCCGTCAGGGCCAGCCCGAAGCAGGAACTCACGAGGGGGTCCTTGGAAATGCCGGAAATGGAAGCCAGCTGATTCCCCAGCCTGATCACACAGACGAAGCCGAACAGGGTTTGGTAATTCCCGCCGGGCCGCCCGATTGCCGCCTTGATGATGTAATAGTCCCATCCTTGCACGGAGGTTCCCCTGATCACGGAATTCGACGTCATTCCTTCCTTGCCGACAAAGCCCGTAAAAACTTCATTGAAGATCTGGCCGGCGTCCGTCACCAGGTTGGGGCCTGCGGGCCGTAACAGGTGTATGGTGAGATTGCATCGCTCCGGGTTCGGGGGAGCCGGGCTCAGTACAATGCCGTCGGCAAATCGCTGCGACACCCATCCGGGCGGAGCCGTATATATATAATCGTCAAGGGAGGCCGCGCCGCTGGAGGTCTGGCCGCCGGAGGCCGGGCCCGCTGTCGTCCGGCTGCCCGGTCCCGCGAACTGGTTGCCGCGGGCCCCATGGACGTCCAGGTCGAGTTGATTCAGGAATTTCTCCGCATCGGCCGCGTAGTCCTGGCCTGCCATATTGATCACGATGCTCATCACGCGTCCGTATCCCGTCGCCGAGATGAGGATACAATTATAGATGACTCCGTTGTTCTGCGTGCTTACATGACCGGTCACGGGCGTCCATCCCTTGTCGGGCTTGCCGGCCTGAGGTCTGGGATCGCCATTCATCCCCGCCCACGCCACCACATGGGTATTCCATTCCGCATTGAAGTTCTCCATGGGGTCTGTTCCGCTTTCCCGGCTGGGGTAGAGAAAGATCTGGCAAAAGCTGGCCACGCTGTGGGGATCCCGGAATTTGAAGAACTGCAACACGCCATTGGTATCGGCTCGTTGCCAGCCTTTGGGAGCAATGAAGGTGGCGATGTCAAAATGTTCTTTCTGCCCGTTTGCCGTTACGGCCAGCAAGAGGATCAACAGGAAAATAAGATTCTTTTTCACAACAGGAATTTTAGGGCTTGTGTTAATGATTGTCTACCATCGCAGCGAGCCTGCCGATCGGGAAATTCTCTTCGAGCTGGCGGGTGAACTGCAGGCTCGGGGTATTTTTATCCCAGGTCCATTCCATCATGATAAGCTGGGGCACATAGCTGGGAACATCTTTTGAAAAATAATCCGGATCCGGCACCACCTGCAACATCCCTCCAAGCTCCTCGCTCGAAAAACTGCCGTCGAAGCCGGAATGTGCGCTGGGAGAGACCCAGGCCGGCTGGGCCAGGGTCGATTCGGAGTGATGGGCAAGATAATCGTCGATCAGTCTGATCTTGTCGTCGAAGGCCTGGCCGAGCTTGGCATTCCCGCTGGCGTTCCCGGCAAACATGGCTTCGCGCTTTTGTATGGCTTTCAACTGGATCTCCTTGACCTCCGGCTTCAGGTTCGGATTGTTTTGGATGTGTTCGATCTCTTTTTGGTCATCGGCCTGCATGGCGGCCAAATTTATCGTGGAGCCCTCTTTCATTTTTTGAACGTAAGACCGCCAGGCCATCAGGTATTCCCGCTGGGTGACGGGTCTCCAGGGCAACCGGTTGCGGTGCGTGAGCAGGACAAATTTAGCCCTTCCGCCAGGGCCCTCGGGGAAGTACAGGTCGTAACCCTTCCAGGATCCCTTTCGCAGCGGCTGGGTGCAGATCGTCATCCCATTCACCTGCAAGCCGGTTTCGACATGCTGGTTTTGAAAGAGACTGCCCACAGTGTTGACATAGACCCAAATCCAGGTACCCGTCTCATCGCTGAGCAGCATTTTATGCAAATGGATATTGCAGTACCAGGGTTTATAGAGCGAATTAAAGTTGAATCCGGGTGGCGCGCCCGCGACCATGGGATCACTCATGGTCCGATACCAGCCCGCATCGATCCCTTTCAGATCGGCAAGGGAAGATTGAAAGAGCTTGCCGATGCTGTCCACGCAACGATTGATGCGCACCTGGTTCTTGTCGTAGTGCATGTTGGCGTCGGGGACCTTCTTCCATCCGCCTTTCATGGCCATGATGGCTGCATCGTCGCAATCACTCTGAGCCATGAGACGGCTTGAGACGATAAGGGTCAGGAGGATCGAAAATGGTTGGCGCATACGCTATTTTGGATTGTAGATTTTTACGTTCTTGTTTACTTGCACCTCTTTGGGCGGCCCAAAGTTCTTATCGATGTACCGCTTCAGCCCACCGTCCTCCAGAACCAGCCCGCTATTCTTGCCGATGGCCACCGTCGTGCTGATCTCCCTGCCCCAGCCCAGGACATCGATCTCTGCCGCGATCCGTCCGCCATAGTCGACAAAAGCGCCGTCTTTGAACACCAGGAATGCCTGTCCCTTGATGCCCACTTCCAGGCCGGGCTTAATGGGTCCCAGCGCAGGGATCTCCAACCAGGATTCTTCGCTATGCCCCATCAACGAAACGGCTGCGCCTGGCCCGAGGGCCCAGATCGTCTCACCCGTATTGAATTTATGTTTTATGTTCAGGATGATCAGCTCCCCGATCTGAAATTCCCCCTCCTCGCAACTGAGATTGAATTTCCCGATGCCGAAGGGGATCTCCTGGCCATTCTTGCCTAACGGGCAATCCCCCTCGATCTCGACCTCTTCGGCCTCCTTTTTTTCCTTTTCTTCCGTAGCGCAGTCCTGCGTGACATCCAGGTAATGTGTTTCCGCGATCTGCAGCAGAACGGACAGGAACCCGCTCGTCAGCTGGCAGAATTGAGCCCGCTGCATATGCGGATCAGGGGACGTAAAAAAGCTCCAGAAGGCATTGTCGAGGTAAAAATCCTTATACAGACGCAGGTAGGTCTTCTGATATTCATGCGTGACGACGGCCATCTTTTCCATGTAATCATTGGCGAGGGCAATTTGTCCTCCGCACTCTTCGACGTCGTGGAGTTTCTTATTGTATTCGTCCTGCAGCTCTTTGATATGGTCATGATATTGCTTTTGGCTGCGCGCTATTTCATCGGCGTCTCCGCGCTCCATCCTCCTTTTGAGGTCGAAGAGCATGGCGTTGGCCATTTCCATAAACGGCGCCTGGAATTCGGAGGCTCCCGAGCCCGGCCGATGGTTCTTCATTTTTTCCATCAGCGCATCCCTGCCTGCCCTGGACTCCTCTTTACCTTCGTCATCGAATTTCTTTTTGACCCGGCGCAACATTTCCCTGTAGGCGTCATAAGTTGCCCGCATGGCAGCGATGTCCGAAACCCGATAGCACTGAAGTGGCAGCTGGTATTTGTTCTCATTAAAATATTCCGGTTGCTTGTAGCGCTGCTTGAAATAGTCCATCAGAACGGGGTCCTGCTTGAGTTTGTACAACAGGTGGTATGCCCGGTCGGAAAATGCGCCCTTAAGTGAATTTTCCACATGACGCAGGGCGGAAGAGCGGTCTCCCCGGTCCAGGTCGATCATGGCCATGGAGCTATTAGCCAGGGGATGATTGGGCGCTTTGGCGATGCAGGCCTGAAAATGTGCCTGCGCCTTGTCCCGATCGCCCACGGAAAGGTAGGACTGACCGAGGTTGTTTTCGAGCGTACTATTCCCGGGGTCTTTTTGTTCAGCGGCTTCCAGGATGGGTATCGCCGCAATCTCCAAACCGCCGGTATGCAGGATCGACCCGGCATTGCTCAGTATGAGGGGATTATCGGGCGCCCGTTCGACCGCCTTGAGGGACAATAGTACGGCCTGGTCCAGCATACCCATTTCGGCTGCGATAACCGATGCGTTACTGATGCCCAGTGCGGTATATTTATCCGTATTACCGATCGATGTCCCGAAAGCGTCCCGAAAGGCGGGAGTCAACTGCTTGTCCAGATCGGTCATATATTGTCTGATCGCTGCAGCCGACAGGGGTTTCGAGGGCATGGCGCCCAATACCCGGGTATTCTTCGGAGGCAGTTTTTCCGTGCTGGTATCGGGTCTCGGCCCTATTCCGCCGGCAGTCAGGCTGCCCATGTTACCGGACTGGCCGTTACCGGTCCTGGATTTGGCTGCCCGGACGATGGAATCGGTGTTGATCGCCTTCCCCTGCTGCATCATCTTCCTGACCTGCGGGCTTTTGTAAGCCGAGTCCAGCTGGGCATGCATCTTTTGCAATACTTCCTGGATCTGTGCTGAAGAAGGGTTCGTTTGCTGGCCGGTGCCGGTCGCATACAGTCCGAGCAGGAACACGGTTGCGAGAAGGGATCGCATGGGCTGCTGTTTTCACAAACATAGCGGAATGACCTGCTTTTCGCAATACAACGAAAGTTATACCCTGCGGTTCCGGCGGTCACCGCGCGGGGCGTTCATCGGACAGGGAATACGGCTCGTCTTCGGGCGACACGCCCCGCCCCTTTGCGGGCCCGGGGCCCATCAGCAGGTTCAGCGCCCCACCCTTCCGCAGGACGAAATGACTGATCCAGTTCTTGTCATAGACCTGCCCGTTCAAATCGGCACGCTGTATGTACAGGTTGCGATCGCTATTTGCCGGAGCGCTGATCACGAATTTCTTTCCCCCCTCCATCGTCAGGGTCATCTTCCGGAACAACGGGGCGCCGAATGCATATTGTTGGGTTCCGGGGCAAACGGAATAGAATCCCATGGCAGAGAACACATACCATGCGGAGGTCTGTCCGTTGTCCTCGTCTCCGCAATAGCCGTCGGGTCTGGCATCGTACAATTTGTCCATGACCTGCCGCACCCAGTACTGCGTCTTCCAGGGCTGCCCGGCATAATCGTATAAATAGAGCATATGCTGAATGGGTTGGTTCCCGTGCGCATACTGACCCATGTTCATGATCTGCATCTCGCGGATCTCATGGATCACGACGCCGTAATAACTGGCATCGAATGTGGGCGGGAGCTTGAACACCGAATCCATCATTTTCAGGAAGGTCTCCTTTCCCCCCATCAAACCCATGAGGCCTTTGATATCATGGAACACGCACCAGGTCCATTGCCAGCTATTGCCTTCCGTAAAGGCATCGCCCCATTTGAAAGGAGAGAACGGCGACTGGAAGGTTCCATCGGCATTCCGGCCTCTCATCAGCCGCGTCTCCGGATCGAAGACGTTCCGGTAATTGAGGCAGCGCTTCGAAAAGCGCGCCAGTTCTTCGGCCGGGCGATGCAGCGCGCGGGCAAGCTGCCGGATCGTAAAGTCGTCATACGCATAATCCAGGGTCCTGGCGACATTCTCATTGATCTTTACATCATAGGGAATGTAGCCCAGGGAATTGTAATAGCTCACCCCTCTTCGCCCCACGGAACTCAGCGGACCTTCATGCTCCGAATTTTTGAGGATCGCCTCGTACAGGGTTTGGATATCATAGCCCCGGATCCCTTTTAGCCAGGAATCTGCGATCAGTGATGCCGAATGACTGCCGACCATGCAGTCGCGGTGGCCGGGGCTCGCCCATTCCGGCAGCCAGCCGCTCTCCTTATAGGCATTGGCCAACCCCTCCATCATATGCCCGTTGAGCTCGGGAAAGAGCAGGGTCATGAGGGGGAATACGGCGCGGAAGGTGTCCCAGAAGCCATTGTCGGTGAACATATAGCCGGCCAGTACCTGCCCGTTGTAGGGGCTGTAATGGACGATATGGTCGCCGGCATCCAGTTCATAGAATTTCCGGGGAAACAGCAAGGTCCGGTACAGGCAGGAGTAGAAGGTCCGGGTCTGATCGACCGTACCGCCTTCGGCCAGCGCAATGCCCAGGGCCTGATTCCAGGCTTCATGCGCCTTCCGGCAGGTCGTCCCGAAATCATCGGAGCCGATCTCCCTGCGGAGGTTCAATTCGGCCTGCGCGAGGCTGATGAAGGATGACGCCGTCCGCATGTGTACCTGCTCCCCTTTTGCCGTCGCAAAACCGATGACGGCGCCGGCATGATCGCCCCTGTATTCCAGGGAATCCCCACCCAGCAGGTTACCCCGCCCCTGCCAGGCACGCGCGATGGTCAAAGGCTTGTCGAAATAGAGTACGAAATAGTTTTTGAAATTGTCGGGCACGCCTCCGCTGTTCTTCGTCGTATACCCGATGATCTTCCGTTCGCCGGGGATGATCCGGACATAGGACCCCTTGTCGAAGGCATCGACCACGATCATGGCGCTGTCCGTTTGGGGAAAAGTAAAGCGGAACTGCACCGAGCGTTCAGTCGGCGTGAATTCCGCGGTCACGTCCTGATCCGCCAGGTATACGCTGTAGTAATAGGGATGCGCTACTTCCGTCTTATGGGAGAACCAGCTGGCCCTTGTTTCTTCGTCGATCTGGAGATGCCGGGTCACCGGCATGACCGAGAATTGCCCGTAGTCATTGATCCAGGGAGAAGGTTGGTGGGTTTGCCTGAATCCTCGGATCTTGTCGGCCCCATATTGATAGCTCCAGCCGTCCCCCATTTTGCCCGTCTGCGGCATCCATGCATTCATGCCCCAGGGCAGCTCGATGGCCGGATAGGTATTTCCATTGGACAGGCTATATTTCGAATCGGTTCCCATCAGGGGGTTTACCCAGCCCGCCGGGTCGGTAATCCGGGTTACCCGCTGACCCTCAGCCCTCAGAAGACCAGCCAGGCCTAAAATGATCAAGGCGGTTCTCATTTGCATATGCATAAGGAAATAAAGATAGATGAAAAACCGTTAGTGTATCTTAGCGGTACCCCCGATACCTATTGATCCGAAAGTGTTCGGTCCATGCTAAACCCAGAATATGAAAATCAGCCAAAAGCTAACGCTGACCGTCCTCGCCTTGCTGCTTGCTCAATGGGTTTTTGCCCAGCCGACTTGCGGCTTCGACCTTGTCCATCGTCGCAAGATGAAAGAGGATCCCACGTATCGCCAGAATGTGCGGACGGACGAGGCCCGGATCCGGGAATACCTCATCAGGCACCCGCAATTGATGCAGCCGCCCCGTGCCGTTACGATCGACAAGACCGGCCCTTCCCCCTCTCCCCTGACAGCCCTTTATACCATACCCGTCGTCGTTCACGTGGTACATACCGGCGGAGCGATCGGCACCATTTATAATCCCACCGATGCACAGATCACCGGAGCTATCAATTATCTCAATTCGGTCTATAACGGCAGCATAGCCGGCACGGAGGGAGCAGGAGACCTGCAGGTCCAATTTGCCCTGGCGAAGCGTGATCCCAATTGCAATCCGACAAACGGGATCAACCGGGTTGACGGGTCAGGCGTCTCCGGCTATGTGTCCGGAGGAGTGCAGGCCTCACAGAGTGTTGTCGGCACAGCCGACATCAATGTCAAGAACCTGATCCGTTGGGACCCGACGCAATACTACAATGTGTGGGTCGTAGACAAGATCGACGGGGCCGACGGCACCGGACCCGGCTCGTTCATCGCGGGCTTTGCCTACTTCCCGGGCTCTCCCTCCAATGAGGACGGGATCATCATGCTCGCCACGCAAATGATCTCCGGTCAGAAGACCCTGCCTCATGAGATCGGGCATGCCTTCAATTTGTATCATCCGTTCCAAAGCAATGATGCGAGCGGACTGTCCTGCGATCCGAATACCGATTGTTCTGTCGACGGCGACATGGTCTGCGATACCGATCCCATTACCATCCCCTCCAACTTTCAATGCCGCACGGGAACCAATCCGTGTACGGGAACGCCGTATAACGATAGCACGGAGAAGAATTACATGAATTACACGTTCTGCTATGACCTGTTTACTCCTGGACAAAAGGCGCGGATGCTGGCGGCCGCCGCCGGACCCTTCCGGCTGAGCCTGTCCACATCGCAAGGCGCGACTGCGCCGAATGCCGGCAGCAGTCCCTGCACGCCCAAGATCGACTTCGAACTGTCCGGTGACCAGGTGACTGAAGCTACCGCGGCCAGCTCCGGCTGCCGTTCCTATACCGACTACACCTATAACCTGGTGATCGGCAATAGTCCTTCTGTCGCGGCCACGGCCACGATCAGTCAAAGTTCCGGCACAGCCACGCGTGGGGTCGATTATGACCTGACCACCAACGGCAGCTTCGCGGCGCCCAGTTCCGTCGTCAATTTCCCTTCGGGTTCTGCCGCCCCGCAACCTTTCAAACTAAGGGTCTACGATGACGCCAGTGTCAATGGCACACGCAACTTCACGCTTGGCTACAGCGTGAACAGCGGAGGAGGGAATGCCGTCGCCGGCGACGGCCGAAATGCGTTCACGATGATCGTCAATGATAATGACGCGCCGCCCACCGCGGGTTCGTCTACCGGGACGGTAACCCTGGGTACCGCTTCATTCGGGTTCACGCAAGCGCCGTTCGACGCCAGCCAGGCTTCGGCGAGGATGCAATTCCAATATACAGCCTCTGAGCTGACGGCCGCCGGGGTCCCGGCCGGTTCGATCTCGGGGATCGCGTTGGAGGTAAACAGCAAACATAGTACAAGGGCATTCAGCAATCTGACGATCAAGCTGGGCACGTCAACGACGCCCTTTCTGATCAATGGGGGTTCCGTCACGGAAGGGTCGAATATGACGGTCGTGAAGACCCTGTCCTCATACAGCACGGTCTCCGGTTGGAACAGCTGGGTATTCGACTCGCCTTTCACCTGGGACGGGACGAGCAATCTCGTCGTGGAGTTCTGCTACAATAACGGGTCAACCGCGGCAGATGCAGGCGATCAGATGATCTACTACGGGGATGGCGGCTCCGCGGGGCAGGACAATGCCTTCTTCCAGAACGGGGTCGACTGTTCCACGCCATTCAGCGCGCCGACTTATTTTCCCAGCAGCGCCAAGCCAAGCATCAAACTGTCGTACGGCACGGCGGCGACGGCGGTGCAGACCCTGCTTGGTTCCTCCTCCCAGCAATATCTCGGGCCGAACAGCGACGTCTACTTTTACGACCAGGTCAATAGCCAGCTCATGGCGCGTATCCAAAATCTGAGCGCCTTCGATTACGGCTGCACCACGGTCTCGATCGACCGCCAGGGGACGAGCGCCACGCCATTCTGGAACAGCAACTCGACCAATTACCTGATGGACAAGACCTTTCACGTTTTGCCGACGACCAACAATGCGTCCGGGAGTTATAATATCACGCTATACTATACGCCTGCAGAGATCAATGGCTGGCAGACGGCCACGGGACAAAGCCTGAGCAATATCCAGCTGGTGAAGGTCGCCGGGCAGATCCTCTCCGTTACGCCTGCGGCCCCGGCCGGCGGCGGGGCCTTCGTAACCGGCACGCCGGCGATCAGCAGCCTGGGCAGCAATACCGGACTGACCTTTAATTTCACCACCGGCTTCTCCGGGTTTGGCGCCGGGGTGCCGGGTTCGGCCACATTGCCCATCGGACTGCTGAACTTCGACGGTCATCTCAGCGGCAATAACGTGGTTCTGGACTGGAGTACCGCCATGGAAGCCGGCAACAAGGGATTCGGCATCGAACGTTCGTATGACGGGAAGGACTTCGGGAGCATCGCCTTCATCCCCGGCGCGGTGAATAGCTCCACCATCCGTCACTATTCCTTTACCGATCCTTCGCCTGCACTGGCGACCAACTACTACCGCCTGAAGCAGACTGATCTCGACGGGCATTCCATCACTACCCGGACGATCGAGGTCACGGACCCTGTTGCCTCGGCCCGCCCCTACCTGTTGCTATCGAATCCATTTGCGAATAGTCTTGACATTCTATTCACGCAGGCGCCGGCCGGCAAGGTGAATGTGCGGTTGCTGGACGCTACGGGGAAGCTGCTCCTGCGGCAGGTGGGAACGGCAGGCCCCGGACGCATGCATATCGATCTTGCGGGCAGATCGATCGCCGCGGGCATCTACCTTCTGGAGGTAGAGATCAATGGCCAGGTACACATCGAGAAGCTGGTCAAAGAATAAATAAAAAAGGGCCGTCACAAAAGTGACGGCCCTGGATTTTATTCATCAGTTAGCGGAGTGCTGTCGAATGATCAATCGAACTTCAGATCCAGTCCCAGACCTCTCAGTTCATGCACCAACACATTGAAGGATTCGGGTATGCCCGCCCTCGGGATATTATCGCCTTTCACGATCGCCTCGTAGGTCTTCGCGCGGCCGATGATATCATCGGATTTGAGCGTCAGCAGTTCCTGCAGGATATTGGAGGCGCCGTAGGCTTCGAGAGCCCAGACTTCCATTTCCCCGAAACGCTGGCCGCCGAACTGGGCCTTGCCGCCCAATGGCTGCTGGGTGATGAGGCTATACGGCCCGATGCTACGCGCGTGCATCTTGTCATCGACCATATGGTGCAGCTTGATAATATAGATGATCCCCACCGTAGCTTTCTGGTCGAAGCGATCCCCGGTTTCACCGTCATACAGGAAGGTATGACCGAAGCTCGGGAGGCCTGCCTTTTCAATATGCTGTGCGATCTCTTCCACGGTAGCCCCGTCGAAGATCGGCGTGGCAAACCGGACTCCCAGCTTCTCGCCGGCCCAGCCCAATACCGTTTCATAGATCTGTCCCAGGTTCATACGCGAAGGCACGCCCAGGGGGTTCAACACCACGTCCACCGGTGTTCCGTCTTCCAGGAACGGCATATCCTCGGCGCGCACGATCTTGGCGACAATGCCTTTGTTACCGTGACGGCCTGCCATTTTATCTCCCACTTTCAGCTTGCGCTTGACGGCCAGGTAAACCTTCGCCAGCTTCAAAACGCCGGCAGGCAGTTCGTCCCCGATAGAAATATTGAACTTCTCGCGCTTGTAGCGGCCGAGCTCTTCGTTGTATTTGATGCTGTAGTTGTGCAGCAGGACATTGATCAGTTCGTCCGTCTTGGCTTCGCCGGTCCAACCCAGGGGATTTACGTTGAGGTAATCGATCCCGGACAGGTTCTTGGCGGTGAACTTCGCGCCCTTGCCGATCTGCACTTCTCCGAAATTATTATTGACCCCCGCGGAAACATGTTCCTTAAGCAGTACTTGCAGCTTGCTCAGCAAAACGTCCATCAGGTCCGTGACATTCTTCTCATGCACCTTCTCAATCTTTTCGAGGGAGGCTTTTTCGCGAGCCTTTGCGTTCTTATCTTTTTTTGCGCGTTGGAACAGTTTCTTGCTGATCACGACCCCTTCGGTGCCGCTCGGCGCTTTCAATGATGCGTCCTTGGCGTCGCCGGCCTTGTCGCCGAAGATCGCGCGGAGCAGTTTCTCCTCCGGCGTAGGATCGCTCTCTCCCTTCGGCGTGATCTTGCCGATCAGGATATCGCCTTCCTTGATCTGGGCGCCCACGCGGATGATCCCATTCTCGTCCAGGTCCTTTGTCGCCTCTTCCGATACATTGGGAATGTCCGGCGTCAGCTCTTCCTCGCCCAGCTTGGTATCGCGCACTTCCAGTTCATATTCGGAAATATGCACCGACGTGAACAGGTCTTCACGGACCACTTTTTCGCTGATCACGATGGCGTCCTCGAAATTGTATCCCTTCCAGGGCATGAATGCCACTTTCAGGTTGCGACCCAGCGCCAGCTCGCCTTCCTGGACGGCATAGCCTTCTGTCAGGAAGTCCCCGTCCTTTACTTTTTGCCCCTTTCTCACGGCGGGCTTCAGGTTGATGCAGGTCTCCTGGTTGGTCTTGATGAATTTGGTAAGCTTATAGATCTTCAGGTCCTCTTCGAAGCTGACCAGTTTTTGCGTTTCGTTGCGATCGTAGCGGACATGGATCTCGTTGGCGTCCACGAATTCGACGATGCCTTCTCCTTCGGAGTGGATCTGGATGCGCGCGTCGCGTGCCGCCCTGGCCTCAAGCCCGGTGCCGACGATCGGCATTTCGGGACGGATCAGGGGAACCGCCTGGCGTTGCATGTTCGATCCCATCAGGGCACGGTTGGCGTCATCGTGCTCCAGGAAGGGGATCAGCGAGGCGCTCAGCCCGACGATCTGGTTGGGCGCGACGTCCATATATTCCACCTCACCCTTTTCCAGGATGGGGAAGTCACCCGTTTGCCGGGAGATGATCTTGTCTTCCACGAAATGGCCTTTGTCGTCCAGCGGCACGTTGGCCTGGGCGATCTTGGCGATGTCTTCCTCCTCCGCGCTCAGGTAGGTCAGCTTCTTCAGCTCGACCTTTCCATCCTGTACCTTGCGGTACGGCGTTTCGATGAAGCCCATCTCATTGATCTTCGCGTGCACGCAGAGCGTGGAGATCAACCCGATATTCGGCCCTTCCGGCGTTTCGATGGTACAGAGACGGCCGTAGTGCGAATAATGCACGTCACGAACCTCAAAGCCGGCGCGCTCGCGGCTCAGACCGCCCGGCCCGAGGGCGGAAATACGGCGTTTATGTGTGATCTCGCTGAGGGGATTGGTCTGGTCGAGGAACTGCGAAAGCTGCGATGTGCCAAAGAAGGAATTGATCACGGAGGACAGGGTCCTGGCGTTGATCAGATCCACCGGGGTGAACACTTCATTGTCGCGGACGTTCATGCGCTCGCGGATGGTTCTGGCCATACGGGCGAGGCCAACGCCGAATTGGGCATACAGCTGCTCTCCCACCGTGCGGACGCGGCGGTTGCTCAGGTGATCGATATCGTCGATCTCGGCCTTGGCATTGGTCAGGCGGACGAGATACTTGATGATATTGATCATATCTTCCTTGGTCAGCGTCTTCTGATCCAGGGGTTGATTGAGATTGAGTTTCCGGTTGATCTTGTAGCGGCCCACTTCCCCGAGGTCATAGCGTTTGTCGCTGAAGAATAATTTATCGATGATCCCCCGGGCCGTCTCGTCGTCCGGTGCGTCAGCGCCGCGCAACTGGCGGTAGATATGCTGAACCGCTTCCAGTTCCGAGTTGGAGGTATCTTTATTCAGGGTATTGTAAATAATGGCATAGTCGCCGCCGACGTCTTCCTTCTGGACGAAGACGCTCTTTGCGTCCATTTCAACGACCATTTCGATCGCTTCTGCGTCGAGAACGGTGTCTCGTTCAAGGACGATCTCGTTGCGTTCGATCGATACGACTTCGCCGGTATCCTCATCGACGAAATCTTCGACCCAGGTGCGGAGCACCCGGGCGGCCAGCTTCTTACCGATATATTTCTGCAAAGCCTTCTTGTCGGCCTTGACTTCGTCGGCCATGCCGAACAGCTCCAGGATATCCTTATCGGTCTCATAGCCGATGGAACGCAGCAGCGTCGTAACCGGGAATTTCTTCTTCCGGTCGATATACGCATACATCACGTTATTGATATCGGTGGCGAATTCCATCCACGCCCCCTTGAAAGGGATGACGCGTGCGGAATAGATCTTGGTTCCGTTGGGATGGATCGATTGGCCGAAAAATACTCCGGGGGAGCGATGCAGTTGGGACACGACCACGCGCTCTGCGCCATTGATGACGAAGGTGCCGCGAGGCGTCATATAAGGAATGTTGCCCAGGAATACGTCCTGCACGATGGTCTGGAAGTCGACGTGTTCTTCGTCGTTACAGCTCAGGCGCAGTTTTGCCTTAAGGGGAACCGCGTAAGTAAGCCCGCGCTCCATACATTCTTCAATCGTATAGCGCGGCGGATCGATGAAATAATCCAGGAATTCCAGCATGAAGATGTTCCGGGTATCCGTGATCGGAAAATTCTCCTTGAACACCTTGAACAAGCCTTCGATGTTGCGCTTGTCCGGCGTCGTTTCTAACTGGAAAAATTCTTTGAAAGATTGGATTTGTACTTCGAGTAGATCAGGCGTTTCGGCAAGGTGCTTAATTTTACCGAAATTGACCCTGCTGCTTTGCAGTTTTGTTGAAGACATATTGTAAAAACCGGTTTTTATTGAACGCTAATCACAACAAATAGTTCGAATTCCCAACATCGCCTTCCTTCAGACCTTATGGGACCATTGATCCTCAATAAGTTATGAATTAAGATAAAACAAGACCGTCGTCAGAAATAGGGAAACGGACGGCAAAGTTACGGAATTCCGGGGAAAAACCAATGGATACCTGCCCACCCTTAAAAAAAGACAGAACGGATGAAACCCCGGCATGGCCGGGGTTTCAAAAAATGAATTATGAACGACGACTATTGAACTTCCGTTTCGGCGCCTGCTTCCTTCAGCTTGGCTACCAGGGCGTCCGCGTCGGCCTTGCTGACCCCTTCCTTAACGGGCTTCGGAGCGCCGTCAACGAGGTCCTTGGCTTCTTTCAGGCCCAGGCCGGTCAGATCCTTCACGATCTTGACCACATTCAGCTTATTGGGACCGGCAGCTTTCAGGATCACGGTGAATGCGGTCTTTTCTTCGGCAGCGGGAGCAGCGCCACCGGCAGCAGGGCCACCGGCCGCAACGGCTACAGCAGCGGCTGCAGGTTCGATGCCATATTCTTCCTTAAGGATCTTCGCGAGTTCGTTTACTTCTTTGACAGTCAGTCCTACTAACTGTTCTGCAAATGCTTTTAAGTCTGCCATGTTTGTAAATTTTTGCCGCCTTCACAGCCTATTTGCTCCGGCGGTCGGTTTAAAAAAATTATTGTTTCAAGCTACGTGCTTCAAGTTAATTGGCTGCCGCCCTGCTTTCCAATGCCTGGATCAGGCCCGCCAGTTTCGCACCGGCATTCAGGCCGCTGATCACGTTCTTGGCAGGGGACTGCAGCAAGCCGATGATCTCGCCGATCAGGTCGTGCTTGCTCTTCAGGGTGGTCAGGGTTTTCAGCTGTTTGTCGCCTTCGAACACGTCCCCGTCGATAAAGGCGGCCTTCAGGACCGGCTTTTCCAGGTTGGCGCTCTTGCGGAACGAACTGATGATCAGCGCCGGTTCCTTGGCGTTCTCCGAGAACAGCAAGGCCGTGACCCCGTTCAGCGAGTCGTAAACGCCCGAATAGCGTTTGCCGTCCAGGCCTTCCAGCGCCTTTTTGATCAGCGTATTCTTGGCCACCTTCATTTCCACTTTCTTATCGAAACAGATGCGGCGCAATTTGCCGACCTGCTCTACCGTCAACGATTCGGTATTGGTCACGTAGAAATTGTTGTACTGGGAGAACTTGCTCTTCAGTACTTCGATGACCTCATTTTTTTGCTCTTTGTTCATAACAGCTATTTAAATTTCCGGCCTCTCGCCGCCGGACGGTAATTCAAGTTTGTTTTGCCTTAGTGTGCCGCAATAAAGGCCTTGGTATCGATCGCGATCCCGGGGCTCATTGAGCTGGCCAGGAAGACGCTTTTCAGATAGGTGCCCTTGGCCGTCGCCGGTTTGGCCCTGACGATGGCATTGATGAGCTCCTGGCTGTTCTCCACCAGCTTTTCCGGGGTGAAGCTTACGCGACCGATCGACGCGTGTATGATGCCGGCCTTGTCCACCTTGAAGGCGATCTTGCCGCCCTTGACCTCATTTACGGCTGCCGCCACGTCATTGGTCACGGTACCTGTCTTGGGGTTGGGCATCAGGTTACGGGGGCCCAGGATCTTACCGAGCTTACCGATCTTCGGCATGACGGAGGGAGTAGCCACGATCACATCGACATCGACCCAACCGCCTTCGATCTTGGTGATGAATTCGTCCAGCCCTACATAGTCGGCTCCGGACGCCCGGGCGTCGGCCTCCTTGTCGGGCGTGCAAAGCACCAGCACCCGTTTGGTCTTACCTGTTCCGTGGGGGAGGCTTACGGTGCCGCGGATCGATTGGTCCGCCTTTTTAGGGTCCACGCCGAGGCGGACATGCAGGTCGACGGAGGAATCGAATTTCGTCGTATTGACTTCCTTCACAAGCGAACTCGCCTCCTTCAGGGAGTACACCTTATTTTTGTCAACCTTGGACAAGGCTGCTTTTCTTTTTTTCGTGATGGCCATTTCGTAATGATTTTGAGTTAGAGTAATGTTAGTTCGCCCAGGGCGCCTTGCCCTCTACCGTGATGCCCATGCTGCGGGCCGTGCCGGCCACCATGCGCATGGCGCTCTCGATCGTAAAAGCGTTCAGATCGGGCATTTTGTCCTTGGCGATCGCCTCGACCTGCGACCAGGTGACTTTTCCAACTTTGTTACGATTTGGCTCTTTGGAACCGCTTTGAAGCTTGGTGGCTTCCAGCAATTGTACCGCTGCCGGGGGAGTCTTGATGATGAATTCGAACGATTTATCGGAGTAGACAGTGATCATAACGGGGAGTACCTTACCCATCCTGTCCTGGGTCCTGGCATTGAACTGCTTGCAGAACTCCATGATATTGATACCTTTAGAACCCAATGCCGGGCCAATAGGAGGTGCAGGATTGGCTTGGCCGCCTTTTACCTGCAACTTGACATAACCGGTGATCTCTTTAGCCATGTTGCTTGTTTTTTGGTGTTAGCGTTCCCGCCCATGGCGGAAACTCCCAAAACCGTTAATCAATAAGAACTTTCAATTCGGGGACGCAAAGTTACTATAAAATGCAAACCTGGCAAATATTTCCTAACGAATTTCTGTCCATCGGGCCAGGTTTCGGGCCCGGGTGACGGGCCGGGTAGACCGGCCGGGCCCTTTCATCCGCCTGTCCTTCGTGACCCCAATCGATCACTCTCTTCGATCTTCCCACACCCGTGTCCCTGATCACGGCTTGTCTCGCCGGCGGCGATAGTGGTGTCCGGCATCGACCAGGTTCACACATCGCTTCGCGTTGGGGAGTTGTTCCTGAAACGCACCGCTGCCGCCGCTTCCAGCGAACCGACAACCCCATCGCCCTTGCCCGCCTGCATGGTTCTGAAATTTTTTGTTAAGAAAATTGCTTGCCATTTTTTTCTATTTGAATATTTCTGACTAACTTTTGCCATAATCTCCATTATCGTTATCATAACAACTTAAAACGCTCAACAAACTATGTCAAAGTCTAAGAAAAAACCGGCCAAAAAAGCAGCTAAAAAAGCGGCCAAAAAGAAGGCGGCTCCGAAAAAGAAGTCCGCTCCGAAAAAAGCAGCGAAAAAGGCCAGCAAGAAAAAAGCCGCCAAGAAGAAAGCCGCTCCAAAGAAGAAGGCCGCTCCGAAAAAGGCAGCTAAGAAAGCCGCTCCGAAGAAGAAGGCCGCTCCGAAAAAAGCAGCTAAGAAAGCAGCTCCGAAAAAGCCAGCTCCCGCCAGCATGCCTCCGGCTCCATCCTTCGGCACTCCGATGCCACCCATGGAAGGACCCTCTTCTTCTTCCAGTTTTGACATGGACAACGACAGCCATAATTGATAAGCCTGGACCAAGCCATGATATTGTTCTAAAAAAAATAACCCCTTTTTCGAGGGGTTATTTTTTTGTTGCGGAAGATCAGGATCAGGATATCTTCTCTACCTGCATATAGTTCAATTCCACAGGCGTCGAACGCCCGAATATTTTGACCGTCACTTTCAATTTTTTCTTCTCATCGTTCACTTCTTCGATGATGCCGTTGAAGTCATTGAACGGGCCTTCGATGATCTTGATCGTCTCGCCGATGATGAATGGCTCGCTCATGCTCATGCCGCCGGATTCCGCCATCTCGTCCATTTTGCCGAGCATCTTGTTCACTTCGGCCTTCCGAAGGGCGATCGGGTTTTCCTTTCCCAGGAAATGGATCACGCTGTTCGTATTGCGGATCGCCTCGCGGAGATCGTCTCCCAGCTTACCTTCCGTCACTTCGATCATGACATAGCCGGGATAATAGTTGCGTTCCCGCATGACCTTCTTCCCGTTTTGCACCTTATAGACCTTCTCCACCGGCAGGAATACCTGCTTGACGATCTCGCCCCAACCGCCGCGGGTGATCTCCTTGTCAAGGTATTCTTTTACCTTTCTTTCCTTTCCGCTGACCACCCTCAGTACATACCACTTGGTTTCCGGCTGGGCCTTCGCCTCGGGTTGGCTCTTGGTCTCTTGTTGATTAACAGTTTCCATCATAAAAAAAAATTTAGCCGAACAGGGAATATACGAAATGCAGGGCAAAGTTGGAGGCGATGTCCATCACCCGTACGATGAATGTGATCAGCACGGTCGCTACCAGCACGATCACGGTCGATTGCTGCAACTGTGTCCAGCTCGGCCAGGTCACTTTCTCCAGCAACTCCTTGTAAGACTCGCGGAAGTAGGTCGTGATTTTATTCATAACTCATTCAATTATTGGCACGGGTACTAGGATTCGAACCCAGATCTAAGGTTTTGGAGACCTCTATTCTACCTTTGAACTATACCCGTATGAACGCTGCATAAGCCGCCTATTAGAAACAAAGTACCTGGATATTCCTTCCAAGTACTTTGCAAATTTAAACTTTTTATTTAAAGGCTCCCATCGGAATCTCCCAAGGGGCCTCGGGCTTATTTAACGATCTCCGTCACCTGGCCGGCGCCAACCGTACGCCCGCCTTCGCGGATAGCGAACTTGAGGCCTTTTTCCATGGCGATCGGCTGGATCAGGACTACCGACAGCGAGGTATTGTCGCCGGGCATGACCATTTCCGTTCCGGTCGGGAGCGTCACTTCACCGGTTACGTCCGTGGTACGGAAATAGAACTGGGGACGGTATTTGTTAAAGAACGGGGTATGACGGCCGCCTTCTTCCTTACTCAGGACGTATACTTCGCCCTTAAAGGCAGTATGCGGGGTGATCGAGCCGGGCTTGCAAAGCACCATGCCGCGGCGTACCTGGTTCTTTTCAATACCGCGCAGCAGCAGACCGGCATTATCGCCAGCTTCGCCCTGATCGAGGAGCTTGCGGAACATTTCCACGCCCGTAACCGTAGAGGTCAGGGGAGCCTCCTGCAGACCAACGATCTCGATCCCTTCGCCGACCTTGATACGGCCCCTTTCGATACGGCCCGTAGCCACGGTACCGCGGCCGGTGATGGAAAACACATCTTCTACAGACATCAGGAAAGGCTGATCCACCGGGCGGGGAGGCAGGGGGATATAGCTGTCGACGGCTGCCATCAGCTCATCGATCGCCTTGACCCACTTTTCGTCGCCGGCCAGGGCGCCCGTAGCGGAGCCCTGAATGATCGGCGTATTGTCGCCATCGAAACCATAGGAAGACAGCAACTCCCGGATCTCCATTTCAACCAGTTCGAGCAGTTCGGGGTCGTCCACAAGGTCCACTTTATTCATGAATACCACGATCCGGGGAACTCCTACCTGGCGGGCCAGGAGGATGTGCTCCTTCGTTTGCGGCATCGGGCCGTCGGTAGCGGCCACCACCAGGATCGCTCCGTCCATCTGAGCGGCGCCGGTGATCATATTCTTCACATAGTCAGCGTGACCGGGACAGTCCACGTGCGCATAGTGACGATTGGTCGTCGAATACTCCACGTGCGCCGTATTGATGGTAATACCCCTCTCCTTCTCTTCGGGAGCCGCATCGATCTCATCATATTTTTTCGCTTCTGCAAGACCTCTTTTCGACAGTATAGAAGTGATCGCAGCGGTCAAAGTGGTTTTGCCATGGTCAACGTGACCGATGGTACCGACGTTAACGTGGGGTTTGTCCCTCTTGAAGGTCTCTTTTGACATTGTTATCTGTTTTTAAAGTTGTGTTTCAAAATTTTTGAGCCGTTGATGAGGATCGAACTCACGACCTCTTCCTTACCAAGGAAGTGCTCTACCACTGAGCTACAACGGCTGATTCACTCTCATCGGGATCCCGTTCGTTCTCATCCGGCATTTCCTTCTTTGAGCGGAAGACGAGGTTCGAACCCGCGACCTACAGCTTGGAAGGCTGTCGCTCTACCAACTGAGCTACTTCCGCATGAACCATTCTGTGGGCAAGGATGGATTCGAACCACCGAACTCCGAAGAGGACAGATTTACAGTCTGTTGCCGTTGGCCACTTGGCTACTTGCCCGGCTTTTTACACTTTTGAGGTGGTTTGTCGCGGCAACCACCTCATTCACCTTTCAGGAGCCAGAGAAGGGACTCGAACCCCCGACCAGCTGATTACAAATCAGCTGCTCTACCAACTGAGCTACTCTGGCTGATCAATGGGGTCCCCCCTATCTATCCTCTATTCCACCAAATTTTTTGGGAAGGCAAAGGTAAGCGAATTTGTTAAATTCAAAAATTTTGAATCCTTTTTTTTCCACTCCGGCGAATCCCGCACAGCGCTTGCCGTGTGGCTCGCCGCCGCTTCATTTCCAATATCTTCCGGCAGCCTGCCCATCCGCCCTACCGCGCTCCGCAGGCAGGGAACCGGGGATCGTGCCCGTCTCCCCTTCCGGGCAAAAAAAAGACCTCACGGAGGAGGTCTGAAAAAGGTAGCGGTTTAAGCAACTTGTTTGTCTTTTTTCTTCTTTACCTGGTTGACCAACGATTCGAATGCGTTGTCAAAGGATTCTTCAAAGGACTTGGACGTGCACTTCACGAAAAAATGATGGCCCGGCACATGAACCCTGATCTCCGCGATCTTGTCCTTGATCGTATGAACCACATTGTCGAGCTTCAGGAACACATCCGCCTTGATGATCCGGTCATGGAAGGTGTTCAACTTAGTCATTTTCCGGTTAACATAATCGACCAATTTGCCGTCTGCATCAAAGTGCACAGTCTGGATATTAACGTTCATAACATTCCCATTTTATCAGTGAACAATATATGAAAGAGCTTCATTCCGGCGGGGGGCGGCAGGCGATGGTTGGACATTCAAGTTACTGTTTCAGCGGCTGGTTTCCAAATAAAAGATGGTTAAAAATCAGGCCTTGGGATGGGCTTTTTTATACACATCCTTCAGCTTTTCTATCGAATTGTGGGTGTAGACCTGAGTAGCCGCCAGGCTGGTATGGCCCAGCAATTCCTTCACGGAATTCAGGTCCGCCCCTTCATTCATCAGCTGTGTCGCAAAACTGTGCCTAAGTACGTGCGGACTTTTTTTGTCGATCGTCGTCACTTCACCCAGGTACTTCTTAACGGTACGATAGACATATTTCGCATATAATTTCTTTCCTTTTTCTCCGACCAGCAGGTAGTCCCTGTCGGGCGACTCCAACTCCCGCCTTTTTTGGCCGCAGTAGTCGCCGATCTCCTCTGCCAGCCCGGCATTGATCGGGATGATCCGCTCTTTATTTCCCTTCCCCAATACCTTGATCGTGCGGTTCCCGGCATCGACCTGCAGCTCCCGCAGGTTCACGAGCTCGCTCAACCGAATGCCCGTATGATAAAAGAGTTGCAGGAGGAGATGATCCGTCCGACCGGCCCAGCCTTCCGGAAATTCCACGTCCGCAAACAGGGTATCCGTATCCTTCTTTCCGACATACACGGGCAATCTTTTGCTCACCCGCGGACTGGTGATGGCCGTCATCGGGGATCGTTCCAGCAGCCCGTTGCGCAACTGCTGCTTATAAAATGACTTCAACGTCGAGATCTTGCGGTTGATGGAACGCGAACCCAGTTTCTGGTCCTTCAGCGAGGCCAGCCAGGTCCGGATCATGGAAGGCCCGATCTCGCCGATGGCGGTCTCCCCAAACTGGACGGCAATGAAGTCGAAGAATTGCGTAAGATCGTCGCCGTATGAACGGACGGTATGCGCCGAATAGCGCTTTTCAAACCGGAGGTAGTCGATAAAGGATTGGATGGGCGGTTCCAAAAGAGGCGGTTTCACCCAAAACTAACAAAAAAGAGGTCTGGAACAGACCTCTTCACCTAAATATTTTATCGGATCAGGAACCTAATCTTCAAATTTTCCGCTCGCCACCTGCTGCTTATAGATCGCCTTCAAAACCTCCCCCCTGCGCTTGACAGACGGCTTGGTATAAGACTGGCGCTCTCTCAATTGAACCAATACTTTGGCCTTCTCGAACTTCTTCTTGTATTTCTTGAGCGCTTTGTCGATGTTTTCGCAATCTTTGGAATCGATGATCAGCATAATTTGGATACCTCCTTTTGGGAACGCAAATATAGGCCAAAAACCGGAAAATTGCACTATCCCGGCAAAATTCTAGCCGGAAAGCGCGAAATTCGCACCACTATGTTCACAGGCATAATCGAATCATTGGGCAGCATCGAATCCATCGGGATAAACGGCACGAATAAGACCTTTTGGGTGCGGTCTCCCCTTTCCCCGGAACTTCGGGTCGACCAGAGCGTTTCCCACCAGGGCGCCTGCCTCACCGTCGAAGAAGTGCGGGATGGCCGCCACCGCGTTACGGCAATAGAGGAGACACTCAGGAAGACCAATCTGGGAGACTGGAAAACGGGGGATCTCATCAACCTGGAACGCTGCCTGGCCATGAATGGGCGCCTCGATGGCCATATCGTACAAGGGCATGTCGACACAGTTGCTAACTGTTTGGATATCAAAGAATTGGATGGCAGTTGGGAATTCCGGTTCGAATTTCCCGGAAAGTTCGCCCACCTGGTCATCGAAAAGGGGTCCATCAGCCTCAACGGCATCAGCCTGACGATCTTCCATGTGAAGAAGCGGCAATTCTCCATCGCCGTGATCCCGTACACGTATGATAATACCCAGATCAAGCATATCGTTCCCGGCGACCGGGTCAACCTCGAATTCGATATGATCGGGAAATATGTTGCCAGGCAACGGGAATTGGATCGCTGATACTAAAGCGACCGCATGCCTTCATCTTCCGAACCGGAGAATGGACGAGTCCGTCCAACAGATCATCTGATCCTTGCCGGGTTCGAACGAAAATGAGGTGTCCCCGAGGTCGACCAGGTACTCGCCTTGCGGTTTCCCCGCGCCCGGAGGAACCCGATTCAGGTTCACCGCATGCATGGACCGCAGGCCGCGGACGGGGTCACTCTCCTCGCAGGTCAGCTCATCCCGTCTTTCGTGCAGCGTCGTCCGGCTCAATATGCGAATGGCGTACCTCCCGTAGCCGGGAAGCATCCAATGAACGGCGTCTTCAAATCCCCTGCGGAAAATGAGCGCGCCCTCATATTGAGAGGGCAATCCCCGCGCATACAAAATGGAGCTATCCACTCCGGCTGTTTCACCCGGGCCGCCTGCGTCAATACAGGATAGAGAACTTTGCACGACTTCCCCGGCAAAACGGTACGACAGGGAGGTCCGCCACAAACCGAAGCCATTCGCGAGGATCACCAGGACGCACACACGCAGAAAAATGGCGGGCCGGGTGATCAGGACAGAGAGCCCTTCCACCAGCAGCAAGACCCAAAACACGGAGGGGAGATAAATAAAGCGTTCCGACTCGGTCGTATGCGTGTCGATGCCCAATCCGATCGCCGGCAACAGGGCCAGCAGCAGGCCCACCGCCAGGATCAGGCAGAGCCGGCCTGCCTTTCGTCTTTTCGAGACCAGTAGAAGAGCCGCCGTGAGCAGGGCAAGAAGGAAGAGATAACTGCCTGCAAACCATTTCCCGTCGGCCATGGGAGGCAGCATGCAACGGGCCAACAGGGTATTATAATTGTAGAAGAGCCTGCCCGGCTTGCCGGAGGCCAGGTCCCGCAATTCATAGGCGCCGGCGAAGGCCCCGGTCTCCCAGCGGCGAAAAAGAAGATAGAGGACAAACAGCCCGGCGATACCCGCCAGCAGGAACCCTGCGGACCCTGCCCGGCGTCCCTTCTCAAGACCCCCCGGTGTTTCCGCGCCTGCCGGCTGCCCCGGAGCCGCCAGCACAAGCCAGGTCGCGATCAGGGGAAATACCCAGACCGATTCATAGGTCAGCAGCCCGAGGAGGAAGGAGGCCAGGCAGATCACGGGATACCAGTGGGAACGGTCGCGGCGCAACAGGCAGATGCAGGAGACCAGGCAGAAGAGGGTGCCCAGGGATCCTCCCCTGCCGATGATCCAGAACAAGGGTTCGCCATGGGAAGAGTAGAGCAGGAATAATAAGGAGGCCAGCCAGGGTTTCATGATGACATGCTGCCCTTCATTCCCGAACCGTACGACGAATTCGCGGGACAACAGAAAGATCAGGATCGAATTGACGAGGTGGATCAGGAGATTGGTCACATGGTACCCGGCAGGATCTTTCTGCCAGAGGAAATGATCCATCCACAGGGTCAGATCGGATACCGGCCGCATGAGGTCCCCATAGATGAATTGTCCGTTGGCCACCCTGGGGATCGCCAAAAAATCATCGTTTAGGAAATAATAATGCCAGGGATTGGCCACCCACAATAAGAAAAGGCAGAGGGAGACGGTGAGGATCGCCCTGATCAGCCTGAACCGGCCAGACGCTGATGCCGGGGGAATTACCATGGGTTGATCAGGTCCTCTTTGGTGTAGGTATGGGCGCGCTCGCGGAAATAAGACGGGCCTCCCTTCTTCAGTTTCAGGCTTGTCCTGCCGGACATGCGCGAAAAAAACGACAGCGGCAGCAGGATCAGCACATAGACGAGGGTCAGCAAAATGGTCCCGGATACCACGCCGAGCGCGCGGGAAAGGCTCATCCACGCCCGATGAACGAATTGGGACAGGCCGGGGACCAATAGGGAAGCGATGCCGAGCAGCGCGGCGGCGCCCAGGAAAATTCCCGCACGCCTGACCCAGTAGACCGCGATCAGGCCCAGCATGATCACGATGATCGTCTCCGGTGACTTGTCTTTTTGCATAGCGACAGAAACTAGAATAATGTATAGATGAACGGGGCCAGCGCCGAACTGCCGCCCAACACGATCAGTAATCCCAGGAGGATCAGCACGATGATCAATGGCGCCAGCCACCATTTCTTCCTGACCCGCAAAAAGTTCCACAGATCCCTTAAAAAGTCCATACGATGAATTTGCCGGCCACCGGCCATTGCCTTGCAAGATAAGGCTAATGTCCTATCCCCGTTCTTGTTTCCAGGGAGGCTGCCGGGATTTGTCGAACATCAGGTTCCCGATCACGAGCCAGTCCATTTCAGTCTGCATGAAGCAGCGGTACGCTTCTTCCGGGGTATGGACGATCGGCTCGTCTTTGACATTGAAGCTGGTATTGATCAGGACGCCGCAGCCCGTAAGGTCCCGGAATGCGTGCAGCAGCTGCCAGAATCTCGGGTTCGTGGCCCGGTGTACGGTTTGTATCCTGGCAGAGTAATCCACATGCGTGATGGCCGGCAGGTCACTGCGCGGAAACCGGATCTTGTCCATGAGCGGCCAGCCGGCATAATCGGAAGGCAGGGTCCGCCGCTGCGATGGCTTCAGTTCCTTCACCAATAACATGTATGGCGAAATGAACGGGTTTTCCCCACCCGTTTCAAAATGTTGGGCGACGTCGCCGGCCAGCATGGCCGGCGCAAATGGCCTGAAGCCCTCCCGGAATTTGATGCTGAGGTTGAGCTTCCGTTGCATGTCCGGGTTACGCGCATCGGCAAGAATACTCCGGGCGCCAAGTGCCCGCGGCCCGAATTCCATCCTGCCCTGGAACCAGCCCACCACCTTCCCCTGATCGATCAGTGCGGCCGTGGATGCGGTCAGGCTTTGCAGATCGTCGATCTGTTGAAATACGGCGCCGTATTTCCTGGCCACGCGGAGCACCTCCGGCTCGCCGAACTCCGGGCCGAGGTAGGCGCCCTTCATCCCATCGCCGCCTCCGGTATCTGCCCGCCCGGTAGCGTCATCCGCACCGGGCGTTCTTTCTTGTCCGAAATAAATATGGTGGGCCGCATAGGCTGCCCCGAGTGCGCCGCCCGCGTCGCCTGCCGCCGGTTGAATATACAGTTCCCTGAATATCCCTGCCTGATGCAGTTTTCCGTTGGCCACGCAGTTCAAGGCCACCCCGCCCGCCAGACAAAGATGATCCAAGCCCGTCAATTGCCTGGCCTCTCGCGCCAGCCTGATCACGATCTCTTCAGTCAACTGTTGGATGGCCAGGGCCATATGGCAATAAGAGGCATCGAGCGGTCCATCCATTTCCCGCCTTCGAAATCCAAATAACTTTTCCCAGGCCTTGTCCTTTACCATCGTGCGCCCGGTAGCGTAATCAAAATATTCCTGGCACAAAAACAGCGAACCGTCGTCCCGGATATCGACCATACTCCCGCGGATCGCCTCCTTTATCCTCCGAAATTCCTCGCAGCCCGCGTCGCCATATGGAGCCAGCCCCATCAATTTATATTCCCCGCTGTTGACGGCAAAACCGCAATACCAGGTAAATGCCGAATATAAGAGTCCCAGCGAGTGCGGAAAGTCCAGTTCTTTTAATACGGTAATGTCCTTCCCGATCCCCTTGCCGATGGATATCGTCGCCCATTCCCCCACTCCATCCAGGGTAAGGATCGCCGCTTCCCGGAAGGGAGAGGGATAGAAGGCGCTGGCGGCATGCGAAAGGTGATGCTCGGGAAAAAGGAGTGGCGTCCTCCGTTTATCGAAAGGCTGAATAGCCTTCAGCGCGGTGTACACCATCTTTTTCAGGAACAGCTTTTCTTTGATCCATACGGGCATGGAGCGCAGGAAAGAAGGCAGACCGGCGGGCGCGAATGCATAGTAGGTCTCCAGCAGCCGCTCAAATTTGAGAAAGGGCTTGTCGTAAAAAGCGATCGCGTCCAGCTCTTCCAACCTCCAGCCGGCATAGTCCAGGCAGAACCGGATCGCCTGCGAAGGAAATGAGGCATCATTTTTAATCCGGGAGAATCGTTCTTCCTGAGCGGCCGCCATGATCTCTCCGTCATGGATGATCGCAGCCGCCGAATCGTGGTAAAAAGCAGATATACCGAGTATTTTCATGCGGAACCGAACTGGATCAGTAAATTTATGGCATTTCCCGAGAATACCTCCTCCATGCGGTTCTTAAAAAAAATGTTGCTTGCGATCGCTTTGCTCATCGTACTCGCCTGTCTGAAGCCCCTTTTCATCAAATGGTTTCCCGTGTCGGCCATCTTCCATGGCAATCTCCTCGGATCTCTCCAGTTCCTTATCTTATTATGGGCCCTGATCACCGGAACGCTGGAGAGCGTCGCCTGGAGAAAGGTCGCGCCACGCAAGGCCGCAAGGAATAGCTTCGTCCTGTTCCTCGTGGTGGCGGCAGCGGCGGAGATCGCGTGCGCCTCCCTGCTTTACCATCCCAGGTCGATCCCGGGCAGCTGGCGATGGGCATTTCACTATTACTATGAAAATTACCAGCGCGACATCCTGCAATACAATAAAGACATTGCATTGTATGACAGTACCCTCTTCTACCGGCTAAGAAGCGATCATCGTTCCGTGTTTCGCAACATCGAGTTTGCGGACAGTATCATCACGAACGGCAGGGGATTCCGCAACCCTGACATCGGATTGGACAAGGTCAGCGTGATCTGCCTGGGCGACTCGTATACCGTCGGATGGGGCGTCGGCCAGGAGGAGAGCTATCCGCGCCGGCTCGAACATCTCATTGGTTCACCTGTGCTTAATACGGGCGTGTCTTCTTATGGGACGGTCAGGGAAGTCGAGTCGATCCGGAACCTGGACATGCCCAATGCCCATCGCATCATTATTCAATATTCGAACAATGATGCCGACGAGAATGAAGCCTGGGTGAAAAATGGATACCGCCTTCCCGTTTCGCGCGCGGCGGTCTACGATTCCGCCTGCCTCGAGGTCGAATGGAGCAAGCGATACTTCCCCGGAAAATTCTTCTGCACGCTATCCAAGCTATTTTTGCAAAAGGAGCTGCACTTGTTCCGGAGCAGGTCCCAACGTCCGGCATCGGGGAAGGATAGCGGCCCGGACGCCATCGGCGAACATGACGCCGGCCAATTCATCGAGGTATTGAAACATGCCGGTTGGGATTTCGGCAAGGTCGAGGTCCTGGTATTCAGTATCGACGAGGGCGACACTTCGATCCGGTTCGTACCCGCCCTTGCCCGGAAGCTACAGGCCGCGGAGAATGACAGCGTCTTTAAGGGACACGTGCGCCTGCTCCATATCGCGCCGCTGCTGGGCCCCCCGGATCATTACCTGTTGGACGACCATCTCCGGCCTTCCGGGCAGCAAAAGATCGCCGATGCCCTGGCGGCGGAGATAGTCCATTAGTACCGGCGCCAACGCCGAATCGACGAGTCGGGCCACTTCCTCCGCGCCGGCATTCGTAAAATGGGACATGTCATAATAATACAAGCTATTCTTCGGCATGAGATGCGCCAGATCGATAAGAGGCAATTTTTTCTCCCGGCAAACCGACCTCGTCACGTCATTGTATTCCTCCAGCATCTTCCAGATCAATCCTCCGTTCAGCGAATCGTCACCGGCAATGGGATAGGTTTCCAGGTTTGCACCGGTCAGGCTGTCCAGACCGAAGCCGAACAGGTTCGGTTGCGTGAGGAATACGGGCAGGATATGATTGCCCGTGCAGGTGTCGGCCAGGCTTTCCAGTCTGGCCCGGTAGCCCTCCAGGAAGGGCGTTTGGGCGGCCAGGCGGCGCCTGGCCGCCGCCTCGGGCAGGGTGCGCTCCTCCCCTTTATGCAGGACCAGCATGGCATTGGTCGTATTATTGAAATGCTGCGCACGCCATCCCCTGACCAGGTTGAGCGCGAGATTCAGGACTTCGCTGTTCCCGAAGAGCCAGTGCTTCAGGTCCGGATAGGCGCCACGCGTATTCAGCTTGTCATGAAAAGAAGGCGCCGACGTTTCCACGTCGTTCATTCCTGTCAGGAATAGCAGGACCGAAGGCCGCAACTTCTTTATGTGGTCATTCAGGAGCACCAGATGCCCATAGGTCGTATGCCCGTCCAGGCCCGCATTATTCAGCCAGCAACCGGGAAAGGAGCCGGCCAGTCGCCGGCCGAGCAGGAATGGCCAGGTCAGGCTGTCGCTCAGGAAATGGCACTCTGTCGTGCTGCCCCCCACGGTGATGACCGTGAGTCGTTTGCCCCATGTCGAGGCATCCGGCGGTTCAGGCCCGCGAAAACCCAGGCTGTTGCGGGTATTGACGATCACGGGGTCCAGTTTCGGATTGATCCTGTTCGTGATCGTGGCGCGCTGATCGATCGGGAGAACGATCCGGTCGCCCTTCAGCCGCAGGTGAAAGGGGTTGTAGATCCTGAGCGCAATCTCCAGCAAAATAAAAACCGACAGGAAGAGGTACAGGCCATACCGTATGACCCTGAAAACCTTCCTGCCGGTCTTACCGGCCCTGCCGGCGCCGAATTGCCTGGTCATTATTTCATCAAATACATTTTGCCGTATCCGTTATTGAAGAACTGGTCCGTGTTATCGCCCGACGCCGAGTACTTGTCGAGCGACTTCCCGTTCAGGTTCGTTATGACATGGTAAAGGTACACTCCATTGGCCAATCGCTGGCCATACATATCCGTGCCGTTCCACTTGAACTCCGTCACATTGGTCCCGATATGCAGCGGCCCGAGCTCATCCTTCGTGATCTCCCGCACGATCTTCCCGGTGATGGTAAGGATCTGGATCTTGATATTCTGAGGGACGTCCGTGCCCGTGATCGTGAATACAAAGGCCGTCGAGGTCGTAAATGGATTGGGATAGTTCAGCATATTCGAGATCATAGGCTTGGTGATGACCTTGAAGTCCACCCGGTAGGGAATGGTTCCCGCCGGATTGCCCGACCCATCTTTGCCGTTGATGATGAGTTCGTACACATCTCCGGCGGGATTGATCTGCTTCAGGAAGGACGGATTGAACTCGACGGTGGCCGTATTGTCCGATCCGCTCGTCGCAGGTATGAAGCGCATGGTATCGCTATTGAAATTATACGAGTGCAGCGACCCGTCCGGGAATCTTACCTGGACCGAGATCTCGGAGGTATCCTGCAGCAAGACATAGGGCGATTTGCTTTTCAGCTTGATCTCGATATGCGGTTTGGCGGAAACGATGTCGTTATTCAGGATATGCACGTTGTCGAAAGTGACGTCCAGCAAAGGATTCGTCGCGTCATACCGCACGAAGAAATTCTTGTACATGAAGTTGTTGAACGTATATTGCTCCGGCTGGTCGTTATTCGGATTGAAATCGACATAGATCGTATTGGCGCCGGGGAAATTCTTCGTGTCGATGAAATAGTCCAATATCACCGTGTCTCCGCTGATCAGCGGCTTCTTGCGCGGCAGCGTGTCCAGGTGCATCACGTTGTTCCGGTCCAATATATACATTTTGATCCGCATGCTGTCGAAGTTGTACATGCTCACGTTCTTGAAGGCGATGGCGAATTCAAGTTGCTCGCCAAGCGCCAGCGTGTCCTTGGATTTCAGCAGGAGATTCGGCGCCAGCGCGCCTTCCGGCACCGGCAGATAATTCAGGCGCCAGTATTGCAATTGATAGGGGATCGCGTGCACGGAATCGCTCGTGATCATCTTCAATTGGATGTAGGGATATTGGACCGCGTTGACGGACGAAATGTCAAAATCCTGGTTCGCCTTGTTCAGGGTGTACAAGACCGCGGGGATACCCAACGTATCGATGCCGATGACCTGAACGGCCGCCGTATCGGTGACGGGTGTGCTCAGCGAGGTCCCGCGCCAATGCACCTGTTTCCATTGCTTTGCCGGTCCAAAGCGCGGCGATACCACCCATCCAAGGTATACCGGGGTCGGACAGTCGCTGGCCAGGGCCACCGGGTCAAAAATGCCTTGCGACATTTTCCATTGCGGGGGATAGGTCGGATCGCCTTTCTTGTAAATAAACACGAAGGACCTGGGCTCCGAGAACGAATCGATGGCTGCAAAGCCCGCGGAAACGAGGTGATCGTAGAGCGTGTTCCCGACGCCATAGAGCGTGGTATCGCCCTTCCAGGTCGAGGCATAGACGTTGCCGCCCTGGTAGTCGAATGGGATATTTTTGATCGTCACGTAGGTGCCATTGGGAATACTGTCCATGAACCGTCTCATCAGATCCCGGTTTGCGGCAGACATGTAGGACCATTCGAAGTTCCAGTTCCTGGAAGGAGAGCAATTCGCCGAACCGCTGCCGCCGATATGCAAATTGTTCCCCAGCGCATCCACATTCTTCCAGGCATGCATGGTCACGGGGTCGAAGACGTTGAAAATTAGTGATTGTCCTACGCAGGCGCTCTGAATATATTCGTTGCCATCGATGGTTACGGAGAAGTCGTTGTCGAAAGTCCCTCCATCCGGGTAGACGGCGTTTCGTTGGTACACGCTATGGCTCGTGGAGCCGAAAACCCATTTCCGGCCGGCCGCCAGGGTAATGCTGTCGCCGGAGGAGCTAAGATGCTGGAAATAATGTCCCTGCGCGGAACCCGTCGAACTATGCGCCGGATCGATATATATAAAGGAGGCATTGTCCCAGAGATAGGTTCCGCCGTTGGCCGGAACCGGCGACACCCGCCAATAATAAACGACGCTGTCCATATAGGTAATGCCCGGGTCGAACTCCAGCTCGCCGCCGACCTGCGTGAGGAACTTATCGACCTTTAGACCGGAGTTGAACAACTGCGTCGTATCGATCTCCATCACATATTGCTGGACGGGGCTCAATGGATTGGCCGTAGAGGCGATCAGTTTGGACGTTGGCGTATTGATGATCGCATAATCGTAGGGATATACCGGGGTGGCCTCGTTCTCATAGATCACGAAACTCGTGGACACGGTATTGTTTGCCCTGGTGACCTCCGTCACGTCATTGTCTGAATTGATCGTTACGGTGATCTTATTGTTTCCTTTGTCACGGATCTGCTGGATCGGCACATACATTTGCAGGGAATCCGCAAAATCGGTCCCCCGGACCCTCTTCCTCAGCAGCGTGACGGAAGTTCCATCGGGATAGGTGCGTGTGACCACAATGGTGATCGAATCTCTTACGGCCCGTCCGAGATTGACCCATTTGACATTCACGGCAAAGGGCTGACTGCTTACCGATATGAAGCTGGGGCTGACCTGCAGCATCGACTGTTCGATATCGTAGTCGGGCAGCGCCTCCTGGTTCAATCGCAGGTAAGGGTCGCCATGGATGTTCATTTCTTCGGCGTGCAGGCGGCCGAAGTAATCGCCCGGCACGACGTTCAGCATGGCCTGGAAAGCATCCTTCTCGATGATGCCGATCGGTTTCCCATAGTCGGCGCCCTTGATGAGGTTATACATCGAGGAGAGCAGGAGATCCAGGTAATTGACCACCCCGAAGTGCGAACTGGCCACGAAGGCGATCGCTCCGCGATCCTTAGCCAGCACATAGAGCTCGGACAGGGTCTTGCTTGTATTGAAACGTTGCGCGTCATATACGTAGAAGTCTCCGGCGTCGCAGCCATTTACGTAGAACACCGGATATTTTCCGGGATTATAATAGTCGGTGGGATCGTCCAGATTGTATCCCAGCGAAGTATTCGCCGAATGGCCGAAATAAGTCAGCATGCTCAGGCCCTGGGAAAACAGGGCGGAGATCTGGTCACCCGGGATCTGGCTCACCTGCGAGGCATTCCCGTCGCAGAGCAGGGTCACATTGGCTCCGTACAAGGTATCGGAAATGATCTGCTGATAGGCGAGCATGTGGCTGCACAGGACACTCCCGAGAAACACCTCGCTCGCTCCGGTGACATGCAGCACATTCTTCATCCAGAGCCGGCCGTCCGCGGTATTGGGAGCCGTCGCCTGCAACGACTCATAGGCCTTCACCTTCGTCAGATAGGTTTCGATCTCGGTGCCCGCTACCACCGACAAACGGCCGATCGGCGTAATGGGTACGTCTCCCGCCCCATTATCGACGCTCAATTTGTTGTCGGAAGCCGGGAAACCGAAGGTGGGAATGATGTCCAGCTTGTCAGCCAGCGGGTCATGCGATTTTTCGCTATAGTTGTAATAATCCGAATAGACCATCCCGTGACCCATGAGCAGCACATACTGGGGCTTGTTCGAGCCGAAGTTTGCGCGGGCGTAGCGGAGAAAATTCTGAATGGCCAGGGGATGCTTTTTGATGCCGAACGCGAATTGGTCCGTCAGTTCATCGATCTCATAGACGTGCGCGTTGAAATTCCCGCCCGCTATCGAATTACGGTAGCTACGGTAATCCTGGACGGGGTTATTGCCGCTGGAACCGGTATATAGTAACGGGCTGCTGATGATGATATAGTTCCCCTGGTTCGCAGAATTCGCGAAATTGATGAAGGTCCTGGGTGCAGCGAGACTCGTCACCGTTTGCACCAGCGAGGGGTCCTCATTTACCAGGACCAATTTCCTGGCAGCGGCTGAGCCTCCGAGCAGAAAGGACAAGGTCCCGTCCGAACCGACGATCGCCGAATACCTCCAGCCATTGGTCATGTCATAAAGCACAGGCACATTGGAACCCGACGTGCCGAAATTGCTGATCTTCAAAAAATAGCCGCTGCTCCTGGCCGGCAGTTCGAAAAAGAAATTAGGTTGGCCCCCGAAATTGAATTGCCGGGGATAGGTCAGTTCATAGAATGAAGCGACAGCGCGGTCTGTCGAATTGCCGCAGGTGGTCGCGAACTGCAGGGCGGCCGATCCGGAGGTCAGCAGGCTGAGCGCGATCGATTTGCTGTTCAGCAGGTCATAGAAGCTGTCCATTTCCGTGTCGACGACGATCGTATTGTTCAGGCTCACCTGCACCGAACGGACATTGTTGGCGCAACCGCTCATGCCAAATTGCAAGGTGGCTGAAGGTCCGCCGGAATATACGAAGAGGTTGCTCTGATTATCGGAAAGCGGGCCTGCCGGGGTAATGAAGGCAGAGGACCAGTACTCGCCGATATCATACGAGGAGGAATAAACATATTCGCCCAGGTCCTGCGCAAATCCCGGATTGATCTGGGAATGAAAATAGGTCCCGGCCTTGTGCATGAAATACGGTTCCACCGTCAGCGGCGTACCGGTCGTATCGTTTGTCGTTTGTTGATAGTGGAAGGGCGTTCCTGCTGGGTTCACCGTCAGGAAATAGACAGCCGTATCCGTTTCGAGGCTCCAATGTTGCGTATGCTGGCTGGATGAGACGCGATAAAGGGGATTGTCCGGCGCGCCGTCATTCATCCTTCCCCAGAATTCGATGTAATCGGACGGGCCGAGCGCGCCATTGGGCACCGTCGTGTAGATCGGGACCTCCTGTCCGTTACGGAACAACTGGAAGCTTTGGGCGGGGATGCTGCCCAGTCCGGCCGCGGCCCGAGTCGGTTGAGGGATGCGACAGACGCCGTTAGCGGCGATCTTGAATTTATAGTAGGTCTTACTATAATCGATCCACTCGTTGTTGTAACTCTGGGCGAAAACTCCCGTCGTTACGAGGATAAGTGCTATAGTAAAAAATCGTTTCATGCTTTTTTTTTCAGTTATCAATAGGATAATGATCGTAAGGTTTTTTATCGCTTTGCGCTCTTTTCCTTTCTTTTCAGGTCGATCCGCAACGAGAACACATGCGTATACAAGGGCGCCGACTGATTGGCGAGGTTGGTGAACGCATAGTCGATCTGCACGTCCCCGACCTTGAATCCAGCGCCCAGGCTGGGCTGATAGACCCAGAGCTTCTTTTGGTTGGTCGTGTCCTTGTCGTCGAGCGCCTGTTGAAAATTGTTGACCCCGGCCCGCACGAAGAAAACGTCTTTGAATGCCAGCTCCAGTCCCAGTTTGGGGTCGACACTCACCGGATTGGAACTGATGACGGTATTGCGCTTGCCATCGAAGGTCACGTCCAGATCGGCCTCTGCGAGGAGGCTGATCTTTTTTGTGATGCGGAAATTATACGAACCTCCCAGGATCAGCTGAGGGGCCGTCAGCTCCGTGGATTTAACCGGGATCTCGTTGCCCGTTAGCGTAAAGATCTGTTTCATCTCTTCGTCGAGATTGAAGGACCAGGCATTGAAGGTAGTGGTCACGTCTTTGGCCACGATACCGAGCTTCCAGCGTTTACCGACAAACTGGGCTCCGCCGTCGAAACCGAATCCCCATGCGGAAGCGAAACTCCCTGCGACGCGGCGGATGATCTTCGTATTAACCCCTACATTCATCCTGGTGCCTCCCTTCAGGTCGACCTGCTGGGCCAGCGAAATGATGAATGCATAGTCCGCGGAAGAAAACGAGGTTACGTTGTTATAGTTGACGGAGCCGTCCGGCTGCACCAAAAAAACCGTATTCGGGATATCGTCGACGGCGAACCGGAGCAGGGTCAGCCCCAGGGTCCTTTTATTGTCTTTGAGAGGGAGTACCAGGTTGGCGAAGTCATATTTGCCGATGCCCGCATAGTATTCGGCATGCATCAGGTTCAGCTGGGGATTGTCCTTTACGTTCACCAGCGCCGCCGGGTTCCAGTAGCCAGCGGTGCCATCCGTGACGGAGGCGACCTGGGCGCCCCCCATGGCCATGCCCCGGGCCCCTGCCCCGATATTCAGGAATTCATTGGAATATTTTAGGAACTGCGCGTTTGCGGCAAGACAACAGAATAGCCCGACTACGGTTAAAAAGGAGTACATTTTTGCCAACATAAGCCAATGTTATGGTATTTCTACGGAATGCTTTCAGAGGTATGGATCTGATGCCAGGCCGCTCCCCTTAACTACGAGAAATTCCCCCCTTCGGTTGCGCTGTGGAGCAGGACGGACCTGGTTTTTCTAACGTCCTTTTATTCAGAATATTGTACCAAAAAGGCTTTCCTGGCGACGTTAAGAGTAAACTAACGGGAATCCATTATTTTTGCTCGCGGCGGACGGTCATTACAAACGTATTAAGAATAAGAATAAATCGTTGAGTTCGACATGGATCTAATCGAGGAATTGACGTGGAGGGGCATGATCCAGGATATCATGCCCGGCACCAGGGAGCAACTGGCCAAAGAGCGGACGGCAGGCTATATCGGCTTCGACCCGACCGCGGACAGCCTGCATATCGGCAGTCTCGTGCCCATCCTCCTGTTAGTTCATCTGCAAAAGGCTGGTCATAAGCCCATTGCGCTTGTGGGAGGGGCTACGGGCATGGTTGGCGATCCAAGTGGGAAAAGCGAGGAGCGGAACCTCCTGAGTGAAGAAACGCTTAACCACAACCTGGCCTGCGTTCAGCGGCAATTGGAGAAATACCTCGACTTCAGCCCTTCCCTTCCCAATGCCGCCGAAATGGCGAATAATTACGATTGGTTCAGGAACATGACCTTCCTCCAATTTATCCGGGACGTAGGGAAACATATTACGGTGAATTATATGAGTGCCAAGGATAGCGTGCGGCGTCGGTTGGATAGCGAAAATGGGATGAGTTTTACGGAATTCACCTATCAGCTGGTGCAGGGATATGATTTTTACTGGTTATATACCCATAAGCAATGCAAGTTGCAAATGGGGGGTAGCGACCAATGGGGAAATATCACGACGGGTACGGAACTGATACGGAGGAAATCCTCCGGGGAAGCGTTTGCCTTTACTTGTCCCCTGATCACCAAGGCGGACGGAGGCAAGTTCGGCAAGACCGAAAAAGGGAATGTATGGCTCGACCCCGATAAGACCTCGCCTTATCAGTTCTATCAATTCTGGCTGAATGCCACCGATGCCGATGCGGAAAAATGGATCCGGATCTTTACCTTCCTGTCCCGCGATTCCATTGAGGCACTGCTTGTACAACAGCGCGCAGATCCCGGAGCCAGGGCGCTCCAAAAGAGCCTGGCCCGCGAAGTCACCGAATTCGTTCATGGACAGGCGGGATATCAATCGGCTATCGCGACGACGGAAAAGATCTTTGCCGACCAGAGCGCACCGGCGGAATCACTTAGCGTCGAGGACCTCGAATCCATCGAAGGCATCGCCAAATTCGACTTTCCCGCGGATAAGATCGGGGCGGGGATCGACGTGGTCAGTTTCCTGGCAGAATGCGGCATCCTGCCAAGCAAGGGAGAGGCCCGTAAGTTGGTCCAGAACGGCGGCATCAGCATCAACCGCAGGAAGATCGACAGCCCGCAATTCTCCCTGACCGGGGACCTGCTCCTGCACCAAAAATACATTCTCGTCCAAAAGGGAAAGAAGAACTACTACCTTGTCCGGGTCGGCTGAGACTTGCCGGCTGCGCGCGGGCGTGATTCATGCATTCAACAGCACCGGCCTTTCCCGGTAGACCTTCCAAACGAACTCTCCGAACAGGGTATTTGCCCAGGCGAACCATTTTCGCGTGAACTTCGAGGCGTCGTCTTTATGGAAGGACTCATGCATGAAGCCTGTCCCGGCATGACTGCGCTGAAGCATCTTCAGGCACACGCTGATCTCCTGCGGATCGCGGCTCGTCAGCCCGCGGATGATGATGCTCAACGGCCAGATCATGTCCAGGCCTGCATGCGGTCCGCCGATCCCCTCGCCGGCGCTCCCCTTGAAAAAGAATGGATTCGATCCGCTCAGCAACATCCTTCGCGTATTCTGATAGACCGTATATCCGCGCTTGTCGGTATTCAGCACCGACAGATCGCCCGCAAACAACGCCGACTGGAGGTAAGGCAAGGCCAGCAGGCTGGGTACATTGGCATCGTCCATCAGGGTATGATTCCCGAATCCGTCGGCCTCATAGGCGAACACTTCGCCGTACGTAGGATGCGTGACGATCGCATGCTCATTCAACGCATCGATCAGCTCCGTCTCCAGGGCAAAACACGGGTTGGCAAGCTCCGGCCCGACCTTGAGCGATTGCAGCAGGCTGCGCAGATCCCGGAGGCTGCTCAGCGCAAAAAGGTTCGAGGGAATGAGAAAAGGAAAGATCGTTGCGTCATCGCTTGGCCGGAACATCGAGTGGATCAGGCCGACCTTGCGCGTGGGATACCCATAGCCGCCCAGGGGCACGCCATCCGTGGCCCAGGCCGTATTGCGCTGAAAGGTATAGGTACCCTGGCTGTCTTTTCGCTGCTGTGCGCGGAAGGTTTGCAGGATCTTTTTCATCGCGCCGATCCAATCCGCATCGAAGCAGGACGGGTCCCCGGTGACCTCCCAATAACCGCGGGCCAGGCGGATGGGGTAACAGAGGCTGTCGATCTCCCATTTCCGTTCATGGATGCCGGGTTTCATATCGGTGATATCGGTTTTCGCCCATTCGCTTATCCGGGTATCGTCTTTATAAAAAGCGTTCGCATACGGGTCTTTTAAAATGCACTTCACCTGCCTGTGGATCACGCCCCGGATCAATTGCTGCAAGTCCTTGTCCTCCTTGCAAAAGGAGAGGTAGGGCCAGACCTGCGCACTGCTGTCCCTTAGCCACATGGCGTCGATGTCTCCCGTGATCACATAGGTATCGGGCCTGCCATTCACCATGCTGAAATCCACCGTCGTATCCAGGGTGTTTGGAAAACAATTGTTGAACAACCAGGCGATCTCTTTATTGCCGATATTGGTGCCCACCTCGTGGATCGCCTTTTCGACGGCCGCGCTTTTGAACCGGCGGTTCGCCTCCGGTATCCGGACCACCGGAAATCCCTGTGCGAAGGCGGCATTGGTCACCAGGCCTCCCGCTGCTCTTGCTGTTGTTCCGGCAATCAGTGCCCCTGCCGTCGCCAGCGTACCATGCCGGAGGAATCTTCTACGTTTCATATGTGTCATTTAATTCAGTTATTGTTCCCGGGTTCCGGCGTAAACTTGCTCCATATCCCCTTCGTGGCATAAAAAACGATGGCCCCGATGCCAGCCAGCACCAACCCATAGACCGCATACTTTCCCGTTGAATACAATACGAACAACCATATCGCCACGGAAACGATCACCGGCAGCGGATAAAGCCACATGCGAAAAGGAAGGTCCTTCGTTCCCCGGCGGCCCCGGAGCACGATCACCCCAATGGCCTGAGAGACGAACTGCACCAGGATACGCATCGCCAGGATCGCGCTGATGGCCTCTCCCAGTTTCATCCTGAGGCTGAACAACAAGCCCAGGGCGCCGATGAACAGCAGGGAAATGTAGGGGAAGGATTTCTCGGGATGAAGGCGGGAAAATACCGGGAAAAAATTTCCATCCACGGCCGCCGCATAGGGCACCCTCGAGTAACCCAGCACCACAGCAAATAAAGAGGCGAAAGCGATCCATAGCACGAGCAGGGTGGCCAGCAGGGCGGTCTTGTGCCCGTATATTTTTTCCATGAAGGCGCTGACGATGGACTCCGAATGCATGGCCTGCTGCCAGGGGACCACCTGGACGATACTCCAGTTCATGCAGAGGTAGAGCAGGGCGATGCAGAATATGGAAATGAAGATGCTGCGGGGGATATTCCGGCCCGGATCTTTGATCTCGCCGCCCAGGTGGCATACATTATAATAGCCCAGGTAGCTATAGATCGTCTTCACGGAGGCATTTCCGATCAAAAGAAAAAAGGCGAAACTGAACATCGGCTGCCCGCCGGATGGCAGGGGGGAGTAATCAACCTGCTTATGCGTGAAGCCGCTCCCGATGATCCAGAGAATAGTGACGATCACGCCCGCCCAGAGGAAGACCGACATCTTTCCGATCGTGCGGATATTGCGGTACAGTAATGCGACGACCAGGATGACCACGCCGGCGGAGACGGCCTTCTGACCGATCGGGCTCATCGGCACGAGATAGGTGAAATACTGGGCGAACCCGATCGCGCCCGAGGCGACCACCAGCGGCGCCAGCAGGCAGGTCTGCCAGACAAAGAGGAAGGACATCAGACGGCCTCCTTTGTGCCCGTAGGCCTCGCGCAGGAAATTATAGCTGCCTCCTGCCAGGGGATAGGCGGCCCCCAATTCACTCCAGATCATCCCGTCGATGAAGGCCGTCAGCGCGCCGAAGACCCAGGCCCACAGGAACAGGTTGCTGCCGATCAACCCGATGACCAACGGCATCGTAACGAAGGGCCCGATGCCCACCATGTCGATCATGTTGATAGAAGTAGCCTGGAGTAAACCGATTTCCCGCTTGAGGTGAGGTGAGGGCATATGCGAAGATCGGGCAATTTCAGGACCGGGCAAATTCGCCGATGCCTTTGACGAGCAGGTCGAGATCCTTCAGCGACGTGTAGACATTCGGGGTGACCCGAAGGCCATGTATATTTTCCCAATTGATAGCGACGGTATGGATGCGATACTTCTCCAACAGGAAGTTCTCCAGGTCGATTGCCTTTCTCCCCTCGACGCTGACCATGCCGATGGCGCATCCGAAGCTTGCCTTCATCGAGGTGTGCAGCCTGGCCGTTGGTATGCCGGCCACGCGCTCCATCCAATAGTTCTTCAGGAACTGCAATCTTTTCTCCTTCCGGGCCGCGCCGATCATCTCATAAAATCCGATCGCCTGGCTGATCGCCTGCTCGATGTAGAAGGGACGCGTGCCCAGATGTTCGAACTTGCGGATGTCGTCGGCCCTGGGATCCGGCGCTGAGAATAGGGGATACAGTTCCGGGATCTTTTCTTTACGGACATACAGCATGCCGGTCCCGATGCAAGCCGTCAGCCACTTGTGCAGGCTGGTACCGAAATAGTCGCAGTTCAGCGAAGGGATGGTGAACTGGAAATGCGCGAAACTATGGGCGCCATCCACCAGTACGTCGATGCCGCGTGGTCTGGCCGCGTCGGCGATCTGCCTGACCGGCATGATCTGGCCATTCCAGTTGATGACATGGGTGACATGCACCAATTTGGTCCTGTCGGTAAACCGTTTGATGTATTGTCCGGCCAGGTAGTCGTTGTCCTCGCTGGGCAATTCGAGATCGACCCAGACCAGTTTGATCCCTTCGCGCATTTCGCGTTGTTTCCAGGCGTTGAGCATATTGGGATAGTCCTGCTTGCTGAGCACGATCTCATCACCCGCCTTGAGCGGCAATCCGAAGATGACCGTCTCCAATGCCTCGGAGGTATTCCGCTGAATGGCGATCTCTTCGTCCGAGCAGCCCGCGATCCTGGCCAGGTCTTTCCGCAACGGTTCGCGACCCTTGTCGAGGATACGCCACATATAATAGCTGGGAGCCGGATTGGATAGGTCCAGGTTCTTCTTCATCGCCCCGATCACGACTTTCGGCGCCGGCGATACGCCGCCATTGTTCATGTCGATCAGGTCCGGAGTGAGCACGAAGGATTCCCGTACATGGGCCCAAAATGTTTCATCGTCGGCAAGGCTTGCCGGCGACCTGCCTTCGGCCCGGGCCAGCGAAGCGAACAGCGCAGTGGCGGAGAAGACGCCCAGTTTATCCAGGAACGAACGGCGATCAAGGTCAGACATACCGGCAGGTTGATCCCTAAAGATACCCAAAATCCGGTCTCCCCCCGTTGAAGGCACATTTGCTTATCTTTATGCACCCATGAAGTATTACATTATTGCAGGCGAAGCTTCGGGAGATCTCCACGGCAGCAACCTCATCAACGAACTAAAGCAGCTCGACCCCGAAGCGGATTTTCGCTGCTGGGGCGGCGACCTGATGCGGGATGCCGGCGCCACCCTCGTCAAACATTACAAGGACCTCGCCTTCATGGGTTTCATCGAAGTCATCGGCAATCTGCGCACCATTTTCAGGAACCTTGCCTTCTGCAAAGAGGACATCAGGCGGTACCGGCCGGATGCCTTGATCCTGGTGGATTACCCGGGATTCAACCTGCGGATCGCCAAATGGGCCCATGAGCAGGATCTCCGGGTCATCTATTATATCTCGCCGCAGGTTTGGGCCTGGAAGGAAGGGCGTGTCAGGCAGATCAGGGAATGCGTGGACAAGATGCTCGTCATATTACCTTTTGAGGAGGCTTTCTATAAACGGTGGGACTACCCGGTCGAATATGTGGGACATCCGCTTGTGCAGGTCGTCGAGAGGTACAAGCTGCAAACTCCGGGCGAGGGGCCGGATGTCTCGCCGGCGCCGGTTGTCGCGCTGCTCCCCGGCAGCCGCAAGCAGGAGATCCTGAAAAAATTGCCCGTCATGCTGGCCGTCAGCCGGTATTTCCCCGACCATCAATTCATCGTGGCCAAGGCGCCCGGCGTGGAGGACGCCTTTTACCAGGATCTGCTGGCGGGATATCCTAATGTATCATCCGTCGGCAATCGCACCTATGCCCTGTTGTCGCAGGCCGTCGCCGCTTGCGTGACCTCGGGCACGGCCACCCTGGAGACCGCGCTGTTCGGCGTGCCTGAGGTCGTGTGCTATAAGGGCAATGCCCTTTCCTATCAGATCGCGAAGAGGTTGATCAAGGTGAAATATATATCCCTGGTCAACCTGATCATGGACAAGGAAGTGGTTAAGGAACTGATCCAGGACGATCTCAACCCGGAGAATCTCCGGCGGGAGCTCGACAGCCTGCTGCATGACCCGGAGCGGCGGCGCCGGCTTGCGGCCGATTATCATGCGCTGAAGGAATTGCTCAGCGGAGGCGGGCATGCCAGCGCCAATGCGGCACGCAGTATGGTGCAGTTCCTGCATAATGACGTGCACTGATCCCGGCGCCGTTCAATGATGTTTGAAAAAGAGGGCGCGCACGATCATGACGATGACCGCGATCAGGAACATGAAGAGGGAGATGCGGTTGATGCCGTGCATGTATTTGATCCATCCGCCGCGGGGAGCATTGGGATCCTTTTTCTTGATGTAGAGATACTCCCCGATCTGACGCCATACGCCCATGAGATGCTATTTTTCGGGTTCAATCGTTAACAATTCCTGCAAGTTACGCCCGGTGCAGATGGGTCGCCAAATGTTTTTTTCCGCAAATTCCCCTATATTTGCCGTCCCAAATGGGGGTTTAGCTCAGCTGGCTAGAGCGTTTGCATGGCATGCAAAAGGTCACCGGTTCGACTCCGGTAATCTCCACTCAGCCGGACCTTTGGTCCGGCTTCTTTATGCGATCTCTACGACTTAAACCTGGCCAGCGCATTGTCGACCAGATGTTCTATTTCCAGAAAATTGTTGGAAAGGCCCAAGACTTCCTGCTGGAAAATATCCGGTTCAATGTTCACAGATCCTTGCATTAATGTCAGCGGCCCAAACTTTATGCTTACGTTTTTCCATTTATGTTCAAACTCCTTGAAACTTGTCCGAAAGGCGTCAGCAAACTTTCTGCTCTCTATCTTATAACCAATCAATTCCCGCAATTTCAGGGCATGGATATTATAAAATAGTTTTCGCTCCCCAACCGGATTTATCCAGATAGAAAAAAAGATCCTTGACGGAGACGTTAGCGGGTCCAGAGAAGGGTTTGCCCAGGACCTCTTGTATAACTTCAGGACGGCGCAGTCGACATATGTGCCTACATAAACTTCTATCTGTTTCCGGGCAAGAAGTGCCCGGTCGAATTTGTTGACCGCATTTTGGAACCTTTCCACATCTAAATATATATCCACACTTAATGATTTATTAGCAGCAGCCAATTCCGGCTTGTTGCGAATTTATTCAAAAGGCGGGAAGTTGCATGAAGGAGAACCTATTAAAATAAATGAGCATATTTAAAATTTCAACCGATTGCAATAATTATTTTAGCTTTGTCCGCAAAGACTACGATTGCATGACCAACGCAAGAAAATGGACAGCCGGAAAGATTGCCGTCACGCTGACGATCCCGCTCCTGGTCAATGTGGCTCAGCCCACATTGAAAGAAACCTTCAAGAACGACTTTCTGATCGGGGCCGCCCTCAATACGAGACAGATCGAAGAAAAAGACACGGGCGCAGCCAGGCTGATCGCCAGCCAGTTCAATGCCGTGACCCCCGAAAATATCATGAAGGCGGAAGTCATCCATCCCGGCTGGGATACCTATCGTTTCGACCTTGCCGACGAACTGGTTGCCTACGCACGGAAGAATAACATGAAGGTCAATGCACACAACCTGATCTGGCACAGCCAATTGCCCGCCTTCGTGCGCAGGATGAAGGATGCGGATTCGGTGCGATCTTATTTTGTCAACCATATCAATACCGTTGCAGCGCGCTATGACGGCAGCGTATATTCCTGGGATGTGGTCAATGAGGCCCTGAACGAGGACGGTACGATGCGCAATTCCATCTTTCTACAAAAGTTGGGCGAAGATTATGTCGTCGACGCCTTCCGCCTGGCGCAGAAGGCCACTCCGCACAGCAAATTGTATTATAACGATTACAATATTGAACAGCCGAAAAAACGGGCCGGCGCCATTGCGTTGATCAAGAAGATCCAGGCGGCCGGCGTGCGCATCGACGGGGTCGGGATACAAGGCCACTGGCGGGCCGCCCATGTCCCCATGGCAGACATCGAAGAGAGTATCCGGGCATTTTCCGCGTTGGGCATTGAAGTCATGTTCACGGAACTCGACCTCAGCGTCTTACCCAACCCGGGCGATCGAACCACGGCGGATGTTGGCCAGACGGCGGGCTATCAGGCCAGTTTGAATCCGTATCCGGATGGCTTGCCGGATTCGGTGGCCAATATGCAGGCGGCGGCCTATGCCGACCTGTTCCGGCTCTTTCTCAAATATCCGGGCAAGGTTAGCCGGGTAACTTTTTGGGGCGTCGGAGATGGCGGATCCTGGCTCAACGACTGGCCGATCCGGGGCCGCACCAATTACCCCCTGCTGTTCGACAGACAGTTGAGGCCCAAAAAAGCGTATTTCAGCGTGCTTGCCGCTAAATCCCACTAACAGAACCTAAACCAGACCCAACCATGATGCGTTCGACGGGCTCAACTCAAAAACTGTCGGTCCTCGAAAAGGTCGGCTACAGCCTGGGTGACCTGGCTGCCAACCTGATCTTTCAGACATTGGTCACGTTTATCGGCTTTTTCTATACGGATGTGTACAGGATCCCGGCAGGAACCGCGAGCTTCATCATCACCTTCTTCGGGTTCGTCGGGGCCTTTTCCAACCTGGTGGTTGGCGCCATTGCCGACCGCACGAATACCCGATGGGGAAAATACCGGCCCTGGGTCTTGTGGACGGCCGTGCCTTTCGGCGTCATCTCCCTGCTGGCATTTACTACCCCCGCCTTCGGTCCGACCGGAAAAGTGATCTATGCCGCGGTTACGTATTTTCTGCTGATCATCATCTATTCGGCCAACAACCTCCCATACTCCGCATTGAGCGGCGTGCTCACCGGCGATATGAAAGAACGGAACAGTCTGTCATCCTACCGCTTTGTCGCCGTCATGGTCGCGCAGTTCATCATCCAGGTGCTATTGCGTCCGCTGGCCCTGTCCATCGGTCACGGCAACGAACAAAAAGGGTTTGAAAAAGTGATGTTCTTCTTTGCCATCGTGGGCGTTCTGTTTTTCGTCATTACTTTTCTAACGACGAGAGAACGGATCAAGGCGCCGGTAGGGGAAAAGAATACCGTCAAACAGGATCTGACCGATCTGTCGAAGAACAAGCCCTGGATCATTATGCTTGTGCTTACCATCCTGGTATTCATTACGCTGGCGTTGAAGGGCGGCATGTACGTCTACTATTTCAAATATTATCTGGATCATGGCGCACAGGCGGCCTTCCTTGAGCATATCGGGTTCGACAAATTCATCGATGGTTTGAATAAGACCGTTACGGGCATGGGACTCGGCACCTTTCAATGGCCCACGGACGTGTACACATCGGCCAACAGCCTCTTCAATGCCGGCGGGATCATCTTCATGATCGTAGGCATTATGTTCTCCAAGCCGCTGGCCGATCGTTTTGGCAAGCGGAATGTTTTCGGCTTTTTCCTGTTTCTTTCCGCCCTTTGCCTGGTCCTGTTCAATTTCTATTCTCCGGAAGCCATTGGCGCCGTATTCATTACGCAGATCGTTCACGGTTTTCTTTATGGTGTGACCATTCCCTTATTATGGGCAATGATCGCCGATGTGGCCGATTACAGCGAATGGAAAAATCATCGCCGCGCGACTGCGATCATCTTTTCCGCCATGATATTGGGGTTGAAGATCGGTCTGAGCCTTGGTAGCGGGCTGGGCGCCTTTATCTTGAGCGAATATGGGTATGTAGCCGACGCCGTACGTCAAACGGATGGGGCGATCAGCGGGATCAAAATGTCGGTAAGCATTTATCCCGGCTTGATCTTTATCATCGGCGCCCTGTTGCTATTCCGGTATGCCATAAACAAGCACATGGAAGTAACGATCGAAAAGGAGCTGAAGCAGCGGAGATCCGCCTGAGTCCGCCCGCACGATCCTTCGCCAACACCTAAAAAAAATTAAACATGCCTGAAGAAAGCATCGGACACATCGACTTTGATGAATTGAATCATAAGGCCCTGTCCCAGCCTCTGGTCAGTCATATCTACACGGCGGATCCTTCTGCACACGTCTTCGAGGGAAAGATCTATATCTATCCTTCGCACGACGTCGAAGCCGGCATCCCCTTCGACGACCTGGGCAGTCATTTTGCGATGGAAGATTATCATGTGCTTTCGATGGACAGTCCCGGCGGAAAGGCCACCGATCATGGCGTCGCCCTTCATGTAAGAGATGTTCCCTGGGCGGATAAGCAAATGTGGGCCCCTGACGCCGCCTATAAGAATGGCAAATACTATTTGTACTTTCCTGCCAAACGGCCGGACGGTATTTTTCAGATCGGCGTGGCGACCGGCGACAGGCCCGAGGGGCCCTTTGCGGCGGAATCGCATGCGATCAGGAACAGCTATTCGATCGACCCGGCCGTTTTCGTCGATGAGGACGAACGGGCCTTCATGTACTTCGGCGGTCTCTGGGGAGGACAGTTGCAGTCCTACCGGAGCAACCAATACGGCAAAGAGAACAAGGAACCGCTGCCGGATCAACCCGCTCTTGGCCCACGCGTGGCCATGCTGACCGACGACATGCTGCAGTTTGCCGAGGATGTAAAAGAGATCCGGATCAACGACGAACAGGGACGGCCTCTGCGTGCGGGCGATAATCAGAGACGATTTTTCGAAGCGTCATGGATGCATAAATACAAGGGCAAATATTATTTCTCCTATTCTACCGGGGACACCCATTTTATCTGCTATGCCATCGGGGACAACCCCTATGGGCCCTTTACCTATGCCGGCAGGATCCTGAACCCGGTCGTCGGATGGACTTCTCACCATTCGATCGTCCGCTTCGGAGCCGATTGGTACCTCTTCTATCATGACAGCAGTCTGAGCAAGGGGATCACCCACTTGCGCAGTGTAAAGGTCACTAAACTGACCTATGATGAAAACGGACATATACGGACCATTGATCCGTACCGGGAGCTGAAAATAATCGTCTGAAGAAATAATTCAACTGAAGAAATAACATCGGTATATGAAAAAGGAATTTGCGATGGTGGCTGCCTTCCTGATGGCCGTGATGGTGACGGCGGCACAGGTCAGGCTGCCCCGCCTGATCCGGGACAGCATGATATTGCAGAGAGAGTCGGGAATCCAGGTATGGGGATGGGCATCGGCCGGAGAAAAGGTGAGCGTGAAATTCCGGGAAAAAACCTACCGGGCAAGAACGAACGAAGCCGGGAAATGGATGGTCCGGTTGCCTCCTTCCCCCGCCGGAGGGCCCTTTACGATGGAGATCAGCGGGAAAAACAAGATCCTCCTGCATGATATCCTGATCGGGGATGTGTGGGTATGTTCCGGCCAGTCGAACATGGTACACCAGATGCAGCTGCACAGCGTGCGATACCACGACGAGGTCGAGCATGCGAACTACCCGGAGATCCGGCAGTTCTGGATCCCTACCCTCACCGACCTGAACGGCCCGCGGGAGGATCTGCCGACGGGGTACTGGAAGTCCGCCAACCCCGTGGATGTCCGGGATTTTTCGGCTGTCGCGTATTTTTTTGCAAAAACCCTCTATGACAAATATCATATCCCCATCGGCCTGATCAATGCCAGTGTCGGGGGCTCTCCTATCGAGGCCTGGACAAGCGAGGAGGGACTTAAACCATTCCCCGACATCCTAAAGACCGTGGAAAAAAATAAGGACAGCGCCTATATAAACGGTTTCAACCGGAGACGCCCGGGCGGCAGCGGGGGCGCCGGTGGGGGTGGTATGTCAAGGACAGAGGACAAGGGGCTTGCGGGGCCCGTCCACTGGTATGACCCGGCCTATGTGCCGAAGGGATGGAAGCAAATAGGCATCCCGGGCTATTGGGAGGATCAGGGCGTCAGGGATCTGGACGGTTCGGTCTGGTACAGAAAGGAGATCGACCTGCCGGCACCCGTGACAGGCGTCGCGGCTAAAGTTTTCCTGGGGCGGATCGTGGACGCCGACTTCCTGTACATCAACGGCCAATTGGTCGGCAATACCACCTACATGTACCCGCAGCGAAGGTATCCCGTCCCTGCGGGTCTGCTCAAGGCAGGCAAGAATCTCTTTGTCGTGCGCGTGATCAATAATGGGGGCAAGGGCGGCTTCGTACCCGACAAACCTTACTGCCTGATCGCAGGCAGTGACACGATCGATCTGAAGGGGTACTGGCAATACAAGGTGGGCGAAGTGTTCCCTCCGCGGCGGGGCTTTGGCGGTGGAGGGGGCGGCGGGTTTGGCTTTTCCGCCCAAAATCAGCCGGCCGCGCTGTATAATGCGATGCTTGCCCCGGTTACTCATTATACCGTGAAAGGTTTTCTATGGTACCAGGGAGAAAGCAATACCGGACGTGCCGCCGAATACGCAAAATTGCAGCCGGCGCTGATCGCCGACTGGCGTAATAAATGGCAGGAGGGTGAACTACCCTTTTTATTTGTGCAGCTGCCGGGCTTCGGGGACTACAGCTACCAGCCCGGAGAAAGTCAATGGGCGGCGTTGCGGGAGTCGCAGATGAGCTCACTTTCCGTTCCCAATACGGCGATGGCCACTGCCATCGATCTGGGCGAATGGAATGACCTTCATCCCGACCGAAAGAAGGAAGTCGGTGAGCGATTGGCGATGGGGGCAGAACCGCTGTTCCATGGGAAGACCGTCGTGACTCCCGGACCGGTCTACCGGGCCTCCACGATTAAGGACGATAAGATGATCATTTCATTCGATGGTGCTGTCGATGGCCTGACTACGAATGACGGCGAAGACCCGCAGGAATTCGCCATCGCGGGCGCCGACAAAAAATTCGTTTGGGCCCGCGCCCGGATCGAAGGAGATAAGGTGGTCGTTTGGAGCGAGACCATAAAAGACCCTAAATATGTCCGTTATGCCTGGTCGGACGAGCCGGTCGATCCAAACCTGTTCAATAAGCAAGGGGTGCCGGCCTCGCCGTTCATGGCAGGAGAATAAACGGAAGACAGGACAATAAACAGAAAGGGATCCCTGGAAAGGGACCCCGTCTTGCTTTATTTTTGCTTTATGTGAGACGCTTCTTAGTGCCTGAACTCGGCCTCTTTCTCCAGTTCATCGCCTGCCACTTTTACAATAACCAATTTTTTGTCATCCTGTAATTGAACCCGGTATACGGTCGCCTGGTCCGGCGTTCGCAATTCGTCCACATACACGATGGGCAGGTCATGATAGGTGCCCCTGACGATATCCCGGACCCTCGCGGGCAGTAAGTCCTTTTCATAGGAGACAAGCGTATGCAGCCAGTTCCCGCCGGCGGTAAAGAAGGCCCGGTAGCGGGCGCCCTCTTCGTTCCAGGACAAGAGAACGGTCTTGTCTTTTAGTTCCGACCGGTCCACATCTCCATCCACCTGGGTGGCGAGGCCTGCACTATTCAGATGAATGACCTGCGCCCCGGCAGGTGCGGAGGCCGCTGGATGAGCGGAGGCAACCAGGTTATTCTGGGCGTTGGCCGAACCCATGACGAATAGTATGGATGCAGCCGTGATAATTGTATTTTTCATGATCTTTTGATTTGTTCAGACAAAGCTAGCGTGCCTTGCCGCGCTTTCCGAGCGGGAATGAGTATTCAGCGGCTTATGGAATGGATCCGGCGGGTTAGGGTGAGTATGCCGGGGATGGAATGGGCGTCAATTCCTCCTGGACTGGAGTTTTCCGAGGAGTGATTCTTTCCGGCTACGGGAGACATTGATGGAAGAGCCGTCGCTCATCACCAGGTAACCGCCTTCTCCCCTGACATATTTGTCGATCTCGTTGAGGTTGACCAGGGAGGACTGGTGCACGCGAAGAAAGGCGAGCCCATCCAGCATTTCCTCGATCTCCTTCAGGGTGCGCGAGGCGATGATCTTTTGCCTGCCTTTCAGGTGCAGCGTGGAATAATTGCTATCCGAGGCACAGGAAATAATGGAATCTACCGGGATCATCTGCAAGCCTTCCATGGTGGGTATGGCAATCTTGGAGGCCGTAGGTTGATGAAGACGCTGCAGCAGGATCTCCAGTTGCTGCGGCAACGGCGGATGGTGGCGCCGCGAAACCTTGTCAACCGCATTCTTCAGCTCCTCCCTATCCACCGGCTTCAGCAAATAATCCATCGCACTGAAACGAATGGCCTTTATGGCATATTGATCATAGCTGGTCGTAAAGACGATGTCGAAACTGATCGAGGGAAGCTTCTCCAGCAATTGGAATCCGTTCATATGCGGCATCTCGATGTCCAAAAAAACAAGATCCGGTTTATGGGCGGCGATCTCCGTCAGGGCTGCCGCACCGGAATGACAGATAGCGGCGACATGTACGTCGGGGCAGCATTTTTCCAATAGCATGCTCAGCGTTTCGGAGCAATCGGGCTCGTCATCCACTATGATGGCGTTAATCATATCGATCTGATTTAAGAGTCTTCTCTGATCCGGACCTTCAGGGTCACCCGGGTCCCCGCAGGCATTCCGTTCACATACAGGTCGTCAATGCGAAAATTTTCCCCGTCCTCCCCCATGCCATTGATCAGTCCCAGGCGTTGCCTGGTGATGCCGATCCCCATGGATTTTTCTTTTTGCGCCGACTTGCTGGTCGATGCTTTGGCAAATGAACGGCCCACGCCGTCATCGGTAATGGTGCAGATCAGCGTGTTCTTTTCCACCCTCAACCTGATCTCGAGTTTGCCCTGACCCTGCTTGTGCATGAGTCCGTGCCAAATGGCATTCTCCACGAACGGCTGAAAGAGCAGTGGCGGGATATAGATGCTGCCCGTGTCGATCCGTTCGCTGATGTCAAAACAAAAAATGAACGAGTCCTTAAACCGTAACTTTTCCATGTCAAGATAGAGTCGCAACATCTCCAGTTCCTCCTCGAGGGAGATCAGCGGCATCTTCGAATTGTTCAGCACCATCCGGATCAGGCGCGAGAATTTGGTCAGGTAATCGGAAGCCGCGTCCGTTTCATTCTTTAGGACGAACCTGTTGATGGACGTGAGGCAATTGAAAATGAAATGGGGGTTCATCTGGGCCCTGAGCGCCTGCATTTCGAGCTCCCTGGCGAGGTTACGCTGGCGTTCCTTCTCGATAAGCCGTTTCCGGCGTCGCCGATCGATCAACCACAGGACGGCCAGGGCGCACAGGACATACAGGGTCCAGGCCCACCAGGTGCGCCACCAGGGCGGATAGATAATGACCTTCATCGCCGCCCCGGCATTATTCCAGAGACCTTCGTTGTTACTGCCTCTGACGCGAAAAATGTAGGTGCCCGGGGAAAGGTCCGTATAGTCGGCCGATCTTCGCGTATTGCTGAATACCCAATCCTTGTCTACCCCTTCCAGCATATAGGCATAGCGGTTCTTGGCAGGATCCGTGAAATTCAGCGCCGCAAATTCAAAGGAGAAGAAATTCTGATCATGCGCCAGCAGAATGGTTTGCTGCCCGCCGCCACCCGTGGAATCCGACCCGCTGCAGATCGGCCGGGCCTTATTGAATAGTTTGAACTGGGTGATCACCACGGGAGGGATATTCCGATTGGGCCGCAACAAAGAGGGATCCATGGCTGCCAGGCCGCTATGGGCCGATTCAAAGAACAGCATACCGTCCTGTCCTTTGCAAAAGAAGGTGACTACCCGGTCGGACCTCGGGCTGTTGGGATAATCGAAATTGCTGAACTGGCGCCATTCCGGGGAAAAGCGGCACATGCCCTTGCCGGTGCCGAGCCAAAGGTTACCGGCATTGTCCTCTACGATCGAGGTGACGGTATTGTCCAGCAATCCGTCCTTTTCCGTATAGGTCGTAAACTTACCCGTGGATGCCTGGTAGTGACAGAGACCTCCGGCGAGTGTCCCCATCCATAGATCGCCCGCCTTGTCCCTGACGATCGCGTTTACAAAATTGGAACTGATACCGGTACTGTCTCCGAAATGATACTGGAAATGTTCAAAGCGGCCCGTTCGCGGATCGAGCCGGTCCGTGGCCACGCTGCCATGACCGATCCAGATATAGCCCTGGCCGTCTTCGCATAGGCAATTGGCCTGGTAGTCGCTCATGCCCTCGGGCTTTGCCGGATCGTGTCCATAATGACGGATCGTTCCTTTCTTGTAATCCAATGCCGTGACGCCGCTGCTCTCTTCTCCGACCCAAATGATGCCAGCATGATCCTGGTACAACAGGTGGTAGATACTTGCAGGATTCCCGAACTTCCCTTTTGGACCGATGTAATGGGTAAACTTACCCGTGGCCGGGTCGAGCCGGTCCAAGGTGCCATTCCAGGTGCAAACCCAGATCATCCCTTCATCGTCCTGAAGCACCGCCGACGTCTTGTCATCACTCAGGCTTGCCGGGTCAGCCGGGTCATGCCGGTAATGCCGGAACCGGCCGGAATGCTTATCCAGCGCGTCGAGCCCGTCCATCGTAGTCACCCATAAGGATCCGGCCCGATCCTCGATGGCCCCGAATACCCAATCGCTGGCCAGCGAAAATCTGTCGTGTTCATCGTGTTTGTAACGGAGAACGGGCATCAGGTGCCGATCCAATTTATTGATCCCGTTGCTACAGATCCATACATTCCCGGGCTTATCTATGGCGATACGGTACGCCCCCGGTTGATTCAGGCTGCTGGGATCGTCTTCGGAGTGCCTGAAATGCTCGAATTGCCGCCGCTCCGGGTCCAGCCGGTCGACGCCGAATACGGTCGCGATCCAGATATTGTGATCCCTGTCTTCCACCATATTACCATAGGCCTGACAGGTGAAGCTATAGGGATTCCCCGGATCGTTGCGATAGTGAATGAAACGGCCTGTCCGCCCGTCGAGCCGGTTCAGCGCACTGTCGGTGCTCACCCAAAACTTCCCTTCGTGGTCTTCGAGCACCGAGGCCACCTCATTGCCCATCAGCGAACCGGTATCCGCGGGGTCGTGGGAATAGGTTTTAAAATGAGCGGTATTCGGATCAAAGGGCTTTCCGGCGGTCAGCTCCAACTTGTGCAGTCCCGATCGGTTGCCGACCCACAGCTCGTTATGGCTGTCCCTGTAAATGCAGTTGATCCGATCGAATGGGCGCAGGTCCCCTTTCCGGGGATGATAGCCCAGGTCATAGTCGAAGGGAGAAAATTGGCCGCTCCTCGGGTCGAAGCGTCTGAGCTCACCCGAAAAGGAGCCGATCCAGAAATAGCCTTGCTTATCCTCATTTATCGCAGAGACTGCCCTCAGCACCGTTTCAAACCGGTTCGCCGGCTGAGGAGACCTGAAGCTGATGAACTTCTCATTTGCGCGGTCGAATTTACTGATGCCGCCTTCCACGGTGCCGATCCATAGCGATCCCTGATCATCTTCGAATAAGGAGAAGATCAGATCCTGGTTGATGGACAGTGAGTCCTTGGGATCGAATTTATAAGTGACGAAATTATACCCGTCATAGCGGCTAAGGCCATTGCTGGTCGCCGCCCACAGATAACCTTGTTTGTCAAATACGATCTGGTTGACCAGATTGGAAGGCAGCCCCTGTTCCATCGTGAGATGCTCGAAACCTTCCCGCATTTTTTGGGCAAGGCCGGGCCGTGCGGCCAGGATGGTCAGCAAAAACAAGGCAAGTCGGGTATGTAAAGAGAACGCCGGCATGTGTACTACTAAAGTATCGATTTTGACGACGGTCGAAGGGATGGGATTGAGTATTCGGTCGGATTTGGGGAGGATTCGGTCGGAATGGATGAGTAAAGTTATGCGCCTTTGTCGGATAATTCGATCCAGACCGGCGCATGATCGCTGGATTTCTCCCATCCCCTGACGTTCCGGTCCACGCCGGCCGCCTTGAGCCGTTTATCGACCTTCGGGCTCAACAGGAAGTGGTCGATGCGCAGTCCCGCGTTGCGCCCGTAGGCGTCGCGGAAGTAGTCCCAGAAGGTATAGATCTTTTCATCGGGATGCAACTTTCTCAGGGCGTCGGTCCAACCCTGGCCAGCCAATTTTTTAAAGGCCGCGCGTGTCTCGGGACGAAATAAGGCGTCGTCCACCCAGCGCTCGGGCTTGTAGACATCCAACTCCGTGGGCATGACATTATAATCCCCGCAGAGCACGACCGGTTTACCGGAAGCCAGCAGATCGGCTCCATGTATCGCCAAGCGTTCGAACCAGGCCAGTTTATAATCGAATTTGGGGCCGGGCGCCGGATTCCCGTTGGGCAGGTAGAGGCAGCCGATCACGAGGCCATCCACGGTGGCTTCGATATAGCGGCTATGGCTGTCTTCCGGATCGCCGGGCAGCACGCGCCGGATCTCTTCCGGTTTTCCGATACGGGACAAAATGGCCACGCCATTCCAGCTTTTTTGGCCATGCCAGATGGCCGCATAACCCGCCTCCTGGATGGCGGCTTCGGGGAATTTTTCCTGGGGAGCCTTCAGCTCCTGCAGGCAGACGATATCCGGCGCCGCCTCCTTAAGCCAGCGAAGGAGCACCGGCAGGCGTCCATTGATGCCATTGACGTTGTAGGTCGCGATCTTCATTGTGCCCATTTTACAAAACTTACCGTAAATTTCGGATAATAACCTTCAATCTGACCGCCCATGTTCAAGAATTATTTCCTCGTCGCCATACGGAATTTCAGGAAGAACAAGCTCTTTGCCTTCATCAATATCCTGGGGCTGGCCATCGGCATCAGTGCGGCGCTGGTCATCTACCTGCTGGTTCAGTATGATTTTCATTTCGACAAGTTCGAAAAGGATGGCGACCGGATCTATCGCGTGGTCACCAACATGAAGTTCGCCGGGGAACCCTTTCCCCTTGCCGGCGTGGCCGCCCCTCTGCCCGAGGCGGCGAGGAAGTCGGTGACGGGCCTGGAAGACGTATCAGCCGTTCACCTGTTCAATGGCGATGCGAACGTATCGATCCCGTCCGGGGGTGCGGCGGCGCCCACTGTTTTTAGAAAGCAACCGGATATCGTTTTTGCCGATGAGCACTATTTCCATTTCGTCCCCTATCAATGGCTGGCCGGCTCGCCGGAGGCCGCTTTTTCGAGACCCTTCACCGTGGTGCTGACCGAGCGGCGCGCCAGGGCTTATTTTCCGCACGAGCCCCTGTCAGGCGTCATCGGGCGGCGTGTCGTGTACAATGATTCGATCGTTACTTCGGTTTCAGGGATCGTAAAGGAGATCAATGAAAATACCGACTTCATCTTTAAGGAGTTTATTTCTCTGTCGACCATCCCGTCAAGCGGGCTGAAAGGGAATTACAGTTGGGAAACCTGGAGCAGTGTGAACAGCAATTCACAGATGTTGCTGAAGCTGTCGAAAGGGACTACGCCGTCAACCGTCGAAAAGAGCCTGGTCGCCTTGCTGGACAAGAATACACCCGGCGATCACAAAGACCGGCATACCAACACCGACTTCATTTTGCAACCCCTCAGCGACCTCCATTTCAATGCGAAATATGGCACGTATGGGGACCGGGTCGCCCATAAACCGACCCTATACGGTCTGCTGACCGTAGCGGTATTCCTGCTTGTCCTCGGCTGCATCAACTTTATTAACCTGGCAACGGCTCAGGCTTCCCGTCGGGCCAGGGAAATCGGCGTGCGCAAGACCATGGGAAGTTCCAGGCGGCAACTGATCGGCCAGTTCCTCACCGAAACAAGTTGCGTCACGCTCGCGGCCACGCTGCTGTCGATCGGTTTTACGCCCATCCTGTTCAAAATTTTCGCGGATTTCATACCCTCCGATCTGCATGTCAACCTGCTCCGGCAGCCGGACATCCTGCTGTTCCTGATCCTTTTGATCATCGTCGTAGCTCTTCTGGCGGGACTTTATCCTGCCTGGATCTTATCCAGTTACAACCCGGTCATGGTGCTTAAGAACCAGTCGGTGACGGGGACAGGCGGCGGGCGTCGGGCCTGGCTCCGAAAAGGGCTGACCGTCTCGCAGTTCCTGATCGCGCAGGTTTTCATTATGGCTACGGTGATCACCGGCAGACAGATCTATTTTATGCTGCATAGTGACCTGGGGTTCCGGCAGGATGCCATTATCTCCTTCAGCGTGCCCTTTACCTTCCGCAATTTCGACAAGCCGGATCCCAAACGATTTGTCCTTCTCGACGAGTTGCGGAAGATTCCCGGGATACAAGGCCTCAGCCTGGCCAGCAGTTCCCCTGCTTCTGCGGGATGGTCCACCTCGATCATGACCTATAAGGACGGGAAGAAGGAGGTCCGCACAGACGTCGAGCAGAAAGGAATCGATACGAACTACCTGAATTTGTTCCGCATCCGTCTACTTGCGGGGCGAAACGTGCAACAAAGCGATACCATCAAAGAATACCTGATCAACGAGACCTATCTGCATGTCCTGGGATTCCAGCGGCCGGAGGATGCGTTGAACAAGGTGATCAGGGACCGGCCCATTGTCGGCGTGGTATCGGATTTTCACCAGCAATCTTTGCATAAGGCCATCAAACCTCTGGTTTTCTATTCGCAGGATAAGTTCGACTATACCTTTCATGTCGCCTTGCAGCCGCAGAGCGCCACGAGCGCCGGCTGGCCGGCGGTGATCAGCCGGATCGGGGCGGCCTATAAGCAACTATACCCTAATGAAGAGTTCAAATACGAATTCTTCGACGAGAGCATTGCCAAGTTCTATAAGAGCGAGCAGGACATTTCGCGCCTCCTGAAATGGGCCACGGGCCTGGCCATTTTCATCAGCTGCATGGGGTTGCTGGGGCTCGTCATGTACATGACCAATCTGCGGAAGAAGGAGATCGGCGTGCGGAAGGTGCTGGGCGCTTCCGTGTCGGGCATCATCGGGATCTTGTCGCGGGACTTCATGCGGCTCGTCGTCATCGCCTTCGTGCTGGCCGT
>JAUZNZ010000013.1 GCA_030706735.1 Bacteroidota bacterium | reverse complement strand
CTTCGGCCGAAACGCCTCCGGCGTTTCCTGGCCGGCGGATAACCAAACTTCTCTTATTTTTGCGTCTCAATCAGTCAGTTATGAAATTCCGTAATTTCAAGATGGTCGGCTATGTCGTATACGGTCGCGGGAGTTTTGATCAGTTGGACGAGATCCTGGCGCCCCATCGTAAGGGGAACGCCCCAATGATCTTTCTCCTCGACCAGTTCTTCGAGAACCGGCCTCTTGCAAATAGGGTCCCCCTGAGAGCAAAGGACAAGATCCTTTTTGCCGATGTATCGCATGAGCCCAAAACTTCATACGTCGATAAGCTGGCCGCAGACCTCAAGAAGGAGTTCGGCACGGTAAGCGGGATCATCGGCATCGGCGGTGGGTCTACCATGGATCTCGCCAAGGCGGTTTCCCTAATGATGAACAATCCGGGGTCCTCCGCCGACTACCAGGGCTGGGACCTTGTCAAACAGCCCGGCGTATATAAGGCCGGTATCCCTACCCTAAGCGGGACCGGCGCCGAAGTCTCCCGCACGACCGTGCTGACCGGGCCTGCTAAAAAGCTGGGTATGAACTCGGACCACACCCCTTTCGACCAGATCGTCCTCGACCCCGAGCTGACGGCCGGCGCACCCCTCAATCAACGATTTTATACCGGCATGGATTGTTATATTCATTGCATCGAGAGCCTGCAAGGCACGTACCTGAACGAGTTCAGCCGCTCCTATGGCGAGAAGGCGCTCCAGCTCTGCCAGGAGGTCTTTGTCAAACGGGCCGCCTGGGAGCCTGCGTCAGACGACCAGTTGATGATGGCCAGCTATGCCGGTGGCATGAGCATTGCCTATTCCCAGGTGGGCGTGGCCCATGCGGTGAGCTATGGTTTGTCCTACCTCCTGGGCACCAGGCACGGTATTGGCAATTGCATCGTATTCGACAAGCTGGAAGAGTTCTACCCGGAAGGGGTGCGCGAGTTCAAATACATGGTGGAAAAGAATAAGATCGACATTCCGCAGCATATCACAAAAGGCCTGTCGGATGAACAATTCAACGCGATGATTGACGTTTCTCTGGTGATGAAGCCGCTATGGGAGAACGCCCTCGGAAAGGATTGGGAAAAGATCATGACCCGCGACCGGCTGAGGGCATTGTACGAGCGACTGTAACTAAGGTGGTAACTAAATAAGGCACGATGCAAGTCCGGATCGGTCGTCGGTTAACTTTATTTGTTCTTGGCGGAATGGCCACCCTGCTCCTTGCATCCGGGCTAGCCTCCTGTAAAAAGGTGGTTCCGACGCCCACCCCGATCACGCCGCTTCAAAAACTGATCAATTCCGATACGTCGCTCAGCCTCTATCACCGGCTCCTGCTCCAGGCGAACGAAACCGGGCTCCTGGCCGATAAATCCGTCACCTTGCTCATTCCGGGCAATGCGGCGCTTCGCGCCCTGGGTTATTCACAGACCTATATCGATTCCATCAGCGCCACGCTGGCCGATCACCTGGTGCGTTACCATTTTATACCTTCCCGGGTGAGCATTCCCGTGGCAGACAGCGGCGCCTATACGCCGTACATGACCCTCGCCGGCACGCCCGTATACGGGATGTCCGACGGCATGCAGATCTGGTTCAACGGCACGAAGGCCTCGCCGGACACCAGCTCGGTGGGACTGGCGATCGTTTACCGGCTCGACGCACCGCTGGCGCCGGGTTACGACTCCCTGCTCCATTTCACGGGCGACGACAGCAGCCTGACCTTTCTGACAGAGGCCATCCGTCGAACCGGTCTCGACAGCCTCATCCGGTCCGGCGCCCATACCCTGTTGGCTCCCGTGAACAGCGCGTTCAGGAACGCCGGCTACGATAGCCTGCCAGCCATCGATTCGGCCGATTCAACGAGTCTCAGTAACCTGATCAAATTCCACGTCGTAAAGGGCACTTTTTTTACGAATTCCCTGGCGAGCCAAAGTTCACTGCCCACGTTGCAGGGGAGCCCGGTAAGCGTTAGTTTGAAAAATGGGCTGCTGCAGTTTTCGGGCAGCGGGAACCCGGTTCCGGCTGACCTGCTGAATGGCAACCAGACCGTCGGCGCCTCGCTCGTGGTACACCGGATCGACCGGTTGTTGGGCCCCTGAAGAACTTGCCCGCCCTTATCAAATAAAATAATTTCATCCCCATCCGGCCGAAAAGGCCGGGTTCAGTACATTTGAAATATGCTTGGCCTGAATGACATTAAAAATCTGCTGCAGCACAACAAGATCACGGAGTTTGTTAAGCTAAACAAGCTTACCCCGCGGGATATCGCCGATTTCACCAATCGCCATAGCCGCTGGGCAGTAAAACTTTTCCAGCACCTCGATACCAAAAGCGCCGCCCGCGCCTTCAAGTTCGTCAGGAAGAAAAAGCAGGAGATCATCATCAAGTCCCTGCCCGAAGAGAAAGCCGCCCAACTCCTGAATGCCCTGCAACCCGACGATCGCACGGCCTTTCTATCTCTTCTGCCGGGGAATGCGGTGAAGGAGCTGCTCAAAGTGCTGACCCCGGAAACACGGGCCGAAACACTCAAGCTCCTGGGTTATGAGGAAGGCTCCGTGGGCAGGTTGATGACGCCGGACTACCTGTCCATCAAAGCCAGCGACACCTGCCAGGACGTGCTGAATAAGATCCGGAAGCTCGGACAGGCGACGGAGAATCTCAATTTCCTCTTCATCCTCGACGAAAAAGGGGTATTGATCGATGATATTAATATCAAGGATTTCCTGGTGCATGATCCCGGAGCACACGTGGCCGATCTCATGGATCATCAGTTCATCGCCCTGAATGTCAACGACGCGCAGACGGCCGCCATCAAGGTGTTCCGCAATAACAGCCGCTTCGCCCTGCCGGTGACCGACGATAACGGCGTCCTGCTCGGTATCGTTACGCTGGATGACGTCCTCCGGCTCGCGGAAAAGGAAGATACACGGGAAATGCAGAAGATCGGAGGTTCCGAAGCGCTCGATGAGCCCTACAATACCATATCCCTTCCGCGCTTGATCAGGAAGCGGGCCGGCTGGCTGATCATTCTCTTTCTCGGCGAGATGCTAACGGCAACGGCCATGGGCCATTACGAAAAGGAGATCAGCAAGGCCGTCGTGCTGGCCCTCTTCATCCCGCTCATCATTTCAAGCGGCGGCAATTCCGGCAGCCAGGCGTCTTCCATCATTATCCGCGCCATGGCCCTCGGCGAAGTCGGCTTTCGCGATTGGTGGCGCGTGGTCCGGCGCGAGATCGCCTCCGGCTTCATCCTGGGTATCATCCTTGGCGTCGTGGGTTTTCTGCGCGTGTTGATCTGGCAAAAGCTGGGCATTCAGCCCTCTTATGGGGAAGAGTGGTTCCTGGTGGCCGGAACGGTCTTCTTCGCGCTGATCGGGGTGGTCATGTGGGGAACCCTGTCGGGTAGCATGCTGCCGCTCGTGTTGAAGCGCTGTGGAGCGGACCCCGCTGCCTCCTCTGCTCCCTTCGTGGCCACCCTCGTGGATGTGACCGGGCTCGTGATCTACTTCTCCGTCGCCTACATCATCATGCACGGAAAATTATTGTAGCGTCCCTTATCGCGACGGCTCATGGGGTTCCTCACTTTTTTTTGAAAACGGGTACCGTGCTGCAGGGCTCTCCATACATGATGCTCTTTACCACCGGTTGAAGTCGCCTGCTGATCTCCATGTAGGCGGCGGCGCCGATCGGCAGGTCCCCGCATCCTTTGATCACCACACGCTTATCGATATATTGCTGCAGGTCGAGCGTCCGGATCCGGTCCAGCAAGGTTTGCTGCGCAGCACTCTGCTCGTCGCCCATGACGATGCCCTTTACATACGCGGCGGCATGTATGGCGATCAGCATGTAGGCCCACTGGGGAATAATGGCATCGGCGGAACAAGTGACGGCAAGGATCTTTCCCTGGTAAGAACTCCAGTCGATCCCCTGCAGGGCGGCCCTGAATTCCGCCTCCTTCAGGATCATTTCGCGGAAGAGGAGCGGCTTCAGGTCGAACAGGACGATCTCCTCCCTGGGATACCAGTCCGCCAGGTCGATACTGACCAGCGCACTTGATGCTACCCGGTTGACGATCTCTTCACTCATACGCTTGCGATTGTATAGTGCAAAGGTACGAAGCCTGCGCAATCTCCCCGATCCTCAGGTATTCTCCCGGTTTGGAAGAAATAATGGCCTCAAAAGAAATTGCTGCGGTTGTCCTTGATGGAGGCCAGCTTCCTCAACTCTTCGACGATCTGGTAAGGCAGCATCGACCGCGACTGTTGTTCCTGGGCGATCCGCTGTTGTTCTATGTCGGCGCCGGGATTGGCCTTGGCGCTGATCGTGCCCACTTTCAGGACGAATACGCCCTGGTTGCCGGCAACGGGTGCAGATGCCGGCTTGCCCGCCAGCTCCTTATCGAAAGCATACCCGATAACCTTCGGCTCAGGGCCAAGATTGGGAATGCTGGGTGATGCGAATTGAAGGCTATCGACACTCCGGATAGGCTGACCTCCTGCCGCTACGGCGGCGTCCAGGCTGGCAGGCGTACCCAGCCGCTTGATGATCAGCTCCCCCTTTTTCCGAACGCGCAAGACGGGTTCGACGATCGTCCTCGCCTTGGAGGCCGTCATCGTCCCTTCTTTATTGATCTCGGTCACGATGGCCACGACGTATTTGTCGCCTACGGGCAGCGGCTCGGACACATCGCCCAGGGAGGCGCCATAGAGCCACTTAACGAAGGCGCGGCTATCGCCCAGTCCGGGAATGGTCGCGGCGGTGGGTTGGATGTCCGGAGCGACCAGTTTCTGTAATTTATCTTTCTGGACATTTCGGTCGAAGGCGGCCTGATCGCGGCTTTGTCCCGCGAAGTTGATGGCCTGCCCGCTCGCTGCCTGGTCGGTCTCGCTGCTGGTCTCAATTTTCTTGGACAAGTAAGCTATGTTATAGGCCGGCTCGAAATTCTTCTGATCCACGATCTCAATATAATGGTAACCGAACTGGGTCTTCACGATCTTCTTGTCTCCCTTTTTGCCGTCGAAGCAGAAATCATTGAATTCGGGTACCATGGCTCCCTGGCCGAAATAGCCCAGGTCCCCGCCCTTTACCGCGCTCCCCCGATCGTCAGATAATTTGGACGCTACACTGTCGAAGCGATCTCCCCGATCGATCAGGGTCTTGATGCTGTCGATCTTCTTCTTCGCGACGCTGTCCTCCATGATGGGCTGGCGCGTTCTTGGGTCCGTCGTGGCCACCAGGATATGGCGCGCTCTCACGGAATCGGGCAGCGTTTTTTGATCGATCATCTTCGCGACCACGTATTCGCCGCCATTCAGATAGGGTCCGAAGAGCCCGCCCTTCGGGAGCGTCAACAACGAATCCTTGCTCGGATCCAATATTTTGGATTTCGGTTCGTAGGCCTTGGAATAAGGCGTTTCGGTGCCTACGCGGTCCAGGAAGGTCTGTGGGTCCTTCGCGACGGCAAATTCCTTTTTCAGTTCATTTAGCTGCTGCCGTTCCGCGGCGCTATCGGAAGCGGAGGGGGCGGCGCTGAAGCTGACATAGGCCACGCTGCGACTCTCGGTCTGCTTGTATTGGTCCTTATGCTCGCCGACATATTGATTTATTTCGTCTTCGGTGACCTTTACCGTGCTGTCGGCAATACTAAAGTAAGGCACCATGACATAGGAGGCCGGCACGATCAGGCTGTTGTCGGCATTATTCTTTTCCAGCATCCACTTGGGGACATAGGCGCTATTCGTGAGCAAGGCCATGTATTTCTCCTTCAGCCGCATGTTGACGATCTGGGGGACATATTGCTCGAAGAATTCCTTGGCCTGTTCATAAAACTTGTCGGTTTTTCTTCCGCTCTTGACGATTTGCCGCATTTGGTTGATGCGTTGCGCGGCAGCCTGCGGGTCGAAAACCCCTGTTTGCGGATCGGTAAAGGCCTGTTTCACCTGTGGCAGGGCATTGGGGCCCACCAACATGTCGTCGATCTCCCGCTGGGTGACTTCAAGTCCCAGGGATTTGTAAATACCGCTGAGCAAGGCATCCTCCACCATCTGCTTCCAGACGCCCTCGCGGATATTCTGCGTAATGGCTTCCGAGATCTGGTAACCCTGACTCTTATATCTGTCTTCCTGGGACTGAACCAGGCTTTCGAATTGGGCATATTCAATATTCTCCCCGTTGATCTTGCCGATGACCGTCGACTTGTTGCCGAACAAGCGGCTCCTGCCCACGAACGCATCCATCAATAAGAAGCCGATCAAACTCAGGGCGATCAAGCCAAAAACCAACCACGCTGCCCTTTCCCTTATTTGCTGAATAATTGACATATCTATATTATTATGTAATATTTTTGAACAGGATGGCAAAAATAGGGGTAAAAAAGTTTATCAACAAATTGTGGAAATCGGGCGAAAATCGCTTCGGAGGGAGGTTTAACGCGTGAAAAACCCTGCCGTGAAACGCCAATCAACAGGCGGCCGGGATAACTCCCGGATCGGGTGGATAACCCCGGTTTCCGGGGCCCCGGCATGGAGCGGAAATAGGAGATAACTTTTTCCGATCCTGGTCACGCGGGATCTTGCGTTGGTAAGCGGCGACTTATCCCTCTCCGACGACCAGGGCCCGGGCAAAATAGTTATGCGCAGGCTCATCGGGTCCACCGTAGTGGATAAATGAACGAAACAATGATCCAAACCGGGTCTATCGTTGTTAAATAAATGTGGATTGCCGTGGAGAAGAAGGATTTTTCATTTTTCCCCGCTTCGTCGAATTTTGTTTTCCACCAATTCACGGTCCTAGTAGTAGTAGTCTTTTATAATAAATTATAGTTTTAATAATACTATGGAAGATATTAACATCGCGATCAAAGGCTTCCTCGACATCGAGGTGCCGCCCGACCTGGATCTATTTGCCGAGATCGACACGCTGAAAAAAGAAAGGAACGCGATCGTCCTCGCGCATTATTATCAGGAACCGGATATTCAGGATGTAGCCGATTATATTGGTGATAGTCTGGGATTAGCCCAGGAGGCCGCCAAAACAACGGCGGACTGTATCGTTTTTGCCGGAGTTCATTTTATGGCGGAAACGGCGAAGATCCTGAACCCTGACAAGAAAGTGCTGCTGCCGGATCTCCGCGCCGGCTGCAGTCTGGCGGATTCCGCACCTGCTGCGGAGTTCAGGGCCTTTCGTCAGAAGTATCCCAATCACCTTGTCATCTCCTATATTAATTGTTCTGCAGAGGTAAAGGCGCTCAGTGATATCATCTGCACCTCGTCGAATGCGCAGAAGATCGTCGAAAGCGTCCCGAGGGATCAGGGGATCATTTTTGCGCCGGATCGAAATTTGGGGGCCTACCTGATCAAACGTACGGGACGCGACATGGTGCTATGGAACGGGACCTGCATGGTGCACGAAATTTTCAGCCTGGAGAAGATCATGAAATTAAAGGTCCGCCACCCGGAGGCAAAGTTGATCGCACACCCGGAATGCGAAGAGGCTGTTTTGCGCGAGGCGGACTATATCGGCTCGACCACCGGTTTGCTGAAGTTCACGCAAACCGATCCGGGCAGGGAATTCATCGTGGCGACGGAAACAGGCATCCTACACCAGATGCAACTCGCCTCGCCGGATAAGACCTTCATCCCGGCGCCGCCCACGAATAATTGTGCCTGTAATGATTGTCCGCATATGAAGCTCAATACCCTCGAGAAATTATATCTCTGCATGAAATATGAAAAGCCCGAACTCGTCATGGATCCCGTCATCCGCGAAGCGGCCAGGCGACCGATTGAAAGGATGCTGGAGATAAGCGCCCGCTAGCGCCCCATGTACACCATCAGGATCTGGACGTCGCTGGGATTGACTCCGCTGATCCGGCTGGCCTGGCCAAGGGTACGCGGCTTAATCCGCTTGAATTTTTGCATGGCTTCATTGGACAGGGAGGGGAGTTGGTCGTAATTGAACGTTTCAGGGATCAGCAGGTCTTCAAGCTGCGACATCTTCCTGACCAGGTCTTTCTCTTTCTCTATATATACCTCGTACTTGATCTGGATCTCGGCTTGCTCGACGATCTCCGCGGAGGCATCGGGCAGGGCGGCCTTAAGCCTCGGCAAGGCCTCGATCATCGGGGCAAGGGCGATCCCGGGACGTAAAAGAACCTGGTTGGCTCGCTGTTTTTGGGTGAGTACGCTCGTTTTCTGATCAAGCAGAAATTGCCCCGATTCCTCCGGATTTATGGCAAAATCGGCCAAAATTGACCGAATTTTATCGATTTTAGCCCTTTTTTCGACAATTTTGTCCATTCGAACCTGCGATGCCAGACCGAGGCGATAGCTGGTTTCCGTCAACCGCAGGTCGGCATTATCCTGCCGTAGCAAGGTCCGGAATTCCGCCCGCGAAGTGAACATGCGATACGGCTCCTCCGTGCCCTTGCTGATCAGGTCGTCGATCAGCACCCCGATATAGGCCTCGCTTCTTTTCAGGATCAGGGGATCCAGATTGCGGACTTGCTGATGCGCATTGATGCCCGCCATGAGGCCCTGGCAGGCGGCCTCTTCATATCCTGTGGTCCCGTTGATCTGCCCGGCGAAGAATAGGTTCCTGATCAATTTGGTCTCCAGGGAATGGGAGAGCTGGGTCGGGGGGAAATAATCGTATTCAATAGCATAACCCGGTCGGAACATGCGCACGTTCTCGAAACCTGGCACGTGTCTAAGTGCTTGATATTGAACATCTTCCGGTAAAGAGGTGGAAAATCCGTTAACATAGATCTCCACAGTATTCCATCCTTCGGGCTCAATGAACAGTTGATGTCGCTCCCTATCGGCAAAACGATTGATCTTATCCTCAATACTTGGGCAGTAACGAGGACCTACTCCTTCGATCCGGCCCGTAAACATCGGGCTTCTGTCAAATCCGGTCTTCAGCAGGTCGTGCACGGCCTGGTTGGTATAGCTGATCCAACAGCTCCGTTGATCACCGGGTTTAAGTCGTTCCTTCCCATCGCGTTGTTCCTCTTCTTCGAGGAAGCTGAATCCAACAATCTCTTCATCTCCCTTCTGCTCGTCCATCTTACTGTAGTCCAGACTCCGGCCATCCACCCGGGGCGGCGTGCCGGTCTTAAGCCGGTCGCTTTCAAATCCCAGGGATACCAGCTGTTCCGTGATGCCAGTGGCCGCCTTCTCCGCAACCCGCCCCCCTCCGAACTTCTTCTCTCCGATATGGATCACGCCATTGAGAAAAGTGCCGCTGGTGACCACGACCGCTTTGGAATGTATTTGGTGGCCCAGGCCAGTGACCACCCCGCAGGCCTTGCCATTCCGGATTAGGATAGAGCTTACCATGTCCTGGTAAAAATCAATATTGGGTGTCTTTTCCAAGATCTCTCTCCAGGTTGCGGCAAACAACATCCGGTCATTTTGGGCTCTCGGAGACCACATGGCCGGACCTTTCGATCTGTTCAGCATCCTGAATTGGATCATGCTTCGGTCCGTTACGATTCCAGAATATCCCCCCAACGCGTCGATTTCCCGGACAATTTGGCCCTTGGCGATACCCCCCATGGCTGGATTACAGCTCATTTGGGCGATGGTCTGCATATTCATGGTTACCAGCAGGACCTTAGAACCCAGGTTGGCAGCCGCCGCGGCCGCTTCACAGCCGGCATGTCCGGCGCCTACTACTATGATATCGTATTCAGGAAACATGGAAGGGGCAAAATTACCGATTTTGTTCCACTTTTGTTCCACGTGAAAATTAGGGGGAATGCGATCGATGGACGCAATATTGGATGGCCGGAATCGTTCCACGTGAAACAGCCGTGAATCGGTCAGCCCCTAGCCCGCGCATCGGCCTAGCCCAAATAGCTGCTTAGGTACTTATCCTCCATTTTCCTCATTTTTGCTTGTTCCTCTGGGGTTTTGTCCCGAAAGCCACATAAATGGAGGGCGCCATGAAAAATCACTCTATGCAGCTCGTTTTTGAAGGAAACGCCCAATTTCTCAGCATTTTCCCGCACCCGATCGACGCTGATATAGATCTCCGCTTTCCCGGCTCCCCCGGGTTCTGATAAGTCAAAACTGAGAATATCGGTATAGTAGTCGTGTTGGAGAAATTGCCTGTTCAGGCCCCGCAGGTAATCATCGGAGCAAAAGATATAATCTAACTCCTCCTGGCGGCGCCGCTCCTTGCTGAATAGGGTCCGCAGGCCTTCCTTCAGTCGCGTTCGCTCTGAAAGAGAAAACCCTTTCTCCAGGTAATGAAAACGGACTATCGTCTTAGGTGGAGGCATTTCCGAAAATCGTAACCTATTTGAGTTGACAAAGCCTAAATTTGCTATTCCGGCGGCAAACGGGAAAGGGCATGGCGGAACAAAAATATCAAAAATGAAGCGACTATCTGAATTGGAGCCGGGTAATATCGGGAGGATCCACTCCTTCGAAAAGAACGATCTGTTCCTGAAGCTGATGGAGATGGGTTGCGTTCCGGGTGAGTTGATCAAGGTCGAACAGGTGGCCCCCCTCGGCGACCCCATTTCGATCACCGTGGCCGGCTACAACCTGAGTCTCCGCCTCGACGAGGCTAAGAACATATTTATCGAAGAAGAGTACTTGGTCGATCAGGAGTAGCAGGATATATTCGCATCAAACATCTTCATGCAGATCGGTCTCTATTTCGGGTCCTTCAATCCCATTCATCACGGGCACCTGATCATTGCCAATTTTATTCTTCAGCATGCCGGGCTGGATCAGATCTGGTTCGTCGTTTCCCCCCAAAACCCCCTCAAGCCCTCAAACTCCCTGTTGAACGAGTACCATCGCCTGCACCTGGTCAGACTGGCTGTGGAAGGGGAAAATGCGCTGAAAGCGTCCGATATCGAATTCAAGCTTCCCAAGCCCAGCTATACGGCGGATACGCTTGCCTACCTGACGGAGAAATATCCCGACCACCAATTCGCCCTGGTGATGGGCAGCGATAGCTTCGGGAACCTCCCCAAATGGAAGAACTATTCCTATATCCTGAAGAACTACCCCATCTATGTCTATAAACGCCCCGGCCATGAAGCCATTCCGGATTACCCGGAGGCCAAGCGCATTGTCGTTATGGACGCCCCCCTCCTGCCTATATCGGCAACGCACATACGAAGAAATCTAAAGGAAGGGCGGTCGATCCGTTACCTGGTGCCCGACGCAGTGAATGAGGAGATCGGGCGGAACGGGTACTATCGCTAGAAACGCGCGGCCGGCTAGCGCTTCCGGGGCCGCCGCCTCGCCAGGGCCTCCCGATCTTTCTTCGGGAGCGACGCGACGACAAGTCCATACGAGTCATCGATCATCTGCCTGATCACATTGCCGGGGATGGTTCCATCCACGGTCACCGTATTCCACAATCGCTTATTCATATGGTAACCCGGCCGAACAGCCGCAAACCGCTCCCTCCACTCGATGGCTTGCTCCGGATCGCATTTCACATTGAACTCAAGCACCGGGCTGTCCAGCATGGCCAGCAGGAACATCTTCCCTCCGACCTTAAAGACCAACGCGGTCTCGCCGAAAGGAAATCCCTCTTCCGCCCCGGCTTTTTCGAGGCAATACGCACGCAACGTTTCAATATTCATGATTTATCCCTCATCGTGCATCGGCGTAGTCGAAGACCAGGTTGCAAAAGGCGCGCACCCCAAGCTTGAACCCGCTTTCGTCGATCATAAAATCCGGCGTATGATGCGGAAAGGCAGTCCGCGGATCCTGACCCTTCCTCATTCCGCCGAGAAAGAAAAAGAAGGAAGGAGCCTTTTCCCCAAAGAAGGAAAAGTCTTCCGATCCCGTCATGGCGTCCATCCAGACCAGGTTCCCTTCACCTGCCGTCCTCTGCAAGGAAGGCTGCATCTTCCGTACCAGCCCGGGATCATTATACGTGATCAGCGTTTTCGGGTAGATATTCACGATCGCCGTAGCGCCCGAACCTTCCGCGATCTTCATCGCCGTCCTCCGGATCCGCTCGTGTATGTCCAACCGCATGGCCGAGTCCAGCGTCCGGATGGTGCCCGTCATGTCGACCTCTTCCGGGAGGATATTCGATCGCACGCCCCCGTTGAGGGTACAGACGGAAATCACCGCCGCATCCTTGGTCAACTCCGTCTGCCGGCTGATGATCGTTTGCAGGCCTTCGATGATCTGCGCCGAAACGATCACCGGATCGACGCCGGCCCAGGGCTGCGAACCATGTGAGCCCTTTCCCCTGACCTTGATCGTAAACCAGTCCGACGCTGCCATGGCGCCACCGCTGCGATATTTGATCTTGCCTGTTTCGGTGGACGAGTTGATATGCAGGCCAAAGACCACATCTACTTTCGGATCGTCCATAACGCCCTCCTTGATCATGAGCGCCGCGCCGCCCTCTTCGCCATTCGGCGGCCCCTCTTCGGCCGGCTGAAAAATAAATTTCACCGTTCCCTTCAATTCGCTTCGCATGCCGGCCAGGATCTCGGCCACGCTCATCATGATGGCCATATGCGAATCGTGCCCGCAGGCATGCATGACGCCGACAGGCTGCCCGTTATAGGTCGTCGTATCCTTCGAAGCAAACGGGACGGGCGTCCGCTCCACCAGCGGCAGACCATCCATGTCCGCCCTCAGCCCGATGACCGGGCCTGGCCTGGCGCCGCGCAGAATGCCGACCACGCCTGTCTTGCCTACTCCGGTTCTCACCTCCATGCCCAGTGAACGCAAATGATCGGCAATGATCTTCGAGGTCCTGAATTCGCGATTGCCCAATTCGGGATGAAGGTGAAAGTCCCTTCTCCACGCAATCGTCTTCGGCTCTATCTTGTCCGCGGCCTCGTCGATGCGGGCACGAAGATCTTTTTTTTGCGCTCCCGCGCTTAGCGCGAGGAGAAGGCCGGCAACAACCGGCAACAGCGATCTGATCATGGGAAGTTTTTGGTCATTGAATATACGGCATTCCGCCGTCACATGCTCCCGCGCTTACGGGTTAATTCTTTCCATTGATCGATTCCTTTTGTCCATGTTTTCAACAATCAATAAATTGAGCCACCAAGTTCCTTTGACCGTCCTTTTCCGTCATATAGCGTTCCTAAAAGCTGTGTTCCTGCACAGCATCACCGCATTCGGCGGGCCGCAGGGGCATTTCGGCATGATGATGAAGACCTTTGTGCACAAACGCCGGGATGTGACCGAAGAAGAGCTGCTCGATTATAACGCCTTCTGTCAGCTCTTGCCCGGCGCCTCCTCCACCCAAACCCTGACCCTGATCGGCTATAAGCGTGGCGGAGTCGTGCTGGCCGTGCTGACCCTTCTGATCTGGACCCTGCCCGCCTGCATCCTGATGGGAACCTTCTCCTTTTTCCCCATCAATAATGGCATGGGCCTTTTTCGTTTTATCGGGCCGATGAGCGTCGGCTACCTTACCTACGCGGCACAAAAGGCCTTCCGTCTTTCCATTCACAACACGATTACCCGGGTGATCCTCGCGGTCAGCACGGTCGCCACCTTTCTCCTGTTCAAGACGCCATGGATCTTCCCGATCCTGCTGGTGCTGGGCGGCATCGTGACGAACCTGAGCGAGAAACGCATTCCGCAAAAGGAGGTCCCGCCGAAGAAGATCAAATGGGGAAATATATGGCTGTTCGCGATCATCTTCCTGTTGGCAGGCGCAAGCAGCGAACTGGCTCACAAGAATAATTGGCCGAATCGCCGGCCGCTGAACCTCTTTGAGAATACCTATCGCTTCGGCAGCCTGGTCTTCGGCGGCGGCCAGGTACTGTTCCCTATGATGTACGAACAGTTCGTCGCGCGTCCGGAATCACAAAACCTTATCCAGCGCAATCCCGGGGTCATCCGGATCAGCCGCGAAGATTTTTATATGGGATGGGGCATGGTGCGCGCTATTCCGGGCCCGGTGTTCTCGGTGGCCACCTTCGTGGGAGGCAACGCGATGAAGGATCGGGGCGTCCCTATGCAACTATTCGGATGTTTTATCGGCGCGACAGGGATCTTTCTGCCCAGCGCCCTGCTGGTGCTCTTCTTTTTTCCCATCTGGCATAACCTGAAGAAATATGCGGCTGTCTATCGCGCTTTGGAGGGGATCAATTCCGTGGTGGTCGGGATCATGATCGCGGCCGCGCTATACATGGTGAAGGATTTCCCGATGAATGACTGGAAGGATATTCTGCTCAATATCGTCGTGATCACAGGAACCTGGTCGATGCTTAAGTTCACCCGGTTCCCCTCTCCGGTGATCGTCATGATCTGCCTGACCCTTGGCTGGGCCTTTTTTTAACCGGCGGCCCGGCCATCCGCCTATCGCCTTACTTCGGTCTTCTCTGCTGCTGCGGCCGGAAGTTCCTGCGACCGCCACCTCCGCCACTGCCCCCGCTACCGCCCCCATGCCCGCCGCCACCATGGCCTCGTCCTCCGGAATGCCTGGCCTTGCCCGGACTATAATCCGGTCCCGGGCCGAATTGTTCCGGCAACACCTCCTTTGGAACGGGGTGCCCCAGCAACCGCTCGATGGCTTGCATTTTGTTCTGCTCTTTTTCACTGACGAAGGTAATGGCCGTTCCATCGGTCTCCGCTCTCGCGGTACGCCCGATACGATGCACATAGTCCTCTCCGTCATTGGGTACGTCATAGTTGATGACCAGGTCGATATTGTCGATGTCGATGCCCCTGGACAGGATGTCCGTTGCAATGAGAATGGGCAGGCGCCTGCTCTTGAACTCCAGCAGGGTCTGCTCCCGGGTCGGCTGGTCGAGATCGGAATGGATCTCCTTGACGGAGAACCGGGATCGCTTGAGCTCCATCGTGAGCTGCTTGACATTGTGTTTTTTCGAGCAGAACACCAGGATGCTCTTGAAGTCGCGGGAACCCAGCAGCCATTTTACCAGCGGGATCTTTTGGGTCTCGTATACGATATAAGCCTGTTGAATGATCTTCGCAGGCGGCTTGGATATAGCGATATTGATCTCGGCGGGCTCATGCAGGATCTTCCTCGCCAGATCCCTGATCTTGGGCGGCATCGTCGCCGAGAAAAGCAGATTCTGCCTTTTCAGGGGCAGAAAGGAGATGATCTTCATGATATCGTCGAAGAAGCCCATGTCCAGCATACGGTCGGCCTCATCGAGCACCAGGTAATGCAGGCCCTGCAGCCGGACATAGCCCATGTTCAAATGGGCGATCATCCGGCCCGGCGTGCAGATAACAATATCGGCGCCCCGCGAAAGGGCTTGCTTTTCGGTGGTGAAGTTGCTTCCGTCCCCACCCCCGTATACCGCGATCGAACTGATCGGCGTGAAATAAGAAAGGCCTTCCAGGTTCTGGGCGATCTGCACCGCCAGCTCCCGCGTAGGAACGATCACCAGGGCATTTACCTGATCCTCGATCCGCGAGATCATCAGGTTATTGATGATGGGAAGAAGGAATGCGGCCGTCTTTCCGGTGCCCGTCTGGGCAGAGGCGATGATGTCCCTGCCTGCGAGGATGAGCGGGATCACCTGTTCTTGCACAGGGGTGGCGTTCTCATAGCCGGAAGCGTCGATGCCTTCAAGAAGGTTGTCGTTCAGGCCAAATTCTCTGAAGTTCAATGTGGATCTGTTAATGAAACCGGCAAACCGCCAAACAGCAAACCGGGATCATGGATTGAAATAATGTGCAAAAGTAGAGTAATTGGGCGTACAATTAGTAACTTACTATTGGAAAATGACCAGTTTATCAGGAATTTTGCAAATGAATGACGGCAGAACATCAACGACTCGCGGTTAACGCCGCTAAAAAGATACCTTTAGAGCAGTGGGGGCCTTATTTGAGTGAGCGTCAATGGGGAACAGTAAGAGAAGACTACAGCGCCCATGGGGACGCCTGGCAGTATTTTCCCTATGAACAGGCCCATTATCGCACCTATTGCTGGGGCGAGGACGGCCTTGCAGGCATTTCCGACTTTTTCCAGAACCTTTGTTTTGCGGTTTCCCTGTGGAATGGCAAGGATCCCATCCTCAAGGAGCGGCTTTTCGGCCTGGGCAACAAGCAGGGCAATCACGGGGAGGATGTGAAGGAGCTGTACTATTACCTCGATAATGTGCCCACGCATTATTATATGGAATACCTGTACAAGTATCCCCAGCAGGAGTTTCCTTATTCGGCGATCAAAGAAGAGAATCGCAGGCGTTCGAAGGACGACCCCGAATACGAGATCCTGGATACGGGCGTCTTCGATCAGGATGAATATTTCGACGTGACCATCACGTATGCGAAGCAGAATGCCAAGGACATCTTCATTCGCATCAATATCCACAACCGGTACATCAAGCCCGCAGAGATCACGGTGGCCCCTACCCTCTGGTTCTACAATCGCTGGAACTATGACGGGCAGGAAAAGAAACCCGTCATCAGCGCCCGGAGCAAAACATCCGTGAAAGCAGCACACAGCCGCCTCGGGCCCTATTATTTGTATTTTCAACCGCCCCAATATTGCCTTTTCACCGAGAACGAGTCGAACATGGAAAAGGTCTCGGGGGTCCCGAACAAGACACCCTTCGTCAAGGACGCTTTTCATGACGCCATCATCAAAGGCGTGAACCGCGAACTGTTGCAAAAGCGGGGAACGGGAACCAAGTTTGCGCCCGTCTACAACTATACGATCGGTCCGGGTCAATCGAAGACGATCTATCTGCGCCTCAGCAATAAGATCACCGAAGACCCCTTCTCCGGCGGCGCGGCCGGCATCTTTGAGTCCAGGCGCCAGGAGGCGGATGACTTCTATCACTCGATCTTTCCGGCCCATATCTCGCCGGAAATGGCCAAGGTGCAACGTCAGGCCCTGGCAGGATTGTTATGGAGCAAGCAATATTATCATTTTGACGTGGAACGATGGCTTACGACCAGCGACGGGGTGACGCCCGTGAACGCGGGTAAGCTGTACGGCCGCAATCATGAATGGAGGCACCTGAAGAACCAGGATATCATCGCCATGCCCGACAAATGGGAGTATCCCTGGTACGCGGCCTGGGACCTGGCCTTCCAGAGCATCGCCATGGCTCTCGTAGACCCGGTTTTCGCCAAACATCAGCTCTTGCTGATCATGCGCGAGTGGTATATGAAGCCTGACGGGCAGATCCCGGCCTACGAATGGAACTTCAGCGACGTGAACCCTCCCGTCCAGGCCTGGGCGGCCCTGCAGGTGTATAAGATCGAAAAAGAAAAAACGGGAAAGGGCGACATCGGCTTCCTGAAGAGGATCTTCCAGAAATTGCTGATCAATTTTACCTGGTGGATCAACCGAAAGGATGCGAATGGAAATAATATGTTCGAGGGAGGTTTCCTCGGATTGGACAATATCGGCGTATTCAATCGCAGTCATCAGCTTTCGAACGATATGCAGCTGGAACAGGCCGACGGCACCAGCTGGATGGGCATGTACGCGCTCAACATGATGGACATGGCCCTCGAGATCGCGATCAGGGACGAGTCGTTCGAAGACACCGCCACCAAGTTCTTCGAGCATTTTGTGCTCATCGCCGAAGCGCTCAATGAGCAGGGCATGTGGAACGACGAGGACAAGTTCTTTTATGACACGCTGTCCATCGCCGGCTCGCCCGTCCAGCTGCGCATTCAATCGATCGTCGGCCTCACGACGCTGTTCGCCGTATCGGTCATCGACAAGCAGACCCTGCACAAGCTTTCGGATTTCAAGAAGCGCATTACCTGGTTCGAGAACTATCGCCTCAAGAACAAACGCTACTGGCCCAACGAGGAACATAGCGACGGGGAACAGATCCTCTTATCCCTGGTGCCGCAGAAACGGGTCGTCTTCCTCCTGGAGCGGCTCCTGAACGAGGCGGAATTCCTTTCGTCCGGAGGCATTCGCGCCCTCTCCAAATACCATGAGAAAAATCCGTACACGATCAATATCAGCGGGATCGACTACCATATCAAGTATGACCCGGGCGACAGTACCTCCGATTTCTTCGGCGGCAACTCCAACTGGCGGGGACCTGTATGGATACCGATCAATTACCTGATCATTCAGTCCATTCGCCAGTTCGGCAAATTTTATGGGCCCGGCTTGCTTGTCGAATATCCCGTGGGCTCCGGTAATAAGGTCGACCTGCAACACGTCGCCGACGAACTGACCCGCCGCGTCATCAGCCTCTTCGAAAAGGACGGGAAGGGACGAAGGCTCCTCCATGGTAAGTATAACTGGTTCTATCAACGACCCGGCAACCAGGATCTCCTGTTGTTCTACGAATATTTCCATGGCGATGCCTGCCATGGCCTCGGCGCCAGTCATCAGACCGGTTGGACGTCCCTGGTGGCCGAACTGATCCAGGAGCTGGGCGCAAGGCAGGAGATCAGCCCCTCTCTCGCCAAGGCGCCTACGGGCCAGAGCGTCCCCTGACAGTGTCCTTTACGCCCCTCGAAAGCCTGCCGCACCCCCGCGGGGCATTAGACCTGTCCGGTCGGAGCAAATTTGGGAGCCCATTCCCAAATTCGAATAACCTCTCCCCTTTTTGGAAATTTCCCAATCGCAACAGAGAGCTTAACCTCTCGTTATCAATAACTTACAAGATGGCATCGGGTTGGTAATGGATGGTATACACCGAACAACCGATACTTTATGAAAACGATTTTTACTTCCCTTGTAGCCCTGATTAGCAGCCTGATCCTCGCCACGACGGCCAATGCACAGACTACCTACAACATTACGTCTAACGCCAACTGGTCGACCTTTACGATTCCTACGACCTGTTCGAATTGCACCATTAATATATCGACCGGCGTGACCCTGACGATCGACAAGTCGGTCACCTGCCAGAACTGTACTTTTGCCGGCGGTAATGTCAGCATAACCAACTTTACGCTGAATATCCAGTATGCAGGACCCGTAACGACAACCAACTTTAACAACAATAAACTTACGATCAACGGTACGGGAAAAATCACGGTCAACGCCCCCCTCGCCATGACCAATTCCTCCTTTACCTTCTACGGCACGTCGACGATGACCAATAGCTATCAGTTCGACATGACCAATAGTTATATCGACCTGTATGGCAACTCGAAATGGACGGCGAACGGCGGTCCGGTGAACATGATGTCAGGCAGCGATATCGCGGTCGGCGACGGCAGCGTAGCGAGCACGGCCACCTTCCTGATGAATGGCCCTACCCTGAATATCTATGGCACGTCGAAGATTGCCGTTGGTAACGATAATAATACCTACCAGAACTGGTCAACGTATAATACGGCGCCTACTGTTGGCGGTACGGTGACTTCGCATAGCAGCTATAACGGCACGCCTAGCACCAACATGAACTGTGGGGCCGGTTATGCACATGCTTGTTCGAACCCCAACCTGTACGGCCCCTCTTCGCTGAGCGCAGCCGGTACGGTTCAGGGCCCGACGATCCTCCCCATCACGCTCGAAGAATTTAACGCCGAACTGAATAGCAATGCGACGATCGGCCTGAGCTGGACGACTGCACAGGAATCCAATTCCAGTCATTTCGATATCGAGCGCAGCACCAATGGCAGCGAGTGGAACAAGGTCGGAGAGGTTGCAGCAAAGGGCAATGCTTACCTTCCTTCTCTCTATGCCTATACGGATGAGAATCCTTCGAATGGCAATAACTACTATCGCCTCAAGATGATCGACCTGGACGGCAGGAGCACGTATTCCGCCATCCGCGTCATCGCCAGGGCTTCATTGTCCGCGAAGGTGAGCTTCTTCCCTAACCCGGCCCATGATTATGTGAACGTAGCCCTGAGCGGCAGTTCCGCGACACAGGTAACGGTTCGTCTGCTGAATCAGGCCGGCCAGGTTCTTCAGGAGAGGATAGGAACCAGCGGCAATGGCGCCACGGTCTCCTTCCCGGTACAGCAGTATCCTACCGGCCTCTATATCCTTTCTGTAGTGGGCGCCGACGGCACGCACGAAAGCAGCAAGCTGCTCATCAACCGGTCATAATCCAGAATCATCTCTTTCATAATAAAAGATACGCAAGTATCAAGGGTTAAACAGGTGTTAATAGTAAAAGGCCCTCCATATCCATGGGGGCCTTTTTTTTGGGTCTCGCCTCTCAAATCAGCCTTGTCGATGAAAAAGCCCATCTGTCTTGCCTTTTCTCTCTTGCTCGTTCTCTTTTCCCACCCGCAATCCTTCGACGTGACGATCGGCGGATCAGAAAAAAGGAAAGCGCTCTTTTTAACGGTGGAAAATCCTGCGGACCCTATGTTCCTTCCTTGCTCCAATTTTATGGCCAGCCCTGGCTGCTCTATTACCAGTTCCTGTCTGACGACGAGGACGGAAGGTTGCAGATCATGCTGGCAAAGATCGATACATCCACGCTGCAGCCGGGGCAGCCAAAGGAGCTGTTCCTGCTGGAAAAAAGGAGTGCGGGCCCTTACAGGTCATTGGAAGCCCTCAATATGCCACCACTCGGGATCCTGGCCTCTCCCGATAGTTCGAAGATCCTGGTTTACTGGGCCTCGCTTGCCGGTAGCGACCTCTTTATCGACGTGTTGGATCGCCGGCTTGATCGTATCTGGAGCAAAGAAGAGCAAATCCGGCCGGGTGGTGCACTCGAGTTGCAATCCATGGGCGTGACGGACAGGGGCAACGTATTTTTTGCGTATACGTCGGGCCTGGGTGGAAAACGGGCAGGAATTTCCGCGAGAACCCCCGCCGGCAATCCAGTCAGACTGCCGGACAGAACCAGGGACAGGAAAGAAGATTTCCCGGCCAGCCATATCGGCATCTGCAATCCGGATGGCGCCTTTTCAGATCGGGAGTTCCGGTTAGCTAACGGCTTTCCGGTCTCTGTTTCCCTGCTTAACGTGAAAGACTGCGATGATATGGCGATCACCGGCACCTGGTCCGACAAACCGGACTATCTCTCCGGGGTATATGAGGCGCGGATCGATGCTGCCCGAGGCAAAATAACTCAGATCCGGGAGATTCCCTTCCCGGACACCCTGATCAAAAAGATTTCTTGTACGCGCACTTGCCGGCTGACACGGCGGCCACGGTATCGGGGCCCGGTTCTTTGCCTTTCCCTGGAATAGCCGGATGGTAAGAACAGAGACTTTGATCAGCTATGGGAGAGATCATTATGTGGCAGTCCTCCCAAGCATTCAAGCCCTTTCCCCCTCGACCTTCCTCGTTTTGCTGCAAAAGATCCAAAATTCAGGCAAGCTCGACAATAGTTTCGAATGGTGCCGCATAACGGTTCACCCCCCAAAATAACGAACCCCGGCCGAAGCCGGGGTCGTTCATAAAGCCTGATGTAGAGTACGGAGTAAACAACCTCTTGATTAACGCCCTTGCCTATTTCGTTTTAAAGTCCTGATTAATGTCTTACCATGATCTTCGTTGAAACAGGAGCCTGGCCGTCGGAAACTTCCAGCATATAGACGCCATTGGGCACCGTCCGGAAAGCGTCGACCTGGACGGAGTTCATCCCGGCATTCGCCTGATAAGCCTTCTGCCAGAACAGGTTGCCGCTGAGATCATATACTTTGAGGCTTACCTCGCCCTGAGCCGCTGCGGCAAAGCTTACGAGCGTCGTCGCATTCACCGGGTTCGGATACACCGACAAGCCACCCGCGACCGCATTCATTTTTGCCGTTACGACCCAACTGTAGATGATCTGGCCGCTCATGCCTATCGCCTTCACCCGGTAGTACAGCGTACCACTCGCGGGGAGGGCATTTTGATCATTATAACTATATTGGCTGAACGAAACGGAAGACTTGGGCTGGCAGGCTACCGAGCCGATTGCCATGAACGTGTTTCCGTCCGCGCTGCGTTCGATCAGGTATTCGCTTGTACCGGCCTCATTGGCTACCGACCATTGAACGGCGATATTTCCGCTCTGGTTCTTTGCCTCGACAGAGACGAAGGACATGGGCAATATGGCACAATTCAAGGGGAAGGTCGCCATCTGGACCTGGGTCATGTTCTGATGGGAGGAACCCAGGGTGCCGCTCAGCGAGCCATAAGCGGAAGGACTGCCGGCCGTGCTGCCGTTGAATCCGCCGGACGTCGAGCTGGACGCGTTCAGGGCCGAATTGGAATAGATCACTCCGCCGCCGCCGCCCCCACCAGGCCCGTGCGCCGCACCGCCACCCGTGTTCGATCCGCCATTGCCGCCCTTGGCATTCACGGTCAGGTTGGTCAGGTTGCCCGTAGCCGAATAAACGATTACGCTGCCGCCGCCACCGCCACCGCCTGAACCGTCATTAGTGACCGTACTGTTGGCATTCCCGCCGGTGGCAAGGATCACGCCCGTTCCGCTGATCGTATTGGCCATCAGGATCACGATGCCCCCGCCTGCCGCGCCACTGCTGGCAAGGCCGCCGCCTGGATTACCGGTACCATTATTTGTTGTGCCCGCACCGCCGCCGCCGCCCATGACCAGCCTCGAAGCTGAAACCTGAGTGAAAGCGATCCCTCCGCGGCCGCCAATGGCCAGGTTACTGCTCCATGACTTACCGCCATTGCCGCCATTGCCGCCATTGCCGCCGCCACCTCCACCGCAGTTGTCGGTATTGCCACTGGGATTACCGTCCGTACCGCCGCCGCCTGCATTCGCCGGCGCACCCTCGGCATAACTGCCGGAAGGATACCCTTCAAGAGAACTGCCGCTATCGACCAGTGCATTATTATAGATCGTGAATCGCGGAGTGCCCGCAATCCCTTCTCCTTTAGATCCATTGGCATTATTCGTTGACAGAGTGATGTAGTCCGCATTCGAACCGACGCCGCCACTCAACTGTCTTCCGGCGCCGCCACGAAAACCGGACCCTACCGCATTGATCGTATCGCCATTCATGATGATGCTGTCCGTAGCATACATGACCATTACGCCGCCGGTATGACCATTCCATGTCGGCACGGTAATATTGGCGGTGAGTTTGGCGCGGTAATAGACCGGCACCCTCAGGATTTGAAAGCTGTATTGGCCATCCCCCGCTGACGGGTATTGAGAATTGTGGTAGGAGTGCGTGACGCCGTTCTTTAGCGTGAGGCTGCCGCCCGTGATCGGAACACTGGTCGCGGCTACGGCATATTCCATGTACCCGGCCATCAGGTTACCGTTGGACAAATAGCCTGTACCTATGCCCGTACTATTCCCGTAATTCACGCCATTGGACGCATTGATCTCGGCGCCCTGCATCTGGATGATCAGCAGGATGTCGCCCGAGGTGATCGGCGTGCTGCCATATCCGGCCGGTCCAATCGTAATATTCTTGCCGCCGGCCAATAAATCGGACTGGTTAGCAGAGAAATACGTATTTGGAAAAGTGGAAATGGGTGTGGTGGAAATGGTTGCCGGACAGGTCTGGGCAGCCACCACAACGCTGATAAGGCTAAGAGAACCGACCAAACAGCACAGGCCGAGGCGGCTTCTTAAGTTGTTGAAGAGATGAAAACTTTTCATCGATAACGGATTTACGGTAACAGAATAATAGAAATAGTAATATCCAATACGGAACCATTTTCTACTATACTGTTTATTAGGGGTTTATGCAATTGTTTCGGAACCACTTGCTCTCAGGCCTGGACGGTTATTCCAGATTTGGGACGACTCGCAGATGAGCAAAAATGAAGGCAGATTTGCGGGTCAGGGGTAATGAAACAACAACACAAAATAACGATTTTGGACGGCTTTCCATTGCTCCGGGGGTGGGTATTGTCTCCCTTGGGTTGCTATTTCACCTATATGACGATTTTGGGCGGGACCTCATCAGGCCGTCCTAAGGTGATCCTACTAGCGCAGTTGGAGGCGAAGGGAGAGACCGGCAAAGTACGAGAGCCCAAATTCACTTACTCTTTGCTGGTCGGAAGGCTTCCTGATCTTCCTGAAATGGCTATATTTTCCGCTGCTGCTCTCATAGTAGCCGAGCCTCCAGCGGGAATTGAAATCGAGGTCATAGCCCAGGCCGGCATCAAATCCGATCTGAAGCTGGTGAATGCTGACCGGATACCATAGAACTCTCGTTGATGGATCAACGAAGAGGCCCTGGCGCCGCAAAGAGAGCTGCCGCCTGTACTGTGCGGCCAATACTTTATAATCCTGCGGCATGTCCCCGTTCAGCGTGATGATATCAGCCTGGTAACCCGCGCCCAGCCCGGCAAACAGCAGGAAGGACCTTTTGCGGATCACCGCGTAATAGAGACCGGCCTGCAGGTTGAGGGAGCTGAGGTTCTTGTCGGAAACGATGGTACACGCTTTGATGCTGTAAAGCAGGTTGGATCCGACAGGCATCGCCGCCAGCTCCAGATTTACGCTGGCAGGCACACGAGATTCCGTTGGATAGCCATACCTGGCCAGCCATCGGTTGATGTGCAGATCGTTGGCGTGAGAGAAACTGACGTGGCTGTTGAGCAGAAGAAAAAAGGAAGAGTCCTGCGGAACTTGCGCAAAGGCAAATTCCGTGGCAGTTAGTAAAATGCCGACCATGAAACCACGCAACCTCATGCATATAAAGCTACTCCATTTTCCTCGTTTTTGGAACCGCCGCGCACAGAATCTCGTCCGGACCCTGCCGGGACGCCAATCTTCCGGCCTCACCCTTTTATGGGGCAGGATTTTTCCCAAAGTCCCGTATCTTAGGACATCCCTACTTACCAAAAACTCCTACTATGTCCGCATTGACTGCCAATCCCGGATCCCCGTCCCATAGCAGGGCCCGGATCACCTCTATCGACCTGTTGCGCGGCCTCATCATGATCATCATGGCGCTCGACCATGTTCGCGACTATTTTCATCGCGATGCCCTTTTATATAGCCCGACGGACCTCGGCAAGACCACGGGGATTCTGTTCTTTACCCGCTGGATCACACATTATTGCGCGCCCTTGTTCATGTTCCTCTCGGGTACCTCGGCCTCGCTGGTGGGCGAACGAAAAACGATCCCTGAACTGTCCTCCTTTTTATTGAAGCGAGGGATCTGGCTGGTCTTTCTGGAATTTACCGTGGTCCGCGTCGGCTGGTATTTCAACCTCTTTGCGCACGAGATCGATTTCATCGTCATTTGGGCCCTGGGCTTTAGCATGATCGTGCTTGCCTTGCTCGTACGTCTGCCGCGCAGGTTTATCCTGGTTTTTGGGCTCGTGTTGGTTTTTGGTCATAATCTACTCGACAGCATCCGCGTCTCCGGCGGAGGGGTCGGCGCCTTTCTTTGGTCCCTCGTGCACGTGCCTAATTTTGTGCCCTGGCATGGCTACCTGATCACCACGATCTACCCCGTGGTTCCCTGGATAGGCGTAATGGCCCTGGGTTACTGCATGGGCGCCCTGTACAAGGCCGGCTTCCCCCCGGAACGAAGGCGGCGTATATTGTTGCAGCTTGGCTTTGCGGCCATCGGCCTGTTCATCGTCATCCGGTACATCAATCACTATGGGGATCCTTCACACTGGAAGGCCATGCCCTCCGCCTTCTTTACGCTGCTTTCTTTTATCAATACGTCCAAATATCCGCCCTCCCTGCTCTACCTGCTCATGACGCTTGGCCCGGCACTGCTGTTCCTGGCTTGGTCCGAGAACGCGCAAGGAAGGTTCAGCCGCCAGGTCATGATCTACGGGCGGGTACCGATGTTTTATTACATACTCCATATATATCTTCTCCATCTGATAGCGGTCATCGCCACGACGTTCTGCGGACATTCCCCCGGGGACATGATCCTGGATCATTTTATCGGCCTGGAAGACACGCCCGCACTGCATGGTTATGGCTTTTCGCTTGGCGTGACCTATGGGGTCTGGGCATTGGTGGTCCTGATCCTCTATCTACCTTGCCGATGGTACGACCGCTACAAACGCGGGCATAAAGAGAAGTGGTGGCTGAGCTATATTTAAACAGTACAGATCATGCATCGAAGAGTATTCATTAAACGCACCGGCCTGATAACCGTTGGCCTCTCGCTGGCAGAGACGGCAGTCCTTGCCCGGCCCGCCACCGTTTCCAACAAACTGCCGAAATGGAAAGGGTTCAATGTGCTCGATTTCTTCTCCCCGGATCCCGCGCCTTCGCGAAGGCCGACCACACGCGAACATTTTGCCTGGATGCGGGATTGGGGGTTCGATTTTATCCGCATCCCGATCGCCTACCCGCATTATCTCAAATTCGATCGAAGCCGCGACATCAACCCGGATGAGGTGTACCAGGTCGATGAATCCAGGATAGAAGAGATCGCCGCCCTGGTCGGCCTGGCGCATCAGGCAGGCATGCACGTTAGCCTCAACCTGCACCGGGCGCCGGGCTACTGCATCAATGCAGGGTTCCATGAGCCTTATAACCTGTGGACCGACCAGCGCGCGCAAGACGCTTTTTATTGGCACTGGAGCCTTTGGGCGAAACGCTTCAAACACACGTCACCGAAAAAGATCAGCTTCGACCTGCTGAACGAGCCGAGCATGCGGGAGGACATGAACGATCAACATTCCCGGCAGACCCCCGTACCCGGCGAACTCTATCGCAAGGTCGCCAAAGCGGCGGCGGAGGCGATCCGCAAAGAGAACAGCGAACACCTGGTCATCGCGGACGGCAACAATGTGGGCAGTTCGGTCATCCCGGAGATCATGGATCTGAATATAGCACAGAGCTGCAGGGGGTATTACCCGCATGCCATCTCTCACTATAAGGCGCCATGGGCCAATAAGGATCCCGATCATTTGCCCGAACCCAAATGGCCGGGACAGGTTGGTGCCCAATACCTGAGCCGTTCCATGCTGGAGGTCTACTATAAACCCTGGATCGATGCGGTACAAAAAGGGATTGGCGTGCATTGCGGGGAATGCGGTTGCTGGAATAAAACGCCGCATGATGTCTTCATGGCCTGGTTCCGGGACGTGCTGGACATCCTTTCTGCCGGCCAGATCGGCTTTGCCATCTGGAATTTCATCGGCGACTTCGGGGTGCTGGATTCCGGGCGCGCCGATGTAGTCTATGAGGACTGGCATGGGCACAAGCTGGACAGGGCCTTCCTCGACCTTCTGCGCGCGCATTAGCCACCATGCCGGCAGGGTAGTCTCCGCTCCCGTTGTCAATCCGGCTTGAGCCAGGGCCTGGTGCTCAGGCCCGCCCGCCGCCGCAATTCATTGATCGGCATGTCGATCTGCCGCCCGATCGGCCTTCCGCCCCGATAGCTAATGACCTTCAACATCGAGGCGTCCCTGGGCGGAATGAGCGGTGCAGCATATTTGGGATAGAAATTATCCGGGTTGGAATTGTCGAAGCTATAGTACAGATCGAGGCCCTCGACTTCCGTGGAAAGCTGCACGATCAGGGAATCCGCCGCCGCGCCGCTACTGTCCTTTTTCGGCATGAAGATCGGGTCGAACATCGAGCGGGCATATTTTACCTGTTCGAGGTCCATTCGTCCGAAATTTGCTTCCGTCCTTCTCGCAAAATCATTCCAGTCCTTTTTTTCTTTCGGCGACCAAAGGCATTCCGCGATGGCCAGGCTGCGCGGCCAGATCATATATTCCATATGCCGCATATTGTAAACCTGTTCCGTCCATAAATTGCCCTGTCCTCCCCGGATCAACTTCGCATCGACGCTATCCGGCACCGGCTCGAACGAATAGGCCGTCTTCAGACGCAACGTGGCATAGACCGGCGGCTCCACGACCGCATCTCCCTGCATATAGTCGAGGTATACGAAGGTGGTCGGGCTCATGACGACCTCATGGCCCATTTTCGCGGCCTGAATGCCCCCCTTAACACCCCGCCAGCTCATGACAAGAGCATTGGGCGCCAATCCTCCTTCCAGGATCTCGTCCCAGCCTATCACCTTCTTCCCCTTCGATCCGACGATCTTCTCGACCCGCTTTTCAAAATAACTTTGCACCTCTTCCATCGTTTTCAAGCCCTCTTTTTGCATGAGCTGCCGGATCGCGTCGCTTTTTTCCCAAAAATTCTTTGCGCACTCATCGCCGCCGACATGGATATAGCCAAAAGGAAAGAGTTGAGCGACCTCGGTAAAGACCGCGTCAAGGAAGGGGTAAACTTTCTCATTGGCGGGGCAAAGCGTATTATCGATCAAGGCCACCGGACCCGGCCAGTTCATGAATTTCTCCCCGGAACGGACCTGATAGTTCTCGGCGCCCGCGGTACAGGATAGTTCGGGATAACTGGCGATGGCTGCGAGGCTGTGCCCGGGAACGTCCACTTCCGGCAGGATATTGACAAATCGCTCCTTCGCATATTGCACCAGTTCACGGATGTCGTCATGGGTATAGAAGCCGCCATAGTTGCGCGGCTCACCGGGCGCCGGCGCCGAAAAGGTCCCGAAGGTGCCCACTTTATCGACACGCCAGGCGCCAACAGACGTCAGTTTAGGCAGGCTCTTGATCTCGATCCGCCATCCCTCGTCATCGGTCAGGTGAAGATGCAGCAGGTTGTATTTATATTTTACCATCTCGTCGATGAATTGCTTCACTTCCGCCTTGGTGAAGAAATGACGCGATACGTCGAACATAAGTCCCCGCCAGCCGAAGCGCGGATAGTCGGTGATGGTCACGCAGGGCGCCCGCCAGACCATGCCATGTACGCGCACGGGGCTCTCTATTTCTTTCGGCAGGAGCTGATAGAGCGATTGGATGCCGTAGAACAGGCCGGCTGCCCGGTTCGCCTGGATGACGACATGCCGGGGGCTGACCGTCAGGTGATATCCTTCTTCTCCAAGCACGGCTTCTGGTGTCTTATTGACGATCAGCCGTATGGTGGCGCCCGGATCGACCTTGGCGATGCTGACGGCGGCGCCGGTGGGTAAGGAAAGATGACGGACCAGGTCCACCAGCGTGGCTGCCAGGTCCTGCCGGTCACGGGCCTCGATCGTAATGACAGGCGGAAGGGTAAAATGGCCTCCATCGGGACGAAGGGAGACGGGCGCGGGGATCAGCGATATCGGCGTAACGGCGACGGGGGCCGCAGGTTGCCGGAGTGGTTGCTGGGCCAGGCCCATCAGACCCGAAAAAAGGATCGAACCGGCTATGATAAATTTCTTCATGGAGCGATCGCCTGTTTTATCCGTAGTTGGAAAGGCGATGTAAAAATAAGGTAGTCCTTATTCCGAAAATGTAATGTGCTTTCCCCGGGTATTTTTTCATTGGATGGCCCGCATGGCCCTTCCGTACTCCGGGTCGGCCCCGATCGTTCTGGCGGCTTTAACATAAGCGGCTTTCAGATTATCCGTCCTGGGCATTTCTCTGGCGATCTGCACCAGCAAATTGCTCTTGTCATAGTCGGGCCCGATCAGCGCGACCTCTCCGATCAGGTTTTCCCATTCTGTCTCCATCATCCCATCTCGGGCGATCAATTTCCTGTACATGTTCTCCTTATCCGGATCGGGACCTAAATGCCTGACTGCCTCCAGCACCCGCTCGATTTGGCCCGCCGAAAGGCCGCCTTTATCGATCAATGTGCCCAACACATTTTCCTTATCCCAGTCTCCGCCGAGGGTCTCCGAAATATCCAGGACCTTGTTGAAGCTCCCGTTGGACAGGCTGTCTTTTTTTATGAGACGGATCAGCAGGTTCTTCTTATTGTCATCCGAGTGGATATTTTCGACGGCGCCAAGCCAGGCCCCGACGAGTACGGTATCTTCAAGCTGCACCGCACTGAATCGCTTTAAGTATTGCTCCTTTTCGTAGTCCCCATCCAACTCGCCGATATGGATCAACAACCCCTGAAGATCATCCCGGGTCAGACTGTCGTTTTTGAACAGCCGGTCCAGGTACAGGCCCCTGATGTAACTGGATTTGAACTTCCCCGCCTCCTCCAGCAGGGCCCTCTTCCCACCCCTCGCCGCCACGCGATCCGCGCGTCCCTCCGCATCAAAACCATCGGCAAAGATTTCACGGATGCTTGCCGCCAGGAATTTTCGTCCTGAATCATTTAACGGCAAGGTCTGATGGCCATCGTACAGCGTATAGGCGATATCGCCCTGCAGATTGCTCTCCGCGGTCATCTTCTTCTCATTGAAGCTGTATTTGAGATAACCGCCGGGCGTGATGCTGGCAATGGCCGTTTCATCATCGGTGAATTTGACCTTCCCCGACCATTTGATCCTGACCTCATAATCGCCGTCACTGCTGATGACGATACTGCCATTATTGCCATTATGACCCCAATGGCCTGTCCATAAGAAATACATGCGCAGGAACACCAGGCAGAATGCGATCAGGAAGAAGGTGATTTTCATCGCGAACGATTTAAGAAAGTAAATTATTTAGGCAAGCGGCGGGATGCATAATAGAATCCGGCAAAACCTGCGGCAATCGAAAAGGCCATGATCGCCAGGGAATGCAATCCAAACGGCTGGGTAAAGTCGACCAGCGTGAAACCGACGCCGATACCCGCCAGGATGAAGAACCACTGCAGGATCGTCCTTCCGTTGCCCTCATCCCGCCTGGCAGGCTGCACGAGCTGCGACACGATATTTTCGGCCGTTTCCTTTTCGATGATCTTGTTCTTGAGCCGGTAGTCCAGGTTCGTCTTCATGATCTGCAGGATCCAATTGGACAGCAGGTAAATGATCCCTACAACGGCCGTAATATTAAGGATGTCGAAAATGAGCTGCCTGTTGACCAGCGGCTCCTTATCCTCCTGGGCAAAGGCGCCGAGAGAGATCATCAGAACGGCCGACGTGCTTAACAATTTTTTCATTTTTTTCTTTTGATGTTGTGATCAATTAGACCGGATGTCCGATCCGATGTTGCAAAAAAATTCAGGTAAAGTTCAGTCTGTCCAATTGCCGTTGATATTTCTTGTACATGGCCATGATCCGGGAAACCACCATGATGGCCGCGACCCCAAGGATAATGTACAGGAACAGGCCGGAGATCCCCAAAAACGTGTTCCAGATATTTTTTCGGAATAAGTACAAGGGAATGCCGGTCATGACGCAAACGAGCGCGATCATCACCCAGGTGGAAATACCCGGGCGCTCCGGTTCGGTTGGCAAGGGCCCTGGCGCAGGCAGCCGGGATAGGACCATCTCGGCCAGATCGAAATCGAAGGTTGCTGCAGGCTGATCCCGGAGGCCGTTAAACAGGTGCCGGTAGGTTGCCGCCTCGCCCTGGCAAAGGGCACATGACCCCATATGGTCCTGGGCCTCCTTACTGCAGCCGGTCGGGTCCAACGCATACTGCTGTAATTCCAGATCGGAAACATGTTCGGTTTTCATAATGCCTCCTTTTTATATTTCGACAATAAATTCTCTTTCAACTGCTTTCTTGCCCTGAATAAATAACTCTTCAGCGTGCCTTCGGGCAGGCCGGTGATCTGTCCCATTTCTACATAGCTAAGCATCTCGTGGTGAAATAAGGTGATCAGCAGTTGATACAGGGGAGGCAGGTTACCGACCTCGGTCTTTAGTATGGACGACAATTCCTTTTGACTGAACTGCTTCTCGGTCTCATCCTGGAAAGCGCCGGCTGACCGGTGAAAAACGGCTTCGCGTATATCCGCATTTTTTTTCTTATCCAACCAACTGAGGCAGGAATTGTAGGCGATTTGCCCGATCCAGGTGGATAGCCTGGCTTCGAATTTGAATGAGCCCAGTTTATGAAACGCCCTCAAATAGACATCCTGCGCGATATCCTTCCGATCCTCCGCACCCCGGATCATCCGATGGACGATCTGGGCGACCAGGCACTGCGTGTTTTGGATAATGATGCCAAAGGCCTGCGTGTCCCCACGCAATACTCTGTCAACCAGCAATTTGTCGACATAGTGTTCTCTGTTTGGCGTATTCACTGGACTGATTAGACCGATGAGTCACAATTATGTTGCAGTCTTTTGCAGCATCCGGAGAACGGAATCGCTTGAGGTATACCGGTGAACCTCGTCCATTTTGATCCAGCGGATGGCATGCGATTCATGATTATTCGGCAAGTCCTCGTCCCCCTTCGCCGCCTCCATCAGCCAGCGGATATCGTAATGCAGATGCTCCGGTACATCTCCTTTTGCGGGGATGGTATGAATGTCGAGATCAAATATGCTCTTCGTGATCGGTACAACAAAGAGGCCGGTCTCCTCTTCCGCCTCCCGGATCGCTACGGCCATGACGTCCGGATCCCCGTCGCAGTGCCCGCCCGGCTGCACCCATTTGTCCAGCTTAAAGTGATGCATGAGCAAGACATGGCTCCTTTCCGGATTGACGATCCAGGCCGACCCCGTCACGTGCCCTTCCAGAAGACTGCGCTCAAAACAATCCGGATGATCGGTGACGAAGCGGATCATTTCCTCCAGCATATTCAGTTCCTCGGGGTAGCTGGTCCGGTGATGCCTCAGCAGCGCCAGTAAAGGCTCCCGGTTTCCCAACGTAATAGGCTCTTTCATATGAATAAAGGTAGCAGTTTGCCGTACATTTGTTTTAAGGAAATAGGCATTATGCAGCAGCAAGTTCGAACCGAATTGTTTTTAGGCGACTGCAGGGAGGTCCTCGAACGGCTGGACGAGGGGTCGGTCGACCTGATCATCACCTCGCCCCCCTATGCAGACCAGCGGAAGGAAACGTACGGCGGGGTACATCCCGATCATTATGTGGAGTGGTTCCTGCCGGTAAGCAGGGAGCTCCTTCGCGTGCTGAAGCCCTCCGGCACCTTTATTCTCAATATTAAAGAAAAGGTCGTCGAAGGCGAGCGCAGCACCTACGTCATGGAATTGATCCTGGAAATGCGGAAACAGGGCTGGCTTTGGACGGAAGAGTTCATCTGGCATAAAAAGAACTGCTATCCGGGCAAGTGGCCGAATCGTTTCCGCGACGCCTGGGAAAGGCTGCTCCAATTCAACAAGTCCAAAAAGTTCAACATGCACCAGGACGAGGTTATGGTGCCCATGGGCGATTGGGCCCGTTCCCGACTGAAGAACCTCAGCAAAACCGACAAGATCCGCGATCCTTCGAAGGTCGGTAGCGGCTTCGGTAAGAATATATCCAACTGGCTGAGCCGCGACAAGGCCTTCCCGACAAATGTCCTGCACCTGGCCACCGAGTGCAATAATAAGAATCATAGCGCCGCCTTTCCCATGGAACTGCCCGAATGGTTCATTAAATTATTTACCCAGCCGGGCGACACCGTCCTCGACCCGTTCATGGGCTCCGGCACCAGCATCCATGTCGCCAACCGGATGGGCCGCCATGCCATCGGGATCGATATTGTGCCGGAATACTATGAAATGGCTCTTAAAAAGCCATCCCGATGATCAGCATAAAATTAGAATCCCTGGCGCACGGACAAAGCGCATTCAAAGCCTACGAGGACGGCGAACCCGTCGGCTCCATGGTCGTGCTCATCTCCGGCGACACTTTAAAGGCCATTCATACCGAAGTGGACCCCGCCCATGAGGGGAAAGGGATTGCCCGCCAACTGCTGGACGCGATGGTGGCTCATGCGCGGGAAAATAAATTACGCGTTGTGCCCATCTGCCCCTACGTGCTTGCCCAATTCAGGCGGCATCCCGAACGATACGCCGATCTGTGGATCGGTTGACGCAGATAGGTCCTCGGGCCTGAATATCCTCCTGAAAGAAAAGGCAAGCGGACTTTCCCCTTTCTCCCTCAAATGCATTAGACGTTCAATCGCCTCCCCGACGGTCGGCACCGTTCCCGCCGGAATATACCAAAGCACCATATGCATGTCGGTCATCCTGGAGAACCATTCTTTTTTCCTTTTGAACAGCGAAACATGCGCAGACTTGTATACAAAACGGTGTAAATGGTCGCAGTCCGTCCAAAGCGAAAGGTTTACCAGCAAATATTCGTCGTCGAAGATCCTGAATCCGGTGGAATCGCCAGACGCATCCTGCAGTCGCCAGATAAACCCATCGCTTGAATCCGCAAGAGCGTTGATGGCGTCCAGGCTACTTCTGAAATCCTCCATTTCCGGCGCATCCAGCGGGTATAACATTTTGGCGATATTTAATTGGGCAATATGAAAATCCATTTATTATTTTCATTTAAGTTGCACGAAAAATAGTACAGCCATTCATATGAAACAAGAAGTTACCAAAACGTTACCGGCCCTGAAACGGAGAACGGACGTCCAAAACAAGCGATGTGCGGTGATTGCCACGCTCAAAATATTTTCAACGAAATGGAAGCCCTGCATTATTTGCTATTTATCTCAGGGATCGATGCGATATAACGAACTCTACCGCATGATCCCGAATATCAGTCGCAAGATGCTCTCCGGGCATCTGCGCGAACTCGAATCCGACCAGATCCTTGTTCGCATACAGCATGACGCGAAGAAACAGCGCGTCGAATATGGTCTGTCGGAAACCGGCCGATCCCTTCTGGGAATACTGGATCGATTGCAGAACTGGGGCCTTGAACACCTGACCGGGGTATTGTCCATCGGAGAGATGCTTGCCCTTACTAAATAATCCAAAAGAACAGGATAAGATATGGAAAAGGAAATCCTATTTCGAAAGGCAACCGAAAACGACCTGGAAACGCTTCTGCAGTTTGAGCAGGGAATTATAGGAACAGAACGGCCATTTGACCCCACACTCCGGCCCGGACACATCCACTATTATGACCTGCGGGAAATGTTGCGCGCTGAAAACACCCTAGTCATGGTTGCGGAGCTGGATCATCGGGTAATCGCATCCGGATATGCAACGATCAGGGATTCAGAATCTTTTTTATCGCACGACAAGCATGCGTATCTGGGATTTATGTTCGTTGTTCCGGAACATCGCGGGAAGGGAATAAACAAAGGAATTATTGAATCGCTTATTAAATGGGCGACGTCAAAAAACATGACGGAGATCCGATTACAGGTTTACGACCAGAATAAAGCAGCGATCAGGGCATACGAGAAGATCGGTTTCTCAAAGTATATGATACAAATGAGAATGGAACGGCCATTACCGATCGACCCTGCGGCCGGTCAATCGGGTTGAATAAGTCGGCAGGAGCGCCTACAGGTTTCAACCTGCGTTACAAATGGGCTCTCAGCATCCAGGCCATCTTCTCATGCGTCTCCATGATGCCGGTAAGAAAGTCGGCCGTACCCGAATCCTTCACTTTATCGGTCAGCTCCTCGATCATCCCACGCAAATGCATGATCAGGTCGTCATGATCGCTGAGCAGGGAGGCAATAAAGCCCAGGCTCGTATTTTCATCATTCGACTTTTCCGTGAAATGCGTCAGTTTCAGGAACTGCTCGAGCGTGGCAGGCGCATAATGGCCGAGTGACCGGATGCGCTCCGCTATCTCGTCGATCTCTTCGCTCAATGCCTTGTATTGGCCCTCAAAAAAAAGATGCTTGCTATGAAAGTCCGGCCCCTCGACATTCCAATGGGCATTGAGTGTCTTGGTGTACAGGAGGAATTCGTCAGCCAGGACGGTTGACAGCATTTCTGCGGCTTTCGCGCGACTTGGCGTCTTGAGCCCGATAATTGTGTTCATATAAAAAGGATTTATTCTCGCCAATAAAATTACCACAAACTCCCGATCCGCCGAAATAGCTTAAATTTAGGTAATGGTAAAATGGTAATTCTATGGCAAAGAAAAAGAAGGTATGGGGCGACCCGGAATACGGTCCCGAAGAAGATATCTACGCCCGGGACAAGAAAGAAGAACTGGCGGATGAAACAACGGAGACCCCCGAAGGCCTTGATGTTCCCGGTTCCGAACTGGATGATCCGGATGAGGAGATTGGAGAAGAGGATGAAGAAAATAACTATTACAGCCTGGGTGGCGAAGACCACCAGGACCTGGAAGAGCGCGAAGACAATGAAGCCCCCTGAATTCCGGATTTACCACCCTCAAGGCCTGCTGCGGGATTTTGTCGATGCCCTCTATTTCCTTAGTGGAGAAGAGATGGGTACGGGCGTCGCTTTTCCCCGCACGAACCAGACGATCATTTTCAATGTAGGCTCCCGCTTCACCGTGTCGGGCGTTTATGATGCGAAAACCGGGAGAAAGGAGGAATCCAGCCCGGTATGGATCAACGGCAAGCAGGACCTGCCCTTTATGCTGGGAAATCAAGGCGTTACGGCGATGTATGTGATCATCGTGAAATTAGGCATGCTTCCTTTTTTCGCGGGGTTGCCGGCTTCTGCCACCAATGAACAGACCGTCGGCGCAGAGCATTGGACCGGCCCTTCCGACGCGATCTTCGACCTGCAGGATCAGTTGCTCGCCTGTCCGACCATCGAAGGAGGGTTCAACCTGATCGCAAAATTCCTGGAGAACCACTTGAGTAAGCAGGACCGGGGTCCCCTGGACAAGGTCAAATGGCTGGGCAGAGCCGTCCATACGATGCGGGTCAATGAGATCTGCCGCGCGATGGGCGTGACCAGAAAGAGGTTGCGGGAAGATGCCCTGTATTATTTCGGCGGATCGGTAAAGAATATACAGGGCATCCTCCGGCTGAACAATACCCTTTCGGCCATTGCCCGCCAACCCGAACAATCCCTCTCTTCCCTGCACGAGTATTATGACCAGTCCCATTTCATCAATGACTTCAGGGCGCGGACGGGCATTACCCCACTACAATACAAGCGCCTTTGCAGTCAATTCCCCGCTATAAAACATACTCCCAATTTCCTTCCCATGTCCCGGGAAACATTTTTACAATTTATCTCGGCCTAAGCCGCCTAAATTAGCGGGAAATACCCGTCACATGAACAAGCACCACCCCAACAAGCGCGGCCTGGGCAAAAGGGATCTCATCTGGTTGACCATCATCGCCTGCCTGGCCTTGGTCAGCCTCAAACCGCCGCCAACAGGATCCCCCGTCATTCATTTCGAGATCGGCTGCCGCGATCTGGCCAAAACAAAAGACTTTTACACCAAACTCTTCGGCTGGGATGCGAGCAATATGGGCCCGGCGGAGAACATAAACACCAACTCGAAGGAAGGCATCCAGGGCCACCTCACCGCGCTCGGACATGAACCGAATAACTATGTCACGGTCTATATCCAGGTGGACGACATCAGGGAGACCCTGTCCCGGATCGAAGCCGCCGGCGGTAAAAAGATCATCGGCCCCTTCCCCCTCCCCGACAAGCGACAGTTCGCCTGGTTCTCCGACCCCGAAGGCAATATGATCGGGCTGCTGACCGCCCACTAACGTAACGGATGGCGCCGGCGACAGACGGCCGGCCGGCCGCTGTATCGAAATCGTACAGGCATTGTCGCGAAAACGAACTCGGGACGCCGTCGATCACAAGCTACCAGCTGAAAGTCAGTCGCTTACAGCGCGGCACGATATTGTGTCCTTTTCCGGTACTATGCTCAGAAATTACCTGAAGATCGCCTTCCGAAATCTGTGGAAGAACAAAGCTTTTTCCGCCATGAACGTCATCGGTCTCGCATCCGGCCTGGCCGTTTGCCTGCTGATCGTGTTGTATGTGACTGACGAATGGAGCTATGACCGGTACAACAAGACCGCCGATCGTATTTACCGGTTGGATGCGGACATCTACTTCAATAACACCAGCGCGATCTTCGCCACCGCCCCCGACCCACTGGCACTGACCTTGAAAAAAGAATGCCCGCTCGTCGAGAACATGACGCGGATCAACTATGCAAAAGATCTCCTCGTTAAAAAAGACGATCAGAATGTCCAGGATCATCAGGCAGCCTTTGTCGATTCGACCTTCTTTGAGGTGTTCACTATCCCGATGCTCGCAGGCAACCCGGCAACTGCATTGCGCGAACCCAATTCCGTCGTCATTGACGAGACTACTGCCAGAAAATATTTCAACTCCACTGACGTCCTTGGCAAGACGCTCATTATCGATAACGGCAAAACCGCCAGTAAGATCACCGGGGTGATAAAGGATATTCCCCGACAATCGCATTTCCATTTTCATTTCCTGCGTTTGCGCGGAAAGGATAATGATTCCTGGCTGAGCAACAACACGTACAATTTTATTCTGGCCAGGCCCGGCGTATCTCGAAAAGCGCTTCAGAAGCAGGTCAATGTTGTGGTCGACAAGTATATCGGGCGAGACCTTCAACAGCAGATGCGCATATCCCTTTCGGATCTGCAGCAAAAAGGCAACCACTTCGTCTATCACCTGATGCCGTTAACCGATATCCATTTGCACTCTGTCAACAAGCAATACGAGATAGAAGCAAACGGGAATGTCACCCATGTATATATCTTCTCTGTCATTGCCTTGCTTATCGTGCTGATCGCTTGTGTCAACTTCATGAACCTCTCTACGGCACGCTCGGCAAACCGCGCCAAGGAGGTGGGCATACGAAAGGTCGCCGGCTCCCTGCGGTCCAACCTGATCGCACAATTCCTGACCGAGTCGGTGCTGATCAGCTCCTTTTCCCTGCTGCTGGCGATCGGCCTTGCAGCCGCACTGCTGCCGCTCTTTAATGAACTGGCCGGAAAGACGATGAGCGTCGCGACCTTCTTCTCCACCTGGCTTTTTCCGGTCATGCTGGCCCTCGTGGTCATCGTGGGAATTATAGCTGGCAGCTATCCCGCATTTTACCTGTCTTCCTTCCAGCCGAGCCAGGTGCTGAAAGGCAAAGTCGCCAGGGGGTTTCGAAACAGCTGGCTCCGGAGTACGCTGGTGGTCGTTCAATTTACGATATCGATCGGCTTGATCGTGGGTACCATCGTCATTTACAATCAGCTGAACTACATACGTAACAAGAACGTTGGGTTTAACCGCGACCAGATCCTTGTCGTCCACAATATCTATAACCTCGACAAGAACCGTAAGCTATTCCGCGACCAGGTGGCGGTACTGCCCGGCGTCGTCAATGCCACGGAAGGAGACGTCCCCGTCGGTGGGAGCTTTGACAGTGAAGGATGGTTCCGGGACGCCAATTTCGACGCCACGCACGCGGTGGTGCTAACTAATTTCTACGTCGATGAGCAATATGTGCCCACCCTGGGCATGCAAATGAAGGAAGGCCGCAACTTCTCAAAGCAATACCCAACCGATTCCAACGGCGTCATCCTGAACGAGGCCGCGGTTAAAGTGCTGGGCTTCAAGGATCCGTTCCGCGAAACACTGTACCGTCCTTCCTTTCATCCTGACGGAACGATTACCCCAGCGCCCTTTCACGTCATCGGGATCGTGAAAGACTTCAACTTTAACTCCTTGCACCAGGCCGTCACGCCGCTGGCCATCGGGCTTTCCGATCAATATCAGACCCTGGCGTTGCGGGCGCATGGGAAAGATCTCCGCCAGGTAGTAACGGCATTGGAAGAGAAATGGAAAGCCCTGGCGCCCGGGCAGCCGTTCAATTATACGTTTCTCGATGAGGACTTCAACAACACCTATAAGGCGGAACAGGAGACCGGAAAGCTGTTCGTCACCTTCGCCATCTTTGCCATCTTTATCGGCTGTCTCGGTTTGTTTGGATTGGTGACCTATGCAGCCGAGCAAAGAACCAAGGAGATCGGCGTGAGAAAAGTATTGGGCGCGAGCGTGACCGGGATCGTCGCCATGCTTTCCGCCGATTTTGCGAAACTATTGCTGATCTCTTCGCTCGTCGCCTTTCCGCTGGCTTGGTGGCTAATGACCAGGTGGCTTCAGAACTTCGCCTACCGGACGACGATCGACTGGTGGATCTTCGCCTTGGCGGCGCTCATAGCCACCCTGATCGCGCTGGTCACGGTGAGCCTGAAAGCAATAAAAGCGGCAACCGCCAACCCGGTGAAGAGCCTGAGAACGGAGTAATTTTGTAATTTCGTTTCCATGCTGCCGTTACTGCTTATTCTAGATGACCGGGAAGGGCTCATCCGGTCCTCCTCCTGTTGGAAAGAACTTGAACAACTTGTCGATAGGGAGTTCCTGGATGGCACCATCGAAGGCGCCGATCCCGCCACGTTGGCGCGGGCGCAATTCCTGATGGCTATCCGAGAGCGCACGGCGCTGAACGAAACCGTGTTTGCCAGGATGCCGAACCTGAAGCTGGTGCTTCAGACAGGAGGACATGCCTATCATATCGACACCGTCGCGGCAAAAGCCCGGGGCATCCTGATCGCACTCGGCAGACGGGTCAGGGCGCCCCTCGATTCCGTTCCCGAACTCACCTTTGCCCTGGCGCTCGGGCTCATGCATAAAGTCCCTCTGGGCAATTTTGCGATCCGGAATGGGGAATGGCCCTTGTTGACCGGCCGCACGCTGGCCAATCGAAGGTTGGGCATCCTCGGTCTGGGCAGACATGGGTCACGCGTGGCCCATATCGCGAGCGCCGCCTTTAATATGGACGTGGTGGCCTGGGACCGGGGCAACTCCTCCGCGAACCCTACACCCCCTGCATCCTTTGCATCCCCCGCCATAAAAAGGTTGCCCCTCGACGAGTTGCTAGCCACCAGCGATGTCGTCAGCATACACCTGCGGCTCTCGAAAGAATCCACCGGCCTGATCAATAAAGAACGCCTGGCCCTCATGCGGCCCGATGCCATCCTGATCAACACCGCACGCGGCGCGATCATCGACGAGGCCGCGTTGGCAGAAGCCCTGCAAAACGGAAAGCTGGCCGGCGCCGGGCTCGATGTATTTGTCGAAGAACCCTTGCCAGCCAGCTCGTCCTTGCGCAAGCTGCGCAATGTCATCCTCACTCCGCATATCGGGTGGACGGTTGAAGAAGTGTTTGAAGAATTCGCGCGGATCGCCTGCACGCAGCTCGCTCAATTTCTCGAAGGCAGACTCGACGGGTCCGAGTTGCTCTCCTGATCGGCTGGCGTCGCGACCTGCCCCCCCAAACCACCCGCAACCTATTTCGTCGGATAGGTGAACTGGGTCGACGTCTCCACCATCTTTATCGGCCGCACTTCGATCTTAGCCCCTTTCTTAAAGGCAAACTCGGGATTCCGTTTGGCAATGGCTACGGCCTCATCCAGGTCATTGGCGAGGATATGATAATATCCTACAATGATCTCCTTTGACTCGTTGTAGGGACCATCCTTAAAATGCCCGGGGGCGCCGGAGATCATCTTGCCTTCCCTCACCAGGGGCTGTGCACTCTTCAGATTTCCTTTTTTCATCAGGTCTTCGATATACACCTGGCAAGCCTTGAGGAACTCTTGTTGCTCCTGGGGCGAGAGGGCGGATTTATTATCCCCCTCGTTTCTGATCAATAACATAAACTCTTTCATTTGATTGCTTTTTATTCGGTTAATTGTTTGGATATCATTTCGGGTTGCAGCCAAAATATTTTTGCATGGGCTCCCAGTACTGTAATCCCCAGTGCGTGTTGATGATATTGCCCAGTGCGTCTTTCTCCCCCGTCTGCTCGATGAATACTTCGTAGTCGGGGACATTGATATGCGCCATGTGGATCTCCGATCCAAAGGCGGTCTTCCGAAAACGAAGCACCAGCGTGGAGGGCAGGGCTGTCACCAGCTCCTTGTTTGTGGCCAGGGTGAACGGGAGGTTCTTCCAGGTCTGTACGATCAACTGGTTCGGCACCAGCTCCAGGATGGTCGCCTTGAGGTTATAGACCTGTTCCCCCTGCCCATCCTTAAAACCCCAGCAGCGGAGCTCGTCACCCACCTCCGCGTCCCCTACATTGCCCTTTCCGGGACGGAACCAGGTCGTATGATCTTCTCCCGCACCGGAGGTCGTCATGTGGCCGTGTTCAACCGAGTTGAGGTAGGCCGTATACAGCCTCTCGGGAGTAATTCCTTGAAATTGAATTGTTTGAATTAGATTCATGGTGTTTGCTTTTTTAGAAGACAAACACCCGTTCACCAAAGGGACATGGTGGACAAAAAAAAGTTCAACAGTTGATCCCGCTTTCCCGCTTGATCTCCCGGAGTTCGATCCTGGCGACCGGGTCATCCTCCAGGATCGGATGAGCCATGGCCATATCCCGGGCCTCCGCGAAGTCGGCCGCTCTTAACAGGAAGTAGCCCGCGATCACCTCCTTGGTCTCGACAAAAGGGCCATCCTTGAAACTGGCGCCCTTGCCCTGCAGGATTGAACCCTTCATGGCCAGGGGCTGCGCACTGATCAGATTGCCTGCGGCGCTCAGGTTGTCGATGTAGTCAACTACTTTTTTGAAGTGGGCCTGGTACAATTCCGGCGACATCTCGTCGGCGCAATCGCCCGCTGTTCTGATCAATAAAAGGAATTCCTTCATAACATCTTTAGCTTTTTTTCCAGGAGGCTGATCTCCGACGGAACGGAGGCAAGCCGGATCGCCGTCTCCAGCGCGGCGACAGCCCGTTCAAGATCGCCATCCTGTATATAGAACTCCGCCTGCGTGGAATAGAATAAGTGATAAGACGTAAAAGCCGGATGGCTGCTTATTTTCTCCAGCTCGGCCAATCCCTGCCTGGCGCCGCTCACCTTGGAAACGACGATTGCCCTGTTTAACCAAATAAGGGGAGAATCATCCAAACGGATCAAACTATCGTAAAGCGATAGGATGCTTTGCCAATCGGTGGCCTCATAGGATGGAGCGATACTGTACTGCGCCGAGATCGCGGCGAGAATATGATAGATGCTGATGCTTTCGTTTTGCGTGGCCATGGACAAATGGCCCAGCCCGGTTCCGAGCAGTTGCTTATCCCAGAGCGACCGGTCCTGTTCGGCCAGCGTGAGCAAATTACCCGCCTCGTCCTGTCGGGCCCTGAATCGGGATGCATTGATGAACATCAGCGCAAGCAAGGCGTGGACGGTCTCCTTGCGACGTATCGTTTTGTCGTCCACAATGATCCGTGCAAGCCGGATGGCCTCTTCACACAGCTCATACCGGATGATCTCGTCTCCTTTCGATGCGCTATAGCCCTCGTTGAACAGGAGATACACCGTTTCCATTACGGCATGTAACCGCTTCTCCAGGTCTTGCCCCGATGGGACCTCAAAGGGGATCTTGGCATCCCGGATGCTTTGCCTTGCCCTCACCAACCGTTTATGAATGTTCTCCTCCGTTGTCAGGTAGGCTTTCGCGATCTCAGGGATGCTAAATCCGCAAAGGGTCTTCAACGCCAGCGCGATCTGTGAATCGGGCGAAAGGGCCGGATGACAGCAGGTAAAGATCATCCGCAGCTGGTCATCCTGTATCTCCTCCTCTGAGAACAAGGGATACGGGGCGGGTTCCGTGGCCGGCTCCGACCTGAGGAAATGCGCCACTTCCGAGGCATAGCGGCGATGATAGCCTTCGCGGTTTACGATATTCAAGGCCTTGTTCTTTGCCACCCGGTACAACCAGGCTGCCGGCCTTTCCGGGATACCCCGGTATTGCCAATGCTCGAGCGCCTCGGCCAGCGCCTCCTGCACCACGTCCTCCGCCAACTCCATATGATCCGCACCAAAGACCTTGGTCAGCACCGAGATCAGTTTCCCCGCCTCATGGCGGAACAGGTTGTCGACCAGCTGTGGTATTTCCCGTTGTGCAGTCATATCGCCTTGTGCCAAGATACGACTAAAGATTTACCGCGAAAACCCGCAGATCTATTTCCCCGCCAACCCTTTGATCACTTCTGCAAAATTGCTCTGCCCCCAGTGTTCGGCGTATCTTCCATTCTCCAGGCGGATGATGTCGATCACGTCGATCTGCACTTTCTTCTGCGTGGGCGCAATGCCCAATATGGCGCCGGTATGCGTTGCGCTGATCCGCTTCCGGGTTGCCACCTGCTCCCCCTCGGCGATCTGCGAAAGGATCTCTACGCGCAGGTCCGGGAATCCTTTCCGCAAGACATCGTTCAGGAAATAATAAAAACTTGCCCGTCCATTGGGGCTTCCCGGAGGCGCAGCATGGTTGATGACCTCCTCGGCCAGCAGCTCTTCAAAGGAGGCTGGAATTCCCTGTTCTATACATTCCTTGTTGAAACGGCGTACGACGGCCTTGTTCTTTTCGCTTTGCATGGTTTGATGATTTGACGGATTTGTGAATGAAAGAAGCAAAGCTAGGCCTGGGGAAGCCGGCCGGTTAGAGGGATCCGGTCAATTCTTGTTGGGATCGGGTCATTCTGCTTCGGCAAGCCGCGTGGTGCTCTTGCCCAGTTGCGTGGGACTCTCTCCAAAGTATTGCTTGAAGGCCTGTGAGAAACTGGAGTGATTTTCATAGCCCACTTTATCATAGACCTCACCGGGCCGTTCTCCCTTTTGCTGGATCAGGTCCCTGGCCAGCTCCATTCTTTTCTGAAGCAGCCATCTGCCGGGAGCCTGGCCATAGATCTTTACAAAGCGTCTCTTGAACGTGGACAAGCTCAGGTTGCACAAAAAAGCAAGCTCCTCCAGGCTGGTATTTCCTGACCTATGCGTCTCCACGGCGCTCCTGATTGAATGGTCGTCCAGGTCCCTTCCCCTGGCGATGGGGAACGCCAGCAGTTGCTGCGGCTCGTTTCGTAGCAGATAGATAAGGAGCTCTTCGAATTTCAGGGCCTTCATCTTCTCCGGGATCCCGCCCGGCGCCTGACAAAGCAGCTGCAATCCGGCAATATAATGACGTAGGTATTCGTCCTTTTTGATCGCGAGATAGGGCTCGGTTCCGATGCGATGCTTTTCCCTGATGATCCGAATCTCTTCCGAGTGCCGGGCATGAAAGGCCGCCAGGAGCGAATCGTCAAAGAAGATAAGGATGCTTTCAAAGGGGCGTCGCGCGGGAAGGTCCATCGTGACAATGCAATTCCCCACGGAAAGGAAATGAAACTCCCGGTCATTGACCTCTACCATCCGGTTGGCGAACGTCATCGACTTGGTTCCCGAAATGACCAGGCTAATCGCGCTCATGTGCAGCACGCTCTTGCCCTTGAATACAGGCCGGTCACTCTTGAAATGCCGGAAGATCAGCGTACTACTCGCCGCCGACCCGTCTTCAAGCAACTCTCCCGGTAAATGATAGACGTCCATGTCCCGCATTTAGCAGCAAAGGTATAATTTTGTTGTCCAACAGCTACTCACAACCGTGAAACAGATAGAAGGATTGATCGAAAGATATAAGCAGGCCGTCTTCCAAAAAGACCTGGAAGCCTTCTGCTCCCTCTATGATGAGAACCTCCGCGTCTTCGACATGTGGCAGCGCTGGAGCTATTCCGGCCTTCCTGCCTGGCGTGATATGGTGCAGGGTTGGTTCGCCTCACTGGGGCCAAACCGGGACGTAGTAACATTCGACGACGTGCAGATCCGGGCTGGCGAAGACATGGCCCTGATGACGGCATTCATTCGGTTTACCAACGTAACGGAAAAGGGGGAAGAGCTCCGCAGCCTCGAGGAACGTATCACGTGGATCTTCGTCAAAAAAGATCAAGCCTGGAAGATCATCCACCAGCACTCCTCCTCGCCCATCGACTTCGGCAGTATGAAAGTGATCCTTCAGCGATAGCCGGCCATCAACCCGCCGTTTCGCCATTCACTTTGAATTGGATCTCGTCGTGTGGGACGGTCAAACGAATCGAATCATCCAGACGCAGGTGGACGATCTGTTGTTTATAATAAAGAGTATCGATATGGACACGGGCGCCAGCCGGGATCATAAAGGGGACTTTCTTGCCTGATGCGAGGACTCGGTAGGCATGAATGCGCTCCTTGGACCTGGTTTCATAATCGATGGCAAGGGTGTCGGGAGGTAAAACCTTAACGGAATAGTCTTTTAACGAGACCCTGATCAGGTAATTATCGTGCGACGCGGCAACAACATCATCGCGATCAAAAACATGGCCTTCCAACGTCCATTGGTCCTTTCTTCTGAGGCTGTCCGACATTCCACCGGCATTTGGGATGGCAAAGAGCTCTTTGAGCGTATCCTGCTGGTATCCCACGACCTCGGAAAATTGATTGTCATCCTCCCCTTCCCAACTGACCATCAGCGTCAATTGGCGAAACCCGGCCGTTCTTGTAATGTCTTCAAAATCAGCGTGACGACCCTGCAAATCCGAAATCTGGGTAAGTGCAAGCGTATCTCCCCTCTGAGTGCGGGTATTCCTTATCACCAAAACGGGAGGACATGCAGAATGGATGGCTGCCGCACATTGCCAAAGGGAGACACTATATTCATGCAGCAACGTTCGCGTGTGGAGCGTATAGTCAGCCGTGTCAAACCTGCCTTCACCCCCACCACCTGTGGCCGCTCGTGTCGTATCACTTCCCGCCGTATCGCCCCGGGCCGGCAAATCCTTCGTCTGCGCGGGGGTGACCTGGGAATGGGGATTGTTCCGGCAGGCAAGAAGCAACGAAAAAAGGACAAGGATCAGGAGACGCATGATCCAATATACAAAATATTATTCGGCGTAGATCGCGGCCATCGGATCAATAATAGGTATAGGCCGTGCTCGTCTGAAACCTCTTTGCCGAGTCGGACCCGCCGGTAAATAACAGATCACCCGTCTTTAGTGAAGGGGTATGATCACTATTGTAGGTATAGGTATTATTGACAGTGTAGGCAGCATTTCCGGCCCCCGCCGAGAAAATTTCTTTTCCCGGGTTGTTCTTCTGCAAACGAAATCCTTGAAAGAGAAGAAGGTGGTCATGGAAGGGGTCATGAACCAGGCTGAAGTCGTCAACATTGACCTTGTCGTCGTATTGTTCGAAGTGCCAGGTTGAGTTATATTCCGGCAGACTGTCCCGGGCGGGCCGGTGCTCCGTGATCGTATTTACATTCCCGTCGGGATAATACGTAAAAGCTAAGGTACGGTCAAGCAGATAGCCGACATTGTCCACCTTTTGGTCCCATTCTATTCCTTTGACCTGATCTCCATTGTAAGAAAGAAAGACAATCCGATAAATGGAGTTGGCCTGATTGATGAATTTGATCAGCGTCAGCTTGCCGTCATTATCATATTGATACCGCAAAGTGTCGCGATCGACTCTCATCTCACTGATCCTCCCGCTGGAATAAACGACATGATAGATGGAGAAGCCGGAACTGAAATCGACGCTGCCCACCGTGCTATCCGGGTTATACGCAAAATGATAAAAAGGCGAAGGCAGGTTGGGTATCGTAATGTCTTTAAGCAGGATCTTCTTCGCCTGCCCGACTGGGGGAGGCATATAATGAGCGTGCTCCTTCTTGCAGGAGGCCACCAATGCTGCAAGAGTCATTACCCTTAGTGCGGTTCCAAAGCGCATACCTGATTTTGCAATAAAGTTAACCCTCTTCGGGCCGGTTTTTGGAACGAAAAGCTGAAGGGCGGAAATGGTCGTACGAATGGCGTGATTTTTTTTCCCATCGGCCGGATTTCCCAAAAACCTAACTTTTGGACAAGCTGCGGTTTGAACTCCGGCGCTAATTCGTCGGGCCCATAGTCAGCTGGTCCACCACCTCCTTGTTCACCCAGGTTCTTTCCGGAAAGCCGGTAGCCCACTCCAGCGGCGTCACATTTTTGGCGATATGCCATCCCGGTGTTTCGCACCAATCGAGATATTTTCTCATATTTACCCGGACGTGGACATCGGCCCCGAGATCCAGCAGCCGGAAAGCCATATACCCGTCCCGCTGTCTTCCGTTCGAATAGGCGCAGCTTACGATGGCATTGAATAGGGGCGAATGTCCGCCAAAGCCTTCGTTGTCGACGGTAGCCGGGGCATTTACATCCGCTCCTTGCTCCAGCAACCAGTCGAAGATCTCCCGCTCGTCGAAATCGATGGACAGGTGCAGGAGGGTGGTTCCGTCGATCGGCGTGCCATGCAAGCCTGACCGCCCGTCGTCTGCACAACCCAGTTCCGGTGGATAGATCTCGCGATAGCTGAACCGGCGGTGGATCAATTGCGGATCACGCTGAAAATGGATCTTTAGCCGATCCAGATCGCCGCAATGAAACGCCATCACCGGGCCGTCTTCCCAATCATACCCCCTGGCGCGGAATCGCTCTAAAATAGCGTGTTTACCTGCGGGGTGACGGCTGTAGGTTTCCAAGATCATGGTCAGCGGGGCCTGCCTGTTCCCCTTTTCATCAGTCAGCGGTGCGCCCGAATCATCCAAAAACCCGAAGCCGCGTTCATTCAGGGTTTCGCAAGACCCCATGATAATACCGGGGGTAAATACGGCGCCGTGCTCATGCAGCCATTTGGCAGTCTCGATATCGCCATGCAATAAAGCTCGAACAAAAGCGTGTTGAAAATCCCTGGCCCCCAGGCCCGCAATGACCTTAACCATGTCGAGCAAGCCCAGATTGGCGGCATAGCTCATGGGCGGACCCCAGTTGCCGCTTCGGACCGGTACGTGCAATAAATTGGGGTGTGAGGTCAGCAATTCCGTAACGCTCGTCGCATCATTGGACCGAATGGCCTTTTCGATCAGTAAGGCCACGGTATTGCCGGCAATGCGCTCCTTGAGTTCTGTCCAGGAGGCGAAACCGTATTCGTGCGCCAGGACCAATTGGGCATCGCTCAACTTCAGGCGGCTTGAAATAGCCTCGTTATCTGCGCTTTTGAACCTGGGATGATGGCGACGGACGCGGTCAAAGGCATCCGTTAGGCCGGCCTTACATTGCCGGAGCAGGTCGCGTGCTTGTTGTTTGGGAACATCGAGGTGGGGCTTTGCAGGAAAGCGCCGTTTGACGGTTGACATAACTTTACTTCTTTTAATATGCCCCTGTCCGCATTAAAGGCAAGAAGTTAAGTTAATAAAGATGTGTTCGAAAACCACACCGGTGGGCTTTGCCCATTTCCGCGGACGGGATGCTTCCGGAAAGCGATATAAAGATAGGATATTTGATTGGCTTGCAATATCCCTGTATCCGGGCAGGAAAAAACAATATGTTCGTATATTAGACTGTACAGACGTTAGCCGCGATCGGCATCTATGCTATGACAGATTACAAACAGGGTTGGCGAAGGTATAAAGCGACTATCTTATATAGTATCGGTTTGGCTTTTCTGCTGTTCCTTCTTCGATGGCTGGAACTTCGGTTTATCCTGTTTGACCATTTATTTGAGATCTACATCGGATTTATTGCGGTCATTTTCACAGCCTTAGGTATCTGGCTTGCCTTAAAACTATCGAAACCGAAGATCGAAACCGTGGTGGTCGAAAAGGAAGTGTATGTAAACAGGAATGAACCCTTTGTTCTGGATAGATCCCTGGTCTCCCAACTCGAGCTGGGCAAACGGGAACTGGAAATATTGAACCTGATGGCGCGGGGACACAGCAATCAGGAGATTGCCGCCAAACTCTTCATTTCATTGAGCACCGTCAAAACGCACATTCAAAGCCTTTTTGAAAAATTGGAGGTGAAAAGGCGAACCCAGGCGGTTGAAAAAGCTAAACGATTGAATCTCATCCCGTAAAGCTCCCAAGATGAGCCGGGAAAATGAGCGCCACCGCAAATAAATAGCCGAAAGGTTGACCGGAATGAGCGGCGCAATACCCACATTTGCACCAACCAAGAAATAGCAAATGAAAAAGAATATCATCATCTACGGCCTTATAGCAGGTGCCATTGTTTCTATTTTGATGCTGATCATGGTCAACAGCAAGAGCTTTTGCTCAGGCAACATGGACTATCTCGAAAGCATGCTTATCGGGTATGCCTCCATGCTCATCGCCTTTTCCCTGGTCTTTGTCGGCATCCGCAATTACAGAGATAAGTACAATGCAGGAGTGATCAGTTTCGGCAAGGCATTTAAGATAGGCATCCTGATGGTTTTGATCGCTTCGACCATCTATGTTATTGCCTGGCTTGTAGACTATTATGTTTTCATGCCGGATTTTGCAGAAAAATATGGAGCACATACGCTCGACAGGCTAAGAGCAAGCGGCGCAAGCCAGTTGGAAATCGACAAGCAGGCAAAGGAAATGGCAGACTTTGCCCGGATGTATAAGAACCCGTTCTTCATTGTCATGTCAACATATATCGAAATATTGCCCGTCGGGTTGATCGTTACGCTGATCAGTTCATTGATCTTAAAAAGAAAGGGAACGAAGAGCAGATAATTTCTAACAACAAAAAAATAAAGGAATGAAAAAAGTCACAGGAATAGGCGGCGTCTTCTTCAAATGTAAAGACCCCAAAGCGATCAACGAATGGTACAAGACGCATCTTGGATTTGACACAACTCCCTATGGAACAAGCTTTGAGTGGCTGCAGCTTGATGACCCTGCTAAAAAGGGGCTTACCCAATGGAATCCCTTTCCGGCACATACAAAATATTTTGATCCTTCCGCAAAGGACTTCATGATCAACTATAGAGTAGAGAACCTGGAAGCATTGGTTGAAGAATTAAGAAAGGAAAAGGTGACCATTCTCGACCAGATTGAAGCCGTTGAATATGGAAAATTTGTCCATATCCTGGACCCAGAAGGAAATAAGATACAATTGTGGGAACCTGCTTAAAGAGAAATTCATTGCTTCCTGTCACGCCTTTTCAGGTAGTCCTGATAGCAATCGGCAATGGCCTTATCATATCCCGCGCGGTCGGAGAAAGTGTCCGGGTGATAGCCGTCTCCCGGTTTATGCTTTTTATCCAGATCAAACTGGCCCGCGTGCGCGGCAAACCAGAGATCGAATTGCAGGGTTTTCATTGAGCGAAACGTATAGGCATAGTCCTTCTCAACCCCGGGATAGGTGGGCATACCCGGGAATTCTGTCTTGTCAAGCAGCGTTGGGATATTGGCGATGAGAACACGATAGGTTCGGGTCTCATCCTTCACATCGAAAAGAAAGCTGCAAGCTCCCTTGGTGTGACCCGGATGGTGCAATACGACGATCTTCATATTCCCTAATCTTACGGTATCCCGGTCGTGCAGCAGTCGATCTGCTTTGACCGGTTCGAAGATCATGCCATGACCACCCATTATATAGTCCGAATTACCGCCATCCGCCAATACGGGGGCATCCATTTCGTCGATCATAACCCGGGCGCCCGTCATTTTTTTTATTGCCGCGAATCCGCCGACATGGTCGAAGTGTGCCTGGTTTGTCAACAAGATCCTGACATCCGACATGTGGAACCCCAGCTCTTCCACGTGCCTGCGGATCATGGTATCCGATCCCGGGAGGCCGGTATTGATCAGGATATGGCCTTGTGGGGTCGTGATAAGATAGCAGCCAAGTTCGTAGCTCCCGACGTAGTAGAGGTTACCGGCAATGCGGAACGGCTTGTAATCCTGTACCCAGGAGGGCTTGAAATTGGGTAGCGGAATGAGTTTTTGGGCTGCGGAATGAGTACTGGAGAAAGATAGCACCGCTGCAAGCACCAGGGTTGTCAAGGACAAATTATATTTTTTCATAAAACGTAAGCCGGACAATTGCCCGAAGCTGCGAAGGTCTGCAATCTACGCAAGAATCGGGTTTTCTACTCGCCATTTTTACATCATCAATAGATTTTGTAAAAATTTAAAATCACTAATCATGCAACAGGTAGTAAACCAGGCACAAGTGCTCCTAACCCCCGCCGAATTGAACAACTTAACCATGGAAGTAAAAGAAACAATATTCTGTCAGGTTCCCCCGGCCAATAAGGCTCGATTCACAGGGCAGGAATTATGGAGGATCCAACATTTGAAAAAGCCCGTCGTGATTCGCAGGGGCTTAACCCTGTAATTCCAGCAAGTTTCGGGTTGTTCAAGACAGCACGTATGTCTAATTTTATAAAAATCAATAAGATGGCTCCGAAAGATTCATATATGTACGATCAGGTCGCGCTGGCCATTGAATATATCAATACGCACTACGCCCAGCAGCCTGATCTGGACAGCATCGCCAGGGAAATACATATGAGCCCCTTTCACTTTCAGCGGACCTTCACGGAATGGGCGGGTGTGAGTCCCAAAAAGTTCTTGCAGTTCATCACCATTGAACATGCAAAAAAGATCCTCGATTCGAAGGCAAGTATTTTTGATGCTGCGCTGGACGCCGGCTTATCGGGAACAGGCCGGCTGCACGATCTGTTCATAAACATCGAGGGAATGACCCCGGGCGAATACAAAAACGGAGGCAGGGAACTGGTCATAAATTACAGCTATACCGAAAGCCCCTTCGGTTCAATAATGACGGCGTCTACCACCAAAGGGATCTGTCACATGTCCTTTGCAGAAAATAAGAAAGAGGCGCTTCATGAGCTGAAGCAGCGATTTCCTAATGCCAAATTCAATCATGCGTCGGACGCCCTGCAGGACAACGCGGTTTCCTTATTCAACCAGGACTGGAGTAAACCCAATAAGATAAAGCTTCATCTGAAAGGAACCGACTTTCAATTAAAGGTCTGGAATGCCCTACTCAGGGTGCCGATGGGTTCTTTGACGACCTATGGCGACATTGCGCAGGCCATAAATAACCCCAAAGCGTCCAGGGCTGTTGGATCCGCGGTGGGCGATAATCCTGTCGCGTTCTTAATCCCTTGCCACAGGGTGATTCGTTCTACGGGACTCATCGGAGACTATCATTGGGGCCAAACCAGGAAGTCGGCCATTATTGGATGGGAGGCTGTTAAAACGCAACCCAATGTGGACGAAGAATAAGATCAGGCCGCTGCTTGATAGCGAAATAGTTGTTTATCATTCATTCTTCACACCCGAAGAATGCAGGGAAATAGTTGCAGAGTTGTCAGACGAGTTCGAACAAAGCGGGCAGCAAAACATCTTCTACGGCAAACAAACCGACCGGCCGAATAGCCACGAATTGAATGCCCATTGCCATAAGCCTCTTCCCTGGACCAATACACTCCTGGACATTAAGCAATTTATCGAGGACCGGTTAGATCTTGAGTTTGATACCGCAACACTTACAAAAAACTACCGGGGAGAACAACACTTCGAGACAGTCGCCGCCTTGCTTTCCTTCGGAGGGAGCAGGACCTTCCGATTGGGATGGAAAGATCTTTCAAAAGCAGCGGTTACCAGAACCCTTCACGAAGGAAGCCTGCTCCTCGTAAAGGGGGAAGTACAGGCAGACTATTCCTACCGGCTTTCCATGCCAATAGAGCATCCGCCACTAATCAACCTCGTGTTCGGCCGCATCTGTAGCGCACATTGTCGCATTCTCCCACGATGATTGTCGCATTCACGCCGCAATGACCTCGTATTTATTTGCTAAATTTATATGGTAAAACAAAGGAAATTTTGAGAAGAATAGTCGTTTTATCCATGATCACATTAGATGGAGTCATGCAGGCGCCTGGCGGACCTAAGGAAGATAAATCAGGCGGCTTTAAATATGGCGGTTGGACCGCACCATTGGGTGACGAAGCGGGGGACAAGGCAGTCCAAGAAGAGCTTAGCCAACCGGCGGATTATCTCCTGGGCAGAAAGACATTTAAAATTTGGGCCGGCTATTGGCCTGAACATGGAGACTTTTGGCCGGGCATCAATGAAGGCACAAAATATGTGTTTTCAAAAAAAATGAAAAAGTCGGACCCGATCCTTACCGGCTGGAAAAACTCAATAGTTTTAAAGAACGTGGCGGATATCAAAAAGCTCAAAAATTCGAAGGGCACCGATATTCAGGTCTGGGGCAGCAGCAAGCTGATCCAGCTGCTGCTAAAAAATGATCTTGTAGACGAACTCAGACTCAAAATTTACCCCTTGACCTTAGGCAAAGGAAAAAAACTTTTTGACAATGGCGCGATTCCGGCGGCATTTACATTGACAGAAAGTACCGTTACCTCGACCGGAGTGATTATAGCCAATTACAAGCGGGCCGGAAAAGTCAAGACGGGTACTGTTGGAGAATAGGGAAAGCGAACAGCAGGCACAAGGATTTTGAATCACAAAATCATGTACAATACCAATTGATCACGTCAGGAAAGTAGTGTAATGACGCACAACATAGACTTGGAAAGAAATGTCATACTGAAATACGTTGAGGAACGTAAGCAAGACAGGTACCTTCAATTCGTTGCGAGTCCTAAAAATCGACATAAATTCATTAGAGAACTTGCTCATTTTGCTGACTTTAAGTTGAATCTTTTTCATGTGGTCGGCAGGAACAATGAACAGAGCATCAAGCATCATTTTATCAACTCTCCAGAAGTATTCCATCCCTAGCAAGACATGCTATGTAATGAGCGAGAATTCTGAGCATGACATGAAGATTTTAGAAAGCGAGATCGCAATGCACGAAATAATAGGTTCCGGAATGGGTACCATCCTTGTATTTGGGAACGCAGAAATAATTTTTTATGAAGGAGAATCAGCAAAGGATAGGTACATCGGTAAAGCATAACCTTCCAAAAAGAATGAAATTATTCGATTTGCGTCGGCAGGCAATCCATTTTACTGCAAGCTTAATTCAATGTGATCATGTCTCTCAATGATGTCTATGATAAGTTCAAAAATTGTTTTGCCTGCATGAGTTTTAGCCAGTATCAGGTCCTTTTTTACGGATTCTGTATTGGAGGGATGACAAGTTGTTAGCTTAGCTGAAAGGTATTTAACCGTTTCCTCCCAACCAAGGTCCTCCTGGCTTTTGCCGCTATGCAGCCAGATCAGCCGGACAGGCTCTTCGTAATCATGCACGCCGAACCCGCCCCGAAGGATGTCATTAAATGCATCTAAATTCCGTCCGATCTTCCAACCCAGATCTTTCGTAAATACCTTTTCTACTGCACTGTAAAACGACAGCAGAGTGGAAAAATCGTTCCCGTCCAACAGAAACGTCTTCATTAGTAACCCGTATTTTCTTATTCTTCGATTATAAGAATAAAGTTTGAGTAAAATTAAATAAAGGAAGGCAAGGTGGAATTGCCAAAAGACAAGAATTAGTAAGGAATGGCTGTTGGCGCCTTGAAAACAATGATAGGAAGGTGTCGCAGAATTTGCTGTCCCCTAAAATGTCCGCCTGAAAATAAAAAAGCCTGCAAATATTTAATTTACAGGCCCTTACTTTTGATATTCGTGGTGTGGGGCGGGATCGAACCGCCGACACAAGGATTTTCAGTCCTTTGCTCTACCGACTGAGCTACCGCACCGCCTTCCTGAATTTGTCATTCGGGGCAGCAAAAATAGGTAATTCCAGCCAAAAACGAAAAAAAGCCCCGGCTTCAGCATCCGGGGCTTGGAACAACTCCGCCTCATGCGGGAGAGACCCTCAGTCGGATCGCAAACCTCAATAGTAGGTATAGCTTACCGCCGGGAACGACGAGCTTCCCCACATATGGTATTGCTTGACGATCCGGCCGAGAGAATCGTAATCATAGGTATATGAGGTCTGTGGATAATTTCCCGTTCCGTCATGTCCGATATCCCTGGCCAGCTTGACCGGGTTTGCGCTGCTGGAGCCCAGCCAGGCTTGCCCGTAATTGGCATTGCCGACGGTGTTGATCTGGTCGGTATAGTAGGCATCATAATAGGTGTAGGTCGCAGGCGAGCCCGGCGGATTTTGGTTATAGGTTTCCACGATACTGTCCAGGTTTGCCCCCGTGTAATAGTAGAGCGAACTCCATATCCGATTCGGGTCGCCCGGCAGGATCCGGGTCTCGGTCTTGCTATGCAATTGTTTTTGGGGAGTGTAGTCAATGACCGTTTGGTCGTTGGTCGCTCCAGCCTGGTAAAAGGCAGCAACCATTCCATTGGCGCCCAGTTTATAAATGGTCTGGTAGGTCATCTTGCCCGCCGTATCGAAATAGTTGCTGATCACCGCGGTGTCGTTGTAGGTATACGTCGCATACGTCTTCTGCCCCGCGGCATTGTAATCGGCCCGAATCTGTCTCCCCTGGTTATCATACGTATACGTATAAACATAGTTGAGCCATGAGACGGTCTTTACTTTTGGAACAGGGGGAGGCGGGGGTTGGTGATTGTCTTTCTTACAGGCAGAATAGGTCAGAAGAGCGCAAAATAGAAGAAGGATGACTGGCGTCGGCTTCATAAAATTTGGATTTAGGATGATCGCAAAAATTATAAATAACCCCGACGCTTGCAAGCCCTGCCCGCCTGTTTCTGTCGAACGGCGGGCCTTTTTTTCCTAACGGCCAGGGGTACGCACGCCCATCTATAGCTTTTCCAATAACTCGACCCGGTTGCCAAACGGATCGATGAATGAAAAGCGCTCCTGACCCGGGATTTGGATCTCCTCCTTAAGTTGGACGCCATGACGCTCAAGGTGCTCGCGAGCCGCCTTGAGATCCGCGACCTCAAAAGCGGGATGCCTCTTCGATCGGTTGAGCTCATTCTCCGTCCCGATATGCAACTGGATGTCGGCCACCTGGAACCACAAGCCTCCGTTCGGGATCAGCGCCGCCGGCTTTGGAATTTCGTTCAAGCCAAGCACGCCGCCATAAAATGCGCGCGCCTCATCCTCCCTTCCGGCAGGTATGCAGATTTGTACATGATCTAATCGTTTGAAGGAAATCATAACCATTCTGGCGGATCCCTGGCGCCTGCCAGCCCCTACATCCCATACTCGCTTAAGAACTTGATCCGCATGATCTTCAGCTGCTCCCAGGTGAAATTCCCCTCGGAGAGCTCCTGCTGGGCGACCTGCAGGCTGCTGGTCTCGCAGCTCTTGAAGTATTCGATGATCTCGTCCTGCTCGTATTCATCCAGCATCTCATCGACGGCATAGTCCAGGTTCAGCTTGGTGCCGCTGGCCGCGATGGTTTCCATGTCTTCCAATAAGGCGTCCAGGCGAAGGTCTTTATTGCGCGCAATGACTTCCAGCGCGATCTTCTTATCCACCTGCTGGATGATATAGACTTTATTGACGCTCTTATTGACCACGCTCTTCATGATGAAGTCATCCGGCTTCTCAATATCATTCTCCGCGACATACTTCGCGATCAGCTCGATGAAGGGCTTGCCGTAGCGGATCGCCTTTCCCTTGCTCACTCCCTGGCATTTCTCCAGCTCCTGCACCGTCGTAGGGTACAAGGTTGCCATATCCTGCAACGACGTCTCCAGGAAGATCACAAAAGGCGGCAATGACTTTTTCTTCGCCTCCTTCTGCCGCATCTCCTTCAGCAACTCGAACAGCTTCTGATCCGTGGCGGCCGCACCGGCGGCTTCTGCTCCTTCCTCCTCGTCGTCGGCATTGGCCTCCTCGAACAGGTTATTGAGGACGATCTTGAATGAGCGCGGGCGCTTCAGGAATTCCTCGCCCTTCTTCGTGAATTTCAGGACGCCGTATTCTTCGATATCCTTTTTAAGCAAGTCTTCGAGCAGCAGTTGCCGCATCAACGAATGCCAGTAATGCTCCTGCTCGTCCTTCCCGATCCCGAATTCCGCAATGCCTTCATGCCGGTACATCTGGATCTGGGGAGTGAGCTTCCCCGTGATGATGTTGATGACATAGTTGGTGGCGAAGCGTTCGTCCAGGGCCTTGATGGTCCGCAGGGCTTTTGCAGCCTGCTCGCGCGCCTCGACCCTTTCCTTCGGATGCAGGCAGTTGTCGCAGCTGCCGCAGTTCTCGGTCGTATATTCTTCGCCGAAATAGCTCATCAACACCTTGCGGCGGCAAACGCCGGTCTCGGCAAAGCCCACCGTCTCATTGATGAGCTGGGCGCCTACCTCGCGCTCGCTGAGCGGCTTGTCCTTCATCAGGTGCTCCAGCTTGGCGACATCCTTATGCGAATAATAGAGAATGCAATTCCCTTCCAGGCCGTCACGCCCCGCGCGCCCCGTCTCCTGGTAATAGTTCTCGATGGACTTCGGGATATTGAAGTGGATGACGAAGCGGATGTCCGGCTTGTCGATGCCCATGCCGAAAGCGATGGTGGCGACGATCACCTGCACGTCCTCATTCAGGAACAGGTCCTGCCTCTCGGCGCGCAGTTTGCTGTCCAGGCCGGCGTGGTAGGCGACGGCCTTGATCCCGTTCGCCACCAGCATGTCCGCCAGCTCTTCGGTCGTTTTCCGGTTCAGCGTATAGATGATGCCGCTCTTGCCCTTCTGCTGCGTGATATAGCGGACGATGCTCTTGATGGTCTGATCTTTCTTGATCTTCGGCTGGATCTCATAGTATAGGTTCGGCCGGTTGAAGGAGGAGATGAAGATCTTCGGGTCCCGCAGACCCAGGTTCTTCACGATGTCGCTCTGCACCTTCGGGGTCGCAGTCGCCGTCAGGGCGATCACCGGGATGTCGGGGCTGATCTGATCCATCATTTCCCGCAATCTGCGGTACTCCGGCCGGAAGTCATGTCCCCATTCGGAGATACAATGGGCCTCGTCTACTGCGAAAAAGGAGATCTTCAGGTCGCTGAAAAACTCCATATTCTCCTGCTTGGTCAGGGTCTCCGGGGCGACATATAACATTTTCGTATGACCGTTCAGCAGGTCCTCATGAACCTCCTTGATCTGCCGCTTATTGAGTGTGGAATTTAGGAAATGGGCCACGTTGTCCTTACTGCTGTATCCGCGCACCAGGTCGACCTGGTTCTTCATCAGGGCGATCAGGGGGCTCACGATAATGGCCACCCCCTCGCTGATCAGCGCGGGTAATTGATAGCAAAGGCTCTTGCCTCCACCCGTAGGCATGATGACAAAAGTGTCTTTTCCGGCCAAAAGATTCTGGATGATCGCATCCTGGTTGTCCTTGAAGGCGCTGAAGCCAAAATGCTCCTGCAAATGGGGCAGCAGTTCGTTGGATGCTTTTTTCTTACCGTTTTTGCTACTAATGGCCTTTGTTTGTCCTACAGTTGCGGTTTTTTTAGTTGCGGTTGTTGCCATGCTCGATTATTTTCCTCCCCACGATCTGATCAGTTTGATTTAAGATAAGATAATCAAAATACCCAGAACAGACGGAAGTAGTTATTCACGTACGAGGATTAATGGTAATTGGGGCGTTTCCTTTGATTAAGGGATGGCGAAATTACGAAAAAACAAGGGAAGGAGCGAGCCGTTTATGTTAAAACGGTGGGGGTAAACACTTATATAAAGAATGTTAAATATATCCCCGGCCAGCCCCCTTCCCGGCCTCCTTGCCAGTTCTCCATTTTAGCTTAGGTTTGCGAAATCTTTTATGAAAGGCGTCAAAAGCATCATCGACATCGGCAGGGATACGATCCGCATGGAGGCCGCCTCCGTGGCGGCACTGGAAGGGCTCCTGGATGAACAGTTCGAAAAGGCCATTTCGCTGATCCGCTCCTGCAAGGGCCGGCTGGTCATCAGCGGCATCGGAAAAAGCGCCATCGTGGGCCAAAAGATCGTAGCCACCTTGAATTCTACCGGAACCCCGGCCATCTTCATGCATGCGGCGGACGCCATCCACGGCGATCTCGGAATGATCCAGGAACAGGACCTGGTCATGATCATCAGCAAGAGCGGCGAAAGCCCCGAGGTCAAAGTGCTCCTTTCCTTTATCAGGAATTTCGGCAACCCGTTGATCGCCATCGTCGGCAACCTCCACTCCATCCTGGCCAAGCAGGCAACTATCGTATTGAATACCACGGTTTCACAGGAGGCCTGCCGCAACAACCTCGCGCCCACCAGCAGTACCACAGCCCAGATGGTCATGGGGGATGCCCTGGCCGTGACCCTGATGGAGATCCGCGGGTTCAGCAATGACGATTTTGCCCGCTTTCATCCCGGGGGCACGCTCGGCAAGCGGCTCTATCTCCGCGTCCAGGACCTGTATCTTCATAATGAACGCCCCGCCGTTGGCCCGGATGAGTCCCTGCACGCCGTGATCATGGAAATGACCTCGAAGCGCCTCGGCGCCACCGCCGTAACGGACAAGGGGGGCAATCTCCTGGGGATCATTACGGACGGAGACCTGCGACGGATGCTGGAGAAACGCAGCTCACCGGACGCCGTCACCGCCTCGGCCATCATGACTATGAGCCCCAAGACCATCGAGGAAGAGTCCCTGGCCGTCGAGGCATTGGATTTGATGCGAAAACACGACATTACCCAGCTGGTCGTCACCAGCGGGCAAAAATACCTGGGTTTTATCCATCTGCACGACCTGATTAGGGAAGGCATTATTTAGCACTATATGAACAGACATCACTACGTGGTCATCATGGCCGGGGGGATCGGAAGCCGTTTCTGGCCCATGAGCCGGCAAAACTTCCCGAAACAGTTCCTGGATATCCTCAATACGGGAAAGACCCTCATCCAATGGACCTTCGATCGGTTCGCCTCCTTCATCCCCGTCGAGAACATCTACGTCGTCACGTCACACGAGTATTCAAAGATCGTCCACGATCAGCTCCCTCACCTGCCGAAAGCCAATATCCTCGGAGAGCCTTCCCGCAAGAACACGGCTCCCTGCATTGCCTATATCTCGTTCAAATTGCTGCAACAGGATCCCCTGGCCTCGCTCATCGTCGCTCCGGCCGATCACCTCATACTGGACAACCGCGCATTTACCAAGGTCTGTCTCGAAGCCCTCAGTTTCGTCAACAAGCACAACGCGTTCATCACCCTGGGCATCAAGCCGACCTACGCCAATACCGGCTACGGCTATATCCAGCACGAGCAGCATTCGGTGACCGATAATGTATACAAGGTCAAGACCTTCACGGAGAAGCCTAATCTGGAGCTGGCCAGGACCTTCCTCGCCAGCGGCGATTTCCTCTGGAATGCCGGCATCTTCGTCTGGCAGGTAAAGAATGTGATCAAGGCCTTTGAAAAGTATCTCCCGGAAATGTACGAGGTGTTCGCGGCCGACAAGGATAAGTTCAACACCCCCGGCGAACGGGCGGCCCTCGATCATATCTACCCTCTTTGCACCAATATCTCGATCGACTACGGCATCATGGAGAAGGCGGACAATGTGTACGTGATCCCTTCCTCCTTCGGATGGAGCGATCTGGGGACCTGGAACAGCGCCTACGAGAACCTCAAAAAGGACGATCTCGAAAACGCGCTGGCCGGCGACAATGCCGTCGTGATCGATGCCTCCCGTTGCATGGTCCACGCCGCCAATGACAAACTGGTCGTCCTGCAGGGGCTCGACAATTTTATCGTGGTCGATACCAAGGATGTGCTGCTCATCTGTCAGCGGGATAAGGAGCAGGACATCAAGGAATATGTCGCCGAGGTAAGACGTAACAAGGGGGACCAGTACCTGTGATATGTCGCCCTATCCGATACATACCATTCTTTTCATCGATATCGAAACGGTATCCCAGTACCCGGTTTTCAACGAGCTGCCGGAAGCCGCCCGGGTATTGTGGCAGCATAAGGCCGAGACCCTGCTTCGGGACAAGCCCGACTGGACGGCGGCAGATGTCTATAATCGCGCGGCCATCTATGCGGAGTTCGGACGCATCATCTGCATCAGCTGCGGCATTATCTCCGGCTCCGGTTCCTCAAAGAGGATCTCCCTGAAGTCTTTCTACGGAGAGGACGAAAAAATCCTGCTTTCGGAATTCTGTGAGCTGCTCCATCGCTGGTCCGGCGACGGACATAAGTATCTGTGCGCGCACAACGGGAAGGAGTTCGACTTCCCCTATCTCTGCCGCCGGATCATCATCAACGGCCTGCACATTCCTTCGCTCCTCAACCTGTCGGGCAAGCGCCCCTGGGAAATTCCGCATATCGATACGCTCGAGCTGTGGAAGTTCGGAGATTATAAAAGTTTCGTCTCGCTGAAGCTGCTTGCGCACGTGCTCGGCATCCCCACGCCGAAGGACGATATCGACGGCAGCCAGGTCGGAGACGTGTACTGGCAGCAGCATGACCTGCCCCGGATCGTGACCTATTGCCAGAAGGATGTGGTCACCGTGGCGCAGGTCTGGCTCCGGCTGAATGACGAAGCCCCGATCAGGCCGGAGAATATAGAAATCAAATGAACGCGAGATCAAATGAGCGCACCGACCATCCATAGCCGACTACCCGATGTGGGCACGACGATCTTCACCGTCATGAGTTCTCTCGCGGCCGAGCTCGGCGCCGTTAACCTGGGACAGGGATTTCCCGACTTCCCGATGAGCGCGGAGCTGGTCTCCCTCGTGGACCAGGCCATGCGCGACGGCTACAACCAGTACGTCCATATGAACGGACTGATCGGCCTGCGCGAGGCCCTCGCCGAGAAGATCCGGTTTCTGTATGGCCATGCCGTCGATGCCGAATCGCAGATCACCGTGACGCCGGGCGGGACCTATGCGATCTATACCGCGCTCACGGCCGTTCTGCAACCAGGCGACGAGGTCATCGTATTCGAACCCGCCTATGACAGCTATATCCCGAATGTCATCATCAACGGAGCCGTGCCGGTTCGCATCGACCTTCGCTTCCCCGACTATCGCATTGACTGGGACGAGGTGCGCCGGCAGATCACCGGCCGTACCCGGATGATCATGCTCAACTCCCCGAATAATCCTACGGGCGCCGTATTGAGAGCGGAGGATATGGAGCAGTTGCGGGCCATCGTGAAAGATACCCGGATCCTGATCCAATCGGACGAGGTCTACGAGCACCTGATCTTCGACAAGATCCCCCATCAATCCATCCTTCGCTATCCCGACTTGCTGGAGCGGGGCTTCGCGTCGTTCTCCTTCGGAAAGGTTTTCCATTGTACCGGTTGGAAACTGGGGTATAGCGTCTCCTCGCCCGCGCTGATGCGTGAATTCAGGAAAGTGCACCAATTCAATTGTTTCAGCTGTCACGCCCCCTCGCAGGTCGCGCTGGCGAAATTTCTTGGCGACCGGTCCAGCTACCTCTCCCTGGGCGCCTTCATGCAACGGAAACGGGATTATTTCCAGGAGCTGATGGGGCAAACCCGCTTCACCCCCCTGCCCAGCCACGGCAGCTATTTTCAATTGTACTCATACGACCGCTTCAGCGACGAGAGCGACAAGGACCTCGCCATTCGCATTACGAAGGAATATGGCGTGGCGACGATCCCGGTGTCTGCCTTCTACCAGTCCGGACAGGATAATAAGGTCGTTCGCTTTTGCTTTGCAAAAAAAGACGAGACCCTGGAGACGGCTGTGTCCAGGCTCGTTAAAATATAAACCTTCTATGAGATCGCTCCGGCATGCCTGGCTACCCCTGCTCTTTTTGTCCCTGGTCTATTGGTTCTCGGTCGCCTGTAACAGTCCGGCGCCTGCACCCGCATCGGCTGGCAGCGCTCCCGCACCCGACACCCTGTCCGATCCGGGCCCGGATTTCGATCCCGGCGCAAGTCCCTTCCCCATGCGATCCCAGTCCATCCACCTCCAGAAAGGGATCGATCTCACCCTGCGCATCCCGGCCGGTTACCATATCGGCATCGCCTATGAAGGCCTGGACCGCCTCCGATTTTTATGCAGGAGTCCCGACCACCGGCTCTTCGCCACGGATCTCTTCGACATCAGTGATAACAAGGAGGGAAAGGTTTACTTCTTTACGGGCTGGGACCCGGTCTCCAGGCAATTCGCGAATGTCCACACCTATCTCGACAGCCTCCACAACCCCAACCAGGTGGCCTTCTACAACGATCACGGAAAGGAATATATCTATGTCGCTGAAACGGGTAAGCTTACCCGCTATCCTTATCACGCCGGCGACACGGTGCCTTCCGGCAAACCGCAGGTGATCGCCACCTTTCCCGACTATGGCCTGGATTATAAATATGGCGGGTGGCACCTGACGCGGAGCCTCGCCTTCCATGATCACAAGCTCTATGTCAGCGTCGGCAGCAGTTGCAATGCCTGCATTGAAAAAGAGGAGGTACGCGCATCGATCGTTGAAATGGATCCGGATGGAGGCCACCAGCGCCTCTTTGCGACCGGTCTCCGCAATTCGGTGGGCATCCGCTGGGTGGGCGACAATCTATGGGCGACCTACATGGGGCGCGACCTGATCGGTCCCGACCGGCCGCAGGACCTCTTCGAGCGGGTCGAAAAAGGGAAGTTCTATGGCTGGCCTTATTATATTCAATACCAGGACAGCGTCCATGACGATACGGCGATGCAAAGGGCTGCGCGCGAACGGCATCTGGTCCTGCCGAAACGGCCCGCCCCCGCCTGGTGCGGCTTCAGGGCTCACTCCGCTCCCCTGGGCTTCGACTATTTTGCTCATTTCGAAGATACCTTGCTGAGCAACTCCTTCCTGGTCGCTCTCCATGGTTCGACCGATGCGTCCTTGCGCAGGGGAAATGCCATCGTGAAGATCACGGGCCGCAATACCTATGTCCCGGTCGTGGATGGCTTTCTGACGGGACGCCGCGACAGGGACCGGCAGGGGCGCCCATGCGACGTGCTCATGGACACCCATCGCTCCTTTTTTTTCACTGACGATCTGAATGGCGTGTTGTATTACGTTTGGAAAGATTGATCCGCCGCCGCTTACTTCAACAGCTGATACGCGATAAAGCTCATGATATAGGCCAACCCCGTCATATAGACGAATTGGATGGCGGGCCATTTCCAGCTCCGGGTCTCGCGCCGCACGACCGCCAGCGTGCTCATGCATTGCATGGCCAGTACGTAGAAGATCATCAGGCTCACGCCGCTCGCCAAGGTATAGACCGGACTGCCGTCGTCACGACGTGCGGATCGCATGCGTTCCTGGAGCGTTTGCGGATCGGCGTCCTTGCCTCCCCCCACACTGTATAAGGTGGCCATGGTGCCGACGAATACTTCCCTTGCCGCAAACGAGGTGATCAGGGCGATGCCGATCTTCCAGTCATAGCCCAGGGGATGTATCACCGGTTGCAGGCCTTTTCCCAGGATGCCTGCATACGAGGTGGCCAGCAGGGCCGACTGCTTCTGCCTTTCGAGGGCCGACAGCTTTTCCGGATGCAGCCGCATCTCCCGGGCGTATTGATCCTTCACTTGCTGCCGCTGCCCGCCCGGCCCGAACGAGCTGAGCGCCCAAAGGATCAGGCTGATCACGATGATGACCTTTCCCGCATCGACGACGAAGATCTTCGCCTTCGTGATCATCGTGACGACCACATTATTCCACCTCGGCGCACGATAGACCGGCAGCTCGAGGATGAAGAAGCTTTTTTCCTTCAGCCGGATGAACCATTTGGCGACATACGAAACGATCAATGCCATGACCACGCCCAGGAGATAGAGCCCCATCATGATCAGGCCCTGCAGACTGAATATGCCCAGCACATCCCGGCGGGGAATGACCAGGGCGATCAGCATGGTATATACGGGTAACCGGGCGCTGCAGCTCATTAATGGCGTGATCAGGATCGTCAGCAGCCGCTCTTTCTTGTTCTCGATATTGCGCGTGCTCATGATGGCCGGTACGGCACAGGCAAAGCCACTTATCATCGGCATGACGCTCTTGCCGTTCAGCCCCACTTTACGCATGAGCTTGTCCGTTAAGAAGCTTATCCTCGCCATATACCCGGTATCTTCCAGGATCGTGATCAGCCCGAAAAGGATCATGATCTGCGGGACGAAGACCAGGATGCCGCTCAGGCCGGCGATCAGCCCGTTGATCAGCAGGTCGCTCCACCAGGTATCGGGCAGGATCCCTCTCAGCGAGGCGCCCAGGTGCGAAAAGGTCCAATCGATGCCATCCATCGGGAATTGGGCCAGCCAGAACACGCTTTGGAACAAAAGGAATAATACGACCAGCAGGATCAGGTACCCCCAGCGACGATGCAGCAGCACGTCGTCCAGCCTCTCCGAGAACAGGGTTTTTTGCAAAGGGTCCGGCTCCGATACCGTATGCTGCATGATCTGTTTGATGCGGCTATACCGTTGCAGGATCTCGTCCGCCTGAATTCTCGTTGGATTGAAGGCGTGTGCCCTTTCGATCTGCTCGATCTTTTCCTGGATGGAAGGGGAGAGGCGGAAGCTCTCATGATTCGTCAGGTAATGAATGGCGGTATAGTCGCTCAGCTCTTTGTCAGCGAACAGCTTCTTCACCTCCATCACCGCTCCCGCGGCCTGCGGACTCCTCGCAATGAAATCACGGGCCGGGGTCTGATAGAGCTGACGCCCGACCTGCTGGATGACTTTTTTCAAGGCCTGAATGCCCCGGTTCTTCCGCGGATTGACGGGCACCACCGGGATGCCTAACTCCCGTTCGAGCCCATCCGTATCGATCTCGATGCCCTTTTGGGCAGCCAGGTCCATCATGGTCAGGGCCACGATCACGGGCACTTTCAGGTCGATGATCTGGGAGCAGAATAAGAGATTCCTTTTCAGGTTGCTGGCGTCCGCCAGCAGGACAACGATGTCCGCATGTACCGTCGGGTCCTGGTTCAGCAGCACCTTATAGGTGACCCACTCGTCGGCGCGTTTCGGGTAAAGGCTATAGGTGCCGGGCAGATCGATGATATTCGCGCTCTGGCCCGGAGCCAGTTCCGTCATCCCCGTCTTCTTATCGACGGTCACGCCGGGGAAATTGCCCACTTTCTGATGGAGCCCCGTAAGGGCATTGAATAAGGAACTCTTCCCACTGTTGGGATTGCCGACCAGAGCGATATGGAGCTTGTCTTTTTTCAACCTGCTATGATCGGCAAAATTATCCCTAATCGGGGAAACAGGCTTACGAATTCGGCAAAACCAGCTTGCCGTTATCATAAACCGGCAGCACATTGGCCAGATCGGGGGTCAGACAGTATTGAATGTCCTTTTCCAGACCAAACCCACTCAGCCGACGGTAATGAGACGCGTTCTTGGCCTTCATGAAGCCGAATAGGTCCTTTTTGGCGCCGGCGTACAGCGTTTCGGACATGCTGGAGGAATCGCAGTTGATGTCGAAGTGCTTCTTCACCTTGCTGATCACCGCGCCGGCAAACAGGAGGTCTTCGATATTGATCCGGTCCTTCCAGGCGGCACAGCCCAGGATGACGGACTGCTGCTGCGATACCAGGTAGTCGCATACGGCGCCAAGATTGGGGAATGAGCCCGTCACGATATGGCCCGCGCCCTTTTCGAGGGCGATATGCAGGAGCTTGGTGCCATTGGTGGTCGTCAGCACCAGGGTCTGTCCCTTGATGAATTCGGCCGGGTATTCGAATGGCGAATTGCCATGCTCCAGCCCTTCGGCGATCTTTCCGTCCCGTTCTCCGGCGGAAATGCCACCGATCTGCTTGCTCAGTTCGATGCACTTGGCCACGCTGTCCACCGGGATCACGCAACGGGCGCCATTATTTAGGGCCGTGCAAATGGTGGAGGTGGCACGCAGGACATCGACGATCACCACGATGGCATTGCTGACGTCGTATAAATGGAGCAGGGCCGGGGAGAGGCAGGTATGCAGGGAAGGCTTGGGGTTTGGCATCGTCGGTTAGTAAAAATGAAACGCAAATGTCGCTATTTATCCAAAACAAATTTCCATTTGTCGGATTCCGCGTATTCTTTGATGGCCTGATTGCGCTGCTCGAGCATTTTTTTCAGGTACCGGGCGAGAAAAAGCTTATTGACCAGCCTGCCGATCCCGCCATACGGGGATTCGAAGCGAAAGAGATCGATGAGCAGGGTGCCGTTGCCGATGGCCTTGAAATGATGTTCGTGCTTCAGGCTCTTGAAATCGCCCGTGACCATTTCATCGGTAAAGGAATGAGGGCGGTTCATGGCGGTTATCTTCGACTTGAGCATCCGGGTCTTGAGCAAATGCCTGGCCTTCCAGGTCACCGTCTCGTCGAGGCCGATAAGCCCGTTGGTGGTGCCGGCAATGGCTTCTTCGCGGGTGTGGGCCATGGACTTCCGGTGCATCTCGATGCTCCGGCACAGGTCGAACACGCGTTCCGCGGGCGCGGCGATGAAGGTTGTCAGATGGATCGTAGGCATGGGTCCCGATTATAAGAAAAAATCATTCCAAATCCGCAAAGTGGACGCCCGGCCCCTCCTTTTAGCTGAACGGCAGCTTGACGACCTTGGCCTGCAGTAGTTTGTCCCGGATCTTGATGTAGATCTTGGCGTCGATCCGGGAGAACACGGTCCGGACATACCCCATTCCGATGGCCTTGCCCAGGGAAGGCGACTGGGTGCCCGAAGTCACCTTCCCGATCGTCATGCCGGAGAAGTCCTTGATCTCATAATCGTGCCGGGGGATGCCCTTTTCCAGCATTTCAAAGCCGACCAGCTTCCGCTCTACGCCGTTCTTCTTTTGTTCCTCGAGGATCTCCCTGGCCGTAAAGTCCTTCGTGAATTTCGTGACCCATCCGAGGCCGGCCTCCAGCGGCGAGGTCGTATCGTCGATATCGTTCCCGTAAAGGCAATAGCCCATCTCCAGGCGAAGGGTGTCGCGCGCGGCAAGGCCGATCGGTTTCAGGCCCTGAGGAGCGCCGACTTCGAAGAGTTTGTCCCAGACCTTGCCGGCGGCCCCATCCTTGTTTTCAAAATAGATCTCCACGCCGCCTGCCCCGGTATACCCGGTCGCGCTGACCACGACATTGTCGACGCCCGCGAAGGTTCCTTTGGAGAAGGTGTAATAAGGTTGGTTGAGGATGTCGATCTCCGTTAGCGGCTGCAGGATCTTCGTGGCATTCGGTCCCTGGACAGCCAGCAGACAGGTCTTCGCCGAGATATCATGCATTTCCGCATGACGGTGATTATACTTGCTGATCCATTTCCAATCCTTCGCGATATTCGATGCATTCACGACGAGCATATAGGTCTTGTTCTCTTCGAGACAGTACACAAGCAAATCGTCCACGATGCCGCCTTCTTCATTGGTGAGCGCACTGTATTGCGCCTTTCCCGCCGTCAGTTTGGACGCGTCGTTGGTCGTTACCCGCTGGATCAGGTCCAGCGCATGTTCCCCCTTGATGATGAATTCTCCCATATGGCTCACATCGAACACGCCGGCATTCGTACGGACCGCGTGGTGCTCGTCATTGATGCCGCTATAGCTGATCGGCATATTGAAGCCTGCGAATTCAGCCATTTTGGCGCCGAGCGCGATATGCTTGTGGGTGAACGGAGTTTGCTGCATGGAATGGTTTTGAGCGGCAAATTTAGCATTTACCCTCCAAAAGCGATCCGCGCAATAGAAAAAGGGCCCCCGACCCTGCCGGAAAGGCCCTGTGTTCCAACTTCAACCTATATTAGAATAACATGGTCAGCAGGTAAGCGGGTGATTCGACATCCTCTTTCGCAGCTTTCGCAGCCTTCGCGGGCTGTGCCACATTCATGGCCAGCGCCTCATTGGCGACCCCTGTCGCCCTCACGGCCATTGCCTCTCCCATGGCCCTTGCTTCGGCCATCGTCGTCGTTTTCGTGGCGGCGCTGTCCTTTCCGGCCTTGTGCGGAACGGAGTCTGCTCTTCGGTGATACCGGTAACCCCGCTGTTCACTACCGTTGTTGTCACGGCGTTCCTCATCGCCATCGGTCGCCTTCCTGTCGGTACGGACCAGCCCGTCGGCCGTCATGACATATTCTCTGTTCGTTTCCCAATGGTAGGTCGTGCCCCAATCGCTTTCCAGTTCAGAATCGTCATTCCAGTCTTCCTCTTTCCACTTTCTGCCCCAGTTGTCCACCCAGCGAAAGTGCCGGCGGTTGAGGTTCATGTTGAACCAGCGGTAGCTTGCCACGCCTTTGTCGACAAAGATCCGCCGTCCCACCGGAATGGCCACGGCCACCAATACCTGCTGATTGCGGAAATGCTGGTCGCGGCTGACGGTAAAGCCATAGGGCAGATAGAGCACGCTATCGGCCTGCCGGACCGGGAAGCTGATCTGTTCGGCCAGATCATGCGCCACCCGGGCGCTGCTTCCACGGCTGGACCGGATCACCTGCACATGGTACAGGGAATCAGGACTCTTCAACAGATCTACCCGGATCGTGTTCAGGGTCATGCTATCCGCATTCACATGATAAAAGACGCCATTGTTCTCCCATCCCATATCGAACCAATCGTCGTCGTCGTCATTGATGAGACCGGGAGTACTGATCTTGACGATCATCTTTCCGTGCGGCGGTTGCGACACGCTTACTTCCTCCTGCACGCGCTGCCTGGATCGGTAATTGCTGATCACTGACCCAACCAGTCCGATGAAACAGAATAAGCCGATGACCCAAAGTCCCGCGAACGTATAGCCGAGATAATGGTTCTTCGAGCGAACCCCGATAATGCGCCGGATCAACCAGGTCAACAGGGCGATCACAGGGATCAGCAGGAACAGGACGAAGGCCGTCCATGCCAGCGCGTTCTGCCAGAAGCCGGAGAACACATAGTTCTTAAAGGTCAGCACGCTGGCGCCGCTGAAGATCAATCCGATCAGCGCCATGGTCAGGGCAAAAGCGATGGTGCCGGCAATGAATAAGAAGAAGGCCTTGAATAATACGCCGATGGCGTGACCGATCCCATGACCGACCTTCCTGGCGACCGGGGCCGCCTCGGTCGCGAAATTCCTGGTATTTGCCTTCACGTCTTCTCCCACCTGCTGAAATCGTTCCTTCATCTGCGAACCCACTTCGCGGGCCTTCTTATTGAAATTTTCGAGATCGCTTTTTACGGTATTCTTGATGGACTCCAGGTCAACCTTCTCTCCCCGCATTTCCAGCTTTTCGGATGCGCTGACCGCCTCCGGCAATACCATCCACAGAATGATATAGGTGATGAAGAGGCTGCCGCCAAAGCCGCCGGTAAAGAATACGGCGCCGCGATCCCAGCCGTACCATGCGCGATGGAATATCGAGGCGAAGATGCCCGTGATCAGGGGCAGGGCGAAGATCAGCCGCGGGATCCACACATCGATATGGAAGTAAGCCGCGAGACCGCTGGCCACGCCGCCGAGCATGCGATCGTCGGGATTCCGGTACAAGCGCTTGCGGACATTCGCCGCCAACGTTTTCGTGGGCAGTACCACCCACAGGATCAGGTACAAGATAAAGCCCAGGCCGAAGCCGCCCAGCGTGATGACAGCGAAGATGATGCGGACGATGGCCGGATCGAGGCGCAGAAAGTTGGCGAGGCCTGCGCAGACGCCGCCCAGGATCTTGTCGTTATCTGATCGGTAAAGACGGCGTGGTTCTTCGGTGCTGTAGCCCGATGAGCCCGATGAGCCCGATGAGGCCGAATAGCCGGGCTGCGAGGAATATCCGCCGCCACCCGGGCTGCCGCCCTGGTTTTGACCACCGCTTCCGCTATAGCTGCCCGTTCCGGCTGCCGCGCCGGCCGGGGCCGCCATGTCCTCCTGTTCAAAGTCCTCGGGCCTTCCCATACTGGTGATGATCGTATTGACATCGGCATCAGTGATGCAGGTGCTGCCTTTCTTGAGGTTCTCCGAGAACAGTTCTGCAAAGCGGTTCTCAATATCGTTGACGATCTCATCACGACCTTCCTCGTTGGCGAAATACCTGCGGAGGCTTTCGACATACTGTTGCAGGATCTCGTAGGCGCTCTCCTCGATGGGAACGACCCTGCCGTGAAAGTTTATGTTGATGATCTTTTTCATGTGAGTTGTATTTGAAGGTTGAAGTTTACAATGTTTTGGTTTCCTGGCTTCGGGTTCCGTTGGTCAGTGCATTGACCGCATTGGCCAGTTCGTTCCAGGTTGCCTGGAGCTCTCCGTAGAAAGCCTCCCCTTTAGGTGTCAGGCAAAAATATTTTCTCGGCGGGCCGGAGTTGCTTTCTACCCAACGGTAGGTCAGCATATCTGCATTCTTGAGTCGTGTCAGCAGGGGATATAGTGTGCCTTCCAGGATGTTCAGGTTGGCAGCTCTCATTTCTTCCACGATATCCGATGGGTAGGCTTCACCACGCCTGATCACGGAGAGAATACAAAATTCCAGGATGCCTTTTCTCATCTGGCTCTGTGTGTTCTCGATATTCATACGCTTGAGGATTTGGCTGTGAGTAAATCGTCTTAACAATACAAAGCTATGTATCTTTTTAGTACTATGCAAGACAAAGTACTGATTAAAGGAAGGTAATTTTCATAAACTACTAACGAAATGCCCTCAGAAGGTAAAGATTACCAAATCATTATCCAGGGCAGCCCGGAAGGTATTGAGGACCAACCGATTTGGTTCGGCGGTAAAATAGGAGGATGAGCGGCTTGCCCGAAAAACCCATACAAATTTCGCCCCTTCGCTTAAAAAAAGATTAAAATCGGATTAAAAATACTTCCAAAAGGCGTAAATTTGTAAATAGTAGCAAAATTGAGGACCCTAAGCCCATGCTCTTGCACCGACTTAAAAATCAACGGTATATCTTTCTGATTAAGATATTGGCCTGCTTCCTTGCAGGCGTACTGACCGCATACCTGGTATTTCACCTATTTTTTTAGACCGATCTCACGAAGGCGCTCGTCGAGATATTCCCCTGCGGTGGCATCGGGATACTCTTTTGAATGCTTCGCATCGATGCAACTGGGCAGGCAGGCCAGGCTCATGCTGCTTTTCGGGTGCAGGAAGAAGGGTATGGAGAACCGCGAGCTGCCCCATTTTTCACGGGGAGGGTTCACCACGCGGTGGGTAGTGGACTTAAGCTTGTTATTGGTCAGCCTTTGCAGCATATCGCCTACGTTGACGACGATCTGCTCAGGCAAAGAGGTCACGGGAACCCACTCGTTCTGCTTGGAAAGGATCTCCAGCCCATCGGCCGAAGCGCCGATCAGCAACGTAATGAGATTGATGTCTTCGTGTTGCTCGGCGCGGATGGCCGAAGCCGGCTCGCTCGTGATCGGCGGATAGTGGATCGCGCGGAGGATCGAATTCCCGTTGTGCACGAAGGGATCGAAATATTTTTCGTTCAGCCCCAGGTAAAGGGCAATGGCCCGTAGCAATTGGCTTCCCGACGCTTCGAAGGCGCGATACGCTTTGAAGAAGGTGGGGGTAAACGCGGGAACCTCTGCCACCGTAATATTCGCCGGGTATTCGGCTGCGATCGGGTCCTTGTCCTCCACCGTCTGGCCGAACTGGAAGAACTCCTTCAGGTCGGCGGCCTTGCTGCCCTTTGCATGCTCCTTGCCGAACGAAGTGTATCCGCGTTGGCCCGCAAGCCCCGCGATCTCATATTTTCTCTTCGTATCGTTGTCGAGGCCGAAGAATTCCTTCGTGTATTTGTACAGGTCGGCCGTCGTCTGCTCCGATATGCCATGATTCTTGACCGCCACAAAACCGACCTCTTCATAGGCCTTGCCCAGGGATTGCACAAACGACGATTTCTTTTTTTCGTCAGCGGAAAAATCGGCCAGGTCGACTACAGGAATAGCCATAGCAATTGTTTTATTTGATAAGATTTGTACTTAATTTACCGCGTAAAAGTAAAACATTTTGCTACACGGCACCCGCTATTTACCGGTTTTGGACGCGGTTTTGTTCCTATCCTTCTCCTCGTTGTTCTTCAGTTCGGTGCCGGCCTGCTCGCCGTCGATCTACCGGGCCGTATCGGCATTCAACCCCGCGGAAGATACCGCGTCACCGGACTATAGCCTGCTGGAGAACTGGGCCGCCCATCCCGATAAGCAGGATCCCTCCGATAGTATTCCGGAACCCCTTCAGGCGACCAGTATAACAGATACGGCAGTGGACGTTTTCTTCCTGCATCCTACCACGCTTACTTCCGCATCATCGCCGGAATGGAATGCCGATATCCATGACGCCGCCCTGAATGCCCGCACGGACGCGTCGACCATCCGGTTCCAGGCCAGCGTATTCAATGAATGCCGGGTCTTCGCGCCCAGGTACAGACAGGCGCATTTGCGGGCCTACTTTACAAATGACAGCGCCTCCTCCCGCCGGGCGTTCGATGTCGCGTATGGGGATTTGAGGGCGGCGTTTCAATATTACCTCGATCACTATAACCACGGGCGGCCGATTATCATTGCCTCGCATAGCCAGGGCACGACCCATGCCAAGCGACTCCTGAAAGAATTCTTCGAGAACCAGCCGCTGCGTGGCCGGCTCGTGGCCGCCTATGTCATCGGCATGCCGATCGCCACGACCTGGTTTTCCGAATTGCCGGCCTGCCGGGACTCCGCGGCGACCGGTTGCATCATCGACTGGCGTACCTTCAAGTATGGATATGTGCCGCCCTACGTCACGGCGGAAAAGAGTCTTTCGATCGTGGTGAATCCCCTGACCTGGACGACGACGGACGAATACGCGCCGCGAAGCCTGAACAAGGGGGGTATCCTGACCCATTTCTCCAAATTGGTGCCCGGGGTCGCGGACGCAGAGATCCATGGAGGCATCCTTTGGACACATCGCCCCCATTTTCCCGGCAGCATCTTCTTCCGGACCAAGACCTATCATATCGGGGATATCAACCTCTACTACCTGAATATCCGTGAGAATATCCGCACGCGGGTGCGCTCCTTTGAGGCTTCTGCCCCGGCGGCGTCTGCGCACCCACCCTCATAATTTTTTCGCCGCGACAAGTTCCTTCTCCTCCTCTGAAAGATCCACAAGCGCATACTTCGCGACCCCGCTGATACGCATCTCATCCAATAGGCTGACGATGTTCCGGACGCTGGCCTGCGGCGTCGCCTTGATGAGCAGGGTCATCTCCGTTCTCCCGCCTTTGTACGAACGGTCCATGGCCTCCTGCTTATTCCGGATAACCGTCCGCAATCCCCCCGCCCCATATCCCGTGATGCCGCAGGCTCCCGCTTTCAGCGCTTCCCCGAGGTCGCCGTGGTAATAGAAGAGCTTATAGTCTCCGCAAGCCAGCACCGACAAAGCGGCATTCTTGCCGACAAGCGTGCTGGGGCCATCGGCGGGCAGATTGAAGGCCATGGCACGGGGCTTGGCCCAGGTGGTGGTGACGAAGAAAAAAGTGATCAGGAGAAAACCGAGGTCCACCATCGGGGTGAGATCGATGCGCGTGGACAATTTCTTGCTGCGCCGTTTACTTCGCCCGCGCGAAGTACCGGCCTGCATGTTCAGTTCCGCCATAACAGGGATTTTCTCTCATAGACGCCTGCGGCGAGCGATTCCACAACTCAAAACTCCGCACTCTTGGGCGCCCTGGGGAAGGCGATCACGTCCCGGATATTGGTCATCCCGGTGACGAACTGCACCATTCGCTCGAAGCCAAGCCCGAAACCCGCATGCGGCACGGTCCCGAACCGTCGCGTATCGAGATACCACCACATTTCTTCGGTAGGGATATGCATCTCCTTCATCCTGGCTTCCAATTTGTCAAGCCGCTCCTCTCTCTGCGACCCGCCGACGATCTCTCCGATGCCCGGCGCCAGGATGTCCATCGCCGCCACGGTCTTGCCATCCTCGTTCTGCCGCATATAAAAAGCCTTGATATGCTTCGGATAACCGGTCACGATCACCGGCCGCTTAAAGTGCTTCTCCACGAGATAGCGCTCATGCTCGCTCTGCATGTCGATCCCCCAGCTCACATCATATTGGAACTTCTTCTTCTTATACGCCGGAGAGTGGAGCAGGATCTCGATGGCCTCCGTATAGCTGATCCGCTCGAAGCGATTGTTGACCACGAATTCCAGCTTCTCGATCAAACCCATTTCACTGCGCTCCGCCTGCGGCCGCTGCTTTTCTTCTTCCACCAGCCGCTGCGCCAGGAAGTCCAGGTCCTCCCTTGAATGATCCATCGCAAAGCGAATGATAGTGCGGATGAATTCCTCGGCCAGGTTCATATTGTCCTCCAGGTCATAGAAGGCCATCTCCGGCTCGATCATCCAGAATTCCGCCAGATGCCTGGCCGTATTGGAGTTCTCCGCCCGGAACGTCGGCCCGAAAGTATAGACCTCGCTGAAGGCCATCGCACCCAATTCACCTTCCAGCTGCCCGCTTACGGTCAGATTGGTGGCGCGCCCGAAAAAATCTTCCCGGAAATCGATGTTCCCGTCCTCTTTGCGGGGCGGATTGTCGAAGGGCAGGGTCGTCACCCTGAACATTTCCCCCGCACCTTCTGCGTCGGAGGCCGTTACGATCGGTGTATGGAGGTAAAGGAACCCTTTTTCATGGAAGAATTTATGGATCGCAAAGGCCAGCATATGCCGGACCCGGAACACGGCGCCGAAGGTATTGGTGCGAAAACGCAAATGAGCGATCTCCCGCAGGTATTCCAGGCTGGGACGGTTCTTTAACTGCAGAGGGTATTTCTCCGGGTTGCAGTCGCCCAGGATCTCGACGCTTTCCGCCTTTACCTCAACGGCCTGACCCTTTCCCAACGAGGCCACCAGCTTGCCCTTGACCTTCAGCGAAGCGCCCGTCGTGATGCGTTTCAGGAAGGCGTCGTCGTATGCGCCCAGCTCCATGACGACCTGCAGGTTATTATTGGTAGAACCGTCGTTTAGGGCGACGAACTGGTTGTTGCGGAACGTCCGCACCCATCCCATGACGATCACATCCTGGCCTTCCGGCGACGTCGCCAGCAAATCCTTCACTTTCACTCTCGTGTTGAACATAGCTGCTTATTGAGTGCGCAAAGATAAAACAACGTTCCGTGCAACTCTCGCCGAATTTAGCGGCGCAAATGCTAAAATGGTTGATTTTTAAGGGCCAAACGGCCCTCCGGAGGCCATATATTAAAAATATTTTTTTGATTTTTGCGTTTTTATGCTAAAATTGCACTGGAATTAAGCTGATTTGTTCTTATCCAATGCTCGCAGCTTATCAGTTTTAGCCATTCCATTCATCTTATTAATCAAAATTCTTTTTCGCAATTTACATTCTGAGCAGCCTCGCCTGTTTTTGAATTACATCAACTCTCAAGTCATTTTATGTACGATATTCTCCAATTGAACGACATGCTCGTTCCAGAACTCCTCGATATTGCTGAGCAGCTAAAGATCACCGGTTCAAAAAAACTCGACAAACAGGAACTCATTTATAAAATACTCGACAAGCAAGCCGTTGTTGCAAGCGAGGTCAAGTCCGACCCCAATGACGACAAGCCCAAACGCAAACGGATCATCAAGACATCCACCGCAAATAGTAATGAGGAAGCGATCGTCGAGAGCGGCGAACTTCAACCGAAGCGGCCCGAAGTAAAGAAAGAAGTGCGCAAGAAGGAAGAAAAGCCCATGCTCAAAAAAGGAATGCGCAAAAAGGAAGACGACGAAACGCCCGCTCCAAGCCACAATCAGCCGGAACCCGCAATGACCCAGCGTCGCGACGAGCCCGAAAACGACGAAGATCAGGGATCCGATGATCAGGAATCGATGCAGGACGAGCAGGATATGCAGGAGGGTTCGGAAGGAGGCGGCGATCGCTCCGGGGACTCACAGTCCGGAAAGGCCTACCCGCAACGCCGTAACGAAGTCTTCAATATCGAGTTCGACGGCGTGATCCAGGCCGAAGGAGTGCTGGAAATGATGCCCGACGGATATGGCTTCCTCCGCAGCAGCGATTATAATTATCTGTCCTCTCCCGATGACGTCTATGTCTCGCCTTCGCAAATCAAATTATTCGGCCTGAAAACGGGGGATACGGTACACGGTGCGGTACGGCCGCCCAAAGAAGGAGAAAAATATTTCGCCCTGCTTAAGGTGGAAACCATCAATAGCAAGGGGCCCGAAGAGGTTCGCGACCGTGTTCCCTTCGATTACCTCACGCCGCTGTTCCCCTTCGAAAAAATGAACCTGTTCACGACCCCCAGCGACTATTCCACCCGCATCATGGACCTGTTCACGCCGATCGGAAAGGGACAGCGCGGACTGATCGTGGCCCAGCCGAAAACAGGTAAGACCATGCTCTTGAAGGCCGTCGCCAACGCGATCGCCGCCAATCATCCGGAATGTTATCTGATGATCGTATTGGTGGATGAGCGCCCGGAGGAAGTAACGGACATGGAGCGCAGCGTAAGGGCGGAGGTCATCGCCTCCACCTTCGACGAGCCGGCGGAAAAACACGTTAAAGTGTCGACCATCGCCCTGCAAAAGGCAAAACGGCTGGTAGAGTGCGGCCATGATGTCGTCATCCTGCTTGATTCCATCACCCGCCTGGCGCGCGCACACAATACGGTGGCCCCTGCTTCCGGCAAGGTGCTGTCCGGCGGCGTGGAGGCGAATGCCATGCAAAAGCCCAAACAATTCTTCGGCGCGGCGCGCAAGATAGAAAATGGCGGATCGCTGACCATCCTCGCGACGGCCCTCATCGATACCGGCTCCAAGATGGACGAAGTCATCTTCGAGGAGTTCAAGGGAACCGGTAATATGGAACTGCAACTCGACCGCCGTCTGTCCAACAGGCGTATCTATCCCGCCATCGACCTCGTGGCCTCATCGACCCGCCGCGACGATCTGCTGCTGGAAAGGGAAGTATTGCAGCGAATGAACCTGCTCCGCGTGTATCTGAACGATATGAATACGGAAGAGGCGATGAACGAACTGCTGAAGCGCATGCGCGGCACCAAGAGCAATGAGGAGTTCCTCGCCAGCATGAGCAGTTAGGTTCTTCGAACCGGGTCATTCGTTCGGGCCGCCTACTCAGGCCGGTTTCAATGCATCGATCTTCGCCGCCAGTTTCCGGTCCTTTTCGGTGACGATATCTCCCGCGTCATGCGTGGATAGCCAGATCTCCACCTTATTATATACATTGGTCCATAACGGGTGATGATCCATCTTTTCCGCCTCGAGCGCCACGCGCGTCATAAAGGCGAAGGCCTCGGAAAAGGTCTTGAACTCGAACTTCCGGTAGAGCGTGTTGTTTTCTTCCTTCCACATAACATACGATTTTACTCAAAAAATAAGGTGTTCCCTGTTCTTGATCTTCTCCTGTGTCAGCTCCGTCACCAATTGCACGCCGGGCACAGTCCTGATCGAACTAACCAGGTCCCTGAGCTGGTCCCCGGTTACACAGTCCCCCTTCAGCAGCCACAGGAAATCCAGATGCTTGAACTCAGGCAATAAGTATTCCCCGTCGAATTGGTTATGGTAAAGAAAGTGGCTCAGGGCATTGGAAGCCTCCTGGTACTCGTAGACCCCGAAGAAGTATTTCCGCTGCCGTTTGGTCAGCTGGATCTCGATCTCATGATTAATGCGAAAATCGAATCGAAGACGGCTGTTCAGCTGCCAGCAAAATTGGTAGGCCTTGATGGGAGCCACGACGCCCAGCAGCCGGGTGTCTTCGAAGAACCCCGCGGTCAGCCCTTCTATGTCGAGCTTAAGCTTCATCCCTTGTTAGCCCTTGTTACTGAAATAAAAGTTACGATTTAAAATTGAATCGGCGCCTCGACCACCTCGTTCCCATGCCTGAACTTCACCGTCGTCAAATCGCCCTTTTTGAACCGGGAAAGGGCGTCCATATATTTTCCCAGGTTGGGCACCGGGTAGTCTCCCAATTGAACGATCACGTCCCCGGCTTTCAGGCCCGCCTTCTGGGCCGGCCTCCCCTCACTGACCGCATCCGCGCGCACGCCGTCCCCGTTGTAGGTGTAATCGGGCATGATGCCCAGCGTCACCGTGAACCGCGCGCCGCCCATTTGCGGATCGCGTGTCCTGACGAAGGCGACCCGGCCCCTCTTGTCGACGCTGCCAATGACGTCATAAATATATTTCAGCACCTGCAGCTCGCCGGCATAATTGATCTTCTCATAGTCGTCCGTGGGCTTATGGTAGTCCGCATGGATCCCCGTAAAAAAAAACAGGACGGGAATATCCTTTCGGTAAAAGGACGTATGATCGCTGGGGCCGGCGCCGCTGCTGTCGAAGCGGAGGGAGAAGAATTTTTTGTCGCTGACGCTGTTGCAGACCTCCTCCCAGACCGGCGACGTCCCATAGCCGCCGATGGTCAGTACATGGCTGCTGTCATTGAGCCGGCCGACCATATCCAGGTTGATCATATAGTTCACGTTCTTCAGGTCGACGGGGCAATGGTCGGCAAAATATTTCGATCCGTACAATCCGAGCTCCTCTCCGGAAAAGGCAACGAACAGATAGTTGTTACCCTTCCACGCCGATTGATGCAGCCACCTGGCCAGTTCGATAGTCCCCGCCACGCCGCTTGCATTATCGTCGGCGCCGTTAAAAACCATTCGTTCCGAACCCTGGTATAGGGTATTTCCATCCTCCCCAAAGCCCAGGTGATCATAGTGTGCGCCGATGATCACCGTGCTGAGAGCGCCGTTATCGAGATAGCCGACGACGTTATGTCCCATGCGCGTCTTTTCAGTCATCTTTACATTGATCGCGATGTCCAGCGAGGCGGATTCGTCTTTCAGGTATTTTCTTTTTGCTTCCTTATTGACATAGAGCAGGGGAATGGGTGCAGCCTCCCTCTTGTCCTTCGGATCGAACTGCAGGTTGTCCGCTATCCTGGACGAGTTATACAGTACCAGGGCCGTCGCCCCCTTCTTCACATACTCCACCGCTTTCGCCCGTATGGCCGCTTCGAGATCGAAATGCGGATTGCCATGCTCTGCCTCCAACAGGTCCTTCAGGTCGAGAAACCAGGGCAGGCCGCTTTCTTGCAAGGCAACGGCCGGGGACCCCGAAACGCGGCCGGTCGCGCTGAACGCCAGGGGGAAGAATTCCTTATTGAGGGTCAGCTTTTGATCATTGACGGAAAAGTAGGAGCCGGGATCCACCTGCTTGCCTTCGTCGATCTCGAAGGACTGCAGCCAACCATTTTTGTCTCCGCGGGGTTGAAGGCCCGCATTCGCGAACTCGATGCTGATATAATCGCTGGCCAGTTTCTCTCCGGGCGTGCCCGTTCTGCGACCCTCCAGCTTGTCGTCGGACAGGTATCGGATCTGGGCCTCCAGGTCGGCCAGCGCGAGCTTGTCGGATTTTTTTCCTTTTTGTGCAACGGCGAAAAGGGGAGGAAGGACGAGGATAAGCGCGGCCATCTTGATACGAACGATCATAACTGTGGATTTATCAATTTGCCCTTGTGATACAAAGGTATATGCCGCATTATTAATAATTGTCTAAATCTTTTCCTGACTCCCCTTTTTTCCTGTAGTTTTGCAGATTGACCTTTTCAGAGCGAATTCCGGCTCCGGGAGCGAAATACGACCCGCCCTCCACCGGCCGGCGACCGCAAAAGTTAACTATGGCGTTACCGCACCTTATAAAATATGTTTATACCAACGGGACCGACGAGGTGATCCGCCGTGGAAAAAAGATACACGCTATCGGTTACGTGGAGCTGATCGAATACGATGAACTATTCGAGTCCGTTACCTTCCGGGTCAAGGACGACAGCTATACCACGTATTATAAGGTGTATGTGCAGAAGTTCAAGGATGCCAAGACGCTGTCCATCCGTTGCAGCTGCCCCTATAACCTGGGCGATATCTGCCGCCACGAGGCCGGCGCGCTCATCCAGCTCCAGGAATTGCTCGATAGGAATATGCTGAAGGCCGAAGAAGTGCGCTACGATCAGCAACATACCGTCGTGAAGATGAAGTTCATCGACCTGAAGAGCATTCGCCTTCTCTGTTCGCAGCAAACTCTAACGGAGGCGGAAAAATACCTCCGCACGCAACGCGCCCGCATCGAGTCCGCGAAGGATGAGACGGTGAAAGCATCTGTCGAGCTCGACGGCGAGGTCTATCCCGTCGTCCTCCGCAAGAATGAAGAACGCAACTTTGATACCAGCAGCAATTACCCCGATACCGCGCATCCCCTATGCCTGCCCAAGGTCATCGTCTTCCTGCAATTGCTCCACGCCCACGGCGCTTATTATTTCGACAGCATTCGCAACTGGGATAAAGAAAAGAACAAACTGCTCGAGGCCTACGGCTATTCGCTCGAGGATGATCTGAAAGGCAAGTTCGAGTTCACTTACAAAGAGGGGAAACCCTTTCTGCGGGTCCTGGACACGACGATCAAACGGGTGGCCCCGGTGGCCTCGGGCCGGCCTCGCCCCGCTGAGGCGGAACTGGCCCACGCCATGCATTCCCAGGCCGACGACGAACGGCCTGCCGGCATTGCCCAGCGCCTTGGCATCGTATTCAACTTCAATCATGGCTCCTTCCCGGGCTTTGCCCTCGATGCCGTGGCCGGCGAGAGCAATGAAGAGCAATCCAATTATTCGGGTAAGGTGGAAAAGATGGACCTTACCAAATTCATCAATACGGACTCGTTCAACGAGCCCGACAAGCAACTGATCCCCTCGCTTCGCAAAATGCAGCCTTCGGAGATCAACAAGTTCCTCAACCGGAATTCGCCATTCAGCGGCATTTGGGAGAATATCATTCACCAGGAGGAGGACGATCTGCCGGAAGAGACGAAGAAGCTCATGGTGGAATACCTGCATCCCAAGCTGAAAAAACTGTTCGCGGAGGTCAACGCCAACCCCTTCGTGTTCTTCCTTAACGGGCATAAGCCCTTCAAGACCGCCAACCTGCAGCCCATCGGCGTTTCCGGCGACTCGATCACGCCCTTCTTCAGTGTCGCCGTACGGGACGAAAGCTTTGAGGTCCTCTGTTTCGTGAAGATCAACGGCCAGCCGGTCGACACCGTGCTTAACGAATGCCAGAGCAGCCTCGTATTCTTTTATAATAACAATCTCTATCTCTGGAACAAGCCTGAAGACATCGGATTGGTGGAAAAGTTCGCGGGCAAGCCGGGCATGCTGATCGGAAAGGATGACTGGCCGAGGCAGCTCAAGGAGTTCATCCTGCCGCTCGCCCGGGATTATCACGTCGAGTTCGACAAAGGGCTGATCAAAGAGGTTAAGGACGGAGAGCCTGAAAAAAGACTGCTCTTGCAGGAGAAAGGGGACTACCTGATCTTCCAACCCCTGTTCACCTATAAGGGCTATGAAACGCGTCCCGGCGGCAAGGACGAGATCATCGTCCCGGATGGCCACCAGGTGCTGATCGTGCACCGTAACAAGGAGGCGGAATCGCAATTCCTCGGAAGGCTGGAATCGCTCCATTCCCAGTTCATCCGGCCCGAAGGCTCGCATAGCCTTGCGCTCAAAGGGGCGGATGTATTGAAGAACAATTGGTTCTTCCTGTTCGTGGACGCCATGGAGGAAATGAAGATACCGGTCTATGGCTTCGAAGCCCTCAAGAACTTCCGCTTCAATACGGCAAAACCGCAGACCAAGATCCATATCAGCAGCAATACCGACTGGTTCGACGCGCGGGTCGATATCGTCTTCGGCGACCAGCGGGTAACGATCGCGGACGTCAAGAAGGCGCTCGCTAACCGTCAGCAGTTCGTGCCCCTGGACGACGGTACGCTCGGCGTTTTGCCGGAGGAATGGATCAAGAAATATTCCCTGCTCTTCCGGGTAGGGGAAGGAAAAAGCAACCAGCTCCGCCTGTCGAAATACCATATGAGCGTCATCGACGAGCTCTATGACAATCGCAACGAAGAAGAGCTGATCATCCGTCTCGAAGAAAAATATGAGCAGTTGCGGGAGTTCAACCGGATCAAGGAATTGCCCGTTCCGGCCCACCTCGAACACATCCTCCGCCCCTACCAGGTCCATGGCTTCCACTGGCTGAACTACCTGCAGGAGGTTGGCTGGGGCGGCATCCTGGCGGACGACATGGGTTTGGGAAAGACCATCCAGGCCCTCTCCTTCCTCCAGCATTACCGCGACACGCGCCCCCGGTTGAATGCCCTCGTGGTATGCCCGACGACGCTCATGTTCAACTGGGAAAATGAGATCAGGAAGTTCACGCCCGCACTGACCTATCACATCCATCACGGCGGGGACCGGACGCGAAACAAGCAGGAGCTGGAACAATATAATATTATCATCACCACCTACGGCACCCTGCGCAGCGATATCAAAATGTTGCTGGAGATCCCTTTCGACTATGTGGTGCTGGATGAATCGCAGGCCATCAAGAACCCCGGCAGCAAGGTGACCAAGGCGGCTTGCCTCCTGCACGCGCGACATCGCCTTTGCATGAGCGGTACCCCCCTGCAGAACAATACCTTCGACATCTTCGCCCAAATGAATTTCCTGAACCCCGGCATGCTCGGCAGCATCGAGTTTTTCCGCCAGGAGTTCGCCGTGCCGATCGACAAGTTCGGCGAGCAGGACCGAAAGGATCACCTGCGGAAATTATTGTACCCCTTCATCCTGCGGCGTACCAAGGAGCAGGTCGCCAAGGACCTGCCGGAAAAGACCGAGACGATCCTGTTTTGCGAGATGGAGGATGAACAGCGGAAGATCTACGACGCCTACCGCAATGACTATCGCGACAAGATATTGGGCACCATCGAGACGCAAGGCATACAGCGCTCGCAGCTGACCATCCTCCAGGGCCTGATGAAGCTGCGCCAGATCTGCGACTCTCCGTCCATCCTCAACGAGCCGGAAAAATATCCCAACCATTCCATCAAGCTCGACGAGCTCACCCGAGAGATCACGGAAAATATCGGGGATCACAAAGCGCTGATCTTTTCTCAATTCCTGGGCATGCTGGCCCTGATCCGGGACAGGCTCAGGGAACAGGAGGTCCGGCATGAATATTTCGATGGCAGCACCTCGGCGCAGGAGCGGGAGCGAGCCATCCAAAGCTTCCAGAATGACGACACCTGCCGGGTATTCCTGATCTCGCTGAAGGCCGGCGGCGTGGGCCTCAACCTGACGGCCGCGGACTACGTCTATATCGTCGACCCCTGGTGGAACCCCGCCGTGGAACAACAGGCCATCGACCGGACCCATCGCATCGGCCAGACCAAGAACATTTTCGCCTACCGGATGATCTGCAAGGACACCATCGAGGACAAGATCCTCCAATTGCAGGAGAAGAAGAGGGTTCTCGCCAAGGACCTGATCGCGGACGATGACGGCTTCGTCAAGAGCCTCAGCAAGGCCGATGTGGAATACCTGTTCTCCTAGCCTATTCACCGAATATCCCGGGCCGGAAACCCCCCATTCACCCTCATATCAAGAGCTTTTGCCACTGGACATTCCGGGGATATGAAGACGTTAAACAACGGAGTATTTTAGTAGTCCATTAGTACAATAGACAGGATATGCACCTACCTCTACAAATACAAGCCCTATTGCTTACGCTCAGCCTCAATTTGCTCGCAATTCATTCATTTTCACAAGGTAAGGCGAGGGGCACGGTAAAAGGCGCCATCGTGGATACGGTCGGCAGGCAAAACCTGGCGGCGGCCACCGTTTCCGTCACCCCGGTGGCGGATTCATCGGGGGCCCAATTCGTGGTGACCAACAAACAGGGCGCATTTCTTGTGCGGAACCTGCGACCGGACAAATATCGTCTGATCATCACCTTCGAAGGCTTCCAGCCCGTCGTCAAGCTCTTCACCATCGACACGGCCAACCTCAACATCGATTTTTCCACGCTTTATATGGAGCGGGCAACGCAGGAAATGACGGCTGTCATCGTTCAGCGACCTCCAATGCAGATCAAGGGCGATACGATCGAATATAACGCCGGCATGTATGCGGTCAAGCCCAATGCGGTAGCGGAAGACCTTTTGAAGAAGTTCCCGGGCATCCAGGTCGATGCCAGCGGCAATATCACCGCGCAGGGGGAGAAAGTGCAACGGGTACTCGTGAATGGCCAGCGTTTTTTCAGCGACGATCCGAAGCTGGCGACGCGCAATCTGCCCCCGGACGTCATTGAAAAAATTTCGGTATTCGATGACCTCGACGATCAAAGCAAATTTTCCGGCATCGACGATGGCAACCGGGTCAAGACGATCAATATCACCACCAAAAAAGATAAGAGGCAGGGCTATTTCGGACGGGCCGTCGCCGGCGCGGGCACCAACGAGGATTATGACAACAGCATCAATATGCATCGTTTTGACAACGAGCAGCAGGTCTCGGTGCTGGGACAGGCAAACGATATCAATAAACAGAATTTCACGATCCAGGATATTTTGGGGAATTCGGGTGGCAGACGAGGGGGCGGAGGACCTGCCGCGGCGACCAATCAAAGCAGTCCCGGCGTGACGACGGTATGGGCCGGCGGCGCCAACTACAGGGATAACTGGGGACCAAACACGACCATCAATGGCAGCTATTTCTATAACTTCCAGCATGTCTCTTCGGACGGGTCCAGCCTGTCGTTCCGGAATAATTTTTCGAATCCTGATTCTTCGAATACCAGCAATCAGGCGCAATCCGCCTTTCAACGGACCACCAATCAGCGGATCAACCTGAACCTGGAATCGAAATTCGACAGCAGCAACACCAATTCGCTGGTCTTCCGGCCGAACCTTTCATTTCAGACCACCAGGCCCAATGCCAGTTCTAATTCGTCGACCGTTGATCAGAACGGCTCGCCGGTCAATACCACGTCGGGTCATAATTCCAGCGTCAGTTCGGGCTATAATATCAACGGGTCAAACCTTACTTTTCGTCATAAGTTCAGCAAGCCCATGCGGACCATTTCCCTGGATCTGAATGGAACGGTAAACGTAAATGACGGCAATGGCACCTATTATTCACTCAATCATTACTATAAGCTGGAAAAAGGCCCGGCCGATTCGGTGCAACTGATCAACCAATACTATAATGACTCGCTGCATTCCTATAGCTTCAGCCCGACCCTGTCTTACACCGAACCCATCGGCAAGAATCAGGTTCTTGAACTGAACTATAATTACAGCTACAGTAAGAACACGACGGTCAACAATACCTATGACTTTGTGGATTCCGCCCACGGCTATTCCGCCTTCGACAGCTTGTTCAGCAACTCGTACAAATTCACGTCTACATCCAACCGTGTCTCCCTGAACTACCGGGTATTCAATACAAAATTCAATCTAAACATCGGCTCCGGGGTGCAATTCATGGATTTCAAAAGCGTGAACACGACCAAGGGGATCACGGTGGCGCCTTCCACCTATGTGAATCTCACGCCAACGGCCGCCTTCCAGTACTCTTTTTCGAGGACCCAGCGTCTCCGCCTTTTCTACCAGGGTAGAACGGGCACGCCATCGGCTTCCCAACTGCAACCTTTGACGACTACGTCCGACGACGTCAATTTTGTCGTGGGTAATCCCGATCTAAAACCCCAGTTCACCCATAATCTGCGCGTACTCTATTCATCCTTCGATCCTGGCACACAGAACGTGCTCTTCGCCACAATCAACGCCAGCACGACGGTGAACGACATCCAGACCGCCACCATTCCGAACGAGAAGGGCGGTCAGACGAGCACCTATGTGAACCTGAATGGGACCTATAATTTGTCCGGATTCTTCAATTACGGGTTTGCCCTGAAGAAGCCGAAATCGAACCTCAATTTCATTACGAATGTGAATTATTCCCAGAGCCAAAGCCTTTTTGATGCGGCGGGGTTCAACGCGCCGGTCGCCTATCAGTCCGATTACACCCGGAATACGAGCTTCGGCGAGACCATTTCCTGGACGACGAACATCAAAAAGAATTTTGACATGAACTTCAGTTCTTCGTCCAACTATAATATAGGCAGGAACTCCCTGCATCCTAGCCAGAACCTCGACTATTTTACGCAGAAGTTCGGTGCGGAGATCACTGCCTATACCAATAACGGATGGCTGATCGCCGCGACCTTCGACTACACGTATACCAATACCCGCACGCCGGGGTACAATGCCAGCGTGCCCCTGCTGAGCCCCAGCATCGCGAAGTCTTTGTTTAAGAAGAAGAATGGGGAAATTCGTCTGAGCACCTTTGACCTGCTCAATGCAAACACTTACGTCAATAAGACCGTAACGGCCGCCGGGTATACGGCCAGCCGAACGAATACGCTTTCACGCTATCTTATGCTCACCTTTACCTGGAACCTGAACAATTTTGCCGCCTCCAACCAACGTCGGATGCCGGGCATGTTCCCGGGTATGTTCCGTGGCCCCGGTGGGGGTGGCGGAGGCGGTGGTCGCAGGGGCGGCTTCGGTCCCGGCGGAGACTAGTCACGTAATAGTATCCCAATCCCGGATCGTCCTATCTGGATCTCCGAAAATGATGGTAGTCCGGATTGCCGGCCTGTGACTGGCCGATGAGGATGATGGATAAAAGAGTGCCGATAAAGCGGTTTATCCTGAAAGAAGGGCGATATATGTCCTTGTAAATCTTCGTGTTACGAGTGTCGAACTCCATGTGATTGTTTTTCATCGATTTGGGCTTTTTAATGGTTGGGTAAAGGCTTGACCAGTGTTGTTAACGCAGATTTTTGTGGTTTAGTATGTAAAAAGAGGGTTAAAACCGCCCCGTAGTTTTGCTATTGTGCCGGCGCCGGTTTTTCGTATTTTGTAAAAAATCCTTCTTATGAAAAGCGTTGTTCTTCCCATAGCTCCGCTGATGGTTTGTGCTGCTTTGTCGGCACAGGGGGTTTTTTCGAACAAGACCCAGGCCATATTGGAAAAAGTGATCCAGGATTATCCCCACCGTTTTATCGATATCAAGGGCGAACAGGTCGCACAGACCCACGAAGCCACCGAATATAGATCGACCGTCCAATTGCCCGGTTCTTCAGGCATTATTACCCGCACGAATACCCCTGCCCGGGATCCCGCGCGGGAAGAAGTTACCTGGAGTTGCTCTTTTTTCGAGCCTGCCGGCTTCGAGCGGGCAAAAAGCAGGTATCGGGAAGTTTTCGACCAGATCCGTAACAGCATCATTACGGGCAGCGATCAAAAGACCTTTATCCTGACCACCGGTCAGTACCAGGATCCTGCCTCGGATAAAAAATATTCGCACGTCTTCTTCTCCTTGCTGCCCGGCGTAGGCGCGGAAAAGCGCCTGCATGTGGAGCTTTCCCTGCATGAGGAGGCCAGGGGATGGAAGATCACCCTCAGCGTATATGATCACGAACCCGCCGGCGATGCGCAGATCGCCAGCACGCAAAAATAGAAGCACCCGGCGCCGCAGCGCGTCCGCCGATTTTAACCTTGCTTAACATTAATTCCAAGCTGGTTAACCTGCTTTAGCCACCGCCACCGGTACTTTCGTTGCCATCGAGTAACGAAAACAAACCGGTATGAGTCAGCCCCGCTTACCCGCAGCCTTCATGTGTCTCGCCTTCTTCCTGGCGCTTTCGCCCGATGCCCTGGCTCAGCATGACGGGAGTATCCGCGGCCGGCTGCAAGATACCGCCAGCCATGCTTCGGTGGCGGATGCAACGGTCACGGTACTGACTATTCGCGATTCATCCCTGGTCGGCTTTACCCGCAGCGATCCCTCGGGCCTTTTCCGTGTGAATGCCCTGGATAAAGGTACGTACCGGCTGCTGATCACCCATGTCGGATACCGGTCCGTTAGCCAGGTTTTTGTGATCACCGATCTGATCCGCTCCATCGACCTTGGAGTCATTCCCCTTAGGGATAAGGCCGGACTCCTCGATGCCTTTACCGTGGAACAGGAGGCGCCGCCCGTGACCATCCGACACGATACGGTAGAGTTCAACGCCAGTTCCTTTAAGACCAAACCGGATGCCGTCGTGGAAGACCTGTTGAAGAAACTGCCGGGCGTGCAGGTGGATAAGAATGGGGTGATCAAGGCCAATGGCGAAGAGGTCAAAAAGGTATTGGTCGATGGGAAAGAGTTCTTTGGCGCCGACCCGAAGATCGCCAGCAAGAATCTTCCGGCGGACGCCGTCGACAAGGTCCAGGTCTTCGACAAAAAGTCGGATCAATCCCAATTCACGGGCTTCGACGACGGCAACAGCCAGAAGACGATCAATCTGACCATCAAGAAGGATAAACGTCGTGGTACATTCGGGCGGGCGACGGCTGCTGCCGGCGCCGACGCCTGGCCCTCCGGCGGCAAACCCGCCGGTGACGGCCGCTACGAGGCTAACCTCGACATCAATCAATTTCACAACGATCGCCAGCTCTCCGCCATCGGCATGGCCAATAACACAAACAAACAGGGCTTCTCCTTCCAGGACGTATTAGGATTTGGGGGCGGGCTTTCCAATCTCTCCGGGCCCGGCAGCTCCGGTGGAAGGGGCGGTCTATCCGATCCGTTTAATTCAGGGATCCCCATTCAGGGTCTGACCGATAACAACCAGGCAATCACCAATACCCTCGCCGGCGGACTGAACTACAATGATGACTGGTCTAATCGTACCGAGGTCAACGCCAATTATTTTTATAACCGGGCCGACGACCGCACCGATTTGCACAATACCCGCCGGTACCTCGCTCCTGACCATTCTTACTCACAGGATCAACACAGCATGGGCCAACGCCATAACGAGAATCAGCGCTTCACCCTGATCGCGGATCATCGGATCGATTCGGTCAATTCAATAAAATTCACCAGCGTGCTGATCGGTCAGCGCAGCAGCAGCTATTCCCGAACCATCGACACCTCGAGATCGTTTTCTACGGCCCCCCCGTCGCCGGGTACCTTGCTGAATGAAGGGTTCTCAAGTACCGATGCATCGGCCTCGGGCTATACCTGGAATGGCAGCGCCTTGTTCCGGCACCGGTTTGCCAAAAAAGGGCGGACCTTTTCCGCCAATCTTTCTGTCGGTTTAAACAACAGCAGCGGGAGCGGCGACCTGTTTTCAGTGAACCGGTATTATAGCGGCGCCGGCAACCCGTCGGTCCCGTCCACCGACTCGCTGGATCAGTTCTATACCCTGCCATCATCCGGCAATAACTATGGCCTCAGCCTGGTCTATACGGAGCCATTGTCCAGGGCCAGCCTCCTTGAATTCCATGCTGATGCCTTCCAGAGACATGCTCATTCGGACAAGCGGACCATGGATGCCGACAGCGCCGGCAAGTTCACGCTGCCGGACGCACAGCTGACCAACGATTTTTCCAACCGCTATACCTATGAACGGGAGGGCATTCGCTGGCAGTCCATCCAAAAGCGGTTCAAGCTAACCTTCGGCGCCACCATGCAGCAGGCCTCCTCATCCAACCGCTTCAGCGACCTCAGCGGTGACAGCATCCTGAAGCAGTCCTATCTGAATATCCTCCCCGATGCGACCTTGCAATATGAGTTTAACAAATACCGGAACCTGCGACTCTTCTATAACACCTATACCAATCCACCCGCCCTCAACCAGCTCCAACCCGTGCCGGATAATTCGGATCCGTTGAATGTCAGGCTGGGTAACCCCGGTCTCCGGCAGGAATATTATCATCTCCTTCGGTTGAACTACCTGTCTTTCGACCCTTTCCGCCGGACCAGTTTCTTTGCCATGGTCAATTACAGCGGCATTCACGACCGTATCGTGAATAGCTCCCAATTGGCGGCTTCGGGGGCGCAGGTGACCATGCCCGTGAACAGGGATGGTTTGTTCCGCCTGAACGGCAACCTGACCTGGGAATTTCCGGTCAGGGCAATTCGAAGCAACCTGAGCCTCAGCAGCAACCTGGCCTATGATCACAATGGCGGCCTGGTCAACGGCGCACCCAATAACAGCAATAACTGGACGGTGGGGCAGGGCGCCAACCTCAATTTCGTCTCGGGCGAAGCCCTCGATATCACGGCAGGCATCCGTGCGGATTACAACGAGGTCCGTTACTCCTTGCAACCGGCACAGAACCAGGCCTACTGGACGGAAGATTATACCCTGGATGCAAACTGGTATCTCCGCGACCGGTTCAGCCTCGCCAGCGACCTGGATTATATTCACCGCAGCGGTCTCCCGGCCGGCTACAATAGCAGCCCCCTTATCTGGAATGCCGGGATCGCCGAGAAATTATTCAAAAATAAAAAAGGAACCATCCGGCTCCAGGTGTTCGATATCCTCAGTCGCAATACGGGCTTCTCGCGCAATACCAGCCAGAATTATATCGAGGATGTTTCCTATCGGGTGCTGAACAGGTATTGGCTGCTCAGTTTCAGCTATAACCTCAGCCGCTTCGCAGGCAAGAACATGCAAGGCGGCCAGGGGTCAGGTAAAATGGACATCAAGATCGTTCGATAGCAGGCCGCGCACTCCGCTCCTCTCGCCGGAATCCCCGATCCCTTAGTTCCGGATGATCCGGATGGTCGGGCCCCCGCCGGGTTTGACGCCGAACTGTTCTTCCATCATTTTGCGATATTCCGCGCCGCTGATTTTTTTCCCCTCCGACGGCGCCTTCACGATGGTCTTGTCGAAGTCCTTGCTTAGGATATCGATGGCGAAATACACGATCTCCCCGTCATTGACATTCAATTCCAGGATCAGGCCGGGGAGTCCGCCGAAAAGTTCCGGGCCCGAAGAGGATTGGATGTTTTCCGTATACCAGGCCGTGATGGGCATCCCCTGGCGATTCGTCGTGCTGGCCTTCTTGCAGGCATAGCCCCTGATCGTCCGCGCCCCCTCGTCCAAATGCCAGTTGGATTTGGGCAGCGTGTCCTCGATGATGTATTTCCGAGGGCCAAGCTCTTTTTGCTGGATCATTTTGCCGGTGGCCGGTTCTTTATAGGTCTGATCATCAGCTCCTCCCATTTTGATCAGCACGCGGCCATTGCCATCGTCGCCCGCATGATCCCGGATATCTTCCTCTTCCTTGATATTCTTATAGATCGAAATATCGCCCGTAAAATCCAACTCGGCCTTCGAGGTATTGTATTGGGGGATCATGGCCCTTGCACTTTCGTCCTCCAGCCTGCGGTACATGTCTATCTTGCGCTCATAGATGACCCTTCCTTCCTTCAGGACGGGCGCGGACGTCGTGGCATTTTGCGCCGTCAGGGTCTGCACGGCAGGCAACAAGGCGGCGAATAGAAATAACTTTTGCATAGTGATCGTTTTAGGGTACAAATCTATTTTTGCCAACATCCAAAACAGGTTAACCGGCCTTGGTTTAATGTTAATTAAGGTTAATGGCGGGAACGGCTGCGCCCCCTTTTGTCTATTTTTGCCACCATGCGCAAACGCCGGGTTGCCATAATCCTCATGATCCTCACGATCGGCACGATCGTGGCCTTCCAGGCATCCTGGCTGCGGAAGAACTATATCGATGAAAGGAAATTGTTCACGATCCGAACCAATCTCCTCTTCCGTGAAACGATGTTCAAAATGCAGGCATCCCGGATGCATCTGGATACCAGCATCGGCCTGCGCGAGCAGGGTCCGCCGGCGATCATCACCATGAAGAAAATGATCCACGACCGGGTGACCGTTGACAGTTCCGGACAGGCAAATAGCACGCAATCCCTTGTCGTTACCATGGATCATCTGGGCATGGATGAGGAGACGGATTCTCCGGGCAGACGTGTCTTCTTCCGCACGTCCAACAGCAAGATCATCAGTTTGTTGGCTGGCCTCGATTCACTTGCCAAACCGATCACGGCGGCGGAGATCAGTCCCCGGTACGCCATGGCCCTGGCGGGGGATGGCATCCATTTGCCTTTCCGGATCACCGCCCGCCCGGGAGATAGTCTCCAGGAATCACTTTCCTCGGACTCCATTGGCAATAAGGTAGTGCTGGGCTTCAGCAAGCCGCTGGCCTACGAGGTCCATTTCGACCATACGTTCTGGTATATGGCCGCGCGCATCGGTCCGCAGGCCCTCTTCTCCCTCCTGCTGGTGGGTTTTACGGTCCTGTCCCTCCTCCTGCTCTATCGTAACTGGCAGCAGCAACGAAGACTCACCGAATTGAAGAACGATTTCATCAGCAATATCACCCACGAACTAAAGACACCCATCGCTACGGTCAGCGTGGCCGTCGAAGCACTCAGAAAATTCAACGCGCTCGAGGATCCCGCCCGTACGAAAGAATATCTCGACATATCCGCCGAAGAGCTCCAGCGCCTGTCCCTGTTGGTCGATAAGGTGTTGAAGTTGTCTCTCTTCGAACGGCAGGAGATCGAATTGAAGAAGGAGCGTTTCGACATGCGCCTCCTCGCGAAAGAGGTCTTGTCCTCGATGCGTCTGCAATTCGAGAAATATGGCGCAAAGGTCAGTTTCCACGCCGCGGGCGACGACGACGAGTATCAGCTCTATGCGGACAAGCTGCATTTTACCAGCGTGCTGTTTAATCTCCTGGACAATGCCCTGAAGTACAGCAAGTCCAACCCCTCCATCCAGATCGATCTGAGCGCCGGGCCGGAACAACTGGCCCTGTCCGTCGTCGATAACGGCATCGGCATTCCAGCGGCCTACAAGGACCGGATATTCGAAAAATTCTTCCGCGTTCCCACCGGTGACAAGCACAATGTAAAAGGGTACGGGATGGGCCTGAGCTATGTGTATTATATCCTGCAGCGACAGGGCGCAACGATCCGTGTGGACAGCGAGGAGGGCATCGGCAGCCGCTTCCTGATCAGGATTCCCCGCCAAAATTCCCAGCTATGATGAGTAAGGTCAAGATATTATATGTGGAGGACGAACTATTCCTGGGCAAGATCGTCAAGGAGAGCCTCGAAAGCCGCGGCTTCGAGGTCTGCATGGAAAGCGACGGCGCGGCGGTCCTGCCCGCCTTCGAACGCATCCGGCCTGACGTATGCGTACTGGATATCATGCTGCCGAATGTGGATGGGTTCGAGATCGCCGGAAAGATACGCGAGCTGGACCCGGACGTGCCGATCCTGTTCCTGACGGCCAGGACACGTACCGATGACCTGGTAAAAGGATTTGCGATGGGCGGCAACGACTATATACGGAAGCCCTTCAGCATGGAAGAATTGATCGTAAGGGTGCAGCACAGCCTCGGCCTTCGGAATAAGCAACCGGATGGCCTTGCTGCCGCCGCCGATGAAGTAACCTTGGGCAGGTACCTGTTCCAATGGAGGCGCCAGGAACTAATCCTGGATAACAGCGCGCGCCGGCTCAGCTTCCGTGAAAATGAGCTGCTGAAGTTCCTGTACGAGAACCGGGACAAGGTGATCGACCGTAAGGACATCCTGAACCTGCTATGGGGGAATGATTCTTTCTTCAATAGTCGCAACCTCGACGTCTATATTACCAAACTCAGGGGATATCTGCGGGAGGACGAATCGATCGGCATCATTACCTTGAAGGGCATCGGCTACCGGTTTGTAACGGGATAAGCGCCGCCGCAACCACCAGCGTCACCCGGCGCGACCACCCGCGGCCTAGACCACCAGCGTATAGTTCCTCAGCACCTCATCGATCTCTTCGAGACGGAACGGCTTCGAAATATATTTATTCATCCCGGCCTCGAGGCATTTTTCGCGGTCGCCCTTCATGGCATCCGCGGTCAGCGCAATGATGGGAATATTGCACCAGGGCTCGGGCATCTTCCGGATATGCCGGGTCGTCGTGTAGCCATCCATTTCCGGCATATTCACATCCATGAAGATCAGTACCGGATCGCAATGAGGGAGTCGCTCCAGCGCTTCCTTCCCATTGGATACCTGGATCACGTCGAAGCCCATGCGACGCAACACCTCGGAGATGAGCAGCATATTGATCGGATCGTCATCCGCGACCAGGATACTGCTTGGCTCGGAGATCTTCTCGACATTGGGAATGGAGGGATGCAACTGGTCGTTCTGCATGGTCTTTTCAAACAGGGACAAGAGGGTTGCATGCAATTCGTGCAGCTTCACCGGCTTGGACAGGAACTTGCTGATGCCGAGTTTGCCGGCCTCATTCTGATACATATTCTTTTCCAGTGAAGACAGCATGAGTATGATCGGCTGATTGTTCTTGGGATAGGTCCGCTTTATTTCCCTGACCATGCTGATGCCGTCCATGACGGGCATGAGATGGTCGGTAACGATCAGGTCGAATGGCTCGCCGGCTTCTTCCGCCAGCTCGATCTTCTTCATGGCCTCGGCCGCGCTCCCCGCCAGTTGTGAATCGATCCGGAAGTAGCCGAAGCTTTCCTTCAACAGCTCCAGGTTGGTCGGGTTGTCATCCACGATCAGCACCTTGTGCACCAATGGCTCCTGCGGTAACAATACTTCGGGCTGCTCATTGGCCACTTCCAGCACCAGGTGCAGGATGAACCGGCTGCCCTGCCCAGGCGTGCTTTCCACGGCAAGATGGCCTCCCATCAGTTCCGACAGGCTTTTCGAGATGGTCAGGCCCAGGCCCGTGCCCCCGTATTTTCGCGTCGTGGACGTATCGGCCTGCGTAAAGCTCTCGAATATTTTTTGCAGCTTGTCTTTGCGGATGCCGATTCCCGTATCCCTTACCTCGATGCTGAGGTTCATGAATTTCTTCCCTTCGCGCTGCTGAAGCTCGCCCGTCTTCTGCACGGAGACGAGGATCTCGCCCTCGCCGGTGAATTTGATGGCATTGCCGAGGAGGTTGACGACGACCTGGCGGATACGCACGGGATCGCCCAGGAACTGCGATGGAATGGTCGGATCGATCCGGTACAGCATCTCCAGCCGCTTTTCGAAGGCCTTGATGGTCAGGATGTCGATGGTCTCTTCGATCAGCTCGTCCAGCTTGAAGAGCGTATGGTCGATCAGCAGCTTGCCGGCCTCGATCTTCGAGAAGTCGAGGATATCGTTGATGATCCCCAGCAGGCCGTATGCGGATTTCTTGACGTTTTGCAGATAGTCACGCTGGGCCTTCTGCAGATCGGTGGTCAGCACGAGGTCCGTGAAGCCGATGATGCCGTTCATCGGCGTGCGCAACTCATGGCTCATATTGGCCATGAATTCGCTCTTGGCCTGACTGGCGGACTCGGCAAGTTCCTTGGCCTGCACCAGTTCCACCTCGATCTGCTTGCGTTCGATGGCCGCGGCCAGCGAAGAGGCATAGGAACGCAGGATCGAGAATTCAGCCTCCGACCAGTCCCGCTCTTTCTTCAATTCGTCGAAACCGACGAATCCCCAAAAAGCGTCTTTGAGGAATATGGGCACGGCCACGGACGATAAGACCCCTGTCTTTTCATAGATGGCCATCAGCTGCGGATCGTCTTCCTTGTGCTTATAACTGAGGAAGGGCTGGTTGAGCTGCAAGGGTTCGATGATCTTCCTGATATTTTCGAAGGGAATATTTTTGATGGCGGGGTTGTCCAGGCGGAAATCCGAGGGATGCTCCGTCCACTCGTGGATCTCGGAGGTAAGCCATTTATTCCGCTCCTGGTCGAAGTGGTTCTGGAATACATAAACCCTGCCCACATTGGCCTTCTGGCCCAGGGTCTGGATGGACTCGGTGATGGCCTGGTTCAGGTTGGTATTGATCAGCAGGGAATGGGTGGCGGAGGCCACGGCATGCAGGAGCTGGTCTTTTTTCTTCAGTTTTTCCTGGGCAATTTTCTGCTCCGTGATATTCCGGGACGTGCAAATGAGCTTGACCAGCTCTTCTTCGTCGATGATCGGCTTGATGATGCTCTCCAGCCATATATAATTGCCCTGTTTACGCAAAATGCGGTAACGGACGATAATGCTTTCGTTCTCGTTAAAGGAGGGGATCTGGTCGGCCCGCAGGAATTTGTGGCGGTCCTCCGGGTGAACGTACTGCTCGAAGGATCTTCCGACCACGTCGTCCACCTCGTAGCCCAGCACGGTGGTAATGGACGGAGAGAGATACCAGATGGTTCCGTCGATGGCATGTACGCTGATGATGTCTTCGGAGTTCTCCGCCAGCAGCCGGAACTTCTGCTCGCTGTTCAACAAGGCATTCTCCGATTCCTTCTGATAGGTGATGTCCTGCGCGATCCCGAATTGCTGCTGCTCGTCGACGATCTTTCCCTTGACGGATAAGTACCGCATCCAGCCCTGCTTGGTGATGATGCGGCAGGAGAAAGTGGTCTCATAGCCCGTATTTTCCTTGTTCTGGATCGACTTGGACATCTCTTCGGATACCAGCACGAAATCTTCAGGCACGACATACGTGTGCAGGAAGGTTTCTATAGACACCTTATCGGGGTCCTCGTCCTCCATCGCAAGCAGGGACTTGAATTCTTTACTCAGTAAAAGCTCGCCGGTGAGGAAGTCCAGCTTCCAGGATCCCATTTTCGCATAGGTCATGGCGTAGGACAAGGTCCGGATGGCGTCCTCCTTGATCTGCTGGGTCTGCAACTTCTCCGAAACGTTCAGCCCGATGCCCTGGATCTCATTGACCTGCCCGTTTTCAGACAAGGCCAGGAATTCCCATTCGGTCCAAATGAACTGCCGCGATTGCCCGATCGGCTTGCGGATCAACAGGCGCGACACCTTTCCCGGGTTATTCCAGCACTCGTCAGCGATCTGCTGACAGCGCGCCAGGTCCTTGGGAAAAATGGTCGTATAAAAAAGGATCTGATGGATCTCCTGGGCGGTGTACCCGAAGGTTTTCAAAAAGGCCGGGTTGGCATAGGTAAAATGTCCGCTCCGGTTGATACGGATGACATAGTTGGTTTGCGATTGCAGGATGGATGCCAGGAATTTCTTTTCATTCAACAGTTCATTCCTCGCTTTTTGCAATTCCTTGTGGTTCTTTTCCCCTCTTTTAAATGCCGGCTCCAGCACCAGAATGATCAGGCAGATGATCGCCACGATGAGTAAGATGAATTTCCCGGTATCGATCGTCGCCACTTCCTTGTTCTTCTCATTGACCATGTCCGAATAATCCTGCGTGACCTCTCCCATCAGGCTGCTGTATTTTTCCTGATTGTACAGCATGTTTCGCTGATAGAGATGCTTGTTGATGGCCAGCAGCGAGGAGTCGGCCTGGGTGAGCTCCTGGCCCGTCGCGATGATCGGCTCGAAGAACTGCTGCGAGCTGGAGAGCAATAACTTGATCTGAAATATGCCCGGGGGAACGGGTGGAGGGGTCGACCCGGCCTGCTTCTGCATGATGCCCTGCTCTTTCTGGAAAAGGGCCAGGGACGCGGAGAGATCGTCCTTCAGCGCCGGGATGTTCTTTTTATCCGGATTGTTGAGTAACAGGATCGCCTCTTTGGCAATCAGCTGGGAAAGCGTCTGCTGATGTCCTGACCGGTTGATGGCCTCTATAAGCTCTTTGTTTTCAAGGGATCTGAGATGGTTCACGTAGTATCCGAAGAAATTGAACAAGAGCACCAATACAAACAGGACTACTGATATGCGTATTAGTTTGCGAAAAGGGCTTTTCATGAAATATGGCTAAAAAAGGGTATTCCCCTCTAAAACGAAGATTTGAAGATTTAAGTTTCTGCGATCCAAAAAAAACAAGGGGAAATACTTAGATGGCAAAAGGTCAAAAGGAGAGGGATTCCTAAGACATTGGCAAAACGTTAATACATAACTAGTTATAAACTAAAAAAATACACCGCAGCCGGTCATTTCTAACCCTTTGTATTTTAATAATTTATCACCTGTTCTTCCATGCTGGCCGGGGCCTCCCGCCAGTCATATTGCTGATTACGCAATTGGGGTTCGAAGCCGGCCTCCCGGATAGCGTCCTGAATGCCGTTGGCGGTGAAGCGGTGGGGGGCGCCGGCGGCGCTGACCACGTTTTCTTCGAGCATGATGCTGCCGAAGTCATTGGCCCCGGCATGCAGGCAGATCTGCGCCGTCTGTTTGCCGACCGTCAGCCAGCTGGCCTGGATATTTTTGACATTCGGCAACATGATCCGGCTCATCGCGATCATGCGGATATATTCTTCCGGCGTGGTCAGGTTATGTACTCCGCGTATCCTCGCCAGCAGCGTGTCGGCGTCCTGGAAGGTCCATGGGATGAAGGCCAGGAATCCCTTTGCCGCGGCCGGCTTGCGGGCCTGTACCTCCCGGATCTTCACCAGGTGCTCGAAGCGTTCCAGCAGGGTCTCCACATGCCCGAACATCATGGTGGCCGAGGTGGTGATGCCCAGCTTATGCGCTTCATGCATGATGTCGAGCCATTCCTGCGCGCCGCACTTGCCCTTGCTGATCAGGCGGCGGACCCGGTCCACCAGGATCTCGGCGCCCGCGCCGGGCAGCGAGTCCATGCCTGCCGCCTTCAGGGCCGTCAGCACGTCCCGGTGGCTCATCTTCTCCAGTTTCGAAATATGAGCCACCTCCGGCGGACCGAGGGTATGCAGCTTTAGCGTGGGATACAGCTCTTTAAGCTGCCGGAACAGGGAGGTATAGAAGGCCAACCCCAGTTCCGGATGATGCCCCCCCTGCAGGAGCAATTGATCGCCGCCCCAACGGAACGTTTCCTCGATCTTCCGTTTGTAGGTATCGATATCCGTGATATAGGCTTCCGCATGGCCCGGAATGCGGTAGAAGTTGCAGAATTTGCAATTGGCGATGCAGACATTGGTGGTATTGACGTTGCGATCGATCTGCCAGGTGACCTTTCCATGGGGGACCTGCCGCCTTCGCAGTTGATCGGCTACATACATGAGCTCCGTCAAAGGCGCCTTTTCGAACAGGAAGACTCCCTCCTCCGCATCGAGGTGGCCGAATGCCAATGCCTTCTCGTATAATCCCTGCAGATCCATACTGTCTATTTAAAAAGAATAAATGCAAAATTACAGGAAAATAACCCTTGAACCGACTTGAACCAACTTGTACCGCCCTTTTTCTACGAATGGCTTGCCGCAAAGGCAAATAGGTGATATATTTAATGGTTGCAATACCACTAACTATGCTTAGCCTGAAAAGACGTCTGCTCTTTCCTGTAATCCTCACTTGCACCGCCCTCCTGTTCCAGGTATCGCTCCGGGCGCAGGAGGAATTCATTCCGCCACCCGCCAGACTGATCACCAGCTTCTCCTTCAATCTCCTGACCGGCGGTGTCATCGTGCTGAAAGGCAGGCTGGGCGACTTTCCCGATAGTCTCAATTTCATCCTCGATACAGGCAGCGGCGGGATCTCGCTCGATTCGGCGACCTGCGTCAAGCTGAAACTGCAGCCACAGCCTTCGGACAAGACGATCCTGGGCATTGCCGGCATGCGCCAGGTCAAGTTCCTCTACAACCAGACTCTGCACCTTCCCGGCCTGACGGTCGACAGCCTCGATTTTCACGTGAACGATTACGATATCCTGAGCAGTGTCTATGGCGACAAAATGGACGGCATCATCGGGTATAGCTTTTTTTCGCGCTATATCGTCAGCATCGACTACGACAGTTCCAAGGTCTATGTCTATACCAAGGGTTCTTTCAAATACCCCAGGGGCGGACACCTGCTGAGACCGATCTTTGCCGGCCTGCCGATCCAATCGGTGCGCGCGGTGGACGGCAAGAATATCCTTTCCCGCTTCTATTTCGACACCGGCGCCGGCCTTTGCATCCTGTTCTCTTCGGATTTCGCACACGACAGCAGCCTTCTCCTTTCGGGCAAAAAAACGTTCAAGACGCAGGCCGAAGGCCTGGGCGGAAAGGCCAATATGGAGCTGACGACGGTGAAGGAGATCAGGCTGGGGCCCTACCGGTTCAAGAAAGTGCCTGCCTATATTTTTGAGGACGAGTACAATGTCACCTCCTATCCGAACCTGGCCGGCCTGCTGGGCAACGATATCCTGCGACGCTTCAACGTCGTCCTCAATTACGACCGGCGCGAGATCCACCTGACCCCGAATTCCCACTATCGCGACCTCTTCGACTATTCCTATACCGGCCTTGGCATCTATTGGGTGGACGGGGAGATCGTGGTCGGGGACGTGATGAAGGACTCTCCCGCCGAAAGGGCCGGCCTGAAGGTGGATGACGTGGTCATCGCCGTCAATAACAACTTCAGCAAGAAGATCCAGACCTACAAGGGCATGCTCCAGAATACCGGCGAAAAGGTCAAAATGCTGGTGAGACGCGGCAATGACCTCGAGCTATTGACATTACGGGTGAAGAGCATCCTCTGACTCGCTTGGCCCTGCTGACCCCTCTGGCCCGCCGCAGTTGTCGCCGGACGATCCCCATTACTGCCCCATCCCGGTTCGGTGACTTTCCGTAACTTTGCCCCCTCTTAGAAAGGGTATATGATACAATTCGAACGATTTCAACTGGCCAACGGCTTGCGGGTATTGGTCCATGAAGACAGGTCCACCCCGATGGCCGTGGTCAATGTGCTGTATGATGTGGGCGCCAGGGACGAAGATCCCAATAAGACGGGTTTTGCCCATCTGTTTGAACACCTGATGTTCGGCGGCTCCGCGAATATCCCCGATTTTGAAACGCCCCTTCAGCTCGCGGGGGGAGAGAACAATGCCTACACGACCAACGATTTCACGAATTATTATATCCAGCTGCCGGCGGAAAATATGGAAACGGCATTCTGGCTGGAGAGCGATCGCATGGTTTCCCTGGCATTCAGCGAAAAGAGCCTGGAAGTTCAGCGCAAAGTAGTGTGCGAAGAATTCAAGGAGCATTATATCAATAAGCCCTATGGCGACGCCTGGTTCAAAATGCGGGAGCTGGTCTATACCCGCCATCCCTATCGCTGGATGACGATCGGCAAGGAGCTCGCCCATATCGAACAGGCGAAACTCCGGGACGTGAAGGATTTCTTTTTTAAGTATTACCGTCCGGTCAACGCCGTCCTCGTCGTGGCAGGAAATGTACATACCGATCAGGTACGGGCCCTGGCGGAGAAATGGTTCGGAGATATCGATACGGGGGAAAAGTATATCCGGAACCTGCCTGCCGAACCGAAACAACATGGTGCCCGCAGGCTGGAGGTAAAGGCCGACGTGCCCCTCGACGCGCTGTACAAGTGCTATCCCATGGCCGCCAGGACAGACCCCGGCTATTATGTGGCCGACCTCATCTCCGAAGTGCTCGGCGGCGGCGCCTCCTCACGGCTGCACCAATCTCTGATCAAGGAGAAAAAATTATTCAGCCAGATCGAATGCTATCATACCGGGTCCACAGACCCCGGCCTGGTCGTCATCGAAGGCAAGCTGATCAAAGGGATCAGGCTCGAAGACGCCGATAAGGCCGTGGAAGAGGAAATAGCCAGACTATTGTCGGGCAAGATCGAAGAAAAAGAACTGATGAAAGTGAAGAACAAGACCGAATCGGCCATCCTGTTCGAAGATATGAGCGTCATGAACCGGGCCAACAGCCTGGCCATCTATGAATTGCTCGGCGACGCGAACATGATGAATACGGAACTCGCCAGGTACCAGGCCGTCACCGCCGACGAGATCCTGGCCACCGGCCGCGAGATCTTCCATCCCGATAATAGCAACACGATGTACTATAATTCAATAAACTGATGCAGACCATCGACCGGATCAATGGATTGAATAGGGTAAACAGGCGGGTCGCTCCGCCTGTGAAGGATGCCGTTGACTTTAACCTGGTCCTTCCGCCGTACAAGCGATTTGTGCTGAAGAACGGCGTCGAAGTATTTGCCATCGACCTGGGCAATCTCGACACCCTGATGGTCAACTGGATCTTCGACGCGGGCAATTGGTTCGAGGAAAGGAACGGGGTGGCGACGGCGGCCAACGCCTTGTTGAAGAGTGGCACCGGCCGGCGCAATGCCTATGCCATCAACGACCATTTCGAATATTACGGCTCCTATCTGAGCAGGGCTTGCCATCATGAGACGGCGGACATTAACCTGCATTGCCTGGGCAGGCATGCCGGCGAATTGTTGCCCGTGGTGGCCGAAGTGGTCATGGATTCGATCTACCCCGAAGAGGAATTGGCCATTTACAAAAAGAATGCGCAGCAGCGGCTCCAGGTAAATCTGAAGAAATGCGACTTCGTGGCGGGACGACTCATCGATGCCTATATATATGGCGCGGGTCATCCCTATGGACGGTATAGCAGCCTCGCAGATTACGAGGCCCTCCAACAGGAGGAACTGAAGGAATATTACAGGCGGTTTTATCAGCACGGCCGTTGCCGGATCATCGTGGCTGGGAAATTGCCGGCAGACATCATCGGGCAACTGGACAAATATTTCGGGGACCTCCCCCTGACCCCTGCGTCCGCGACGCCGCCCCAACCCCCGCATCCCATCCTGCCGGATCCGGAAAAGCGCCATCACATCGTCAATGATCCCAATGGCGTGCAGGGCGCGATCCGCATCGGGAGGAACTTCCCAAACAGGCATCACCCGGATTTTCAAAAGTTCCAGGTACTGAATAATGTATTCGGAGGCTTCTTCGGGTCCAGGTTGATGATGAATATCCGGGAGGATAAAGGGTATACCTATGGCATCTACAGCTACCTGGTGAACAACCGGCAGGAGAGCGGCTTCATCGTCAGTACCGAAGCGGGCAAGGAGGTATGCGCGGCGACCATTGATGAGGTCTATAAGGAAATGCGGCTGATCTGCGCTAAGCCGATCGGCGCCGAAGAATTGCAGATGGCGCGCAACCATACGATTGGAACCATCCTGGGCGACCTCGACGGTCCCTTTCATGTCGCTTCCCGCTGGAAGACCCTCCTGCTGAACGGACTGGACGGGGACTACTTCGATCAGGGAATCCGGATCGTCAAGACCGTCACGTCGGAAGGGCTCCGGGAACTGGCAAATAAATACCTGGACCCGGCCGCTTTTTACGAATTGCTGGTCATCTAAAATTGATCTTCCGGTTCCGTAATTCTTCTTAACTTAACCGAAAGATCCGCATGAATTTTCTCATTCGCATATTGGTCACGGCCGTGCTGGCATTCGGCCTGTCTTATCTTTTGAGGGGCATTCATATCGATTCCTTTATGAGCGCCATCTGGCTCTCCGTCGTCCTGGCCATCCTGAACGCGTTGCTTAAGCCCATCCTGGTCATCCTCACTTTTCCGATCACCATCGTTACGCTGGGATTATTCCTGTTCGTCATCAACGCCATCATCGTGCTGCTTGCAGGGAAATTTGTGAATGGTTTCCACGTGGACGGCTTCGGATGGGCCTTGCTGTTCAGCCTGCTGCTGTCGGCATTGACATCCATACTGCACAGGGACAGGATAATCCGGGAACGCTGAGAGAGGACGGCAGGCTCGCCGATTAACGCTATTTCATAATACGACAGGCAGACAGTATGAACTTTGACAGAAAAGAGCTGAGCAACGACGATCTCATTCGGCTTTACAGGAATATTCTATTACCACGGCTGATCGAAGAAAAAATGCTGATCTTACTGCGGCAGGGCAGGATCAGCAAATGGTTCAGCGGCATTGGTCAGGAGGCGATCGCCGCGGGAGCGACCATGGCCATGCAGGACGACGAATGGATCATGCCCCTTCATCGCAATCTCGGCGTCTTCACGGCGCGCGGTCTGCCTCTTGACAAACTCTTCCGCCAATGGCAGGGCAGCAAGGAGGGATACAGCAAGGGCAGGGAACGGAGCTTCCATTTCGGGACCAGGGAACACGCGATCTGCGGAATGATCTCGCACCTCGGACCCCAGCTGGCCATCGCGGATGGCGCGGCGCTCGCCTATAAACTTTCGAAAAAGAATAAAGCGTCCCTGGCCTTTACCGGCGAAGGCGCCAGCAGCGAGGGAGATTTTCATGAGGCGCTGAATGTGGCCTCTGTGTGGGACCTGCCGGTCATCTTTCTGGTAGAGAACAACGGTTACGCCCTCAGCACGCCCGTTTCGGAGCAATACCGCTGCGAAAGCCTCGTATATAAAGCGGAAGGCTATGGCATGGAGGGCGTGCGCATCGACGGGAATAATATCCTGACGGTCTACGATACGCTCCGCGGCGTCCGCGAATATTGCATAAAATACCAGCGTCCCTACCTTGTCGAATGCATGACCTTCCGGATGCGCGGCCATGAGGAGGCCAGCGGCACCAAATATGTTCCGGCCAGCGTGCTGGAAGACTGGGCGAAAAAAGACCCCGTGACGAACTTCGAGGGATGGCTGATCGAAGAACAGATCCTGAGCGCCGCCGATGTGGCCGGGATGCGCGAGGACATCAAGGCACGGATCGAGGCCGACCTGAAACCCGGCCTGGCAGAAGAACCTGTCGTTCCCGACACCGCCGGGGAACTTCGCGACGTCTATGCACCCCTTCCGGTCGCTGCCTCCACGCCAGCCCCGACCCCAGCCCCCAAATCCGCCCCGGCTCCGATCCCCGCACCCCCTCAAGCCGCCGCCCCTGCGCCAGCTCCGGCTCCCGCGGCGGCCCCCGTCCCCGCCGCGGCCCCGAAATTATTCCGCGGCCGCGTCCCCGGCAACCAACAGGCGCCCGCCGCTCCTCCCGCCCCCTCGCCCGCCCCAGCGCCGCACGCAAACGAAAAACGTTTCATAGAGGCCATCCGTGAAGGGCTCGAACGCTCCATGGAGCAGCATCCCGGCCTGATCCTCATGGGACAGGATATCGCCGAATATGGCGGGGCCTTCAAGATCACCGAAGGCCTGATGGAAAAATTCGGAAAGGCGCGCGTGCGCAATACGCCCCTGTGCGAAAGCGCCATCCTCGGTTGTGCGCTCGGACTGAGCCTCGAGGGCTATAAAAGCGTAGTGGAAATGCAGTTCGCGGATTTCGTCACCGCGGGCTTCAACCAGATCGTCAATAATCTCGCGAAGATCTATTACCGTTGGGGACAAAATGCCGACGTGGTGATACGCATGCCCACAGGCGCTGGAGTCGGCGCGGGCCCCTTTCATTCACAGAGCAACGAGGCCTGGTTCTTCCATACGCCCGGATTGAAGGTCGTCTATCCTTCGACGCCGGCGGATGCCAAGGGCCTGCTGATCGCCGCGATCAACGATCCAAATCCCGTCCTGTACTTCGAACACAAGGTCTTATACCGGAGCATCAGCGGCCCGGTACCCGAGGGTCATGCAGAGGTCCCGATCGGCAAGGCGCGCAGGGTACAGGCGGGCAACGACATCACGATCATTACCTACGGAGCGGGCGTGCATTGGGCGTTGGCCTATGCAGCACAGCATCCGGACCTCTCTCTCGAATTGCTTGACCTCCGCACCCTCCTTCCACTCGACTACGCAGCCATCCGCGCGTCCGTAGCGGCCACGGGCAAAGTGCTGGTCCTCCATGAGGATACGCTGACAGGCGGCATCGGCGGTGAAATAGCGGCATGGATCGGAGAACATTGCTTCGAAACCCTCGACGCGCCCGTGCTGCGCTGCGCATCGCTGGACACGCCCGTGCCCTTCAATATGGAACTTGAAAATAATTTCCTCGCCCGAAACAGGCTCGATGCCTTCGTCCAAAAATTGATGGGGTATTGAACTATATCCGACAAGGACGCGGCGAATCGGGAAAACATCCGCAAAAGACGCATAACCGCCTGATCGCCACCGAAGTTTTGCACCTTTCTTGCACAACCCTTGATAAAAATACTTCCGTGACTTAACTTGTTTCAAAGGATAAGGTTTAATGGTCTTGGAACTGATTAGGGGCAGCCTCCCGAAGGGAGGCTTTATTTTAACCCCAGCCGTCCGCTCTTCGTCGCCCACCCCTCATTCCCCCGAACCTTTCTCCCCCACAAACCACTGCTCCTTGTTCTTGAACAGCACATTGAACGTGGTGAACGAACCATAGATCCGCGTGATATATTGCTGCAGGTTCACTTTATCTTCATCGCTCAGGGCCTTGTGCCCATTGATCTGCTGCTCCAGCACCCGAAGCCGGTCCCGCGCCATGACGATCTTATGGAAGAAGGCATCGATCGGGACCTCTTTGGGCTTGATGGACTTATCGCCGGATTGCAGGATCATCATACCGCCGCGCCATTTATCGCCGAGCGGCACATTTTCATTCAGGCCGCCCCAAAGACGGAGGATCTTCAACAGCGACCGCTCCACTTCCGAATGCGTTTCTATTTCCGCGGTGACCTGTTCGGGGATGATCTCGTCAAGATGGGAGTCATTCTTGTCAATCTCCTTGACCCCGTGATGGATGAAGGAGATCAGATAGACGGCATATCGTACGCCGACAATGACCCCGGGCCCGTATTGCGTATGCTGCAAACGGGTGCCGATACCGAGTGTAAGCTGATCCATGTATTTCGAAATTTAATTTGTCTGAGCTAGCCGGCTCTTCATCTGCCGTTTAAGCGTCGCAACCACCCTTCGCATGACGATCGCCAGGGCCAGGACGATGAAAAGGGAGTATTTCGGCCTGAGCGCCGCGTTGGCCCCCGTCCATGCGACGAAAATGACCGGCATGATCACCGAGCGGATGATATAATATCTTACCACGGGAGGCTTCAGTCCTTCATTCAACTTTTGCTTCGGGCTGCCGACATAGAGCCACAGGATCGTATTCATGACGCCGAGAAAAAGGATATTGAGCGAGTACAGAATAAAGGGCGTCTTCAGCCCGCGCAGGAAATATTCGCTGAAGAAGGCGGTGGAAAAAGGCATCAGCACGATGCTCAGCATGAAGACCAGGTTCAGCACCAACAGCCGGTTGTCATAGTTTACCACATACCCGAACAAGCGGTGATGGATCAGCCAGAAAGAGCCGATGAATAAAAAGCTGACAAAGAACCCGAAGAATTTCGGGATCAGCTCGTTCAGCGCCTCCAGCAGCTTGCCGTCGGTCGCAACCTCTTTCGGGAGAGCGGGCACCCGCAGGTCGATGACCAGCAAGGTCAGCGCAATGGCGAAAACGGCATCGCTGAAAAGGATCATCCGTTCGATCTGGAATTCCTTCTTGAGCTCATTTTGTAAATGATCCATGTGTAGGGTTTGTGGGCGGGATCAGGGTTTTTTCATTTCACCGGGTCTCGGAGCAAGGCCTCGCTTATATTCTGCATAGGCCAGCTTGATATAATCCAGGAAATCATAATCGGTCGCCATGGCACAGAACAGATAGGAGGGACGATAGCTGATCATAAAGGTATCCAACTCCTCCTCGCTCATATGCGTGACCTTCTTCACAATATACCGGCTGAACCGGTGATCGACGAATTTTTCTTTTTCCTCGTCCTCCAGTCTTCGTTGAAAGGCCAGGGTCCGGCGGATCTTTTGGAAGCGAAGCATATTGATCAGTTCGTCGAGGTCCACGCCGACCCCCAGGCCGCTGGTGCCCGGGCTCGTGATCTTGAATCCCGGCTTCTTGTAATCGAAGATCCTGGCATAGTCCTTCCGGTTCTGGATCGAGTCCATCTTATAGTTCTTCGGCATGACCCTGATCTCCTTCAGCGTGATCGGATCGACGTGCAGAGCGATGTCGAAGTTGGTAAAGGAATTGATCGTACTGACGGGATACTTGGTGGTCGATCTGCCCAGGTAGGAGAAATAGATCGAGTCCTCGGGCCGAACCGTGATGACATAGTTCCCGCTCGAATCCGTGGTCGTTCCGCGACCGGACGTGCAGACCACGCTCACTCCGTCCAGCGGCCTCGTCCGGTACATATTATATACCGTTCCGTGTATCGTGACGTCCTGGGCGTCAGCCCGGTCCCCGAACAGGATCAGCCCGAATGCAAGCAGGACCAGTAAGGATCGGAACGTAAACAGCGGCAAAACGGCGATTTTAAGCATGATATTACTACCAAAACCGGAATTAGCGTGTCCGAAATTATTGTTTTAACGCTGATTTTGCAGATTCACGACTTCTTCAATAATCCTCGGGAAATGCTCGTATTCCAGCAAGTGCACTTTTTGGGCCAGGGAACCGGGGGTTTCATCGGCCGCTATTTCGCAGGTCGCGTTGAAAATGACCTGCCCGTGATCGTAGAGTTCGTCGACAAAATGAATGGTGATGCCGGACCGCGGTTCTCCGGCGGCAAGAACGGCCTCATGGACATGTCGCCCATACATTCCCTTCCCGCCGTATTTTGGCAGGAGCGCCGGATGGATGTTGATGATCCGCCCGCGATAAGCCTGCACAAGAGATGCCGGGATCTTCCATAAAAAACCTGCGAGGACCAGGAGATCGATCTTATTTTCCCGCAGTTCATCGACATATCCATTGCCGCGAAAGAATTTTTCCTTGTCGAGCAGCAAAGCGGGAATTCCTTCCCTTGTCGCGATAGCCAATACACCCGCTTCGGGATTATTGCAAAGGATCAGGCTCACCTTGATGCCCGCATGACCGCGAAAATGATCGATGATCCTCGCGGCATTCGATCCCGCTCCCGACGCAAAAATGGCGATTCGCTTCATGCGCCAAATCTAAGTCAGCGTATCCACAAATAAAAAACCGCTCACTCCATTTTCACCGACAACTCAGCTTGACCAAAATCATCCCGCGCGTTTGGCAACATTTACGCAAACCGCTGAAATCCACGCCGGATGGAGGAAAAAAAAATTTCCGCATGTTGATATTTTGTTAATTTCATGACTTATTTTTGCTGCCTGTTAAGGAGATTTTTCCACAGTTATACCAACAGACTGTAAATATGATCTACCATAGACCGGTTGTCAAATGGCTACGCTCCCATATCCTCCTCCTCTCTACACTGATCTTAACAGGAAATGGCTTATATGCGCAGGATGGGCACGCTCTTTTTCAGGCCAATTGCGCCTCCTGTCATAGTCCGTTCAAAGATGTGATCGGCCCGGCCCTTAAAGGGGTGTCGGAAAGGATCCCGGATAAGAATCTCCTTCATGAATGGGTGCATAACAGCAACAAGGTCCTCGCGTCTGGCAATGCATATTTCAAGGGCTTGTACGCCAAGTACAATACGCCCATGACGGCCTTCGGCAGCCAGCTCTCCGATCCCGAGATCGACGCCATTATTAAATACGTCGAAACCGCCCAGCCTCCGGGACCGCCGCCTACAGCAAACGGCACCACCCCTGCCCCCGAAGAAGACAACACGCTTCTGTACGGCATCCTGACCCTCATCCTTGCCATCATCATGTTCGTGATGCTGCAGGTCAACAGCAGTCTGAAAAAGCTTTCCGACGATAAGGAAGGCATCCCCGCTCACGAGCCCATCCCGTTCTATCGTAATAAAGTTTATATCACCTTTGGCATCCTGGTCCTCTTCATCGTCGGCGGGTACTTCCTGACCGAAGGCGCGATCGGCCTCGGACGAACAAAGAATTATCAACCCGTACAGCCGATATTCTACTCCCACAAGGTGCATGCCGGCATTAACCAGATCAGTTGCCTCTATTGTCATGGCAATGCCTGGGAGAGCAAGCACGCCACCGTCCCTTCGCTGAACGTATGTATGAATTGCCACGCGGCGATCAATGAATATACCCAGGGTCCCAAGCTAATTCGCGAAGACGGTTCCGAAGTGAATGGAACGGCCGAGATCGAAAAGCTCTACAGCTATACCGGTTACGATCCCAAGACCGGCAAATACACGAAGCCGGCCAAACCGGTCGAATGGGTGAAGATCCACAATCTTCCCGACCATGTTTTCTTCAGCCACGCCCAGCATATCCGCGCGGGTAAAGTGCAATGTCAGACCTGCCACGGCCCGATCCAGCAAATGGACGAAGTGAAGCAATTCGCCGAGCTCAGCATGGGTTGGTGCATCAATTGCCACCGCACGACGAAAGTGAATTTCCCTGATTCGACGGGCGCCGGCAACAAATTCTACAGCATTTATGAGCGCTTCCATAACGATCTGAAATCAGGGAAAATGGACAGCGTGACCGTAGAGTCCATCGGCGGCACGGAATGCCAGAAATGTCACTATTAGTCTTCGAAAGTTTGATTTAATTTCTCCAAATATGAGCGATAAAAAGTACTGGCAAAGTTTCGGGGAGCGTACTCAGAGCGAAACCTTCCGGAAATCAACGGAAAACGAGTTCAGTGAGGATCTGCCGCTGGATGGCCTGGATGGTAAAGGATTGCTCGATGCCAAAACCCCGCGCAGGGATTTTCTCAAATATCTGGGATTTAGTACGGTAGCCGCGACGCTCGCCGCCAGCTGTGAGATCCCCGTCAGGCATGTCGTTCCGTATGTCAACAAGCCGGAGAACATGATCCCCGGCGTCGCCGATTATTATGCTACCACGTATATCTCCGGCGGCGACGTCGTCTCCGTCGTAGCAAAGGTCCGCGACGGCCGCCCGATCAAAATAGAGGGAAATGAATTATCCTCCATCACCAAAGGAGGCACTTCGGCGCGCGTCCAGGCCTCGGTCCTGGATCTTTACGATACGGCCCGCCTTCCCTATCCCATTCAGTTCATGGATGGCAAGATCCAGGAGGTCAGCACCTTCGAAGCATTCGACAAGTTGGTGGGCGACGCGCTGCAGGCCGCCGCTTCCGCGCCGCTCGTGCTGCTGACGGGTACCATCACCTCACGTTCTACCAAACAGATCATCAGCGACTTCCTCGCCAAAAGCCCGGCAGGCAGCCGTCACATCCAATACGACGCGGATTCCTACAGCGGCTTGCTCCTGGCCAATGAGGCCACCTACGGCAAGCGCGCCATTCCTTCCTACCGCTTCGACAAGGCCTCGGTCATCGTCAGCCTCGGCGCGGATTTCCTCGGCACCTGGCTCTCCCCGACGGAGTTCGCCCGGAATTATGCGCAGGGCAGGAAGATCAACGAGAAGAACCCGGCGATGAGCAAGCACTACCAGTTCGAGTCCATCATGTCCATGACGGGCGGTAATTCGGACGATCGCTATACGCATCGCCCCTCGGAAACCGGCGCAGTGGCCCTGGCCCTGCTCGCCGAACTGGGTGGCAGCGTGACGGCGCCGGCACTGCCCGATAAAGTCAAAGCAGGTATAAAAGCCGCTGCAAAGGATTTGATGGCCAATAAAGGCAAAGGCCTGGTGGTTTGCGGCAGCAACGATCCGAATATCCAGATCGTCGTCAACGCCATCAATGACACGATCGGCTCCAATGGGACTACCATCGACTGGTCCGCGCCCGTACAATGGCGTCAGGGCATTGACAGCGACATGAACGGCCTCGTGGCCGACATGAACGCCGGCAAGGTCGGCGCCCTCCTGGTGTATGGCGTCAATCCCGCATACGATTATTATGACGCCGCCGCCTTCAAGACCGGCCTGAAAAAGGTCAAGGTCGCCATTTCGTTCAACGACCGTCTCGATGAAACGACCGAGCTGGTCAAATACGTCCTCCCGGCGCCTCATTTCCTCGAGAGCTGGGGAGACGCCGAACCCAAACCCGGCTACCTCAGCTTCATGCAGCCGACCATCGCCCCCTTGTTCAAGACAAGGCCCTTCGAGGAATCCCTGTTGAAATGGAGCGGCAACAACAGCACCTACGAGACATACTTCAAACAATATTGGCTCGGAAAGCTCGGCGGCATGGACGCCTACGAGTCCGCTCTGCAGGATGGGGTCGTAGAGCCCAAAACGCCACCCGCCCCCGCCCCCGCAGCATTCAGCGGGGCCAAACTCGCCGAAGCCGCCGCAGCGATTGCCGCGCGCAAAAAAGGCGGCGCCCTCGAACTGGCCCTTTACCAAACGGTATCGATGGGCAAGGGCCACCAGGGCAACAACCCCTGGCTCCTGGAGTTCCCCGACCCGGTCTCCAAGGCCAGCTGGGATAACTACGCCATGGTCTCTCCCAAGTTCGCGAAGGATAATTTCGACATTGACATCACGGATCGCCGCCAGGCAGATAAATATGAGGTGCACCCGGAACAACATGTGATCCTCCTCAAGACGAACGGCAAGCAGCTGAAGCTGCCGATCCTCATTATCCCGGGCATGCACAATGACGTCATCGGCGTAGCCGTAGGCTTCGGCCACCAGAGCGCCGATCCGGACAATACCCGCAACTATTATGGCCGGGCCGCTCATGGCGCAGGCGTCAATGCCTTCCCCCTGGCCACCTGGAATGGCACGACCATAGAATGGAGCGCCCCCGACCTGAGCTTCGAAAAGACCGAAGAAACCTATCAGGTCGCCGTGATGCAAACGCACAGCAGCTACGAGGGCCGCACCCAGGCAGTCAAGGAACTCACCCTGAAGGATTTCATCAAGCAGCCCGGAGAAATACCCGAAGACCGCGAGAAAGAACTGAAACCCTTTGGCGGCCTGAAGGATTTCCGCGAGCAAGGCACGCTCTATCCCGACTACCAGCTGGAACGGCCGGGCATCAAGTGGGGCATGTCGATCGACCTGAACTCCTGTGTGGCTTGCGGCGCCTGCGTCATTGCCTGCCATGCGGAGAATAATGTGCCCGTGGTCGGCAAGAGCGAAGTGCTGCGTTACCATGACATGCATTGGTTGCGGATCGACCGCTATTTCAGCGGCGACCCCAACGATCCCGATACGATCCAGACCGTCTTCCAGCCCATGCTTTGCCAGCATTGCGACAACGCACCCTGCGAGAATGTCTGTCCGGTGGCTGCGACGAACCACAGCAGCGAAGGGCTCAACCAGATGGCCTATAACCGGTGCATCGGCACCCGCTACTGCGCCAACAACTGCCCCTTTAAAGTACGTCGTTTCAACTGGGCCGATTATACCGGCGCCGACAGCTTCCCGAACAACCAGGATCAGACGACGGTCGGCCATCTGGACCCCGTGGTCTTCCAGATGAATGAAGACCTCACCCGCATGGTGCTGAACCCGGATGTGACGGTTCGCTCCAGGGGCGTCATGGAGAAATGCTCATTCTGCGTGCAGCGTTTGCAGGAGGGCAAGCTGAATGCAAAAAAAGAAAACCGTACGCTCAAGGATATGGTAGATATCCGGACGGCCTGCCAGCAAGCCTGCCCGACGGAAGCTATCGTATTCGGCGACGCCAACGATAAGCTGAGCCGCATCACGGATATGCGGGACGCCAACAACGACCGGCTCTTCTATGCCCTGGAAGAATTGCACGTCTTACCGAACATCAACTACCTCGCCAAGGTGCGCAATACCGACGTGGTAAGAGGGGTGACGGAAGAAAAGCCGGAGGCTGCTGCTGCGGAAAAGCATGCGTAAAACGAATTACCTGGAGATTAGCTAAAAGTGTAACATACTATGGCATTAAGAAAATACGAATCGCAGGTCAGGCCCCCACTGGTCGATGGTCAGAAAGATTATCACCAGGTCACGGAGGATATCGTTCGTCCTGTCGAGGGGTCACCTTCCACACTATGGTGGATCGGCTTCCTGATATCCGTCGGCTTGCTGACCTTCGGGATCATCTCCGTCACCCACGAGGTCGTCTACGGGGTCGGCCAGTGGAACCTCAATAAGACCGTAGGCTGGGGATGGGATATCACCAACTTCGTCTGGTGGGTCGGTATCGGTCACGCCGGCACGCTGATCTCCGCGATCTTACTGCTGTTCCGCCAGGGCTGGAGAACGGGCGTCAACCGCGCCGCCGAGGCCATGACCATCTTTGCCGTCATGTGCGCCGGCCAGTTCCCGATCTGGCACATGGGCCGCGTCTGGATGGCCTTCTTCGTGATGCCCTACCCCAATCCGCGCGGGCCGCTGTGGGTGAATTTCAACTCCCCCCTGCTCTGGGACGTATTCGCGGTAGGAACGTATTTTACCGTTTCGCTCCTTTTCTGGTATACCGGCCTGCTGCCGGACCTCGCCACCATCCGCGACCGCGCCAAACTGAAATGGAGGAAGCTCTTCTACGGCATTACGGCATTCGGATGGACCGGCTCGACCAAGCACTGGCAGCGCCACGAAGCCCTGGCCCTCGTACTGGCCGGCCTGGCGACTCCCCTGGTGCTTTCCGTGCACACGATCGTGTCCTTCGACTTCGCCACGTCGATCGTCCCCGGCTGGCATACGACCATCTTCCCTCCTTATTTCGTGGCCGGCGCCATCTTCTCCGGATTCGCCATGGTGCAAACCCTGCTCCTGGTGACCCGCAAGGTGCTGAAGCTGGAAGAATATATTACCATGGAGCATATCGAGGTCATGAATAAGGTGATCGTGCTGACCGGCTCGATCGTGGGCTGCGCCTACCTGACCGAATTGTTCGTGGCCTGGTACAGCGGCAATCCCTTCGAGAACTGGGCCTTCATGCAAAACCGCGTGAATCCCTTCAGCCCCCTGGGCTGGAGCTACTATATCATGATGAGCTGTAACGTGCTGTCCCCGCAGATCTTCTGGTTCCGGAAGATGAGGAGGAATATCACCGTCACGTTCTTCATGTCCATCATCGTGAACATCGGGATGTGGTTCGAGCGCTTCGTGATCATCGTCACCTCGATCTATCGCGATTACCTGCCCAGCAGCTGGTCGACCTATTATCGCCCATCGATCTGGGAGGTCGGGTTCTACATGGGGACCTTCGGGCTCTTCTTCACCTGTTACTTCCTGTTCTCCAAGTTCTTCCCGGTCATCGCGATCGCGGAGATCAAGCACATCCTGAAGAAATCGGGTGAGAGCTTTAAGGAAAAAATGGACGATTTTGAAAAGGAAACGCCGGAAGAGTTTGCGCACGAGTTCGCGCACGCACATTGATAAGGTATAATAAAACTATATGGCATTTAAAAAGTTTGTTGTCGGCTGTTTTGATGAAGAAGGCGCCTTGTTTGCGGCGGTAAAAAAGACCCGTCAGAGCGGATACAAGATCCATGACGTGTTCACTCCCATGCCGATCCATGGTCTGGACAAGGCCATGGGCTTAAGGGAGACGAGCCTGCATACGGCTGGCTTCATCTACGGAATCACCGGAACGACGACGGCGCTGTCGGGCATCGGCTGGATCTTCAATTCCTCCTGGCCCCTCAACTTCGGCGGCAAGTCCCATTTTTCCCTGCCGGCCTGGATACCGATTACCTTCGAATTGACGGTACTCTTCTCCGCGGTAGGCATGGTCATGACCTTTTGTTATCTATGCCAAATGGCGCCCTTTGTGAAAAAGCATCATTTTCACCCCCGCTCCACCGACGACAAGTTCGTCATGGTGATCGAATGCACCGATAAGACCAATGAGGCCGCCGTTGAGTCCTTCCTGCAGGGCCTCGGCGCGACCGACGTCAATACGCAGGTGGCAGAAACGGGTTGGTGGCTTGGCCGCTACGACAAGGAGCGGACGCCCTTCGGACTAAAATCGACACAGCCGGCTGTATAAAACTTTTTTTATGACAAGAAAAATTTCGCTCTTCTCCCTGATCCTGGTCGCCCTGATCGCCGTGGCCGCCGGCTGCAGCGATATCAAACGGGAACCCGGCAGGGTGTATATGCCCGACATGGCGTATAGCCGGGCCTATGAGACCTATTCCGTGACCGAAGCCGAAAGGGATTCCCTATTCTCGAAATATGGCGCCCATTTCAGCAATACCCCGGTGCCGGGAACGGTGAAGAGAGGAGCCATGTTCCCCTTTCTGCTGACAAAGGATGCGCCTGGCGATTCGACCAATTACGTCGCCAGCAAGGCGGTGAAGAATCCCCTCACGTCCATGGATACCGTGGAGGCGGAGCGTTTGTACCTCGTGAACTGTGCCATCTGCCATGGTCCGAAACTGGACGGCAACGGCCCCCTGTATAAGGACGGCAGCGGCCCTTTCTCGGCCGCTCCCGCCAACCTGACCGGCAAGGCGCAATACACATCGATGCCGGAAGGGCAGATGTATTATTCGGTGACCTATGGGAAAAATAAAATGGGCAGCTACGCCTCCCAGCTCAACACGCAACAACGCTGGATGGTGATCGCCTATATCAAGTCCAAACAGGCAGCCGGCAAAACGGGCGCCGCGGCTCCGGCAGCAGCTCCGGCAGGCGCACCGGCCGTTGCAAAGGATTCAACTAAATAAATTTATGTCGAATGGCATCCAGTAAAGAATATTTTGTAGTTCCCGGCCGGTATAAGCAGTGGACGCTGGGGTTGATCGGAGTAGGCGTTCTGTCCCTGATCATCGGGTTCATATTATACGGGGGCAAGGACCAGGGGGCCCGCTGGTGGGCGGCGCTCTTGCAGAACAGCGTCTACTTCCTGCTGATCACGAACGCGGCCATGTTCTTCTTTTGTGCGACCACCCTCGCGCTGGCCGGGTTCAATATGGCCTTTCGCCGGGTGACCGAAGCGATCTCCGCATCCGTCATCCCCATCGGCATCATCACCTTCATCATCCTCATGTGCATCGTCTTCGGGGGTAAGGATACCATTTACGAATGGGTCAACAGGGATCACGTGGCAAATGACGCCAACCTGCTCGGAAAGGCCGGCTTCCTTAGCCGCGGCTTTTTCACGGTCTGGTCCGTACTGTCGATCGGTCTTTGGACCTTGCTCGGAGTTAAGATGCGCAAGATGTCCCGCTCGATCGACGACAAGCCCCTGAGCGTACAGGAAGGCAAACGTTTCATATTCAAGAATACCGTATGGGCCTCGCTTTATATCGTATGGTTCACGCTGACCGTCGCTTCGGTGACGCCCTGGCTCTGGCTGATGAGCATCGACCCGCACTGGGCTTCCACGATGTATAGCTGGTACACCTTTGCGAGCACCTTCGTATCGGGCATCGCCCTGATGACGCTCTTCGTGGTCTATCTGAAGAACCGGGGATACCTGGAGTATGTTAACCATGAGCACCTGCATGACCTCGGGAAGTTCCAGTTCGCCTTTTCCATCTTCTGGTGTTACCTCTGGTTCGCGCAGTTCATGCTGATCTGGTATGCAAATATTTCCGAAGAGACCATTTATTTCAAGGCCCGCTTCGAAGGCGCCTACATCGGCATCTTCTACCTGAACTTCGCGATCAATTTCCTGGCCCCCCTCCTGATCTTCATGAGCAGGAACGCCAAACGGAATTATGCGACGGTGACCTTCATGTCGGTATTGCTGGTATTCGGGCACTGGCTGGACTTCCACCAGATGGTGTTCGTGCACCATTTTCCCGATCAGGTGCAGCTGAACCTTTTCGATTTCGGCGTGGCCCTGGGTTTCGTGGGACTGATCATGTGGCAGACCGGCCGGGTACTGAGCAAGTTCCCGCTATTGGTCCGGAATCACCCTTTCCTGAAAGAAAGTATTATCCATCATACGTAAACTGGAGTAAAACTCATGTCAACTTTTTTCCTGTTACTGATCCTGCTGTTCGGCTTTCTCATCACCTTCCAGATCGCGAAGGCCAGTGAGTATGTGGGCGTCCTCAAGGGCGAAAAGAAAAATTTTGAGCAGAACAATCGCGTGAATGGCTTCCTGATGATCGCCTTTCTGGTCCTTGGCCTGATCGGCGTATACTATTGCAACGAGCTTTACAAAGGGAAGATCCTCGGCGAATCGGCCTCCGTCCATGGCGAAAAGATCGACACGATGATGTTCATCACCCTGGTCATCACCGGCATTGTGTTCGTGATCACCCAGATCCTTTTGTTCTGGTTCGCCTACAAATACCAGTATTCCGAAAAGAGAAAGCCCTACTATTTCCCGCATGACAATAAGCTCGAGATCATCTGGACCGTCGTTCCGGCGATCGCCCTCACCGTCCTGGTCGGCTTCGGCCTCTTCTACTGGTTCGGCATCACCGGCGACGCGCCGCCCGAGGCCAACCAGATCGAGGTGACCGGCAAACAGTTTGCATGGATCTTCCGTTATCCCGGCAAGGATCATGTCTTCGGAAAAAAATACTATCGCAATATCAGCGACGCCAATAACAATGCGCTCGGCCTGATCTGGGACGACCCCTATTCACATGACGATGTCGTCACCCAGGGGACCATGTATATCGAAGTGAACAAGCCCGTCAAGCTGATCATCAATTCCCGCGACGTGATCCACGACGTGGGCCTGGTCTATTTCCGCCAGAAGATGGACGCCGTGCCGGGCATTCCCACGACCATGTGGTTCATCCCCAAGTTCACGACCGATGAAATGAAGATAAAGCTCGGCAATCCCGATTTCGATTACGAGATCTCCTGCGACCAGATGTGCGGCAAGGGCCATTTTACGATGCGCGGCGTGGTCAAGGTGGTCACCCATGATGAATATGTCCTCTGGCTGGTGAAACAGAAATCGAATTATGCGGAGGTATTTGAAAAGGCCCCGGCCGCTCCGGGAGCGAAGACAGATTCGACCAAAACCTCGGTGGCGGTTAATTAAATAAAATTTTTCTCATGAGCAACGAAGCAACTTTGCACGGACACCCTGAAGTAACGACACATGACGTGCACCTCGACGAGCATGGCGTCCATCATCACAAGGAGACCTTCATTACGAAGTATGTGTTCAGTCAGGACCATAAGATGATCGCCAAGCAGTTCCTCATCACGGGCATGGTTTGGGCCATCCTCGGGGCGCTGATGTCCGTCCTGTTCCGCCTTCAGCTTGGCTACCCGGACACGACCTTCCCCTGGCTGGAAGATATCCTCGGCAGCAAATGGGCAAAAGGCGGCCATATCCAGCCCGAGTTCTACTACGCGCTGGTGACCATGCACGGTACCGTGCTCGTGTTCTTCGTACTGACCGGCGGCCTCAGCGGAACCTTCGCCAACTTCCTGATCCCCCTGCAAGTCGGCGCCCGCGATATGGCCTCTCCCTTCCTGAATATGCTGTCCTACTGGTTCTTCTTTACGGCCAGCATCGTGATGTTGTCTTCGCTGTTTGTAGAGAGCGGCCCCGCAAGTGGTGGCTGGACGACCTATGTGCCCCTGAGCGCCCTGGCCGACGCCTCGGATGGCTCGAGAGCGGGGATGGATCTATGGATCTCTTCCATGGCCCTCTTCGTGGTATCCTCCCTGTTGGGAGGCCTGAATTATATTTCGACCATATTGAACCTGCGCACCAAGGGCATGAGCATGACCCGTCTGCCCCTCACGATCTGGGCCATCCTGTTCACGGCGATCCTGGGCGTATTGTCCTTCCCGGTATTGCTCTCCGGCCTGATCCTCCTTCTGTTCGACCGCCACGCAGGCACCAGTTTCTACCTGGATAAGATATTCATCGCTTCGACGCAGCAGGCCCTCCCCAATGAGGGCGGCAGCGCCATACTCTATCAGCACTTGTTCTGGTTCCTGGGCCACCCCGAGGTCTATATCATCATCCTGCCCGCAATGGGCCTGGTCTCGGAAGTGATGGCCGTCAACTCGCGCAAGCCCATTTTCGGCTATATGGCCATGGTAGGCTCGCTGTTTGCGATCTGCGTCCTGGCCTTCCTGGTATGGGCGCACCATATGTTCGTGACCGGATTGAATCCCCTGCTGGGCTCGGTATTCGTCCTGCTCACCCTGCTCATCGCCATTCCGTCCGCCATCAAGGTGTTCAACTGGCTGACGACGCTATGGCGGGGTAACCTGCGCTTTACGCCCGGCATGCTCTTCGCCATCGGCTTCGTGAGCATGTTCATATCGGGCGGCCTGACCGGGATCTTCCTGGGCAACAGCACCCTTGATATTCAATTGCATGATACCTATTTCGTGATCGCGCACTTCCATATCGTGATGGGCGTATCCGGCATGCTGGGTATGTTTGCGGGCATCTATCACTGGTTCCCGAAAATGTATGGACGCTATCTCAACAATACGATGGCCTATATCCATTTCTGGGTCACCTTCGTCGGAGCCTACCTCATTTTCTGGCCCATGCACTATGAGGGGCTCGCCGGCATGCCCCGTCGCTACCTTACGTATAGCAACTGGATCTCGTTCAACCAGTTCGCGGACCTGAACAAGTTCATCTCTACGGTGGCCATGGTGGTGTTCGCAGTGCAGCTCTTATTCGTCTTTAATTTCTTTTATTCGATATTCAAAGGCAGGAGAGTGGTTTCCCAGAATCCCTGGGGCTCCACGACCCTGGAATGGACGGCGCCGATCAGGCCGGGCCATGGAAATTGGCCGGGCGAGATCCCGGAAGTGCACCGCTGGGCATACGATTATGCAAAGGACGGACGCGAGTTCATCCCCCAGACGGAGCCATTGGGCAGTAATGAAAGCGCGCATTGATGCCCTCCAGTTCTTTAACATTTGCCGGCAAGTTGCGGGACTATAAGCTGCTGATCAAGTTCAATCTCAGCTTCATGGTCGTTTTTTCCGCGCTGATCTGCTACTTGCTGGCGCCGAAGGTGACGCAGTTCGACTGGTGGGCCATCATCCTGTTCTTTCTCGGAGGGATGCTGGTGACCGGCAGCGCCAATGCGATCAACCAGATCGTGGAACGCGATACGGACGCCATGATGAAAAGGACCGCCAACCGCCCGATCGCGAGCGGAAGGATGAGCGTCGAGGAGGGCTGGATCTTTGCCGTTATTGCGGGCATCGGCGGCGTACTGATCCTGTGGCATTTCAATTTTCTGGCCGCAGCCTTGTCCGCATTCAGCCTGTTCGTCTATGCGTTCATTTATACGCCGCTGAAAAAGGTTACCTCGATCTCGGTGCTCGTGGGCGCGATCCCGGGCAGCCTGCCCTGCCTCATCGGCTGGGCAGCGGGGAATGACGATCTGAGCGTGGGTGGATGGGTGCTGTTCGCCTTGCAGTTCTTCTGGCAGTTCCCGCATTTCTGGGCCATCGCCTGGATTGCGCACAAGGACTACGAGAAGGCAGGCTTCAGGCTGCTGCCCTCGATTGAAGGACCGACCAGGTATTCCGCGATACAGGCCGTCATCTATTCTCTGTTGCTGCTGCCGGTAGGCGTATTGCCCTACTATATCGGGATGAGCGGACAGATCAGCCTCGCGGTGCTGATCGTGGCGAATGGATTGATGGTCTGGCAATGTGTGCGCCTCTACCGGGAAATGACCGTGCAGGCGGCGAGAAGGGTGATGTTCGGCAGCTATATCTATTTGCCGGTGGTGCTGCTGGCTTTATTGGCAAACAAAACGGCCTAGGCAAACTGTGTTACATGATACTAGAACGAAATAGTCAGGTGAACGATCAGAGAAAGAAAATACATCCGCACAAGTTTACGTTATGGGTGGCGCTGGGCAGTATCATCATGATGTTCGCCGGTCTGACCAGCGCGTATATCGTCAAGCGCAATATGGGGGGCTGGACAGGCTTTCCCTTCCCCCGCGCGTTCTGGTATTCGTCGGCGGTGATCCTGGTAAGCAGCCTGACGGTGCAGATGTCCCTTCGCGCGTTCAGGGACCGGGAGATGCAGAAATACCGCAACCTCATCACGGTCACGGCCGTGCTGGGTCTGCTCTTTGTTTTCTTGCAATGGCTCGGTTTCCGGTCGATCTGGAACAGCGGCATAACCCTGCATGGCTCCGGGGCGGGACAGTTCCTGTATGTGATCGCCGGACTGCACGCCGTGCATGTCCTGGCCGGGGTGGTGGCCCTGATCGTCATGTTCATCAGGGCATATAGCGCAAGGATCCGCAGCTATGACAGCACGCCGGTGGAGCTCATGAGCACCTACTGGCATTTTGTGGATCTGCTCTGGCTGTACCTGTTCATTTTCTTTATGAGCATAAATTAATTTGAGTTTTGTTGAATAAATTTGCAAACCAACTAAAGTAACAACATGGCACAAGTAATACCCTCGGGACAAAAATGGTGGAGCGGAGGGAAGAGCCCGTATAATGTGGAGTACGGTAAGCTGATGATGTGGTTCTTCCTGATGAGCGATGCGTTTACTTTTGGCGCCTTCCTGATCTCTTACGGCCACATCCGCTTTTCCAGCAATGCCTGGCCGAACCCGAACGAGGTATTCAAGGCCTTTCCCCTGATGGGTGAAATGAACCTGCCCCTGGTCTTCGTGAGCCTGATGACCTTCATCCTGATCATGAGCTCGGTGACCATGGTGCTCGCGGTCGCCTCCGGACATAATGGCGACCAGAAGGCGGTGACCAAATGGATGATCCTCACGATCATCGGCGGCCTCGCCTTCCTGAGCTGCCAGGCCTGGGAATGGACCCACCTCCACGGCGAACATGCCTGGTGGGGAAGGAACCCCTTCCTGAATGCGGATGGTACCCAGTCCAGCACCAACTTCACAAATTTCTTTTTCACCATCACGGGTTTCCACGGGTTCCACGTATTCTCGGGGGTGATCATCAATATCATCATGCTGATCAAGAACCTGAGAGGGGACTTCGCGCGCCGGGGCCATTACCTGATGATCGAGAAGGCCGGCTTGTACTGGCACTTCGTGGACCTGGTCTGGGTATTTGTATTCACTTGTTTTTATTTGCTTTAATAATAGCTGATTATGGAAAATGTTAATAGCGGAGGCGGCCATCAGACACCCTCATTCGATACCAAGCCGATCTGGCGTACGTTCTGGGTGCTGCTGGGCATTACCCTCGTCGAGCTGACCCTCGCCACGATCCATCTGAAGACCGAATTCCCTCCCAAATACGTGCTGAATGGCATTTACCTGATCCTCACGCTTGCGAAAGCCTTCTATATCATCGCCGAGTTCATGCACCTTCGTCATGAGCTCAAGAACCTGATCATGTCCCTGGCCTTTCCGGCCATGCTCTTCATCTGGTTCCTGATCGCCTTCCTCTGGGATGGCAATTCCTTCAGGAATCTCCGGAATGATTACGATCGCTACCATGTGGAGCAGAGCAAGACCAAAGTGCAGAAGCCGGCCGAAGGCAAGGAAGAACCTGCCGCGAAACGGCCCGGAACCGCCGAATAGTGTAATCCATCATCACCGTGAGTAAGAAAGCCCTGTTAGCCTTGTGCGTGGCGGTACTGATCCCCCTGGCTTTTTACCTGATCGCCAGCAGATATGGAGTGGCCATGCCTCCCCGTTACTTCGCGGATTCCGTCATCACGACGATGAAAGATGGCAAGCAAATGACCGATACGGTCTGGCACCGGGTGGAGAATATCCCCCTGGTCAACCAACTTGGCGAACCGGTTTCTCTCGAACAGGACTCGGGCAAGGTGATCGTCATCGATTTCTTCTTTACCCACTGTGCCAGCATCTGTCCTATCCTGACGCGCAATATCAAGCGGATGCAGGATGGCCTTAAGCAGCGCAATGACGCCGGACGTATCGATGCGAGCATCGTACGATTTATGTCCATCAGCGTCGACCCTCTGCACGACTCCCCTTCGGTGCTCAAGAGGTATGCCGACCGATACGGCGTAAACTCCGATGTCTGGTGGCTACTCACCGGGCAGAAGAAGACCATCTATGATTTCGCCCTCAACGAGCTGAAGCTCGGCCTCCAGGACAGCGTGAGCGTCGATTCCAATTTCGTGCATACCGATTACGTCACGCTCCTCGACAAACAACATGTTGTCCGCGGCTACTACCATGGAACCGACACCACGGCCATGAACAAACTGGCGGACGATATCGTATTCATCATGCTGGAAAAAGATAAGCATCGAAAATCGGTCTTCACCGAACTGCGGCCACTCATGATCCCCATCCTCGTCATCCTCATCGGCACGCTGATCGGGGTGATCTATTTCAGCAGGCGGTCGCCGGACAAAAAACTTCCCTCATGAACGAGCAGGAACCCACGAATCGGCCCATTCCTGCGAGCCAGCCCGCGCCGGCGAAAAATAGCCTCACCCTGCCCATCATCATCGTATCCATTGCCATTCCTGTGGCGGTCGCCATCATCATCCTGGTGCCCGGCGCAAAGATCAACCCGGGGTTCAACACCCATTCGCTTCCTCTCTTCCATGCGCTCCTGAATTCCAGCACGGCCATCCTCCTGTTGGCCAGCCTGTATTTTATCAGGCATGGCCAGATCAGGGCCCACCGCGCCGCCAACCTGACCGCCGTCGTACTAAGCGCGGTCTTTCTCATCTCCTACGTGATCTATCATGCTTCCAATCCTTCAGTGCGCTATGGCGACCTGGATCATAACGGCATCCTCAGCGACAATGAAAGGGCGCAGGCGGGCGCGCTTCGATACGTTTATTACGTTATCCTCAGTTCGCATATTATCCTTTCCGCGGTCATCATCCCCTTTGTGCTCTTCACCCTCCAGCGGGCCTTCCAGCAACGCTTCGACAAGCACCGCAAACTGGCGCGGATCACCTGGCCCCTCTGGTTTTATGTGGCCGTGACCGGCGTGGTCGTCTACCTGATGATCAGCCCGTATTATTGATCCCATTGCAATAGATCCCTCCCCCCGGTTTCCCAACAAGCACGACCATCCCATGAATAGGGGACAGGCTGTTACGCTGCCGATGAGCGAAGATTGCCTATCTTTTGGGCATGATTGTTTCCATCGCACAGATTACCCCCGCCTTCCTCGACAGGGAGGCCACCATCGCAAAAGCCATCATGGCGATCAACGAAGCAGCCTCCAACGGAGCGAAGCTGATCTTGTTCCCCGAAGCGTTCATTCCAGGCTATCCCGAATGGGTATGGACGAACCCGCCTGGTAGGAAAGGGTTGAGTAACCCCCTCTACGAGGCGCTGCTCGAAAATTCGTTGTCCGATGGCGACGCCTCGGTGGAAAAATTGCGCCTTGCCGCGAAGAAGGCAAAACTATTTGTCGTCATGGGGATCAATGAACGAAATGCGGAGGCGAGCAATGCCAGCCTGTACAATACCCTCCTGTATATCGACGACAAAGGCAATTTGTTAGGCAAGCACCGTAAGTTGGTACCCACTTCGGGCGAACGGCTGGTCTGGGCGCCCGGGGATGGCAGTACCCTCGAGGCCTATAATACGGAGATCGGTAAGCTCGGCGGCCTCATCTGTTGGGAAAATTATATGCCCCTTGCCCGCTATGCGATGTACGCAAAGGGCGTCCAGGTCTACGTTGCGCCGACCTGGGACTACGGGGAAGTGTGGATCTCAACCTTAAGGCATATTGCCAAGGAGGGCGGTATGTTTGTGCTGGGCGCCTGCATGCCCATGAAGGTCAGCGATATTCCCGATAAGTACGAGTTTAAACGGCAATATGACGCGTCTAAAGAATGGATCAACCCCGGCGACAGCGTGATCATTAATCCCAAGGGAGACATTATTGCGGGACCCTTGCATCAGACCGAAGGTATTCTTTATGCCGAGCTCGACATGGCCCTGATCGCACATGGTAAATGGTCGCTCGATGTGGCTGGTCACTATGCGAGACCCGATGTCTTCCATTTCGGGGTGAACAGGACCGCCAATAAGATCATGGGTTGAATGCCCTTCACCGTATTGCATTACTGCGAATTAATTCGTATATTTAAAACGTGAAAACCATCGCGCTCATATTCCTTTGCCTCACCGCCTTCCTGACGATGGAGCCGCTCCTGAGCGCAAAGGGTCTATTCATTGATCACGCGATGATCGGCGCGACCCGCAGCCCCGGCAGCGCGACCCCTATACATCGACTGGTCGGCATGGCCATGCTTCGCGCCCCCGCTGGCATGCACTGCTGCAAGAAGAAAATGCATTGTTCCGGGCGG